>JACKKG010000001.1:1022500-1622500 GCA_020637515.1 Rhodobacter sp. | reverse complement strand
AGCAGGCGCATGTGCAGCCGCGTGGCATCGCTGAGCAACAGGTCGCGCGTGCCGGTGATGATCTGCGCGGGCGGGAAACCGCCCAAGTCGGCGTGGATGGGCGAAAGCCGCGGATCGTCCAGCGCAAGGCCGTCGGCGTAAAGCGCGGCGGCGGCGCGCACCAGCCCGTGATAGGTGACCAGCGCCGGGTCGATGCCGTCGAACAGGCCCAGGCTGTCGCCGGCGTCGGTCAGGTCCATCCAGGGCGTGTTCAGCACCGCGGCGGCGGGCATGGCCAGCCCTTCGGCACGCGCCGCGACCATCATCGCGGCCGCCAGATTCCCCCCGGCCGAGGTCCCGTAGACGGCCACCCGCCGCGCCGGTTTGTCCGCCAGAACGGCGCGATAGACCGCCAGCGCATCCTCCAGCGCGGCGGGATAGGGCGCGGCGGGCGGCATCCTGTAATCCACCGCGATCACCCGCAGCCCCGAGGCCAGCGCGAACTTCAGCGCCCGGCCCAGCCCGGACAGTCCGGCATAGAGCACATAGGCCCCGCCATGGAATTCGACCACCACGGGGGCGTCGGGCGCGTCGGGCGCGCCCTCGGGCGTCAGCACGCGGCAGGGAACACCGGAGATCGTCACCGTGTCGATGCGCACGGGCAGCAGCGCGCGCAGGGTTTCGACCGCGTCTGCCCGCAGCGCATTGAAGCGGTCGATCAGGGCCCGCCATTCGTCCGGCGACTGCGGCGCGTGGCGAAAGACCGCCTCGGGGATCGGTTGCGCCAGAAAGGCGCGCGCCTCGGCCGAGGCCAGCACGGGAAGCGGCGGCGCCCTCATCGTCCGCCCCCCACGTCCAGCACCGCGCCCGAGGTATAGGACGCCCCCGGCCCGCACAGCCACAGCACCGCCTCGGCGACTTCCTCGGCCCGGCCCGGGCGGCCCATCGGCACCAGAGGCGCCAGCGCCTGCGCGCGGTCCGGCCGCCCGCCCGAGGCATGGATCTCGGTGTCGATCAACCCGGGGCGCACCGCGTTGACGCGCACGTTCCCGGCCGCGAGTTCCTTGGCCAGGCCCCGGGTCAACGTGTCCACCGCACCCTTGGCGGCGGCATAATCGACGTATTCGTTCGGCGCGCCCAGGCTCGCCGCGATCGAGGACAGCAGCACCAGCGCGCCCGGCTCGACGTCCCGGGGACGCGGCAGGCGGCGCGCGGCCTCGCGCGCGCAATAGAGCGCGCCCATCAGGTTGGTGTCGATGACCCGGCGCAGGCGGTCGTCGGACATCTCGGCCAACGGCATGGCGGGGGCGACGACCCCGGCGTTGACCACCACCGCGTCCAGCGGCCCCTGCGCGGCCTCGGCCGCGTCGAACACGGCCGCCACCGCCCCGGGGTCGCAGACGTCGCCCGCCAGCGCCGGGCCGCCGGTCTGCGCGGCGACCGCGCGCGCGGCCTCGGCGTTGCCGTGGTAGCCGATGCTCACCCGCCAGCCGCGCGCCGCCGCCAGCAGCGCCGTGGCCCGTCCGATCCCGCGCGATCCGCCGGTGATGAGGATATGTCGTGTCATGCGTCCCTCCAGCACCGGTCAGGCTAATCCGGGCCCGGGGCCGCGTCCACCTTTACCCGGCGCGGGCCCCGCTCTAGGATCCGCGCCATGCCGCGCATTCTGGTCAGTGCCTGTCTGCTGGGTCAGCCTGTCCGCTACGACGGGCGGGCGAAACCTATGCACGACCGGTTGCTTGCGACCTGGCAGGCGCAGGGCTGGCTGGTGCCACTCTGCCCTGAGGTCGCCGCCGGCCTGCCCACCCCGCGCGCCCCCGCCGAGATCGCGCCCGGCACCACCGCCCGCGATGTGCTGGCCGGGCGCGGCCGGGTGCTGGGCGCGACCGGCGACGATGTGACCCGCGCCTTTGTCGCCGGGGCGCGGTTCGCGTTGCAGGTCGCGCAGGACCGCGGCTGCGGCGCCGCGCTGCTGACCGATGGCAGCCCGTCTTGCGGCAGCACACGGGTCTACGACGGGCACCATGCCGGCCAAAGGGTGCCCGGCGCGGGGGTGACCGCGCAGGTGCTGCGCGATCACGGCATCGCGGTGTTCGCCCCACACCAGATCGCGGATCTGGCCGAATGGCTGACGCGGTGACGCAGGCCCTTGCGCCGGGCCCCTCGTGGCGCCACATCCGCCCTGTCAGACCGAGGTTTCCATGCCGCCATCCCCCCGCCCCAAGATGACCGCCGCCGCCTGGGTGGTCGCGCTGCCCGTTCGCGCCTATCGGCTGCTGCTCAGCCCCTGGGTCGGGCATGGCTGCCGCTACCAGCCCACCTGTTCAGCCTATGCGATGGAGGCGCTGGAACGGCACGGCGCGCTGAAGGGCACATGGCTGGCGGCGAAACGGGTCGCCCGGTGTCATCCCCTGGGTGGGCATGGCTATGACCCTGTGCCCGGCGCCGACCCCGCCTATGACCGCGAACACCGTCACTGAAACGCGCCGAGACGGACCAGCCGCCAGGCAGGCTGGTCGCCCACCAGCCCCTGGATGCGGCGCGCGCGATCGTCGTCGGCCCAGTCATGCGCTTGCAGGACCTCGTCCAGGTTGACGGGTTCCGCGCGATACCGGTCGGCGACAAAGCTGTCGGGCGCGGCCTGGGCGGCCAACGCGGCCAGCGGATCGTCCCCGATCACCACCGCCCCGTCCAGATCGACCGACAGCAGCACCGCGCCCTGCCACTGCGGCGCGATCAGCACGGCGTCCGCGAAACTGGCGCCGGCCAGCGTCGCCTCGCGGAAATCCGCCGCGATCACCAGCGCCCGGTCGAACTGTGCCGCCATCGCGTTCGCCCCCCGGAATTCGCTATCCTCGATCAAGGCATCGGTGAAATCGGCGCCGATCAGGCGCGTGTCATACCCGCCCGGCTCTCGGGTGAAGGGCGCGCGCACATCGGCCGCGGGCAGGCGGCCCAGGCGGCTGCGCAGCACCTGACCGTGCCGGAACCGCAGGTTGGCCAGATTGGCGCCGCGAAAGTCGGTCTCGACCATTTGCCCATAGGACAGATCCGCATAGGCCAGATCGGCGTTCTGCATCGTCGCCGATCCGATGGTCAACCCCTGCGCCGAGGCGAAACTCAGATCGAGCCCGTAGAAGCTGAGCACCTCGGTCTCGCGCAAGCCGTTGACCAGCATCACGCGCAGCAACTGGCCGCGTTCGGGGCTGGCGGGGCGATCCACCAGATGCGGCGGGCCGTCGGAATCGACCCAGCCGTTCGTCTCGGCCATGCGGGCATAGGTCAGGGGCATGGCCTGGCGACGGGCCCGCATCGCCTGATGCACCAGATCGCTTTCATCCGCCTGGTGGTAGCCCGGGTCCAGAAACCGATACGGCCTGAGCGCCTGCGACACGGCGATGAGCCGGAACACGACGCTGCGCGCCAGGTCGGTTTCAGGGTGCAGCACAGGCACGATGGCCATCGGGCCGCGCTGCTCGACAGGGCCCATCGCGCGATCCACCGCCTCGCCCAGCAGCCCCGCGACCGCCGTCACCTCGACCGCCAGCGCGGCGTTGCGGGCGGCCTCGGCCAGTTCGGTCTGCTGCTCCAGCATCGCGTTCTGCTGCGTGATCCGGTCGTTTTGCACCGAAAGCAGCACAATCTGCTGCGCGATCAGGTCGTTTTGCTTGAACAGCAGCGCGGTGCCCGCCAGCGCCGCCATGGCTGCGATCAGCGCCGTCAGCGAGGTCATGATCCAGCGCCGCGTCGCCAGCCAGGCATAGCGCGCCATCGCCACCTGGATCAGCCGCCGGGCGGATTGCGCGGCGTGCTCGGGGTCGCGCCGGGCAGCGCCCTGGGCGACATCGGCAAGCGGGGTCGCGATCAGTTCGACCTGCGCCCGGGCGATGCCGAACAGTCGCGATAGCAGCCGGTCGCGCAGCAGATACAGCGCCAGCCCCGCCAGCGCCAGGACGCACAGCGCCACCAGAAACACGCCGGCGATGATGCCCGCGCTGTCTTGCAGAAAGCCCAGCCCCGAAAACGCCAGCAGGAACCCGGCGGCGATGCCAAAGCCGAAGAACAGGGTCGAGAAGGCAACCGAAAAGCGGCTGGCGCTGAGGTCCACAAGCAACTCTTCGGTCTGTTCCTGGTCCATCGCCCGCCCCGGTTGCCGATGGCTTGACGATGGCAAAGGAAACCCCCTATGGCAACCCGCAGGAGGGCCCGGCCCATGCGCGACGATGCAGACGATCTTCCCGGCGACGACATCCACGCGCTGTTCCACGGCGCGCCCAAGACGACCGAATTCCGCAAGCTGCGCAAGCGTCTGGTCCAGCAGGTGCGCGAGGCGATCGACACCTTCGGCATGGTGCGCCCCGGCGACCGCTGGCTGGTCTGCCTGTCGGGCGGCAAGGACAGCTACACCTTGCTGGCCATCCTGCACGAATTGAAATGGCGCGGCCTTTTGCCCGTCGATCTGCTGGCGTGCAACCTGGATCAGGGCCAGCCCGGCTTTCCCGCCACCGTCCTGCCCGAGTTCCTGACCCGCATGGGTGTGCCCCACCGGATCGAATACCAGGACACCTATTCGGTGGTCGTGGACAAGATCCCGCAAGGCCGCACCTATTGTTCGCTATGCTCGCGACTGCGGCGCGGCAACCTGTATCGCATCGCGCGCGAGGAAGGCTGCGCGGCCGTGGTCCTGGGCCACCACCGCGACGACATGCTGGAAACCTTCTTCATGAACCTGTTCCATGGCGGGCGCCTGGCCACCATGCCGCCCAAGCTGGTGAACGAGGACGGAGACCTGGCGGTGCTGCGCCCCCTGGCCCTGGTGGCCGAGGCCGATTGCGAGAAATTCGCGCGCGCCATGGGCTATCCGGTCATCCCCTGCGATCTGTGCGGCTCGCAGGACGGGTTGCAGCGGATGCAGGTCAAGGCGCTGCTGGACGAATGGGAACGCCGCACCCCCGGCCGGCGCAACGTGATGTTCAAGGCGCTGATGAACGTGCGCCCCTCGCATCTGGTGGACCCTGCGCTGTTCGATTTCGCCGGTCTCAGGCCGCGGGCGGCGCGGCTCGACACCCCCGACGCCCCCGATCGCGACAATTCGAACGAAATCCCGCTGCTGCGTTAAGGCTTCGCTCACCTCGGCCGCCCAGCCTGTCCCGACCGGATGGGTTCCGGCGGCAAGGGAATGGGCTCATGGGGTTTGTGAATGGCTGGCTCGGGCGGCGACCGGGGATCGGACGGCTGCTGACGGCCTGCGCCGTGCTGGCGCCCTCGACGATCCTGGCCACGACAACGCTGCCGGGCTGGACCGTCACGTCGCTGATCGTGGTGCAGGCCGCGCTGCTGTGGGCGGTGGTCCGCACCCCCCGGGGACGGGTTCCCGCCGGCGGGGGCCAGGCCCCGTTCCTGGACCGTGCGGCGGTGCTGGCGGCGCTGGCGCAACCGGGTGACGGCGCGCGGGGCGCCGCTCTGGCGGTGCGGATCGACGATGCCGACCGGGTGCGCCGGCTGCATGGCGACGCGGCCTTTGCGCTGTTGTCGCAGGAACTGGGCGACCGGTTGGGCCGGGCGTTGCGCGACCAGGACGTGTTCTGCGCGCTGGACGGCGACGGGTTCGGCATCGCCCTGTTTCCGCAGCGCGCTCTCGACCTTGGCGGGGTTCTGGCGATCGCCCAGCGCGTTCAGACCCGGTTGGCCCAACCCGTTCGTGGCGATCACCTGACGCTGTGGCCCAGCGTGTCCATCGGCTTTGCGACCAGCGCGCGCGCGGCCAGCCTCAACGGCCTGGACATGCTGCAAGCGGCCGAGGTCGCCGCGGAAAAGGCCCGCCGCGCGGGACCCGGCGGTCTGAGCAGCTATTCGGTCGTCGATTTCCCCGCCACGCTGAACGCCGATCATCTGGGCGCGCTGCGACGCGCCCTGACCGATGGCGAGATCCGCGCCTATTTCCAGCCCCAGATCCGCACCGACACCGGCCAGGTCAGCGGGTTCGAGGCGCTGGCGCGCTGGCAGCATCCGCAACGCGGCCTGATCTCTCCGGGTGAATTCCTGCCGCAAATCGAATCCGCCGGCCTGTCGCCCCTGCTGGCCGAACGGATGCTGCGCGACGCGCTCGACCTGCTCGTCTCGCTCGATCGCGGGGGGCACGCCGTGCCCAGCGTCTCGGTCAACCTGTCGGCCGAGGAATTGCGCAACCCGCGCCTGGCCGACGAGATCGGCTGGGAACTGGACCGCCGCGACCTGGCGCCCGAGCGGCTGTCCTTGGAAATCCTGGAGACCGTGATCGCCGAAGGCGACGACGACGTCGCCGTGCGCACCATTGCCCGCCTGGCGGCGATGGGCTGCGGCATCGATCTGGACGATTTTGGCACCGGCCATGCCTCGATCGCCCATATTCGCCGCTTTGCCGTCGGCCGGATCAAGATCGACCGCTCTTTTGTCACCAATCTGCACCGCGACCCCGACCAGCAGCGCATGGTCGCGGCCATCCTGTCAATGGCCGAGCGCCTGGGCATCGCCACCCTGGCCGAGGGGGTCGAAAGCGCGGGCGAGCAGGTTCTGCTGGCGCAGATGGGCTGCGACCATCTGCAAGGGTTCGCCATCGCCCGCCCGATGCCGGCCCAGGACCTGCCGGCATGGTTGCGCGCCCATACCGAGGCCCTGGAACGCGGCGAGCCCTGGTGCGAGGACACCGACGCCGCGCGCGCCGCCGATGGCACCGCCGGCTGAGCTCCCTGGCAAGGACCGGTCGGCCCGCGCGGGGCCCCGCCCACCCCGGGCGGCGCGGCCGGACGCCCCGGGACGGGAAAATTCCCCGCCCGTCACGCCGCGCCCCGGGGGAATCCGCTTGACCTTTGCGGGCAGGGCCTGTTGAACCGGCGCAGCACCGAAATCGCGCCCGGAAAGCCCCGATGGACGATCAAACAAAGAACCTGATCCTCGCCTTTGCCCTGAGCCTCGCGGTCATCATGGGCTGGTTCGCGCTGTTCCCGCCGCCACAGCCCGATCCCGCCGACACCGTCGCGCAAAGCGAACTGATCCCCCCGCCCTCGGCCGAGACGACGACCCCGGCCAGCGGCGACGCGACCCTGGCGCAGCCTTTGGAAGCCACGGCACGGATCGCCATCGATACGCCGCGCCTGACTGGATCGCTGGCGCTGACCGGCGGCCGCTTTGACGACATGCAGCTGCGCGACTACCGCGAGACCGTGGCCCCCGGCAGCGAGCTTGTGCACCTGCTGAATCCCAACGGCGGCGCGCGCCACCCCTTCTACGCCCTGTTCGGCTGGAGCCCGCGCGGTGCGCTGGATTACGACCATGTCCCCGGCCCCGCGACCCCCTGGCAACAGGTCGGCACCAACGCGCTGACCCCCGAGACGCCGGTGACGCTGCGCTGGGACAACGGCGCCGGGCTGATCTTCACCCGTGAGATCGCGGTGGACGACGGCTACATGTTCACCGTGACCCAGACGGTAGAGAACACCGGCGACACCCCGGTGCAGCTGGACCCCTACAGCATTCTGGCGCAACATGATGTGCCACCGGACATGCAACGCTACTACATCTCGCATGAGGGTCTGGTGCAGATGGCCGATGGCGCCCTCATCGAGGACAGCTACAAGACCATGCGCGACTATCCCGTCAGCGACCGCGAGCGGACCCCCGCGCGCGAGGCCGACGCGACCGAGAACGCCTGGATCGGCTTCACCTCGAAATACTTCATGGCCGCGCTGGTGGCGACGCCGGGCAATCCGGCGGCGGGTGTCGGCCAGTATGTGCCGGGCTCCGAGATTTACCAGGCCAGCCTGCGCCAGCCCACCGTCACGGTCGAACCGGGCCAGACCGCGACGGCGCAGTCGATGCTGTTCACCGGCGCCAAGGAATACGCCACGCTGACCGGCTACGCGGAAAGCCTGCACATCGACCGCTTCGTGGATGCGATCGACTGGGGCTGGTTCTTCTTCCTGACCAAGCCGATCTTCCTGGTGCTGAACTTCTATCACGGGCTGATCGGGAACATGGGCTGGGCGATCCTGGCGCTGACCTTGACGCTGAAGGCGCTGCTGCTGCCGCTCGCCTGGAAATCCTATGTCTCGATGGCGCGGATGAAGGAACTCCAGCCCGAAATGCAGGCGATCAAGGAACGCGCGGGCGAGGACCGGCAGAAACTGCAACAGGAGATGATGGCGCTCTACCGGGACCGCAAGGTGAATCCGGCCGCCGGTTGCCTGCCGATCATGTTGCAGATCCCGATCTTCTTCTCGCTCTACAAGGTGATCTTCGTCACCATCGAACTCAGGCAGGCGCCGTGGTTCTGGGTGTTCAACGACCTGTCGGCCCCGGACCCGACCTCGCTCTACAACCTCTTTGGCCTGATGCCCTGGGCCGCGCCCGAGACCGGCACGATGCTGGCGACGGTGTTCCTGGGTCTGCTGCCGCTGTTGTTCGGCACATCGATGTGGTTCCAGATGCGCCTGAACCCGGCGCCGGCGGACCCGATGCAGGCGACCATCTTCAACTGGATGCCGCTGGTGTTCATGTTCGTGATGGGCGGCTTTGCCTCGGGGCTGCTGATGTACTGGATCGGCAACAACATCATCACCTTTACCCAGCAATATCTGATCATGACGGCGCATGGCTCGCGGCCCGACATTTTCGGCAACATCCGGGCGTCGTTGAAAGTGCCAAAAGGCGGCAATAAGGGCGGCAAGGCCAAGTGAGCGGCGCCCGACTGGCCCATATCGTGCGGCACCCGGTGAAATCCGCCGGGTTCCAGACCGTGACCCGGGCGGCCCTGACAGAGGGCCGCCCGTTGCCCTTTGACCGCCTCTACGCGATCGCCACCGAAGCCGCCGGTTTCGACGCCGCGCCGGATGGCTGGGTGCCCAAGATGAACTTTGTCCGGGGCGCCGCCGAGGGGCATCTGCAAGCGATCCGCGCCACCTTTGACGAGACCACGGGCGCCCTGCGCCTGACCCACCCCGCGCGCCCGCCCTTCGCCGGCACCCTGCCCGCTTGCGGCCCCGCGCTGGTCGATTGGCTGCGGCCGCTCTGGCCCGCCAACCGCCCGGCCCCCCGCGCCCTGGTCGCGCGCCGGGACGGCGGCGCGCTGACCGATGTGCCGGGGCCCTGGATCGCGATCCTGAACCTCGCGTCGCTCGATGCGCTGGCCGGGCGGATGGGCCGGCCACTGTCCATACACCGGTTCCGCGGCAACCTGTGGCTGGACGGGCTGCCCGCCTGGACCGAATTCGACCGGATTGGCCACGAGATCGCCATCGGTCCCGCGCGCCTGCGCATCGAACAACGCATCACCCGCTGCGTCGCCACCGCCCACGACCCCGAGACCGGCGCCCCCGCGGGCGACACGCTGGCCGCACTCGAATCGGGTTGGGGGCACCGCGACTTCGGCGTTTACGCAACCGTGACGCGGGGCGGCGAGATCGCCCTGGACGACCCGGTGGAGATCCTGCCATGACCCTGCCCTTTCCCCTGACGCCCGAGCCCGACACCCTGACCGCCGAGACCGGCCGCAAGCTGTTCGCGGGCCCCGTCGATTTCGTCAAGGGCGTGGTGGCGATGCCCGGCCTGCCCCCGGCCGACCGGCTCGAGATCTGCTTCGCGGGCCGTTCGAACGTGGGGAAATCCAGCCTCATCAACGCGTTGACCGGGCGCAAGTCGCTGGCGCGGACGTCAAACACGCCGGGCCGGACGCAGGAAATCAACTATTTCGACGTCGGTGGGCAGCTTTATCTGGTGGACCTGCCCGGCTATGGCTTTGCCGAGGCCCCGGTGGCCGTGGTCCGCAAATGGCACGCGCTGCTCAAGGATTACCTGTCGGGGCGGGCGACGCTGCGGCGGGCCTTTGTGCTGATCGACATGCGCCACGGCATCAAGAAGGTCGATGAAGAGATCCTCGACCTGTTGAACAAGTCGGCCGTGACCTTTCAGGTCGTGCTGACAAAGGCCGACAAGATCAGCAAGGCCGAACAGGACCGAACGCTTGCGCAGGTGCGTGCCGCCCTGGCGAAACACCCCGCCGCCTATCCCGAGCTGCTTGTCACCTCGTCGGAAAAGGGCGAGGGTATCGCCACGCTTCGCGCGCTGATCGCCAGCATGGAATAACACTTCATGAGACAGCAGAACATGGATCGTGACTGGAAAGCCATCGCCCGCACCCTCTCCGAGGCCCTGCCCTATCTGCAACGCTTTTCCGGCGCCGTCGTCGTCGTGAAATTCGGCGGCAACGCCATGGGCGACGCCACCGCCATGGCCGAATTTGCCCGCGACATCGTGCTGATGAAACAGGTCGGGCTGAACCCGGTCGTCGTGCATGGCGGCGGGCCGATGATCAACGATCTCCTGGGCCGGCTGGGCATCAAGTCGGATTTCGTGCGCGGCAAGCGCGTGACCGACAAGGCCACCGTCGAGGTGGTCGAAATGGTGCTGACGGGGCTGGTCAACAAGCGCATCGTGCAGGCCATCATGGACGAGGGCGGCCGCGCGGTGGGCGTGTCGGGCAAGGATGACGACCTCATGGTCTGCGTCGCCGACGATCCCGAACTGGGCTTTGTCGGCAAACCCGTCGAAATGAACGTGCAGGTGCTGCGCGACCTGTTCAAGGCGGGCATCATTCCCGTCGTGGCGCCGGTCGCGACCGGCATGAGCGCGCTGGAAACCTTCAACGTGAACGGCGACACCGCCGCCGGCGCCATCGCCGGTGCGCTCAAGGCCGACCGACTGTTGCTGCTGACCGATGTGTCGGGCGTCAAGGACAAGGACGGCAATGTCCTGACCGAAATCCACCCCGACCAGGTGCGGGAGATGATCGCCGACGGCACCATCGTCGGCGGCATGATCCCCAAGACCGAGACCGCCTTGCAGGCGATCGAGGAAGGGGTGCGCGCGGTGGTCATCCTGGACGGGCGGGTGCCCAACGCCTGCCTGCTGGAACTGTTCACCGAACTCGGCGCCGGGTCGATGATCCGCGCCACGCCCTCGCGCGTGACGCTGCGTGCCCACGATTGACCCGCTGGGCGCGCTCTGCGCCGAGGGGTTGCTGGCACTGGCGGTGACCGGGCCGGACGCGGACTTCTGCCCGCCCGGCACCCAGTCCCTGGTTCTGGTCGGCCCCGAGGGCGGCACGACCTGGTGGTCGCGCGTCACGGCCGCGCCCGAATGGCACGACGGCGCCCCCGATCCCCTGGACCGATGGTCGAAGCGCGTGCTCGGCGCCATCGCCGAGCGATTCGGCGGAACGGCACTGTTCCCTTCGGACGGGCCGCCCTGGCCACCGTTCTTTCGCTGGGCGCTCGATAGCGGGCGGCTGTGGCAATCGCCGGTGGGAATGCTGGTGCATCACGATTGCGGGCTCTGGGCCTCGTTCCGGGGGGCGCTGGCGCTGCCCCTCGCGG
Organism: Rhodobacter sp.; assembly: GCA_020637515.1. Classification (NCBI taxonomy): domain Bacteria; kingdom Pseudomonadati; phylum Pseudomonadota; class Alphaproteobacteria; order Rhodobacterales; genus Rhodobacter; species Rhodobacter sp. The sequence continues at coordinate 1,611,113 of JACKKG010000001.1, read as the reverse complement.
TCCACCTTCCGCCTGCCGAAAACCCCTGCGACACCTGCGTGGACAGGCCCTGCACGCGCGCCTGCCCGGTCGCCGCGCTGTCCGCCACGGCCTATGACACCGCGCGCTGCCACGCCTATCTGGACAGCACGGCGGGTCGGGACTGCATGACGCATGGTTGTGCCGCGCGCCGCGCTTGCCCCGCCGGGGAAAGCCATGCAAGACTGCCGGAACAAAGCGCCTATCACATGAGCCGGTTCCACCGATGAGCAAACGCCTGATCCTGACGCGGCACGCCAAATCCAGTTGGGATGACCCGACGATGGCCGACCATGACCGCCCACTGAACGAACGCGGCAAGACCGCCTCTGCCGATCTCGGCGAATGGCTGGCCTCGCGCGGGTATGTTCCCGACGAGGTTCTGTGCTCGGACGCGCTGCGCACCCGCAAGACGTGGTCCGGCATCGCCCCGGCCCTGCCCGGCACGCCGATCCTGACGTTGAAGCCCGCGCTCTATCACGCCGGGCCCGATGTGATGCTGGCGGTGCTGAAACACGCCACCACGGACACGGTGATGATGATCGGCCACAACCCGGGCATCGCGGAATTCGCCGAACGCATCGTGGCACAGGCGCCGATGAATCCCGAGTTCCGCCGCTATCCGACGGGCGCGACCCTGGTCGCCTCGTTCGAAATCGACAGCTGGAAGGACATCGCCTGGGGTCAGGGCGCGGTGCGCGACTTCATCGTCCCCAGCGAGATCGGCGGCTGAGTCGCCCCTGGCCGCCCGCGCGGGCCCCCAGCCCGCGCCGGGCGCTTGTTCCCGAAATCCGCGTCACAGGGAAACCCTGTCCCGCGCCGGGCCCGGGCCCGGTGAACGGCTGTTCCCGGCCGGGCGCCCTGGGTGGAACAGGGGCCTTATTATTTTCGTTATATTGCAATGACTTGATGTGAGGGCCAGATTGACGGCACCAGAAACCCTTTGCCCGGGACGCCGCCATGACCCTGATTGTGCACCCCCAAGACTGGCTGTTCGGCCTGGCCGGAGGGTTGATGATCGGCCTTGCCGCCGCGCTGTTGTTGTTGGGCAACGGGCGGATCATGGGGGCCAGCGGCATCGTGTCGAACGCCCTGAACGGCGCCGGCCCGCGCACCCTGCGCGAGGATCTGCCGTTTCTGCTGGGCCTGATCGGCGCCCCCGCGCTGGCCGTGCTGGCGCTGGGTGCGCCTGACAGCCACGTCTCGGGCGACCTGCCGATGCTGGCGCTGGCGGGCATTCTGGTCGGCGCGGGCACCAAACTGGCGAACGGCTGCACCTCGGGGCACGGGGTGTGCGGCATGTCGCGGTTCTCGCTGCGCTCGATCGTCGCGACGGCCTGCTACCTGGGCGCCGGGGCCGTCAGTTTCTTCGTCGCCCGCCACCTGCTGGGAGTGATCTGACATGCGATCCGCAATCGCCGGCGCCGCGGGCGCCCTGTTCGGCCTGGGCCTGCTGGTGTCGGGCATGACCGACACCGCCAAGGTGCAGGGCTGGCTGGACGTGACCGGAGAATGGGACCCGACGCTGGCCTTTGTGCTGGGCGGCGCGATCCTGCCGATGCTGCTGGCCTGGCGCCTGGCGCGGCGGCGCCCGGCGGCGCTGACCGGGGCGCTGATCCCGCCGATGCCGCGCCAGACCCTCGACGCGCGCCTGCTGGGCGGTTCGGTGCTGTTCGGCGCGGGCTGGGCGCTGTCGGGCTTTTGCCCGGGCCCGGCCCTGGCCGCCCTGGGCTGGAGCGGCGCCGGCGGGCTGATCTTCACGCTGGCCATGGCGGCCGGCATGATCGCGGTGCGCGCCCTGCCCGCCGTGACGCCGCGCCCGGCCTGACCCCTGCGCGATGGGATGGGCGCCAATGCCCATCCCGGCGCCGCGTCAGTCGGTCACCACCGGATGTGCGGTCAGGGCCACGACCTGCCCCTCGCAATCGGGCCCGATCCCGGCCGCGTTCGCCTCGTCCGTATCGATGTGCATTTCGGTGAAGGCCGTCGGCTGCACCCGCACCAGGGTCCGGCCAAAGGTCAGCGCGCGCTCGCCCTCGCCGATGCGCACCTGCACCTCTTGCCCGTCGTGCAGCCCCATCGCAGAGGCGTCGTCCGGGTTGATATGGATGTGCCGCGCGGCGACGATCAGCCCGTCGGTGTCGATCTGACCGGCCGGCCCCGCGATGCGGATCGTCGGCGTTCCGTCCAGATGCCCCGAATCGCGAACCGGCGCATCGATCCCCAACGCGAAACTGTCGGTGCGCGACACCTCGATCTGCGTGGCCTTGCGCAGCGGGCCCAGGATCGCGACATGCTCGATCCGACCCTTGGGCCCGATCAGCGTGACGCGCTCTCTGGCCGCCCAGTTGCCGGGTTGGCGCAGGGGCTTGTCCACCGTCAGCGCATAGCCGTCGCCGAACAGCGCCTTCAGCGAGGCCGCACACAGATGCACATGCCGCCCCGAGACCGCCACCGGCAAGGGCCGTGGCGCCGCCGCGGGGCGTTGCAGGTGCCCGGCGACCTCGCGCGCGATCTGCAACTGTTCGGCGGTTTCGGTGACGATCACCGCCACGCGCGCGCCGTAGGCCTGGATCTGCGGCGCCGCGTGGTCGTGCAGGTCCACGGCCATGTTGCGGTCATGGTCCAGCCTGAGGCCCATGAAATCCAGCCCGTCGCAGATCCGCCGCCGCATCGAGGCCGAGTTTTCACCGATGCCGCCGGTAAAGATCACCGCGTCCACACCCCCCATCGCCGCCGCATAGGCGCCGATGTATTTGCGCACCCGATAGGCGTATAGGTTGATCGCCAGTTGCGCCGCCGGGTCGCCCGCCGCCGCGCGGTCCTCGACGTCGCGCATGTCGGCGCTGCCGGTCAGCCCCTTGAGGCCGCTGTCGCGATTGAGCCCCTCTTCGATGGCCTCGATCGACAGACCCAGTTGCCGGTGCAGATAGCCGAACGCCCCCGGGTCGATATCGCCCGAGCGCGTGCCCATGACCAACCCCTCAAGCGGCGTCAGACCCATCGAGGATTCGAGGCTGCGCCCCAGGTTGACCGCGCAGGCGCTGGCGCCGTTGCCCAGATGCACCGAAATCAGCCTGAGGTCGCCCAGCGGGCGGTCCAATGCCTCGGCCGCGCGTCGGGCGACATATTTGTGCGAGGTGCCGTGAAACCCGTAGCGCCTGAGCCCGGCGTCGCGCCAGGCGCCGGGCACCGCATAGGTCGTGACGCGGGGCGGATTGGTCAGGTGAAAGGCGGTGTCGAACACGCCCACTTGCGGCAGATCAGGCCAGACCTTGCGGGCAACGCGAACGGCCTCGAGGTTGGCGGGGTTGTGCAGGGGGGCAAGCGGGGTCAAGGCTTCGATCCGCGCCAGCGTCGCGTCGTCCAGCAGGGCGGGCTGCGCGAAATCCGCGCCGCCATGAGCGATCCGGTGGCCGACGGCGTCCAGCCCGTCCAAACCCCAGTCCGCCAGAACCCCCGGAACCGCCGCCGTCGCGGCCGCCAGATCGGGATAGGGCGCCGCCCCCGATTCGCGCCGGGTCCCGGCCTCGAACCGGGCCTGGCAGCCGCCGTCGCGAAACCGCTCGAAGGCGCCCTTGAACACCTGGACGGTCGCCGCGCCCTGGTGGTCGAACACGCCGAATTTCAGGCTGGAACTGCCCGCGTTGAAAACCACGATGCGCATCACGAGTCCCTCCGATCTGGCCGCAGGATAGTGCCCCCCGGCCGATGACGACAGCATGACCCACGGTCACGGACCGGGCAATCGCACCCGCCGCGCAGAGGTCAGTTTTCCGCGCCGGGTTCGGCCTCGTCCTCAGGGGATTCGTCTGGCACGGGAATGGCATAGTCCCCCCGGAACCAGCGCGCCAGGTCCACATCCGCGCAGCGCCGCGAGCAGAAAGGCCTGTAGGCCTGGACCGTGGGCTTGCCGCATTGCGGGCAGCGGCCGCTCATGCCAGCCACTCGCGCAGGATCGGGCGGTCGCGCCGCCGGGTCAGTTCGAAATTGCCCAAGGGCGTCCAGCCAGCCAGCGACGCCTCGCCCGCGTCGGCGCGAAAGGCCTTGTTCAGGACCTGCTCAAGCACATGGCGGTCGCGTTTCGGGCAGGGCGCGAAATCGACCAGCACCATGCCACCGAGGCCGCGCAGCCTGAGTTGCCGGGGCAGGTCGCGCGCCGCCGCGATCGAGGCCTTGAGCCCGGCCGCGGGCGATGTGTCCGCGCCGGTGTTCACATCGACCGCGATCAGGGCACGCGTTGGTTCGATCATCATCGTCGCGCCACCGTCGAGCGCAACGCAGGGCTGACGCAGGGCCTCGATCTGATCGAGGGCACCGCACACTTCCAGCGCGTCGGCGCTATCCTCGACGGCATCCACGTCGCCCCAGTCGCGCCAGGCCAATTCATGCGCACCGGGCGCATCGACCAGCAATTCGGGCGGCCCGTCGAGATCGGCCAGAACGGCCTCGGCCAAGGCGCGCATCTGGGCGATGTCCTCGGCGATCTCGGCGTCGTCGGCCGCGACGCAGACCGACCGCAGAATGAGGCCCAGCGACGGGTCCGCGCCCTGCATCGCCGCATCCGCCAGCGCGCTCAGATCCGCGCGCGCCCCGTCATCGCGAATCGCGCGCGACACGTTGAGCCCCGGTGCCTCGGGCGTGACGATGGCATAGCGGCTCTTGAACAGCAGGCGTTGCGTCAGCGGCAGGGCCTTGCCCGGTTCGGTGACGCCGGTGACCTGCACCAGGATGCGCTGCCCGGGCGCCAACCCCTTTGGCGCGCGCAGAAACCCGGACTCGCCGTCGGGCAGTTCGATGAACACGCCGCCCAGCCCCTTGACCGGCCGTCCGACCACGCCGCGCAGGATCGCGCCTGGGGCGATGCCGTCGGGGTCCAGGGCCAGATCCTCGATCCGGCCGTCCACCATCAGCGCCGCCACCGCGCGCCCGCCGATCTGGCCCAATGCGATCAGACTGCCCTTCATGCGCGCCACCCCGCCGCGTTGAGCAGGGCCGCGGTTTCCGCCAGCGGCAGGCCGACAACGGCGCTGAAACTGCCCTGAATCCACGGGATGAAAGCCCCCGCGCGGCCCTGGATGCCATAGCCGCCGGCCTTGCCCCGCCATTCGCCGCAGGCCAGATAGCCGTTCAGTTCGTCATCCGACAGGCGCTTCATCTTCACCGCCGTTTCGACCTCGCGGGTCCAGAGCCGGTCCCCGTGCCGGACGGCGACGGCGGTGATCACCTGATGGCGGCGCCCGCCCAGCAGGGTCAGGAATTGCGCGGCTTCGACAGCGTCGCGCGGTTTTCCCAGGATGCGGCGGCCCAGCGCCACCGTGGTATCGGCGCACAGCACGACCTCGTCGGGCGCGCAGTCCAGCGCCAGCGCCTTTTCCCGCGCCATGCGGGCGCAGTAGGGACGCGGCAATTCGCGCAAACCGGGCGTTTCATCGATATCGGCGGGGCGCACGGCGTCAGGCGCGATCCCCAGTTGCGCCAGCAGGTCCAGCCGCCGGGGGCTGGCCGAACCCAGGACCAGACGCATCACTTGAAGCGATAGTTGATCCGGCCCTTGGACAGATCGTAGGGGGTCATCTCGACCTGAACGCGGTCGCCCGCCAGGACGCGGATGCGGTTCTTGCGCATCTTGCCTGCCATCGTCGCAATAATCATATGGCCGTTTTCCAGCTCGACCCTGAATGTCGCGTTCGGCAGGAGTTCCTTGACGACACCGGGAAATTCGAGCGTGTCTTCCTTGGCCATAGTCACTCCGAAAGCAATGGATATTGGCCCGCACAAGGCAGGCGCGGCCTACATGCGCCTTCGTTTCGGGAAATTCAAGGTTTAACTTGCTCCCCGCCGAGCGGTCGGTCAGACCGCCCCGATCACCCTGAGGGGCGTGGCCAGCCGGTCGGCCTGCTCGGGCCAGTGCGCCAGGTTCAGGACGCCGCCATCAGCGCGCGTCCGGGCCACCAGATCGCGCGAGACGGTGGCCAGAACCCAGCCGGGTGCGTCCATCCGACCCTCGGCCAGGATCCCCTCGGCCGGCCAGTCGCGGTCCGGGGGCCCATAGATCGACGCGCGGCCGGTGCTGTCCTCGACTCCGACGCACCACGCGGCGTTCCCGACCAGGGGCGCGTGGACCACGGCGCACTGGTTTTCCAGCGCGCGCGCCATCGATCCGACCCGCACCCGCGTGAAACCCGCCAGCGACTCGGTGCACGAGGGCGCCAGCAGGATCTCGACCCCGGCCTCGGCCAGGGCGCGGCCCAGCAGCGGGAATTCGCTGTCATAGCAGATGACGACACCCAGGCGCCCCAGCTCGGTGTCGAACACGGCCAAACCGTCGGCCCCTGGGACCACGTCCCACGCCTCGCGTTCGAAGCGGGTCATGATCTGCTTGTCCTGGTGGCCGATCACGCCGCCGGGGCCGAACAGGGTGGCGCGGTTGACCGGACGGTTGCCCGTGAACACGGGTCCCGACGGGCCGAGGATATGCACCCCGTGCTCGGCAGCGAGGCGGGCAAACAACGCATCCACCCGGGGCCGGTGACGCGCGACCTCGGACAGCGCCCCTTCGAGATCGGCGGCGATGGCCGGCCCGCCCAGGCTGGCCAGCTCCATCGCGCCGTATTCGGGAAAGACCAGAAGCTGCGCGCCCTGCCCCGCGGCTTCGGCCACCCAATGCGCGGCCTTGGCCTCGAACCCGGCGAAATCGTCGAACCAGTCCAGCGGATAGGCGGCGGCGGCAATGGTCACGTCCCGGGTCATGTCAGATCTCGCATCCAGAATTGCAGCGGTTTCGCGCTGTCCATGCTATCGCCCAGATCCCTCCAGCGAAAGGTTGCAATCACGCCGGGCAGGGGCGCGTAGCCGCGGGCGCGCCAGAAGGCATCGAGCGGGCGATAGCCGGCCGGACGCGCGGGATGGTCAGCGGGGCGCTGCACGGCACAGAATGCGACATGGGGCCGGCCCAGAGACCGCGCCTGCCCCTCGCGGATATCAAAAAACCGATGTCCGACACCCTGGCCGCGAAACTCGGGCAGCAAAACGGATTCAGCACAATAGAATATGTCAGACAATGGAATCCCGGTCTGCGCAAAGGGCGCGGCGAAGTCTTCGGCGTGATCCTCCATCGGGGTGCCGGTCGCCGCGCCGACCAGGCGCGGGCCGTCGAACGCCCCCGCCAGCACCGCGCGGGGGTTGTCGCGGTAGGGCGCCAGATAGGCGCGCTCGTAATCCAGGTCGCCGTCATAGAGATAGGGCCAGTCGCGAAACACCGCGATCCTGAGCCGTGCGACATCGTCCAGCGCGGCCTCGAGCGCGGCGCCGGACAGCGCCTGCACCCTCATGCGCTGACCTGCCGGATCCAGTCTTGCAGGTTGTAATAGGTCGTCACCCGGGTGATGCGCCCGTCCTTGAGCGTGAAGAACCCGCCCGCCGGCAGCACATAGGTCTGGCCGTGGGCCTCGGGCAGGCCGGGGTCGGTCTGAAGATAGGTGCCGTTGACTGTGAATTCCGCCGCGCCACGCCCGCCATCGGCGCTGGCAAAGACCACCAGGTCCGTCAGCGTTTCGCGGTAGGTTTCGGACATGTGCGCGCAGAAATCGGCAAAGGCCTGCTTGCCCGGCCGCGCCGCGCCCTCGTTGACATGATGGGTGAAATCGTCGTGCAGACAGTCGATCATGGCCGCGGTGTCGCCGCGGTTGAACGCGTCGTAATAGGCCTGAAGGGTCGCTCGGGCGGTATCGGCTGGGGTCATCGGGGTCTCCAACAATGCAGAGGCAGGATAGCCGCCCGGCAGGCGCAAGCGGCGCGGAAAGCGACACCTGTCAGGCCGTGGGCGGCCCGAAGCGTTCCTGCATCCGGTGCACGATCTGGTCGCGGGTCTGACGATAGGCCTGTAGCTTTGTCTCGCGGGTTTCGCCCAGGCCGGTGGGGTCCATGATCGGCCAGTATTCGACGTTCACATGCGCGTAGCGCGTCAGTTCCAGCGCCGCGCGCTGGCTGGCAGGGCTGAGCGCGACGATCAGATCGAAGCCGGAAAGATCGTCGCCCCATTCCTGCATCTCGTCGAAACTGCGGGTGCGGTGGCGGTCCAGCGACACGCCTTTCTCGGCGCTGACGGCGACAGCGAAACCGTCGATGTCCGTTTCACCATGCACGCCTGCGGACTGCACATAGGCGCGCTGACCGTAGAGCTTTTTCATGAAGCCTTCGGCCATGGGCGAGCGGACCGAGTTGTGGTCGCAGCAGAACAGGACAGACTGGGGGAAACCCTGGTCCAAGATCACGACCCGTGGTTAAGGACGGAAATCAGGGTGAAAAGGCGCCGCGCGGTATCGAGGTCGATTTCGGCCTTGCCTTCGAGCCGCTCTTGCAAGACGCGCGCGCCCTCGTTGTGGATCCCGCGCCGGGCCATGTCGATCGCTTCGATCTGGCTGGGGGGCAGGCGTTTGACGGCGTCGAAATAGCTGGCGCAGATCTGGTCGTAATCCTTGATGACCTGCCGGAACGGACCCAGGGACAGGTGGAATTCCGCCACCTTGTCGCCGGCCTCTTGCGCGATATCGACCACCAGCCGCCGATCGCGGATTGCCAGTGCCAGCCTGTAGGGCCCCTGGGGCACGGTGCGGTCGTCGCGGGCCGGCAGGGCAAAGCTGTTGTCCTCGAGCAGGTCGAACACCGCGACGCGACGCTCCTGTTCCATCTCGGGCGTGGGGGCGGGCAGATCGGATTCGTCGATGTCGATATGGCAGATGCGGTTCATGCGTCGGTCTTTCATCACTGTCGCCATGGTGATGCCCCAGCCCCCGCCCCGGATCAAGGCGCTTTGCCGTTGCAAGGCGCGGGTCGCGGCGCTAGCGTGCCCATGAGCAAGCGGCGATGGCGTCGCCGCAGGGCCCCGGACGGGACCCGATGCTCGCGGCCCTTCGGACGGGGCCGCATCGTCCTGCACGCCGGGATCTTTCGGGGTCCCGCGATGCCGAGACCCCTGGCCAGAGGTCTGACAATGACGATGACGATGACGACGATGACGGCGGCGGAACGTCCCGCCTTTTACCGCTTCCATCAGGGGTCGCGCGTGCTGCCCTTCGCCGCCGAGGAATACGACACGCGCCTTGCCGGCCTGCGCGCCGCCATGGCCGACCAGGGGGTCGAAGCCTGCGTGTTCACCTCGATGCAGGCGATCGCCTATTATTCCGGGTTTCTCTATTGCAGCTTTGGTCGGCCCTACGGGCTGGTGGTCACCGCCACCGACAGCGTCACGATCAGCGCCGGCATCGACGCCGGGCAGCCCTGGCGACGGTGCCATGGCGACAACATCACCTATACCGACTGGGCGCGCGACAACTACTGGCGCGCGGTGCGGTCGGTGACGGGGACCGGGCGGGTGATCGGCCATGAGGGCGACCACCTGACCCTGGTGCAGTCGCAAAAGCTGGACGCGTTCCTGGGGCCACGCGCGCGGGTGGACATGGCCCCCGCGTCGATGCGCCAGAGGATGCTGAAATCGCCCGCCGAGATCGCCCTGATCCGGGCCGGGGCGAACACCGCCGACGTGGGCGGCTACGCGATTCGCGAAGCGATCGCGCCGGGTGTGCGCGAGATCGACGTGGCGATGGCCGGGCGCGACGCGATGGAGCGCGAGATCGCCCGGCGGTTCCCCGAAGCCGAGTATCGCGACACCTGGGTCTGGTTCCAGTCGGGTCTCAACACCGACGGCGCGCACAACCCGGTCACCGCGCGGCGGATCGAGGCGGGCGACATCCTGTCGCTGAACAGCTTTCCGATGATCTCGGGCTATTACACGGCGCTGGAGCGGACGTTGTTCGCGCGCGACGTGGACGCCGCCTCGCTGGCGATCTGGGAGGCGAATGTGGCGGCGCATGAATACGGCATGAGCCTGCTGCGGCCCGGGGTCTCGTGCGCCGAGGTCACGGCGAAGATCAACGACTTTTTCGCCGGGCGCGACCTGCTGCAATATCGCACCTTTGGCTATGGCCATTCCTTCGGCGTGCTGTCGCATTATTACGGGCGCGAGGCGGGGCTGGAGCTGCGCGAGGACATCGACACCGTGCTGGAGCCCGGGATGGTGATCTCGATGGAGCCGATGCTGACGATCCCCGAGGGGCAGCCGGGCGCGGGTGGATACCGCGAGCACGACATTCTGGTGATGACCGAAACCGGCGCCGAGAACATCACGCATTATCCCTATGGGCCGGGGTTCAACGTGGTCGGGTGACGGGGGGCGCGGGGGCGGGACGGATCGGGCGGCGGTTTCGCCCTCGGCCGGGAGGCTTCCAGCCTCCAGCCCTCGGGCGATCCGGTGGGGGGCGCTGCCCCCCACACCCCCCGGGATATTTCGGGCACAAAGACGGGGTTCCCGGGCGGATGCGCGGCGGCCGCCGGGATCAGGGAGCCACGCGATCGAGGAGAGTTTCGACCTGTGGGCCCAGCGCCTGCACCACGAGCGCGACGCCGCGGGCATTGGGGTGGATCATGTCGCCCTGCATGAGGTCGGTGACCGGCGTCCCCGCGTCGCGTGCCGCGGCGATCGGGGCGAGCAGATCGGGCAGCAGCAGGGTGTCATGGGCGGCCGCGAGGTCCGGAAAGAGCGCGGCGAAGGCGCTTTGGAACGCGGGGCCGTAGTTGCCGGGCGCCGGGAGCCCGACCAGCAGCGCGGGGATGCCCTCGGCCTCGAGGCGGGTGAGGATCGCGTCGAGATTCGCGCGGCTCAGCGCCGGGTCGATGCCTCGCAGCAGGTCGTTGCCACCGAGCGCCACGATCATCGCGTCGGGGCGGTCGGCGAGCACCCAGTCCAGCCGTTGCAGCCCGCCCGAGGTGGTATCGCCCGACACCCCGGCATTGACGACGCGGACCGCGCGGCCCTGCGCATCGAGCCAGGCCTGCAACTGCGGCACCAGCCCCTGCCCTTGTTCGAGCCCATAGCCCGCTGTCAGCGAATCGCCCAGCGCGGTGACGGTGAGGTCCCGGGCACGGGCGCCCGAGGCGGCGGAAACGGCGACGGCGGCGGCGAAAAGCATGAAAATCAGCGCCGGCAGGCGCTTGCCTGCCCGCCGCGCGACCCCATATCCGCTGGATGCGTTGCAAAGGATTGATTTCATGACCGAACCCGTTCTGTCCCTCGAGGATGCAAGGCTGACCTTGCAGGGCAATGCCGGCCCTGTCGAGATCCTGAAGGGCATCTCGCTGCAAGTTGAGGCCGGGCAGTCGCTGGGTCTGGTGGGGCCTTCGGGGTCCGGAAAGTCCTCGCTTCTGATGCTGATGGGGGGGCTTGAGCGGGCCACCGGGGGGCGGGTTCTGGCGCTGGGCCAGGACCTGGGCGTGATGGACGAGGACGCGCTGGCCCGGTTCCGGCGGGGCACGATGGGGGTGGTGTTCCAGAGCTTTCACCTGATCCCGACGATGACCGCGCTGGAGAATGTCGCCGTGCCGCTGGAACTGGCCGGCCGGCGCGACGCGTTTGACGCCGCCGAGGCCGAACTGGAGGCCGTGGGCCTGGCCGCGCGGCGGCACCATTATCCGGCGCAACTGTCGGGCGGCGAGCAGCAGCGCGTGGCCCTGGCGCGCGCCGCGGCGCCGCGCCCGGCGTTGCTGCTGGCGGACGAGCCGACCGGCAATCTGGACGGGACGAACGGTCAGGCGATCATGGACCTGTTGTTCGGGCTGAGGGACCGCCACGGGGCGACGCTGGTTCTGGTCACGCACGCCCCCGAGCTGGCGGCGCGTTGCGACCGGGTGGCGCATCTGCGCGACGGCCGAATCGAGCGGCTGGAGGCCGGCGCATGAGCCAGCGCGCGCATCACGGCGGGACCCTGCGGTCGGCCGCCCGTCTGGCCCGGCGCGAATTGCGCGGGGGCATCGCCGGGTTCCGCATCTTTCTGCTGTGCCTGATCCTGGGCGTGGGGGCGATTGCCGCCGTGGGATCGGTGCGCGCCGCGATCGAGACCGGGTTGCAGCGCGAAGGTCGCGCGCTGCTGGGAGGCGACGCCGAACTGCGGCTGACCTATCGCTTTGCCAGCGAGGCCGAGCGCGCCTGGCTGACCCGCGAAAGCGCCATCTGGGGCGAGGTGGTCGATTTCCGGTCGATGGCGGTCACGCCCGGGGGCGAGCGCGCGCTGACGCAGGTCAAGGCGGTCGATGCAAGCTGGCCGCTGGTCGGCGCCCCGCAACTGGAGCCCGCGATGCCGATGGCCGAGGTCCTCGCCGGGCGCGACGGGCTGCCGGGCGGCGCGATGGACCCGATCCTGATCGACAGGCTGGGCCTGCGTCCGGGCGATCATTTCCGGCTGGGCACGCAGGATTTCGTGCTGATGGCGGCGGTCCTGCGCGAACCGGATTCGGTCGGCGGGGGCTTTGGCCTGGGGCCGCGCACGCTGGTGGCGACGGACGCGCTGCGCGAGGCGGGGCTGCTGGGCGCGGGCTCGTTGTTCGACACGTCGTATCGCCTGGTCCTGCGCGCCGGCGACACGCCCGCGCGGGTGCGCCAGAGCCTGATCGACACCTTCCACGACGCCGGTATCCGCTGGCGCGATTCGAGCCGGGCGGAACCCGGTGTGGCGCGGTTCGTGGACCGGATCGGTGCCTTTCTGGTGCTGGTCGGGCTGGCCGGGCTGGCGGTCGGCGGGATCGGCATCTCGGCCGCTGTGCGGGCCTATCTGGATGCCAAGACGGGCGTCATCGCCACGTTGAAGACGCTGGGCGCCGAGGGGCGCGTCATCTTCGCGACCTATCTGATGCAGATCGGGGTGCTGACGGCGCTGGGCGTGACGCTGGGCGTCGCGCTGGGGGCAGGCGCGGTGCTGGTCGCGGCGCCGCTGGTGCAGGACCGGCTGCCGGTGCCGTTGGCGGTGGGCCTCTATCCCGGACCGTTGGCCGAGGCCGCGCTCTACGGTGTTCTGACGGCCTTGGTGTTCACCCTGTGGCCCCTGGCCCGGGTCGAGCGGGTGCGCGCCGCCGCCCTGTTTCGCGGCATTGGCGTCGAGGCCCGGGCCTGGCCCAGGCCCGGCCCGCTTCTGGCGTTGGCGCTGGCCACGGCGGCGCTGGTGGCGGCGGCGGTGTGGTTCTCGGATGCCTGGCAACTGGCGCTGGGGGCTGCGGCCGGAATCGCCGGGGCGCTGGTCCTGCTGTGGCTGGTGGCGCAGGGGTTGCGCGGGGTGGCGCGACGTCTGGCACGCAGCCGGATGCTGCGCGGACGGCCCGCGCTGCGGCTGGCGATCGCGGCCGTGGGCAACCCGCGCGAGGGGGCGGTGGCCGTGGTGCTGTCGCTGGGACTGGGCCTGAGCGTGCTGGCCGCGGTGGGGCAGATCGACGCCAATCTGCGCGGTGCGATCACCACGCAGATGCCGGCCCGGGCGCCCTCGTTCTTCTTTCTGGACATCCAGCCCGGTCAACTGGCGACCTTCACCGAACGTCTCGGGGCGTTCGACGGGGTCGCGGATATCGAAACCGCGCCGCAATTGCGCGGTGTCATTAGCGCCATCAACGGCCGCCCGGCACGCGAATACGGCAGCCACTGGGTGCTGCGGGGCGACCGGGGCGTGACCTTTGCCGAGGATCAGGGCTCCTATCGGCTGACCGAGGGCACCTGGTGGCCCGCCGGATACGATGGCCCGCCGCTCATCAGTTTCGGCGCCGAGGAAGGCGCGGAACTGGGGTTGAAACTGGGCGACACGATCACCGTGAACGTGCTGGGCCGCGACATCACCGGCACCATCGCCAATTTTCGCGACCTGGATTTCCGCACCGGCGGCATCGGTTTTGTCATGGTGTTCAGCCCCGGCGCCTTTCAGGGCGCGCCCTATACGCTGATCGCGACGGCGCGCGCACCCGCCGGCAGCGACGGGGCGATCCTGCGCGCCCTGGGCGAGGCGTTTCCCAACGTCACGGCGATCCCGATCCGCGAGGCGGCCGCGCGGGTGGGCGAGGCGCTGGCAGGGCTGGCGGCGGCGACCTCGCTGGCGGCTCTGGCGACGCTGGCCACCGGCTTTGTCGTGCTGGTCGGGGCGGCCGCGGCGGGCGAGCGCGCGCGATTGTTCGAGGCGGCGGTTCTGAAGACGCTGGGCGCCACCCGCGCCACGGTTCTGGCCAGTTTCGCGCTGCGCTCGGCGTTGATGGGCGCGGCGGCGGGGTTGGTCGCCATCGGCGCGGGGGCGTTGGCGGCCTGGGCGGTCCTGGTGCCGGTGATGGAGCTGGAGTTCCACCTGGCCTGGGGTCCGGCGGTGCTGATCGTGTCGGGGGGCGTCGCGGCGGTGCTGGCGACGGGTGCGCTGTTCGCGTTGAGGCCGCTGGCGGCACGCCCGGCCGGAGTGTTGCGGGCGAACGGGTGAGGCGGGGGGCTGCGCGCCCCCCGCACCCCCCGCCAAAGGGGGGCACGCCCCCCTTTGGAAACCCCGTGCGTATTTCCGACAAGATGATGCGCGCGGGGTTTTCGTTTGCCGTGCGGGGCGCTATGCGGAGGGGATGCAGCGCCTGACCCTCACCGCCATTCCGGATCTTTTCACCCTGCCCTATGACGAGGTGATCGACGTGCGCTCGCCTTCGGAATATGCCGAGGATCATGTGCCGGGGGCGGTGAACCTGCCGGCGCTGGACGACAATGAGCGCGCGCGCGTCGGCACGGTCTATGTGCAGGACAGCCGGTTCCTGGCGCGGCGCATGGGCGCGGCGCTGGTCGCGCGCAACGCCGCGCGGCATCTGGAGGGGTATCTGGCCGACAAGCCGGCCGATTACAGACCCCTGGTCTATTGCTGGCGCGGCGGGCAGCGGTCGGGCTCGATCGCGCTGATCCTGGGGCAGATCGGCTGGCGGGTGGGCGTGCTGGAGGGTGGCTGGCGCGCCTGGCGCAAGCTGGTGCAGCAGGCGCTTTACGAGGCCCCCTTTCCGGCGCCGGTGCTGGTTCTGGACGGCAACACCGGCACCGCCAAGACCGCGATCCTGAACAAGGTGGCGGCGTTGGGCGGGCAGGTGCTGGACCTGGAAGGTCTGGCGCGCCATCGGGGCAGTCTGTTCGGGCTGGAACCCGGGATCGAGCAGCCCGCGCAGAAGGGGTTCGAAAGCGCGCTGGCGCTGCAAATGGCCCGGCTCGACCCCACGCGCCCGGTTCTGGTCGAGGCCGAGTCCAACCGGATCGGCGCGATCCGGCTGCCGCCCGGCCTGTGGGCGGCGATGCGCGCCGCGCCGCGGGTCGAGATTGCCGCGCCACTGGCCGCGCGGGCCGAATGGCTGACGCGGGCCTATGCCGATGTGACGGGCAATGCGGGCGAGTTGGCCGCGCGGATCGACGCGCTGTCGCCCTATCAGTCGCGCGAGACCATCGCCCATTGGCAGACGCTGGCGCAAGCGGGTGATTTCGCGCCGCTCGCCGCGCAACTGATGCAGGCGCATTACGACCCGCGCTATGCCCGCACGCGCCTCAGGCAGGCGGGAACGGTGCAGCAGGTGCTGACGACAGACAGCCTGAGCGACGCCGCGCAGGACGCGCTGGCCCGGCGGATCGCTGCGCTATTGGGCTGACGCCCCGCGCGCGGCCTTTTCGGCCAGGCCCGAGGTCCCCTCGCGGCGGGTCAGTTCGGCCTCGATATCGGCCAGGGTCACGCCGCGTGCCGCGCACATCACCAACAGGTGAAAGACCACGTCGGCGGCCTCGGCCGTCAGGCGGGCGCGGTCGCCGCGGACGGCCTCGATCACCGCCTCGATGGCCTCTTCGCCGAATTTCTCGGCGCATTTCTCGGGGCCCTTCGCGAACAGCTTGGCGGTCCATGAGGTTTCGGGGTCGGCACCCTTGCGGGACTCGACCGTGGCGGCAAGCCGGGCGATGGCGCTCATGTCAACCTCTTGCGATCAGAGCCGGACGGGGATGCCGGCGGCGGCCATATGGGCCTTGGCCTGGCCGATGGTATAGGTTCCGAAGTGGAAGATCGAGGCCGCCAGCACCGCCGAAGCGTGCCCCTGCGTCACCCCCTCGACCAGGTGGTCCAGCGTGCCGACGCCGCCCGAGGCGATGACCGGGATCTCGACCGCGTCGGCGATGGCGCGGGTCAGCGGCAGGTTGAAACCCGATTTCGTGCCGTCGCGGTCCATCGAGGTGAGCAGGATTTCGCCCGCCCCCCTGGCCGCCACGGTGCGGGCGAATTCGACCGCGTCGATGCCGGTGGACCGGCGCCCGCCGTGGGTGAAGATTTCCCACCGGCCCGGTGCGACCGTCTTGGCGTCGATGGCGACGACGATGCACTGGCTGCCGAAGCGGTCGGCGGCCTCGGCCACGACATCGGGGTTGGCCACGGCGGCCGAGTTGAAGCTGACCTTGTCGGCCCCCGCCAGAAGCAGCGCGCGCACGTCGTGGTGGCTGCGCACGCCGCCGCCCACGGTCAGCGGCATGAAGCATTGCTCGGCCGTGCGGGTGACCAGGTCGAACATGGTGCCGCGATTCTCGTGCGTGGCGTGGATGTCCAGAAAGCACAATTCGTCCGCGCCGGCGGCATCGTAGGCCTTGGCCGCCTCGACCGGGTCGCCGGCATCGATCAGATTGACAAAATTGACGCCCTTGACGACGCGGCCGTCGGCCACGTCCAGGCAGGGAATGATGCGGGTCTTCAGCATGTGCGGGCTCCTTGCCCCTTCCCTAGCGCCAGTCGGGGCGGGGGAAAAGCCCGATCGCACGGGCGGCGGCGCCTCAGTCCCGGGTGCGGCGCGCCAGTGCGATCAGCGCCAGGACGATTCCCAGCGCCATTCCGGCCAGCGCCAGGGGCGCGCCCAGCAACCCCAGCCAGCCGGCCAGCGCGACGCGGTGCAGCGCGGCGTTGTCCAGCACCGGCGCCGCCAGGTCGAGGGCCAGAGGCGTCAGCCCCACCAGAATCATCATCGCCGCCAGCATCCAGAGCCCGCGCATCGGCCTGCCTTTCCCTTGGCGGCAGTCTGCGCGCCCCACCCGGGCGCTGCAAACCCACGAGCCCGTGAACGGGCATTTGCAGGCGGCCTCCCGCCGAGGTAGAACCCCGCCATGACCCTGACACGCTTTCTGCCCCTGCTGCTGGCCGCGGCCTGCACCATGACCACGCCGCAAACCCCACCGACCGGGGCCGAGCGGATCGCGGCCGAATGCGCCCTGCTGGCCACCGCCGCCACGCGCATGGTGGCCCCGCCGCCCGGCCTGTTCGAGGGCTGCCCCGACCACGCCGGCGCGCAGGACATTCGCCCGCTCGAAGTGCAGACCAATTCGCTGCGCATGGCCGGCGCCGCCCCCTTGCCCGAGGGGGTCCTGCCCGGCACCCGTGCCGAGACCGTGTTCCGGCGCATGATTACCCGGGGCGTCGCGCCCGGGTTGGCGGCGCAATTGGCCGGTTCACCGGAATTTGCCGCCGCCATCCGGTAACCGCGGGTCCCCGGGGCTGGACACCACCGTTCGACAGCGCCACTTTGTGGCAAAGACCAGAAGGCAGAGACCATGGCCCGCACTCACGCTCCCGCTCCCGCGCATCTGATGCCTGTCGCCGCGCTGCTTCTGCTATGGCAGGCGCTGCTGGCGGCGGATTACGTGGTCACCCGCTTTGCGCTGGGCCAGGTGGACTGGCCGCAGATCATGGCCAACCTGCCGCTCGATGCGCTGTGGCTCAAGGTGGCCTGGTCGCTGGCGGTTTGGCTGGGCTTTGCCGCGGCCTTCTTCCTGTTGATTCGCGACAATGCCTCGGTTTTGCTGTTCTTCGCGTCGGGGGCCGCCGGGTTGGCGCTGGCGGGCGGGCTGATCCTGGCGGGGGCCTCGGCGCCGGCGCTGCCGCTGCACGAACCGCTGAGCCTGCTGCTGGCCGCGCTGGTCGTCGTGCCGTTTCTGGCCTGGCTCTATGCGCGGGCGCTGAACCGCGGCGACGTCCTGCACTGACGCCCCTGTCGCGTCGCGTCCTGACGCGCGGCGCCGCTCCACCGACCGATATTGCCCGCTGAAAGGACCCCTCGCATGATCCGCCGCACCCTGTCCGAGGCCATCGGCAACACCCCCCTGATCCGTCTTCGCAAGGCCAGCGAGGAAACCGGCTGCGAGATCCTCGGCAAGGCCGAGTTCCTGAACCCCGGCCAGTCGGTCAAGGACCGCGCCGCGCTGTTCATCATCCGTGACGCGGTGGCACGCGGCGCGCTGAAGCCTGGCGGCACCATCGTCGAGGGGACCGCCGGCAATACCGGCATCGGGCTGGCGCTGGTCGGGGCCTCGATGGGGTTCCGCACCGTGATCGTGATCCCCGAAACCCAGAGCCAGGAAAAGAAGGACATGCTGCGGCTGGCGGGCGCCGAGCTGGTCGAGGTTCCGGCGGTCCCCTACAAGGACCCCAACAATTACGTGAAATATTCGGGCCGGCTGGCCGCCGCCCTGGCCAGGACCGAACCCAACGGCGCGATCTGGGCCAACCAATTCGACAACGTCGCGAATCGTCAGGCGCATATCGACACCACCGGCCCCGAGATCTGGTCGCAGACCCAGGGCAAGGTGGACGGGTTCGTCTGCGCCGTCGGCTCGGGCGGGACGTTGGCGGGCACCGGGATGGCGCTGCAACCCAAGGGCGTCAAGATCGCGCTGGCCGATCCCGAGGGCGCCGGGCTGCTGAAGCTGTATACCGGCCAGGAGAACCCCGGCAATTCGATCACCGAAGGCATCGGTCAGGGTCGCATCACCGCGAACCTGGAGGGGTTTACCCCGGACATGGCCTTCCGCGTCGCCGACGCCGAGGCCCTGCCGGTGGTCTTTGACATGCTGGAACACGAGGGGCTGTGCCTGGGCGGGTCCTCGGGCGTGAACGTCGCCGGCGCGATGCGCATGGCGCGCGAGATGGGCCCGGGCCACACCATCGTGACGGTGCTGTGCGATTATGGCACGCGCTACCAGTCCAAGCTGTTCAACCCCGCCTTCCTGCGCGACAAGGGGCTGCCGGTGCCCGGCTGGATGGACCGCGCCGCCCGCGCGCTGCCCGACATGCGCGAGGCGTGATCGCCCCTATGCCACGCCTTCGCCCCCTGCCCATCCTGCGCGCCCTGTGTCTTGCGGTGATGGCGCTGGCGATCCTGCCAACCGCCGCACCGGTGTTCGCGCAGACTGCGGCGGCGGATCCGCAGACCGCGCCGGCCGCTGCATCCCCCCCGCCGGATGCGCAGACCCCGGCGCCGATCGATTACAACGTCTGGAACGCACTCGCCTCGCTGGCCGAGGCCGCGATCGACGATCCGAACACCACCGACCAGGCGCTGAATGACCTGCGCACCGAGATTTCGGCGATGCGGACGCAGTTCATGACCGCTGAAACCTCGTTGCAGGGGCGAATCGACGCGTTGCGGGCGCAGATCACTGCGCTGGGCCCGGTGCCGACCGACGGCCAGACCGAAGCCGCCGACGTCACCCAGCGGCGCGACGAACTGAACGCACAGCTTGCGGAACGCGAGGCCCCCTTGCGCGCCGCCGACGAGGCCTATGCCCGCGCCGACGCCATCGTCCGCGCCATCGACCGCGAGCTGCGCGCGCGTCAGGCCAATGCCCTGATGACGCTGGGCCCCTCGCCGATCAATCCGGCGAACTGGCTCGATGCGCTGGATGCGCTGATCGGCTCGGCGCTGACCATCAACGGCGAGATCTACAACGCCTGGCTTGACCCCGCCCGGGTCGAGGAAATGCTGACCGACCTGCCGATCACCATCGGTTCGTTGCTGCTGGCGGCCCTGCTGCTGCTACGCGGGCGGCGCTGGATGGAACACCTGACGGTGCGGCTGTTGAAAAGCACGGCGATCCTGCGCGGTCGCGCGGTCGCGGCCTTTTTCGTGTCGCTGTCGCAACTGATCGTGCCCTTCCTGGGTCTGCTCTTGTTGGCCGTGGCGATCCAGCTGACCCGGATGACCGGGCCGACGATCCTGGGGATCAACGACGCGCTGGTGCCGGCGGGCATGGCGCTGTTCGGCGCTCGCTGGCTGTCGCTGCACCTGTTCCCGGTCGTCAACGACTCGCGCGCCGCGCTGAACCTCAGCGACGACGACCGGCGCCGCGCGCGCGGTGTGTCGCTGGCGCTGGGCCTGTTGGCCGGCCTTCAGGAACTGTATGTGCCCTTTATCGCGCCGCAGGTGCAGCCGGCGACGGCGCAGGCGGTGCTGATGTATCCGCTGATCGTGCTGGTCTCGTTGTCGCTGTGGCGGCTGTCGCGGCTGCTGCTGCGCCATCAACCCCGCCGTGCCGAGGTTGACAGGGTCGAGGTCGATACCTCGCCCTTCTTCGATCGGATGGTGCGCTTCACCAGCCGCATCCTGACGCTGCTGGCGGTGCTGGCGCCGCTGTTGGGTGCGGCCGGCTACATGGCGGCGGCGCAGCAGATTGCCTTTCCGGCCCTGTCCTCGTTGGCGCTGATCGGCGTCGTGATCGTGCTGCACGGACTGGTCGGCGCGGTCTACGCGGCGATTCTGGGCGACGAGGAACGCGCCGCGCAGGGTCTGGTGCCCTCGCTGGCGGGGCTGGTGCTGGCCTTGCTGGCGATGCCCCCCATGGCGCTGATCTGGGGGGCGCGCGAAACCGACCTGATCGAGGTCTGGAACCGGTTCAGCGAGGGGGTCTCGCTGGGCGGCACGCGCATCGCACCCGCGAACGTGCTGCTGTTCTTCATCGTCTTTGCCGTGGGTTACCTGATTACCCGGGGCTTGCAGGGCGCGCTGGGAACCTCGGTCCTGCCGAAAACGTCGATGGAAAAGGGCGCGCAAAAGGCCGTCGTTTCGGGCGTGGGCTATCTGGGCATCACCGCCGCGGCGCTGATCGCCTTTTCCATGGCCGGCATCGACCTTTCGGGCCTGGCGATCGTCGCCGGGGCCCTGTCCGTCGGCATCGGTTTCGGTCTTCAGAACATCGTGTCGAATTTCGTGTCCGGCATCATCTTGCTGATCGAGCGTCCGGTCTCGGAAGGGGACTGGGTCGAGGTCGGCACGACCTCGGGCACGATCGAGCGGATCTCGGTCCGTTCGACGGTGATCGAGACCTTCGACCGATCGAAGGTGATCGTGCCGAACGCCGATCTCATTTCGGGTGCGGTGACCAACTACACCAAGTCGTCCAAGACCGGGCGCGTGGTGCTGACGGTGGGCGTGGCCTATGGCACCGACACCCGCAAGGTGGCGCGCATCCTGCAAGAGATCGCCGAATCCGAACCCCTGGTGGTGATGGACCCAAAGCCGGGCGTCGATTTCCTGGGCTTTGGCGCCGATGCGCTGGATTTCCGCATCCGTGCGGTGCTGCGGGACGTGAACTACAAGGTCGCCGTCGCGACCGAGATGAACCACAAGATCGCCGCCCGCTTTGCCGAGGAAGGGATCGAGATCCCCTTTGCCCAGCGCGACATCTGGCTCAGGAATCCCGAAGCCCTGGCCCCCCCGCCCCCGCGCGAGGCGCCACCCGCCCCCCGCCACCCAGAACCCGCCGCAGACCGCGACACCGCCGACAGTGCCGCCGTCAGCCCCGACCAGCGCGACGACGATTTCCGCGAGGAGACCCGATGACCGACGACACCCGCCCCCTGTTTCGCGAGGATGCCTATGCGCGAAGCTGCACGACGACGGTCACGCGCCTGGCCGAGGACGGCGGCATCGTCGTCGCCGATTCGGTGTTCTATCCGACCGGCGGCGGCCAGCCAGGCGACGCCGGCACCCTGTCCTGGGATGGCGGCCGCATCGCCATCGTCACCACCCGCAAGGAAGGCGCGACCGGCGTCGCCCTGATCCCCGATGAGGGCGCCCAGCCCCCCGCCCCCGGCACCCGGGTGACGATGGTTCTGGACTGGGACCAGCGCCACCTGCACATGCGCACCCATACCGCGCTGCATCTGCTGTCGGTGGTGATCCCGCTGCCGGTGACCGGCGGCGCCATCGGGCCGGGCAAGGGGCGGCTCGACTTTGACATGCCCGAGGCGCCCGAGGACAAGCAGGCGCTGGAGGACACGCTCAACGCGCTGATTGCGCGCGACCTGGCGGTGACCGACAGCTGGATCACCGATGCCGAGCTCGAGTCGAACCCGGGGCTGGTGAAAACCATGTCGGTGCGCCCGCCGATGGGGCAAGGCCGCGTGCGGCTGGTCCGCATCGGCACCGAGGACGCGCAGGTGGACCTGCAACCCTGCGGCGGCACGCATGTGCGTCACACCGCCGAAATCGGCCGTGTGACGCTGGGCAAGATCGAAAAGAAGGGCAAGCAGAACCGCCGGGTGACGCTGACGCTGGCCTGACGCCCCGGCGACCCGGTCGCTCAGCCCTCGGCCACGGCCAGCGCCTGGGCGATGACCTCGCTGTCGCCGATATGGTTCATCAGAGTCAGGATCAGGCGCGCGTTGAAGGCGTCGCTTTCGGCCTTGGTCTTGCCCTCGTGCGCGTCGATGAGCATCTGATACATGTCGTCGGGCCGGTCGGCGTTGCGGGTGGTGTTGAGGCTGGCCATGTCTCAGTTCTCCTTGCCGATGGCGCGCGCCAGGGCGGCGGCGACGGCGGTTTCATCCCAGGCGCTCCAACGCGCGGCGACATGCTGGTCGGGGCGCAGCAGATACACGGCCGAGGCCGCGTCGCCCAGATAGCGGTCCTTGAGCAGCGGGTTCCCCCGGGTCGAGAGCGCGATCACCTCGCAATCCAGCCCGTGGGCAGCAAAGGCGGCGGGCGCGTCGGTGTCGATCGCCAGGATCTGGAACCGCGGCGCGGCGCGCGCGCCCAACCGGTCCAGCAGGAAGCCGTCGCCCAGCGGCAGGTCGGCACAGGGCGACCCGGGCCGCGAGCGCGCCGGCCCGCCCGGCAACGCATCCGCCGTGTTCAGCGGCGAGCCGTCATAGGTGCAGGGCACCGACAGCCGCCCCGAGTTGACGAAAGGCCGCGCGAAATCGTGGGTTTCGGCCAGGTCCAGCACCGCATCGCGGAAGGTGCGGCTGGTCTCGGATTTCGGCGTGATGAAATCGGTCGAACGGGTAGAGTTCAGGATGTTTTCCTTGGCGCCGTGGATGCGCTCGACATCGTAGCTGTCCAGCAGGCTTTCGGGCGCCGTGCCGTCGAGGATCAGCTTCAGTTTCCAGCCCAGGTTGTCGGTGTCCTGCAAACCCGAATTCGCCCCGCGCGCGCCAAAAGGCGAGACCTGGTGCGCGGCGTCGCCGGCAAAGATCACGCGGCCCTTGTGGAACTGCTCCATCCGCCGGCACTGGAAGGTGTAGATCGAGGTCCACTCCAGCTCGTATTTGATGTCCTCGCCCAGCATCGCGCGCAGGCGCTTGTCGATGTTCTCGGGCTTCAACTCGGCCTCGCGGTCGATGTCCCAGCCGATCTGGAAATCGATGCGCCAGACGTTGTCGGGCTGCTTGTGCAACAGCGCCGACTGGCCGCGGTTGAACGGCGGGTCGAACCAGAACCAGCGTTCCGTGGGGAATTCGGCATCCATCACCACGTCGGCGATCAGGAAGTTGTCCTGGAACACCTCGCCCACGAAATCCAGCCCCATCGCCTGCCGGATCGGCGAGCCCGCGCCGTCACAGGCGATCAGCCAGTCGGCTTCGATCACATAGGCCCCCTCGGGGGTGCCGATCTCGATCTCGACATGGTCGCCCTTGTCGGTGACGCGCTGGACCTTGTTCTTGCCGCGCAGCGCGATCGGGGCGCCGGCCGCGCGCAGCGCCTCGACGCGCTGCACCATGTATTCCTCGAAATAATACTGTTGCAGGTTGATGAAGGCCGGGAATTTGTGCCCGTCTTCCGGCAGAAGGTTGAATTCGTACACCTGCCGCTGGTCGAAAAAGACCTTGCCCAGGTTCCATTCGACGCCCTTTTCCACCATCTCGACGCCGCAGCCCAGACGATCCAGGATCTCGAGCGGGCGCTTGGCGTAGCAGACCGCGCGTGAGCCGAAGCTGACCTTGTCGTTGTCGTCGAGCACCACAACCTCGACGCCCTGCTGCGCCAGGTCGATGGCCGCGCCCAGGCCGACGGGGCCCGCGCCGACAACGACCACCTGATGGCGCGCGGGCCGGGCCGCGTCCTGATCCGCCGCCCTGGCATAGGGGTAGAGCGGCACCTCGAAAATCTTGTTCTGCGTGTTCATGGCTTGTCCTCCGGGAACCGGAGCCCAGGGCTCCGGGTGGCCCCCTTTGGCGTGTTTCGCGTCTGGGGGAGGGTTGCGGGTCGGCCGGTGGGGGCCGGGTTCAGCCTTGCAGGTCGGCCCACATCTGGCGGTCGCGTTCGGCGGTCCAGATGCGGGGGGTGTCGATGCCGCGGGCCTCGTCATAGGCCCGCGCGACGTTGAACGGCAGGCAGTGCTCGTAGATCGCGTAATCCGCGAACTTGGGGTCGCAGGCCGCGCGCACCGCGTCCCACGCGTCCTTCAGCGAGCCGCCGCGCGCCACCACCCGTTCGACCGGCTTGTAGGTCGAGCGCACGAAATCCGCCGTGTTGGCGATCGCCTTGGCGACCATCGCCTCGCCCACCAGCGCGTCGCCCCGGCCCGGCGCGATCGCCCGCGGTTCGAACGCCGCGATGTTGCCCAGCGTCTCTTGCCAGTCGTGGAAATGCCCGTCGCCGCAGTAGCAGGCCGAGTGGTATTCGACGATGTCGCCGGTGAACATCACCTCCTGATCGGGCACCCAGATCACCGCGTCGCCGGCGGTATGCGCCCGGCCCAGCGTCAGGATCTCGACCCGGCGCTTGCCCAGATAGACCGTCATCTGCTCGCTGAACGTGGTCGTCGGGCGGGTCAGGCCGGGGATCTCCTCGTGGCCCTGGAACAGCCGCGGAAACCGGCCGAACTCGCTGTCCCAATCCTCTTGCCCGCGCTCCTCGACCTGCGCCGCGGCGACGTTCGACATGATGATCTCGCGCGCGCCATACGCCGAGGCCCCCAGCACCCGCACCGCGTGGTAATGCGTCAACACAACGTGCGAGATCGGCTTGTCGGTCACCGAACGCACGCAGTCGATCACCTTGCGCGCAAGCCGAGGCGTCGCCTGAGCCTCGACGATCATCACCGACTCGTCGCCGATGATCACGCCCGTGTTCGGGTCCCCCTCGGCCGTGAAGGCGTAAAGACCCTCACCGACCTCGGTGAAACTGATCCTCTTCTCCGTCATGTCGCCTTGCGACGCGAAAGCCTTGCTCATGCGCGTGTCACTTCCTGTTTCGTGCCTTTGCGAATCATCTTTAGGCAGGGTATTAGTTGAAAATGTAACTATCAACGGGGACATTCAAAGCCATGTTTCTCAAAGATTATCTGCCATACCGATTGAACCTGTTGGCGGAATTGACCTCGGAATACACGCGGCCGATCTATCGCCGCCGGCACGAGTTGACCCGGCCCGAATGGCGCGTTCTGCTGAACCTGGCCGAGGCCCCGTCGTTGACCGCGAGCGAGCTGTGCACCCGCGTGCCGGCGCACAAGACCAAGGTCAGCCGCGCCCTGGCCGAGCTGGAGGCCCGCGGCTGGATCACCCGGCGCACCGATGCCGCCGACCGGCGCGTCGCCCATGCCGCGCTTACCTTGAAGGGCCGGCGCGCCTTCAACCGCATCCGCCCCGAGGTGGAGGCCGCCACCGAGGCCATGCTGGCCCCGCTCAGCCCCGAGGACCGGCGCAAGCTGGAGGAGGGGCTGCGGGTGCTGGAACGGCTGTTCCAGCAAGGGTGACTCAGCGCGCCGCGGTCGCGCGGCGGGTGGACATCAGCAGGTGGGTTTCCGACTGGCTGACGCCGTCGAGCTTGCGGATCCGGGCCAGGGTCTCGTCCAGATGGGTCAGGCTGTCGGTCGCCAGATCGACGATCACGTCCCAGCGCCCGGTGGTCGAATGAACCGCCTGCACCGCGCCCAGCGCCAGCATCCGCGCCACCGCCCGGTCGGTGCCCGGCCCTTCGATCGCCACCATCATCAGCGCCCGCACCGGGCTTTCGACCAGATCGGTGCGGGTCAGGATGGTGAACCCCGCGATTTCGCCCGTCTGGATCAGCCGCGCCAGCCGGGTCCGCACCGTCGCGCGGCTGATCCCAAGGTGCAGCGCCAATTCGCCCAGGCCGGCGCGGCCATCGCGCTTCAGGGAGGCAATCAGACGCAGGTCGGTGTCATCCACGGGCGGCCTCGGGCGCTTTGGCTGGGAGGGGGGGCATGATCGAAATGTATAGATCGCATGACCATTTTGCGCAATCCTGCGTCCGGAATGGTCAATACGGTGGATGAAACCGTTGGCGCCCCCGTGCGATAGCCTCCGCAACCAAGGAGGCCCCCATGACCGCGACCCCCCGCAACTGTTTGCTGATCGGCGCGCCCGTTGACAGCGGCCAACGTCGTCCCGGTTGCCTCATGGGCCCGGCCGCCTATCGCACCGCCGGCCTGGCGCAGGCGCTTGAGAGCCTGGGCCATCGCGTCACCGACCTGGGCGACGTGGCCGCGACGGCGGTGCCGGCGACCTGCCCCAACCCCGCCGTTCATCACCTGCCCGAGACGCTGGGCTGGACCGCCGCCCTGGCCGAGACCGGCGCCGAGGCCGCGCGCCGGGGTCTGCCGATCTTTCTGGGCGGCGACCATTCGCTGTCGCTGGGCTCGGTCGCGGGCGTCGCGGCCGCGGCGCGCGCGCAGGGCCGGCCGCTGTTCGTTCTGTGGCTCGACGCGCACAGCGACTTTCACACGACCGCGTCCACCCAGACGGGCAATCTGCACGGCACGCCCGTCGCCTATCTTGCCGGCCGGTCCATGCCCGAATTCCCGCCTTTCCCCGCCGTGGTGCCGCCCGAGAACATCTGCCTGTTCGGCATTCGCAGCGTCGATGCCGCCGAACACGCCGCGCTTCTGGAAAACGAGATTGCCATCAATGACATGCGCGTCCTGGACGAGCACGGCGTGGTCAAGCCGCTGAAGGCGTTTCTCGACCGGGTTCACGCCGCCGACGGCCTCTTGCATGTGTCGCTCGACGTGGATTTCCTGGACCCGATGATCGCCCCCGCGGTCGGCACCACCGTGCCCGGTGGCGCGACCTTCCGCGAGGCCCATCTGGTGATGGAATTGCTGCACGATTCGGGGCTGGTCAGTTCGTTGGACCTGGTCGAGCTGAACCCGTTCCTGGACGAGCGCGGGCGCACCGCGCATCTGATGGTCGATCTGGTCGCTTCGTTGATGGGCCGCAAGGTGTTCGACCGACCGACCCGCAGCTACCGGGGGCAGGCGTGATGCGGGACTTTCCGAAACCCTCGGCGCAGGCGCTGGTTCCGTTCGTCTCGGTCGCCGAGATGATGGCGATCACCCATCGCATCGGGCTGGAGCGCGCGCTGATCGACCTGACCGACCGGATCGAGACCGATTTCCGCCGCTGGCCGCGGTTCGACAAGGTGGCGCGGGTCGCCTCGCATTCGGCGATCGGCGTGATCGAGTTGATGCCAACGTCGGACGGCGATCGCTACGCGTTCAAATACGTCAACGGCCACCCCGCCAACACGCGCGCGGGCCTGCAAACGGTCACCGCCTTTGGCGTGCTGTCGCAGGTGGCGACCGGCTATCCGCTGATGGTGGCCGAAATGACGCTGCTGACGGCGTTGCGCACGGCCGCCACCTCGGCGATGGCGACGCGCGCGCTGGCGACGCCCGGCGCGTCGGTGTTGGCGCTGATCGGCAACGGCGCGCAGGCCGAATTCCAGGCGCTGGCGCTGAAGGCGGTTTGCGGCATCGACACGGTGCGGCTTTACGATCTGGACCCGGCGGCGACAGCGAAATGCGCGCGCAACCTGGCGGACAGCGGGCTGACGGTGATCCCCTGCGCCAGCGCCGAATCCGCCATCGAGGGCGCCCAGGTCGTCACGACCTGCACCGCTGACAAGCGCAACGCGACGGTTCTGCACGACAACATGATCGGCGCGGGCGTGCATATCAACGCCATCGGCGGCGATTGCCCCGGCAAGACCGAACTGGCCCCGGCAATCGTCGCGCGGGCGCGGACGTTTGTCGAATTCGAACCGCAAACCCGCATCGAGGGCGAAATCCAGCAGATGCCCGCCGACCACCCCGTGACCGAGCTGTGGCAGGTGCTGAGCGGGGCCGCGCCCGGCCGGCAGAGCAGCCGCGACGTCACCTTGTTTGACGGCGTCGGCTTCGCGATCGAGGATTTCTCGGCCCTGTGCTGGCTGGCCGATCAGTTGGGACCGGACGCGCCGCGGCTGGACATGATCGCCGACCCGGACGATCCGCGCGATCTTTACGGAATGCTCATGCGGGCGTGCTGAAATCCGGGGGCAACGGGCGCGGTGGTAACGCGGCGCCCCGACCCTTTGGTGAGGCTATGGTCCGTCCCTCTGGTCTGGTTCTGGTGGCCCTGGCGGTGCTGTTGGCCCGTTCGGCGGCGGTCGCGCAAGGCGCGCCGCAGACCGATTGCGACCGGCTGGCGGGGCTGGACTACGCGCCCCGCGCCCCCGGGATCGCCACCGTCTTTGCGGTGCGCGATCCGGCCGCCGCGATTGCCGCGTGCGAAACCGCCGTGGCGCGCTATCCGTCCGAGCCGCTCTTCCGGTTGCAACTGTCGCGCGCGCGGATCGCCGCGGATCGCGATGATCCGCGCGCCCGCACCCTGGTCGAGGGCATCGCGAACGCCCCCGCCGGGGCCGTTGCGACCTGGCTGGGCCTGTTCCACCAATACGGCTGGGGCGGTCTGCCGGTGGACCCGGTGCAGGCCGGGGCGCTTTTTCGTCAGGCCTGCGACGGCGCAGCGCCGCCCTTTGCGGCGATCGGCTGCGCCAACCTCGGCCGGTTGATCCTGGAAACCCCCGGCACCGAACCGGGCGATCAGGCCATCGCCTTGCTGCAACGCGCCTGTGACGCGGGGTTGGCGCGGGGATGCCAGGCGCTGGGCTACGAATACGAACAGGGGCTGCGGGTGCGCCGCGACCTGCCGCGCGCGCTGGCGCTCTATCGGCAGGCCTGCGCGGCGGGCGACCCGATGGCGTGCAACAACTACGCCAGCCGTCAGGCCACCGGCGACGGGGTGCCGCAGGACCGGGCCGCCGCCGTCGCGACCTACGAACGGGTTTGCGCCCAAGGTCTGTGGCTGGGATGCGAGAACCTGGCCGAAGCCTATCGCACAGGCACCGGCGTGCCGGCCGATCCCGCCCGTGCCGCCGCCGTGCTGGACCGCGCCTGCGCCTCGGGCGATGGCGATGCCTGCCAGCGTGCCGACGCGCTGCGCTGAGGGCTTGGCAGACGCCCGTGTCGTGCTAGGCTCGGCCCCGTCACCGGATGGAGACTCCATGCGCGTCTTGTTGATCGCCGCCCTGTTTGCCCTCGCCACCCCGGCCCTGTCGCAAGAGACCCCCTGCGACCGTCTGGCCGGATACCCCGCCCTGCCCCGGATCGAGGGCAGCGCGGGCGCCTACCGCATCGCCGACCCGGCCGCGGCCGTCGCCGCCTGCGAGGACGCCCGGCAACAGGCCCCGGGGGACGCCTTTCTGGCGGTGCTGCTGGCGCGCGCGCTGCTGGCCGCCGATCCTCAGGACCCGCGCGCCGCGACGCTGCTGACCGACGCCGGCCAGGCCCTGCCGGCACTGGCTGCGGGGATCATGGGGTCGCTCTATGAGAACGGCCTGGCCGGGTTGCCGGCCAGCGACCGCAGCGCGCGCGACCAGTATCGCGCCGGTTGCGACGCCTGGCCCGACCGGATGGCCGCCCCGGGCTGCACCGGCTTTGCCGCGATGCGGATCGAGGGGCGCGGCGGCCCCGGCGAACCGCAGGCCGGGTTCTCGTTGCTGGATCAGCAATGCCGCTCGGGCTGGCCCGACGCCTGTTTGCGGCAGGCGCAACTGGCGGAATTGTGGGGCAGCGCCCCGCCCGAGGACACCGCGGCCCTGCTGCGCCGGGCCTGCGACGCGGGCCAGTTCCTGGCCTGTGCGCAGCTGGGCTTTCGCCACCAGACCGGCGACGGCGTGGCGCAGGACATGGCCGTGGCGCGCGACCTCTACCGCCTGGCCTGCGCGCACGGCGAGCCGGTCGGCTGCACCAACTTGGCCGAGGCCCACCGCTCGGGCCTGGGGCTGCCGCCCGACATGGACGAGGCGCTGCGGCTGTTCGACATCGGTTGCGACGGGCAGGACAGCTACGCCTGCACCACGCTGGGCGATATCCTGGCCGGCGGGCGGGGCGTGCCGCGCGACGTCGCGCGGGCGCGTGTCGCCTATGAACGCGGCTGCGCGCTGGGCGATCCGATGGCCTGCGACGGCGCCGACCTGCTGCCCTGACCCGCAACGCCTTGGCAGCGGCGGCGGCAGGGCTTAGCTATCGCGTCAAAGGAGCTTTGCCGTGCATCACTATTCCCTTCTCGACCTGTCGCCCGTCCCCGAGGGCGCCACCCCGGCCGACGCCCTGGGCAACACCGTTGCGCTGGCACGCGCCGCCGAGGCGGCGGGGTATCACCGCTTCTGGCTGGCGGAACATCACAACATGCCCGGCATCGCCAGCGCCGCCACCGCCGTGGTCATCGGCCATGTCGCAGGCGCCACCCGCACGATCCGTGTGGGCGCCGGCGGCATCATGCTGCCGAACCACGCGCCTCTGGTGGTCGCCGAAGCGTTCGGCACGCTCGAGACCCTCTATCCCGGTCGCATCGACCTGGGTCTGGGCCGGGCGCCCGGCACCGATCAGTTGACCATGCGCGCGCTCAGGCGGCACATGACGAACGAGGACCAGTTCCCCCAGGACGTGATGGAACTGCTGGCCTATCTGGGCCCCGACAGCCCCGATGCCCGGGTGCGGGCCGTGCCCGGCACCGGCACGCAGGTGCCGGTCTGGATCCTGGGCTCCAGCCTGTTCGGGGCGCAACTGGCCGCGTATCTGGGCCTGCCCTATGCGTTCGCCTCGCATTTCGCGCCCGGCGCGCTGGACGAGGCGCTGGCGATCTACCGCGAACGCTTTCAGCCGTCGGCCTATCTGCAACGCCCCTATGCGATGGTCGCCGCCGGGCTTTTCGCCGCCGAAACGGATGCCGAGGCCCGGTTCCTGCGGTCGTCGCAAGTGCTGTCCTTTGCCCGGCTGCGCAGTGGCCAGCCCGGGAAACTGCCGCCGCCCGTCACCAACCTGGACCAGTTGGTGCCCGCGCGCGTGCTGGCGCAGGCCGAGGGCGCGCTGTCGTTTTCCGCGACCGGCGGGCCGGATACGCTGCGCGCGCAATTGTCCCGGCTGATCGAGCGCACGCAACCCGACGAGATGATCTTTTCCGGCGCGATCCACGACCCCGCCGCGCGCATCCGGTCCATCCAGATCGGCGCCGAGGTCCTGCGCGGCCTGACAGGCTGATGCGGGTTCTCGACGGGATCATCAGCGACCGGGGGTCGAAATACGCCGTCTCGGGCGGCCCGTGCGCCACCGAGGACGCGGCGAAGGCGTTCCTGAAGGCGTTGAAGCGGCAAAAGAAATTCGCCCGGGCCACGCACAATTCCTGGGCCTGCCTGATCGACGGGGCGCCGGTCAGGAACGACGACGGCGAGGCCGGCGCGGGGATGGTGATCGTGCGGATGCTGGAACGCGAGGGGCTGCACCACCATATCGTCGTGGTCACCCGCTGGTTCGGCGGCAAGCATCTTGGGGGCGACCGCTTCCGGCATGTGCAGGACGCGGTCCGGATCTATCTGGAGACCTTGAAAGCCGCGGATCAGCTTTCGTTGATGTCGTGATCGATGCGCTTCATCTGCCCCTTGCGCACGCCCATCACGGACCGCATCACCAGCCAGGCGACGACCGAGATCACCGCGAAGACCACCAGCGCGTTGACCGGCGAAGCCGCCAGCCAGCCAGCGCCGGGAATGCCCAGTCCGATGACGGCACCGGTGACGACCGCGCCCACGGCAAAGCCTGCGAACAGGAATCCGGGCACCAGAACCTCGAGGATCGCCAGCCCCAGACCGGCGGCGATCCAGATCCACCAGAGCGATTGCATCACGGTTTTCCTTTCAGCATCTTGAAGGCGTCGCCAAAGGCATCCATCAATTGCGCGGGCAGCACGATGGTCTGTTTGCCCTGCCCCTCGGCCACCTTTTTCATCGCCTCGACCTGGGCCAGCGCGATCTGGTATTGCGCCGCCTCGAGCCCGTTCTTGGCGATGGCTTCGGCGATGACGCCGGTGGCATAGGCCTCGGCGTCGGCGGTGACGCGCTTGGCTTTTGCTTCCTGTTCGGCGGCATAGAGCTGACCGTCGGCGGCCAGCTCCACCGCGCGGCGGCGGCCCTCGGCCTCGGTCACGGCGGCGCGGCGGGCCCGTTCGGCGTTGAGCTGCTGCAACATCGCCGCGCGCGTGGCCTCGTCAAGGTTCACATCCAGCAGTTCCGCGCGCGTCACGACGATGCCCCAGTCATCGACCACGTCCGCGATCGCCGCGCCGATCTTCTGCGTCAGGCGGGCGCGGTTCGACTGCACTTCGTCCAGTTCCATCGTGCCGATTTCGGACCGCACGATACCTGCCACCGTGGTCAGGATCGCCGCGTCCACGTCGCGGATGCGGTAGACGGTCTTTTCCGGCTCCATGATGCGATAGAAGACGCTGGTTTCCACCTGCACCAGAACGTTGTCGGTGGTGATCGCGTCCTGCCGCTGGTTGGGCAACTGGCGCTCCAGGATCGACACCTTGTGCGCCACCGTATCGACGAAGGGCACGATCAGGTTGATGCCCGGACCCAGCACCGCGCGCAGCCGGCCAAAGCGTTCGACAACGTATTTCTGCGACTGCGGCACGATCCGCACGCCCAGGAAAATCGAAATGATAATGAAAATGGCAAGGAGAAGCAGCACGATGCTGCCGCCGCCGATCATCGAGGAGGACATCAGGGACTCCATAACAGAGGGCTGTGGGAGAAGTTCGTCGGGTTTCACGTCACGGCCGGATCAATCGAAAACGCCGCCAGTATGGGCAAAGCCGGGCCAAAGGGAAAGAGCCACCGCTTGCAGCACGCGCCGGCGCCCTGTAGGGACAGGGGCAAATTCCCGTTATCGTTGGAGCCTGCGGCATGGCCAGCTATCAGTATGTCTATCACATGGACGGCGTGTCCAAGACCTATCCCGGCGGAAAGAAGTGTTTCGAGAACATCCGCCTGAACTTTTTGCCCGGCGTGAAGATCGGTGTCGTCGGCGTGAACGGCTCGGGGAAATCGACGCTGCTGCGCATCATGGCCGGCATCGACAAGGATTTCACCGGCGAGGCCTGGGCGGCCAAGGGCGCCAGGGTCGGCTACCTGCCGCAGGAACCGCAGCTTGACGACAGCCTCGACGTGCGCGGCAATGTCATGTTGGGGGTTGCTGAAAAGCAGGCCAAGCTGGACCGCTACAACGAACTGGCCATGAACTACTCGGACGAGACCGCGGACGAGATGGCCCGCCTGCAAGACGAGATCGACGCGCAGAACCTCTGGGATCTGGACAGCCAGATCGACGTCGCGATGGAGGCCCTGCGCTGCCCGCCGGACGACGCCGCCGTGGCGACCCTGTCGGGCGGGGAAAAGCGCCGCGTGGCCCTGTGCAAGCTGCTGCTCGAAGCGCCTGACATGCTGCTTCTGGACGAACCGACCAACCACCTGGACGCTGAAACCATCGCCTGGCTGCAAAAGCACCTGATCGAATATTCCGGCACGATCCTGTGCGTCACCCATGACCGCTATTTCCTGGATGACATCACCGGCTGGATCCTCGAACTCGATCGCGGGCGCGGCCTCCCCTACGAGGGGAACTATTCCTCGTGGCTGGAACAAAAGGCCAAGCGCCTGGCGCAGGAAGCGCGCGAGGACAAGTCGCGCCAGAAGGTCCTGGAAAAGGAACTGGAATGGATCCGCGCCGGCGCCAAGGCGCGCCAGGCCAAGCAGAAGGCCCGGATCAACGCCTACGAGGAAATGGCCTCGAAATCCGAGCGCGAGAAAATCACCACTGCGCAGATCATCATTCCCAACGGCCCGCGGCTGGGCGGCAAGGTGATCGAAGTCGAGGGCCTGAAGAAGGCGATGGGCGACAAGCTGCTGATCGAGGACCTGAGCTTCAGCCTGCCTCCGGGTGGCATCGTCGGCGTAATCGGCCCGAACGGCGCGGGGAAATCCACGCTGTTTCGGATGCTGACCGGCCAGCTCGCGCCCGACGCCGGCACCGTGAGCTATGGCGACACCGTCAAACTGGCCTATGTGGACCAGTCGCGCGACGCGCTGGATGCGAACAAGACCGTCTGGGAAGAGATTTCCGAAGGTCTGGAAGTGCTGGAACTGGGCGATGCCACGATGAACAGCCGCGCCTATTGCGGCGCGTTCAATTTCAAGGGCGGCGACCAGCAGAAAAAGGTTGGCCAGCTTTCGGGTGGCGAACGCAACCGGGTGCACATGGCGAAGCTGCTGCGCTCGGGGGGCAACGTGCTGCTGCTCGACGAACCGACGAACGACCTGGACGTGGAAACCCTTCAGGCGCTGGAGGCCGCGCTCGACGATTTCGCCGGCTGCGCGGTCATCATCTCGCACGACCGCTTCTTCCTGGACCGACTCTGCACGCATATCCTGGCGTTCGAAGGCGAGGCCCATGTCGAATGGTTCGAGGGCAACTTCGAAGCCTACGAGGAAGACAAGATCCGCCGCCTGGGCCCCGATTCCGTGGAACCCAAGCGCGTGAAATACAAGAAGTTCAGCCGCTGACGCCGCAGGCACGGGCGTGTCTGGCCGCGTGATGCGGCCAGACGACCGCCCGAAAGCCGGCCCAATCCCGCCATTTTCGATTGCGACACTCACTGCGTTTGGTTCACCTTCGACCCTTGTGCAGGATCTGTCATGTCCAGTCGCCGCGTTTACATTCATGCCCACAGTCTCCAACAGGTCTGCCTGTCGGATCGCCATGCAGGCGAGGAAATCCTGGCCGCGCTGATCGGTGTCGGCGTCAAGAAACGCCTGTTCAACCGTCTGGTGCAGGACGGGCAGATCCTCTTGGGCCTGCCCGAGGACCGGCTGGACCCGATTCGCCGCCGCATCGGCGATCTCGACGGCACCAACCTGTCGCGCACCCTGCGCCGGCTGCATCACTACCCGGCGTTGCACGGACGCACCCGCGCGAACACGCCGCTGGAGCCGCTGTTTCGGAATGACGAGGAAATCGTCGCATCGTGCTTTGATGACAATTACTATACCTTTGCCACCGACTGGCCGGCGGCGGATCGCATGTATGCCGATCACGAACCGATCAAGGAGCTGCGCCGACTGCTGACCGAGGCCCCCGACGATCCGCGCGTGGCCGACCTGACGCTGGTGCGCGGCAACCGCTTGGTGCTGACCCCCCGCGAAGGCTGGGTCGGCGAGCGGCTGACGCCGGTCGATCTGCGCCATGTGGCGCGCAGTGCGCAGAAACGGGTCTCGGGCCTGGCCGAAGGTTTCCTTCAGGATCTGGACCGCTCGTTGTTCCCCGATTCCTATCTGGGCCTGATCCGGGACAACCTGCTGGATTCCATTGGCGATTCGGCACGTCCCCTGTGGGGTCCGCACGGCTGAAACGCGACGCCCCTTGCGGCCTGGGCGCCCCGCCCCCATCTTGCCATCGGCAAGCAAGGAGGCCCCCATGTCCTATACCATCGACCGTCTGATCCCCGGCGCCAGCATGGCCGACGCCGATGCCCGCACCCGCGCGGCGTTGCAATCGAAGGGCTTCGGCGTCCTGACCGAGATCGACGTGCAGGCGACGATGAAAAAGAAGATCGACAAGGACATGGCGGGCTATCGCATCCTGGGCGCCTGCAACCCGGGCATGGCCTGGCAGGCGATCGGGATGGAGGCGCGGGTCGGCGCGATGCTGCCGTGCAACGTCATCCTGCGCGAAACGCCCGATGGGGTCGAAGTCTCGGCCATCGACCCGGTCGCCTCGATGGCGGCGATCGACAACGCCGACCTGATCGCCGTCGCCGGCCAGGTGCGCGCCATGCTGGCCGAGGCGGTCGCGGCGATCTGATCACACCCGCTGTCGCCCCCGCCGCAAACCCGCTATAACCCGCCCGGGCAAGGCAGGAGCGAGAGGATGCTGGTCCTCGGCGTGGACATGGGCGGCAGTGCGACGCGGTGGGTCGCGCGCCGGGCGGCGGACGGGGTCGAGGTGGCGCGCGGCGAAACCGACGGCGCCACCGGGCTGCTGTTCACCCAAGCCGCGCGCGACGCGTTCCACCGGGCCCTGGCGCCGATTCCCGCGGCCCTGCCCGGCGCGGTGACGGCCGCCTGCCTGGGCGTGACCGGCGCGGGGCTTGCGCGGGACCCGGCGGTGGTTGCCGCCATCGGCGCCGCGCTGTCCCTGCCCCCCCAGCGTATCCAGGTGCTGAACGACATGGCCCTGGCCTGGCACGCGGCCTTTCCACAGGGCGGTGGCCATCTGGTCGCGGCCGGCACGGGGTCGGTGGGCCTGTCGATCGACGCGGCGGGCGCGGTCACGCTGGTCGGCGGGCGCGGCACGCTGATCGACGACGGCGGATCGGCGGCCTGGATCGCGCTGAGGGCGCTGGACGGGCTGTTCCGCCGCATCGACGAAACCGGCCGCCCCGACGGGGTCGAGGTCCTGGCGCGGCATTTCTGGGACGCGGTGGGCGGCAGCGGCTGGGAGCCGGTGCGCCGCCATGTCTATGGGCTGGATCGTGGCGCCATCGGGACACTGGCCCCCGCCGTCGCCGCCGCCGCGACCCAGGGCGACCCGCTGGCGCTGTCCCTGATGACGCGCGCGGGCGTCGAACTGGCGCGGCTGGCGCGGGTGCTGGTCGCCCGATGCGGCCTCGCGCCGGTCGGCGTGATCGGCGGTGTGCTGCGGCTGCACCCCGCGATCGCCATGGCGATGCAAGACGCCGTGCCCGACATCCCCCTGCATTTCCCCGCCGTCGATGCCGCCGCCCATGCCGCGACGATGGCCCGCATCGGCCAAGGAGCCCCGGCATGAGCAGCACCGAACAGGCCGCGCCGCGGTTCGACGGCCTGGAAACCTGGCCAACCCGCGACCTGGCGGCGGCGCTTCTGGAAACGCAGTTGGCCGCCGCCGCCGCGGCCGCCGCCACCGCCGAGACGCTGGCCCAGGCCATCGACGCCGCCGCCCAGCGCCTGGCCGCGGGGGGGCGGCTGATCTATCTGGGCGCCGGCACTTCGGGGCGGTTGGCGGTGCTGGACGCGGCAGAGCTTCCGCCGACGTTCGACTGGCCGCGCGACCGGGCGCTGGCGCTGATGGCCGGCGGCGACGCGGCGCTGGTCCACGCCATCGAAGGGGCCGAGGACGACGCCCCTGCCGCCGTGGCCGCGCTGACGGCGGCCGCGCTGTCGCCGCGGGACGTGGTAATCGGCGTCGCGGCCTCGGGGCGGACGCCCTACACGCGCGCGGGGCTGGCCCATGCCCGCGCGACCGGGGCGCTGGCCATCGGCCTGTTCAACGCGCCCGACGCCCCGATGCGGGCCGATTGCGACCTGGCGCTGGTGGCCGACACCGGGGCAGAGATCATCGCCGGCTCGACCCGGATGAAGGCGGGCACGGCGCAGAAGGTGCTGCTGAACAGCCTGTCCACGGGCATCATGGTGCGGCTGGGCCATGTCTGGCGCGGCCGCATGGTCGAAATGCGCCCCACCAACGCCAAACTGCACGCAAGGGCGGTCGCCATGGTCGCCGACCTCGCCAGTTGCCCGACAGAGCAGGCGCGGGCCGCGCTGGCCACGGGCGGAACGATCAAGACCGCGCTGGCGATGGTGCTGCTGGACCTGGACGCCGAAACCGCGCGCGCGCGCCTGGCGGCGGTGGGCGGGCAACTGGCGCGCGTGCTCTGATCTCAGCGCGCGAACAGCGCAAGTTGCCGGTCGATCAGCCGCATCCCGTGGTCACCGAGCGACGTGTCGCGCGGACTTTGCCCCCAGCGCAGCGTCAAGCCCAGCACCAGCGCCGCCAGCAGGTCCACCGCCTCTGCGAGGTCCAGATCGGCGGCCAGCGCCCCGTCTTGCGCCATTGCCGCCAGCGCCTCGCCCAGATGCGCCCGGAACTGCGTCAGGATCCCGCCGAACCGCGCGCGCAACGCCACGTCATCGGCCGCCAGTTCGCGCGAATTCAGGATCGCCGGCATGGCCGGGCAGGTTTCGTTCAGGCTCAGATGCACCGCCAGCAGCGCCCGCAGGCGGT
Organism: Rhodobacter sp.; assembly: GCA_020637515.1. Lineage (NCBI taxonomy): Bacteria > Pseudomonadati > Pseudomonadota > Alphaproteobacteria > Rhodobacterales > Rhodobacter > Rhodobacter sp. Next base: position 1,572,973 of record JACKKG010000001.1, on the reverse strand, counting down.
CGCGCGGCCGCGGATTGGCGGCAATCGCGGCCTGCCAGCCGGACTCGAGCCGTGCGGCGATTCCCTCGGCGGCCGAGGTCCACAGCGCGGCCTTGGTCGGGAAATGCCGAAAGACGGCCGCCTGCGTCACGCCCACTTCGCGCGCGATGTCGGTGGTGGTCAGCCGGTCCGGGCCGATCCGGTCGGCCAGCAGCAAAAGCGCGGCGACGATGTCGGCCTTGCGCTCTGCGGCAGATTTACGCGCCATGCGAAAGCCCCGTTGTAAGTAATCAATCACTAACATAATCTGCCCCGACTGAAAACCCACCCCCGCGGCGCCAGACCGCCGCCGCACGCCGGAGCCGCCGATGCGCCTGATCCAACGCATGACCAAGAACCTGACGCTGGCCATTCCCGTGGCGATGGTGCTGGGGCTGATCTATGGGCTGCTGGCCCCCACGGGCTGGCTGAAGGCGCTGATCGTGCCGCTGACCTTTCTCATGGTGTATCCCATGATGGTGGGGCTGAAGCTGTCGCAGCTGCGCGAAAGCGGGCACCTGAAGGTGCAGGTGCTGGCGCAGGGCGTGAACTTCCTGATCGTGCCCTTCGTGGCGCTTGCGCTGGGGCTGCTGTTCTTTCCCGACCGCCCCTATGCGGCGGTGGGTCTGCTGCTGGCGGGGCTGCTGCCAACCAGCGGCATGACGATCTCGTGGACCGGAATGGCGGGTGGCAACCTGCCGGCGGCGATCAAGATGACCGTCGTGGGGCTGATCCTGGGATCGATCCTGACGCCCTTTTACCTGATGGTGCTGGCGGGGGCGCGGGTGCCCGTCGATCTGATCGCGGTGTTCCGCCAGATCGCCGTCATCGTGGTGCTGCCCCTGGTCGCCGGACAACTGACGCGGGCCTGGCTGATCCGCCGCCACACGATGCCCGGGTTCCAGAAGACCTGGGCCCCCCGGTTCCCGCCCTTTTCGACGCTGGGGGTGCTGGGCATCGCCTTTGTCGCCATCGCCCTGCAAGCGCGGGTGCTGGTGGCCGATCCGGTCACGGTGGTCTGGCTGCTGGTGCCGCTGCTGCTGCTCTACGCGGTCAATTATGCGCTGGCCTTTGGCCTTGGGCGCTGGATGTTGCTGCGTGGGGACGCGATCGCGCTGACCTATGGCACGGTGATGCGCAACCTGTCGATCGCGCTGGCGCTGGCGATGAACCTGTTTGGCCCCGAGGGCGCCGAGGCGGCGTTGCTGATCGCGCTGGCCTATGTGGTGCAGGTGCAGTCCGCCGCCTGGTCCGTGCGCCTGGCCGACCGCGCGTTTGGCCCCAAACCCGTCTGAGCGCGGGCGGCGGGCGCTCACCTTCTCGTGTCGGGTCGCGCGGCGCGGGCGGATTGTCATTTGCCCCAAACGGGCGTTCACTGGCGCCCGACGCGCGCTTTGGCGCTGGTGGTGGCGGGAACCCAACGATGATGCGAGTTTGCCGATCAGGCGACCGGGCCGGCGCCCCCGTCTCGCGGCCACGCGGCACCGCGCGGGGCCCTCGGTGAGCCACGCGCGGATCATCGCCGTGCGCGGCCCGGTGATCGATTTCGCCTGCGACGACGGGGCCTTGCCCGCGATCCGCGACGCGGTGATCGCCGATCCCGGCGGGCTTGAGATCACCTGCGAGGTTCAGGCCCATCTCGACTCGGCCCGCTTTCGCGCCATCGCTCTGGAACCGACGCAGGGGCTGTCGCGCCTGATGTCTGCCGCTCCGACCGGCGGGCCGCTGACCGTGCCGGTCGGTGACGCGGTGCTGGGCCGGCTGATCGACGTGCAGGGCCGCACCGGCGACAACGGCCCGCCCCTGCCCGCCGACACGCCCCGCCGCGCCATTCACCGCCCGCCCGCACATCCCGCCATCAGCGCCCCGCGGTTGGCGCGTTTCGAAACCGGGATCAAGATCATCGACCTGCTGGCGCCGCTGGTGCAGGGCGGCAAGGCGGCGATGTTCGGCGGCGCGGGCGTCGGCAAGACGGTTCTGGTGACCGAACTCATTCACGCCATGGTCGCCGGCTATGACGGCGTGTCGGTCTTTGCCGGCATCGGCGAACGCTCGCGCGAGGGGCACGAGATGCTGCACGACATGGCGGGCTATGGCGTTCTCGACCGCACGGTGCTGGTCTATGGCCAGATGAACGAACCGCCCGGCGCGCGCTGGCGGGTTCCGCTGACCGCGCTGACCGTGGCCGAATACCTGCGCGACGAACAGGGGCGCAACGTGCTGCTGCTGATGGACAACGTGTTCCGCTTCGTGCAGGCCGGGGCCGAGGTCTCGGGCCTTTTGGGGCGCATGTCGTCGCGCGTGGGCTACCAGCCGACGCTGGACACCGAGGTTGCCGAGGTGCAGGAGCGCATCACCTCGGGCGGGCGGGCGGCGATCACCGCGATCGAGGCCGTCTATGTCCCGGCCGACGATTTCACCGACCCGGCGGTCTCGGCGATCAGCGCGCATATGGACAGCACCGTGATCCTGTCGCGCGACCTTGCGGCGCAGGGCATCTATCCGGCGATCGACCCGCTGACGACGACCTCGGCCTTGCTGGACCCGGCCATCGTCGGCGCCGAACACGCCCGAACCGCCGCAGATGTGCGCCAGTTGATGGAACATTACGAGGAATTGCGCGACGTCATCGCCCTGCTGGGGGTCGAGGAACTGGGCCGCGACGAACAGCGCCTGGTCGGCCGGGCCCGGCGCCTGCAACGGTTCCTGACGCAGCCCTTTTTCGTCGCCGCGCCGTTCACCGGAATGGAGGGGCGCAGCGTCGCGGTGGCCGACACCGTGGCCGGCTGCCGGGCGATCCTTGACGGCGCGTGCGACGACTGGGCCGAGGCCTCGTTCTACATGGTCGGCCCGTTGAGCGAGGCCGAGCATCGCCACAAGACCCGCGCGACATGAGCGCGCCGCAGGCCCTGTCCCTGACCCTGACCCTGACGACGCCGCTTGCGCTGATGCTGGACCGGGTGCCGATCGCCGCCTTTCGCGGCGAGGATGAGACCGGCGGCTTTGGCATCCTGCCCGGTCATGCGGATTTTCTGACGGTGATCGATGCAGGCGTCCTGCGCTGGCGGGTGCCGGGCGAGGCCACGCGATACGCCGCCGTGCGCGGCGCGGTGCTGACGGTCGAAGCCGGCGCGCGGATCGCCATCGCCTGCCGCGAGGCGATCCTGGGCGACGACCTGCGCCGGCTCGAAACCGCCGTCACCCGCCAGCGACAGACCAGCGACGACAGTCACCGCAACGCGCGCGCCCATGCAACGCAGTTGCACGCGCGTGCCATTCGCCGTCTGATGGCCGAGATGTCCCTTGCGGGCGATTCTTCCGGACTGGAGGGCGCGGAATGGACCTGAACGACGACAGAACCGCCCAGGCCGCGCGCCGGGCCCAGGACCGGGATCGCGCCGGCGAGGCCGATCCCGAACCCTCGCTGGCACGCCGGTTCGGTCAGATCGGCGTGCTGGGCTGGATGACGGTGCTGCCGGTGCTGGGAGGGTTGGTGCTGGGCCGCTGGCTGGACCGATTGCTGGGAGCGGGGCACCTGCTGACCGCCGCGCTGGTCTTTGCCGGCGCCGTTCTGGGCCTGTGGCTGGCCCTGCGCTGGATGCACGACCAATGAGCGCGCTCCTGATCCCGGGTTTGGTCGCGGCGCTGGCGGGGCTCGCCGGGCTGGCGCTGGGCGTTCTGCATTTCCGTTCGCTCGAACGGGTCACGGCGCTGCTGGTCCAGGGGCGCCTGGCGGGCGTCGCCTTGCAGATCGGCCGTCTGGCGGTGCTGGCGGTCTTTCTGTGGCTGTGCACCCGGGGCGGCACCTGGCCCCTGGTCGCCGGCGGCGCCGGCCTGATGGCCGGGCGCGCCCTGGTCCTGCAAAGGGTGCGCTGATGGATTCGCCCTTTGCCAATCCCGTCGCCTTCACGCTGGGTCCGGTTCCGGTGGCCTGGACGGTGGTTGTCACATGGGCGATCCTTGCGGCAATGGCGCTGGCCACAATCGTTGCGACGCGGCGGCTCAGCGTCGATCGGCCGGGCCGCGCGCAGGCGGTCCTGGAATTGCTGGTCGAGACCCTCGATTCCGAAATCCGGTCCACCGTGCCCGGCGACCCGGCCCGGTTCCGGGCGCTGATCGGAACGCTCTTGCTGTTCGTCTTCGTGGCCAACTGGTCCTCGCTGGTGCCGGGGGTCGAACCGCCGACCGCGCATCTGGAAACCGATGCCGCCCTGGCGGCGATCGTGTTCGCGGCCGGGATCGGCTGGGGCATCCGCAGCCAGGGGGTCCTGGGCTGGCTGGCCGGTTTCGCCCGGCCCAGTTGGGTGATGATTCCGCTGAACCTGGTCGAGCAGATCACCCGGCATCTGTCTTTGACGGTCCGGCTGTTCGGCAACGTGATGAGCGGCGTCTTCGTGATCGGCATCGTGCTGTCGCTGGCCGGGCTGCTGGTGCCGATCCCGCTGATGGCGCTGGATTTGCTGACGGGCGCCGTGCAGGCCTATATCTTTGCCACCCTCGCACTGGTGTTCATCGGTTCGGCCGTGACCGGTGACGAGGGCGCGCCCCCCAACCCGACGCAAGAGGACCCCGCATGACAGACCTTATCCAGATCGCCAGCATCCTCGGCGCGGCCTTTGCCGTGTCCTTTGGGGCGCTGGGGCCGGCCCTGGCCGAAGGCCGCGCCGTGGCCACCGCCCTCGAAGCCATCGCGCGCCAGCCCGAGGCCGCCGGCAGCATCTCGCGCACGCTGTTCGTCGGCCTCGCGATGATCGAGACGACCGCCATCTACTGCCTGGTCGTCGCGCTGCTTCTGCTGTTCGCCAACCCCTTCGTGCAATGAGCTTCGACTGGTGGACCTTTGGCCTGCAGGCCGCCAATGTCCTGATCCTGCTGGCCATCTTGCGGCATTTCCTGTTCCGTCCGGTTGCTGAGATCGTGGAACGGCGGCGCCGCGAAACCGCCGCCGCGCTGGACGCGGCCGAGGTCGCGCGGCAGGCCGCCCGCGACGCCGAAGGGGCCGCGCAGGCCGAAGCGCAGGCCAACCGAACCGCACGGGACGCGGTCCTGACCCAGGCGCGGGCCGAAGCCGAGGCCTTGCGTCAGGCGCAGATCCAGGCCGCCCACACCGAGGCCGCGCACCAGATCGCAGAAGGGCGCGCCGCGCTCGAGCGCGAAACCCGCGCGCGCGCCGCGCAGGGGCTGCGGCAGGCGATCGACCTGGGGATGGCGGCGGCAGGCCGGGCCCTCGCCGCGCAACCGGCCGGGCTGCCGGGCTATGCCGCGCGCCTCGCGGATCTGCTGAACGACCTGCCCGCGGCCCGGCGCGCGGCGTTGGTGCGGGGCGGCAACCTGCGCCTGGTCAGCGCCACGCCGCCCGACCCGGCGGAACACGCGGCGATTCTGCAGGCGCTGGCCCCCCATGGCATCGCCCCCCGGATCGACACCGACCCGGCCCTGATCGCCGGGCTCGATCTGCGCAGCGACAGCGGCGTGGTTCAGAACTCGCTCGCCCATGACATCGACCGTATTGCCCAGGCTCTCCATGACGATGCCGGCCACTGACCCCGCCCTGGCGCCCCTGCTGGGCACGATCGCCAACACCCCGCTTGGCCCCGAGGCCAGCGAGCGTGGCACCGTCCTGTCGCTGGCCGACGGCATTGCCCGGGTGGACGGGTTGCCGGGCGCGGGCCTGAACGAGGTGCTGATCTTCGACACGGGCGCGCGCGGTTTCGTGCTGTCGCTTGACGAGGACAGCCTGCACGCGGCGTTCCTCGATCCCGGCGTCGGCGTCGGCGCGGGCAGCGTCGTGCGACGCAGCGGCGCCGTGCTGTCGGTGCCGGCGGGTGCCGCCCTGCTGGGCCGGGTGCTGGACCCGCTGGGCCGCCCGCTGGACGACCGGCCAGCACCCGAGGCCGACACCCTGCTGCCCGCCGAACGCCCGGCCCCCTCCATCATCGAGCGCGATTTCGTCAGCACGCCCATGGACACCGGGCTGCTGGTGGTGGACGCGATGTTCGCCATCGGACACGGCCAGCGCGAACTCATCATCGGCGAGCGCCAGACCGGCAAGACCGCGCTGGCCATCGACGCCATCGCCACGCAGTCGCGCCAGGGCACGGTCTGCGTCTATGTCGCCATCGGTCAGCGGCTGTCGGCGGTGCGCCGCGTGATCGAGGCGCTGCGCGACAAGGGCGATCCCGACCGTATCCTGTTCGTGATCGCCGAACCCTCGGCCCAGCCCGGGTTGCGCTGGTTGGCGCCCTTTGCCGCAACCAGCATGGCCGAATGGTTCCGCGACCGGGGCGAGCGCGTGCTGATCGTCCACGACGACCTGACCCGCCACGCGGCCACGCACCGCGAACTGGCGCTGCTGGCGGGCCAACCCCCGGGACGCGAGGCCTATCCGGGCGACATATTCTATCTGCACGCGCGCCTGCTCGAACGCGCGGGCGCGTTGTCGGCGGCGCGGGGCGGTGGAACGCTGACCGCCCTGCCGATTGCCGAGATCGACGCGGGCAACCTGTCGGCCTATATCCCGACCAACCTGATCTCGATCGCGGATGGACAGATCGTCACCTCGGCCACGCTGTTCGCCGCAAACCAGCGGCCCGCGGTCGATGTCGGCCTGTCGGTCAGCCGCGTCGGCGGCAAGGCCCAGTCGGCCGCGCTGAAGGCGGTGGCGGGGCGGCTGCGTCTGGATTATGCGCAATTCCTGGAAATGAAGATGTTCGCGCGCTTTGGCGGCTTTGGCGACAGCACGGGTGGCGCGCGACTGGTGCGCGGCGAACGGATCGCGGCGCTGCTGGCGCAAGAGCGTCTCGCGCCCCTGGAACCGGCGGCGCAGGTGGCCCTGCTGGCGGCGCTACAGGACGGAGTTCTGGACGGGCTCGATCCCGCGCGGCTGCCGGCGCTGAAACAGGCGCTGCGCACCGCCGCGCTGCCCACCCTTCCCGCGGGGGCCCTGCCGCCCGAAACCCGCGCGGCGCTGGTCGGGGCGGTGCGCCAGGCGGCGGGCTTGCCGTGACCGAACGGCCGGACCTCTTGCAGCGCCGGCTGACCGCCATCAACGAGATCGGCGAAGTGGTCGGCGCGCTCAGGGCCATGGCCTCGGGCAATGCCGCCGCCGCGCGCGGCACCCTGGCAGCCCTTGCGGCCTACGAGGCGCAGGTGCGCGCGGCGCTGGTCCGGCTGGCCGCGCCGGTGGCCGGTTCGCACCCGTCCGGGCCCGGGCTGGTGCTGCTGATCGGCGCCGCGCAGGGGTTTTGCGGCGCCTACCCCCTGCGCCTGGCCGAGGCCGCGCGCGATCTGGTGCCCGCCGGCGCCGGGTTGCTGGTCGTCGGTCAGCGCACCGTCGCCCTGCTGGCCGAAGGCGGGATCACGCCGCGCTTCACGGCCGATCTGCCGGCGACCCCCGCCGACATCCCGGCGCTGGCCAGCCGGATCACCGACGCCATCGTCACGCTGACCGCTGCGCATCCCGGGCCGATCGCCACGCTGTCGGGCCGGGACGAACCCGGCCTGCCGATCGCCCTGCATCCGATCTGGCCCCCGGCCGGGTCGGACCGCCCGCCGCGGGAGATCGTGCCGCCCCTGACCACCCTGCCCGCGCCCGATCTGGCACGGTTGTTGCTGATGGAACTGCTGTTCGCCGCCATCGCCCGCGCCCTCAGCGAGGGGCTGCGGGTCGAGAACCTGGCCCGGATCGAGGCCATGGCCCGGGCCGAGGCCCACATCAAGGACCGCCGCCTCGCCGTCGAACAGCGCCAGCGCCAGGCCCGGCAAGAGGCGATGACGACCGAGTTGATCGAACTGGCCGCCGGCCGTCAGCGCGGTTCGGTCTGAACCGCCCCCTTTGCGCCCGGGGCCAGGCGGCGGCGGGCACGCGCCGGTCAGATGCGGAACACCCCTTGCAGCAGGCGCGGGATCAGCGCGTTGAAGCGCAGCGGCGCGTCGGTCGCCGCCAGGCAGATGCAGGTGGGCCCCGCGTCCGCGACCGGCGTATGCTCGACCTCGTCGGACACGACCTGCACGTCGCCGCGCCGGTAGTGGCCGGTCTGGTCCTGGAAACTGCCTTGCAGCACCAGCGTCAGTTCCAGCCCGTTGTGGCCGTGATCGGGCACCGCCTTGCCGCCGGGAATGGACAGCAGGCGCACCGTGCCCAGGGGGCCGGCGGTCAGGATCTGCTGGCGGATACCCGCCCCGAGACTGCGCCACCGGGGGGGCCGGCCGCGCAGTTCCGCCGTCACCGGGCCGGGGAACAGGCCACCGGACGACGGGGCGGGCCGTTCGGCGCGCGCGGACCGGGGCGCGGGCGCATCCAGCGCGGCCAGCGTGCGGGCGCGCAGATCGGCATCCGGCGCACCGGCGTCCAGCGCATCCAGCGCGGTTCCAGCCAGCACGTCGCAGGCCTCGGCTGTGGCACGGCACGAGGCACAGAGCGACAGATGAGTCGCCACCACCACCGAAAAGGCATGTGGCAACGCGCCCGAGGCATAGGCTTCGATGATGTCATCCGGGATGTGATGGGTGACGGGCGACATGGTCAGCGTAGTTCCTTCAGTTCATGGCGCAACCGCTCCAGGGCCAGGCGGATGCGCGACTTGATGGTTCCCAGCGGCAGGCCGGTGCGCTGGCGGATCTCGGTGTGGGACAGATCGCCCAGATAGGCCTGTTCGATCACCGCGCGCTGGTCTGCGGTCAGCGCATCGAGCGCGGCGCGCAGGCGCGTGGCCTCTTGATCGAGGGCCAGCGCCGACAGGGCGTCGTCGTCGTGCTGGTCGTCCTCGGACGGGCGCAGGGCATCGGGCACCGGGCGGCGCTCACGCCGCAGGATGTCGATCTGGCGGTTGCGCGCGATGCGGTAGATCCAGGCCGAGGCCTGCGCCCGCGCGGGGTCGAACAGATGGGCCTTTTGCCAGGCCGTCAGCATGACGTCCTGCACCACGTCATCGGCCATTGCCCGCCCCATGCCCGCGCGCAGCATCATCGTCGTCAGACGCGGCGCGAAATGGTCGAAGAGACGGCCAAAGGCCGCGCGGTCGCGCCGGTCACGCACCGCAAGCAGCCATTGGGTCGGCGGGGAAAGCCCATCGTGCGTGTCGTCGGGGTTCATCCGCCCTGTCTGCCCCAGCCGCGCCAGCCCTGCCCCGGTCGCCGGGGCGGGCCTCACGCGTGCCGTTTGAAGTGTGTCGGTCTCGTTCAGCATAGCGAGGTTACGCGCCGCGCCAAGGATCGGATCAGTTTTTCCCGATCCACCCGACCCGATCCGCCCGACCCGATCCGCCCGAAAGGACCGGCGCGTGTGATCCGATGCGCGGCGCGCGCCGTATCCCTGTCAATCGACGCCCAGCCGGGGCCCCGCCCGAACCAGACCCGAACCAGGCCAGTGACAGGCCAGAGACAGGAAAGCGCATGTCCTTCGACACCCCGATCGCTCCGCCCCGATCCATCGCCATCGTCGGCGGCGGCATTGCCGGTCTGGCGGCAGCCTATCTGCTGGCGCCCGCCAACCGCGTCACCCTGTTCGAGGCCGCGCCCCGGCTGGGGGGACACGCGCGCACCGTGATCGCCGGCCGACGGGGCGATCAGCCCGTGGATACGGGCTTCATCGTCTTCAATTATGCCAACTACCCGCATCTGACCCGGCTGTTCGCGGATCTCGATGTGCCGGTGGCCAAAAGCGACATGAGCTTTGGCGTCAGCCTGGACAACGGCCGGCTGGAATACGCGCTGCGCGATCTGTCGAGCCTGTTCGCCCAGCGCCGCAACCTGGTCAATCCGGCCTTTCTGGGCATGTTGCGCGACCTGTTGCGCTTCAACGCCCAGGCCGAGGCGGCGGCGCTCGACGACACGATGACGGTGGATGACCTGACGCGCGCCCTGGGCCTGGGCGAGGCCTTTCGGCGCGATTATCTGCTGCCGATCTGCGGGGCGATCTGGTCCACGCCCTCGTCCGAGATCGGCGGCTTTCCGGCGAAAAGCCTGCTGCGCTTCTTTCGCAACCATGCGCTGCTGTCGCCGCGGGGCCAGCACCAGTGGTGGACGGTCCAGGGCGGCAGCGTCGAATACGTGCGCCGGCTCGAGGCGCGTCTGTCGCTGCTGGGCGTCGATCTGCGCCGCGGCTGCCCGGTGCGCACGGTCACCCGCGACGCGGCCGGCGCCTTGGTCCGGCCCGAGCGTGGCCTGCCGGAACGCTTCGACGCGGTGATCCTGGCCTGTCATTCCGACCAGGCGCTGGCACTTCTTGCCGATGCCAGTGCCCGGGAACGCGCCGATCTGTCGGCCGTGGCCTATCGGCCCAACCGCGCCGTGCTGCACGCCGACCCCGGCCAGATGCCCAACCGGCGGGCGTGCTGGTCGTCATGGGTCTATCGCGCCGAACAGGTGGGCCAGGAGCGCACGGTCGGCGTGACGTACTGGATGAACCGGCTGCAATCCATCCCTGACGACGACCCGCTGTTCGTCACCTTGAACCCGCAGACCCCGGTGCGCGAGGACCTGATCCACGACGAGGTCGTGTTCGATCATCCGGTGTTCGACCGCGCGGCAATGGCCGCGCAGCAACGGATCGCCGCGCGCAACGGGGACAACCACACCTGGTTCGCCGGCGCCTGGTTGCGCCACGGCTTTCACGAGGACGGCTTTGCCAGCGCGGTGCGCGTCGCCCGGGCGCTGGGGTCGATGCCGGCGACGCTGACGGTGCCGGCATGACGATCGCGACCGACCACCGGCCGGAATGCCTGCGCGGCGAGACCACGCACAGCCGCCTGGGATCGACCCGCCACGCGTTTCGCCATGGCGTCGATTATGTGCTGATCGACCCCGACGCGCCCGGCCCCTATCCGCGACTTTTCTCGCGCAACCGCATCAACCTGGCCTCGGTCGCGGACCGGATGCACGGCGGCCCCCGAGGCGCCGGGCGCGGCGCGGCCTGGGCCCGCGAGGTCCTGGCCGCGCACGACGCGCCCGAAGGGCTGAGCCTGCGCCTGCTCACCCAGCCACGGTTTCTGGGGCTGTGGTTCAATCCGGTCAGTTTCTGGCTGGCCTTTCGGGACGGCGCGCTGGTCGCCGCGATCGCCGAGGTCTCGAACACCTTTGGCGAGCGGCACTCGTATCTGTGCGCCAACCCCGGCTATGCGCCGATCCGGCCCGGCGACAGGATCCACGCCGAAAAGGTCTTTCACGTCTCGCCGTTCCAGGATGTCGCGGGCGGCTACAGCTTTGCGTTCGATCTGTCCCCGGACCGGATCGCCATCCGCATCGTGCTGACGCGGGGCACCGAGGGGCTGATCGCGACCCTGTCAGGCGCACGCGTGCCGATGACCGACCGGGCACTTCTGGCGGCGGCGCTGCGCCGGCCCTTTGGCCCGCTGCGCACCCTGGCGCTGATCTACTGGCACGCGCTCAGGCTCAAGCTCAAGGGGGTGGCCTACAGGCCCAGACCCCTCCCTCCGGAACAGGACGTCAGCCGATGAAATCCCTTGTCACCCGCCGCCTCCAGCGGCAGTTCCTGACCGCCTGCGAGGGGATCACGACCGGCCGTCTCAGGCTGGTCACCCCCGAAGGGCATCGCCACGATTTCGGCACCCACGGCCCAGAGGCCGAACTGCATCTGCACGACTGGGCCGTCGCCGGTGCGGTCGCGGCGCGCGGCGACATCGGCTTTGGCGAGGCGCATGTCGCCGGCCTGTGGGACAGCCCCTGTGTCGAGACCCTGACGCGCGTCGCGCTGGACAATTTCGACCGGATCGAGGCCGCAGCCAGTCCCGGCCCGCTGCAGCGGCTGGCGCTGACCACCATCGACCGGGTCCTGCGGCGCAACTCGCGCCGGGGATCGCGGCGCAACATCCAGGCCCATTACGATGTCGGCAACGAGTTCTATCAACTGTGGCTCGACCCTTCGATGACCTATTCCTCGGCACTGTTCGCGCCCGATGACACGGATCTCGAACGCGGCCAGATGCGCAAATACGACCGCCTGTTGCACAGTCTGGGCCCGGCCGAACGCGTGCTGGAAATCGGCTGCGGCTGGGGCGGGATGGCCGAACGCGCGGCCGACCAAGGCCGGCAGGTCACCGCGATCACCGTGTCCCCCAGCCAGAAGGCCTATGCCGATGCCCGGCTGGACGGACGGGCCGAGATCCGCTTGCAGGACTATCGCGACACGCGCGGGCGCTATGACGCCATCGTCTCGATCGAGATGATCGAGGCCGTCGGCGACCGCTACTGGCCACAGTATTTCGCCACGCTCCGCGACCGTCTGGCGCCGGGCGGAACGGCGGCCTTGCAGGCGATCACGGTGCCCGACGCGCATTTCGACGCCTATCGCCGCGGGTCCGATTTCATCCGGCACTATACCTTTCCGGGCGGCATGCTGCCCTCGACCGGCGCCATCGCCGAGCAAGCCCGGCGGGCCGGGCTGGCCGTGCGCGACCGCTTTGCGTTCGGGGCCGACTATGCGCGGACCTGCCGCGAATGGGACCGCAGGCTTGCCGCCGCCGCGCCGCGCGTGCGGGCGCAGGGACGCGACGAACGGTTCCTGCGTGGCTGGCGCTACTACCTGGCGATCTGCGCGGCCAGCTTCGCCGCCGGGCGCACCGATGTGGTGCAACTGACGCTGACCCATGCCTGACCCCCTCGCCCCCTTTCAGAACCGAGCCTTGCCATGTTGATTGCCACGACCCTCGTTCTTGCCGTGCTGTTGGCGCTGATCGCGCTGCGGGCGTGGCTGTTTTCCTTTGCCGCGCAGGCTCCGGCGGATTTCCGCGAGACGGGGCCGTTGTTCGATCCGCGCACCGCGCTGAACGGCAAGATTGCCTCGGAGGGGGTGATCTTTGGCCCGACGGGCAAGGCGATCTCGCGTTTCGTCATGCAGATGGAAGGGCGCTGGGCCGGCCGACGCGGCAGCTTGACGGAATCGTTCCGATACGATTCCGGGCGCGTGCAGGAAAGGCGCTGGGACCTGACGCTGAATGCCGACGGCAGTCTGGAGGCCACCGCGCCCGACATCCTGGGGACCGGGCGCGGCACGCTCAGCGGCGCGACCTTGCGCCTGACCTATCGCATCCGCCTGCCCGAGGACGCGGGCGGGCACGTGCTGGATGTCATCGACTGGCTCTATCTCATGCCGAACGGCACGGTGATGAACCGCTCGCAGATGCGCCGCTTCGGGGTGACCGTTGCGGAACTGGTCGCCACCATGCGCCCCGTGCCGGCGCCCATTCCCGAGGTCCCGGCCGGGCGGCAACGTCAGCCGGACCACCAGTCCGAAACCGCGTCGGGCGACAGCATGGTCGGCACCTGACAAGGCGCCGCGCCGGCCGGTGTTTGCCCGGCGCGTTCCTCATCGCGGGCACGCGCGCGCCGCACCGCGCCTTAGCCCTGCGCGGCCCGCGTCTGACAGGGGCCGAAGCGAGCTGACGGGGCGGGCTAGTCCGCCGCCCCTGCCCCGACCGAGGCGCGATACAGGTCCCGCTCGGCGCGCCATTCGTCACCGAAATCCACGTCTTGCCAGTTCTCGAACCAGGGTCCGCCGTTGGTGTAGTGAACGCACATGGGCAGCGACGCGGGGCGCGGATACTCGCCTTCGAGAAAATTCCATTCCCGATCCAGCGCGCCGATGGCCGCGTCGTCGAGCCAACTGAAGCGGTGCAGGAACGCCGGGCTTTCACCGTTCACCACCGCCGGCGTCAGCGCCTTGACCTGCGGATGCGCGCCGTTGAAGGCCATGAAGGACGACCAGTTCTTGCGCGGATACACAGTCTGCTGCTTGCCATCCATCTTGATCATGTTGGCCGGCGTATAGTCGTGCTGCACGCAGTAGAGCGCCTTTGCCGGGTCCATCAGGCCGAGGATCTCGGTGATGTCGCGGGTGACCAGGAAATCGCAGTCCATGAAAATCGACCAGCCGTCATGCGCGGCCAGATAGGGCGTCAGGAAGCGGGTCAGCGAAAACTCGGTCGTCGCGTTGTCGGACGCGCGCGTATAAAGCCCCAGATCGCGCAAGGCCTGCTGGCGCAAGGCATAGACTTCGACCGGCGCCGAGGCATGGCGCAGCAGCGAATGGCGGGCGACCTGCCAGGCGATATCCTCGCGGGTGTCATACCCGACATAGACTTTCAGGGTTTGGGTCATGGGGGCTCCTGTTGGCGTTGCGGGCCTGCGCGTGCGCCTGTCCATAACAGCCCGGGCGGCGACGGCCAAGCCGCCGCCGCCCGTCAGAGCGGGTTCGCCCCCCTATTCGGCGGCCTCGGCAACGCCATAGCCGTCCTCGCCCTCGAACGGGCCGTCGATGACGCGCTGAAGGCTGTAGTCCGTCAGCAGCTTCTCGCGGTGCCATTCCTCGGCCATGGGCGCATGGGCGAATTCGTGGAAACAGGGCGTGCCCAGCGTCCAGTGCAGCAGCTTGGCGTCCTTGTTCGGGCCGAATTCGTCGGGCAACCAGTTCCAGACCTTGGGGATTTCGCCGATCAGGTCGTCGCTCAGCCAGGTGAAGCGGTGCAATTGCGCGCCGGTCGCGCCCATCACGAATTCGGGCGTGACGACGGCGTTGGCCGGGTGGCCGCAGTTCCACAGCACCACCGAGGACCAGTTCTTGCGCGGATAGTTCTGGTTCTTCGCACCCAGATACTTGGTTTCCATCTTGGTCTTGTAGTCGTGATGCACGCACATCACGGCCTTGGACTCGTCGCGCAGGGCCCAGAGCTTTGCGACATCGTCGCGCAGCAGCATGTCGCCATCCACGAACAGCGCCCAGCCCTTGTAGCCCATCAGATGCGGCAACAGGAACCGGCTATAGATGAACTGGTTCGAGCCGTCCTTGTGCGTTTCGGCATAGCTGCCCAGGTTCTTCAGTGCGAGCGGGGAAATGGCCAGCGGTTCGGTCGAATGGCGGATCAGACTGTTCGAACAGACGTGATAGGCAACGGCCTCGCGCGGATCGTAGCCGATAAAGACATGGATCACGGTGAGAGCTCCTCGATTTGCAAGAGTGAAGGCCTAGATCGCCCCTGCGTCCGCCCCGCACCTTGATCCTGATCAATCCGCGGGCACGGGGTGGCGGTTTTCCGCGCGGCCGCCTGCCACTGTCACGGGGCGCCGGGGAGGGCGCCGGGGACCGGGACGGGGCGATTGTCGCGGCAGGGTGCGAGGGGGCTTGACTCAAGCCAGCGGGCGGGCTGAATTTAATCAGGCGATTAATTAAATCCCCGAGGAGGTGCCCGCCCGTGGCCCGTCAGGCGCAGATCAGACCGGAACGTGGCGAGGCCTCGGAAGCGATCCTCGACTCGGCAGAGGTGGTCTTTGCCGAGAACGGCTTTCACGGCGCCACCACCCGCGCCATCGGCGAGGGGGCGCGGACCAACGCCGCCCTGATCCACTATTACTTTGGCTCGAAAGAGGCGCTCTACGAGGCCGTGATCGCCCGGCGCGCCGGCGCAATCAATGACGAACGCCGCACCCTGCTGTCCAGTCTGCACGCCCGGGGACAGCCGACGCTTGAGCAGGTGCTGGACGCGCTGCTCAGACCCACGGTGACGCTGGGGCGCGATCCGGCGCGCGGCGGGGCGCATTACGCGCGGCTGCTGGGTCACGCGGCCTCGGGCACCGACGAGCGGTCGCAAAGGCTGACCGGCACGCATTACAACGCCATCGCCCGGCTGTTCATCGACGAATTGTCCGCAACCTTGCCGGGTCTGTCGCCGCGGGCCGCGGTGCGCGGATATCTGAATGCAATTTCCATCGGCATCTCGCTGATGGCACCGACCGGCCGCGTGCAGGACCTGTCCGACGGGGCCGATGCCGACGACGATCTGGAGGAGATCATCGCCGGCGCCGTGCGGTTCATCGCGGCGGGACTCCGCGCGTTGGCCGACAAAGACGACCGGACCCCGGGCCCCGACGCCCGGTCACGCCCAACCGAGGAGGAGACACCATGACCCTGACCATCCGCCGCCTGCTGGCCGGCACCGCGCTGGCCGCCGGCCTCGCCCTGCCCGCCTATGCCGACGAGACGATCGACATCACCCTCGTCAACGGCCACCCGCCGATCTTTCTGTGGGTGAAGCACCTGCACGACACCTTCATCCCGACGGTCAACGCCGCGCTCGAAGGGTCGGGCTATGCCATCAACTGGACCGAGGCCTACGGCGGCACGTTGGCGGCGGTTGGCGGCGAACTGGACGCCATCGAGGACGGCCTGGCCGAGGTCGCGGCCGTGCCGACGGTCTTTCTGCCCAACAAGCTGCCGCTTCAGAACGTGACCTACAACACGCCCTTCGGCCCGGCGGACCCCACCATGGTCATGTCCGCGATGGAGACGCTGAACCAGACCATCCCGGGGATGCTGGACAGCTGGCACGCCTATGACGCCGAATACCTGGGTGGCGGCTTCGCGCTGGACAACTATCTGCTGATGACCACCTTCCCGGTGCATTCGATCGACGATCTGGCCGGGCACCGCATCGCGGCCCCCGGACCGGCGGTCAACTGGCTCGAGGGCACCGGCGCGGTCGGCGTGGCGGGCAACCTGACCACCTATTACAACGACATCCAGACCGGCGTTTTCGATGGTGTGATCGTCTTTGCCACGGCCGCCGCGCCGGCCCGCCTGCAAGAGGTCGCGCCCTATGTGACCGTCACCGACTTCGGCGCGCAATACGCAGGCGCGCTGGTGGCCAACCAGACCTGGCTGGCCGACCAGCCCGAGGTCGTGCAGAACGCCCTGCGCGCCGGTGCTGCCGCCTATACCCAGGCCTATCTGGCCGAGCAGGCGCAGCGCGTGGCAGCGGCGATGGCGGTGATCGCGCCGGACGCCGATCACCTCTATACCCTGCCGACCGCGGAACGGACCCGCTGGGCCGCCGCGCTGCCCGACATCGCCGGCACCTGGGCCGCCGCCGCCGACGCCGCCGGCCTGCCGGGCACCGATGTGCTGAACGCCTATGTGGCGGCGCTCCAGGCGCAGGGCGCCGACCTGGGCCGCGACTGGTCGCAACGCTGAGCAACGGCTGGGCCATCGGCAGGGCGCTGCGGCGCCCTGCCCGCAAGGGGGGCATATGGCAACGATCGACAGTCTGCGCACCGGGATCACGCCGCTCGACCGGGCTGCGCGCGCGGTGGATCGGCTGACGGCCCTGCTGTCGGCCCTGGGCACGGCGCTGATCCTGGCGGTCATGCTGCTGATCGCGGTGGACGTGGCGGGGCGCTTCTTTTTCGGCCACCCCATCGCCGGCGTGCCCGAGATGGTGGCGATGTCGATCCTGGCCATCGTCTTTCTGCAAATCGCCAACACCACGGCGCAAGGCAAGCTGACGCGCTCGGACGCCTTGCTTGGCGCGCTGCATACCCGGCACCCGCGCCTGGCCGAGGGCTTCGACGCCCTGCTGCATCTGGCCGGCGCGGTGCTGCTGGGGATCCTGACCTCGGCCTTCTGGCCGCAGTTCCTGCGCAGTTTTGGCCGCAACGAGATGGTCGGCACGGTCGGCCAGTTCCTGGCGCCGATTTGGCCGGTGCACGGCATCGTCGTGCTGGGCGCCGCGCTGATGACGCTGGTTTTCGCGCTGCGCGCGCTGTTGCTGGCGATCCGCGCCGTGCGGGGGATGCCGGCATGAGCGGGGTCGAGATCGGCCTGTGGTCGCTGCTGGGCATCCTGGGACTGATCTGGCTGGGGATGCATGTCTCGATCGCGCTGGCGCTGACCTCGTTCCTGGGCATCTGGGCCCTGCGCGACAGCCCGCAATACGCCGCGCGCATGATGGCGCTGGCCACGCGCGAGAGCATCAGCTCCTATCTGTTCGGTGTGGTGCCGCTGTTCGTGCTGATGGGGCTGGTCGTCAGCCGCGCCGACATCGGCCGCGACACGTTCGACGTGGCGAACCGCGCGCTGGGGCGGCTGAAGGGCGGCCTGGGCATGGCCACGGTCGGCGCCAACGCGGTGTTCGCCGCGATCACCGGGATTTCCATCGCCTCGGCCGCCGTCTTTGCCAAGGTCGCCGTGCCCGAGATGATCCGCATCGGCCACACGGCGCGCTTCGCCACCGGCGTGGTCGCCGGCTCGTCCGTGCTGGGGATGCTGATCCCGCCGTCGCTGCTGCTGATCCTCTACGGCATCCTGTCCGAACAATCCGTGGGCCTGCTGTTCGTGGCCGGCATCGGCCCCGGACTGTTGCTGGCGCTGGCCTATATCGCCGGTATCGCGCTGATGGTGCGGCTGTGGCCCGGCTTCACCGGCACGCCGGAACCGGCCGCGCCCGTCGCGCGCGACGGATCGTTGGCGCGGGATACGGCGTCGAAACTGGCCCCCATCGCGGCGCTGATCGCGCTGGTGCTGGGCGGCATCTATGGCGGCGTCTTCACCCCGACCGAGGCCGGGGCCATCGGCGCCCTGGGCGCGATCGTGATTGCCGCCGCGAAACGCCGGATCGGCTGGCGCGTGTTGTGGCAGGTCACGCTTGAAACCGGGCACATCACCGCCTCGATCTGCTTTCTCATCATCGCCGCGACGATGTATTCACGCTTTCTCGCGCTCAGCGGACTGCCGGCGGCGGTCACCGAATGGGCCGTCAGCCTGGACCTGGGCACCACCGGCTTCGTGCTGATCTTCTGCGCGATCCTGGTGCTGATGGGCACAATTCTGGACAGTTCGTCGATCATGATGATCACACTGCCGCTGGTGCTGCCCATCGCCCGCGCACTGGATGTCGATCTGATCTGGTTCGGCATTGTCACCGTTCTGGCCGTCGAGATCGGCCTGTTGACCCCGCCGCTGGGCCTGTCGGTCTTTGTCATCAAGGGCTCGCTGGACGATCCCCGCATCACGCTGGGCGACGTGTTCAAGGGCGCGCTGCCCTTCGCCGCGATCATGGGGCTGGTGTTGCTGGTCCTGATCGTCTTTCCTGCCATCGCCACCGGCCTGCTGTAAGGAGTGCCCGCCATGACCATCATCGACCTGTCCGTCGCGCTGGAAACCGGGATCGCCTCGGACCCGCCGGGGATGGAGCCCCAGATCCACTACATGAGCCACCGCGAGACGCAGGCGCAGATGACCGGCTTTTTCCCGGGCATGACCGCCGACGACCTGCCCGATGGCGACGGCTGGGCGGTCGAATCGGTGCAGTTGAGCACCCACAACGGCACCCATCTGGACGCCCCCTATCACCACCATTCCACCATGGACCGCGCCCTGGTGCCCGGCGGGCGCCCCGCCATCACCATCGACGAGGTCCCGCTGGAGTGGTGCTTCCAGCCCGGGGTCAAGCTGGATTTCCGCCATTTCCCCGATGGCTATGTCGTCACGCCCGGGGATGTCGAGGCCGAGCTTTCGCGCATCGGTCATACCCTCAGCCCGCTTGAGATCGTGGTCGTCAACACCTCGGCCGGGGCGGCCTATGGCCAGCCCGACTATCTGCTCAAGGGCTGCGGCATGGGCAAGGCCGCCACGCTTTACCTGCTGGAGCGCGGCGTGCGCGTGACCGGCACCGACGCCTGGTCCTGGGATGCGCCGTTCTTTCACACCGCGCAGAAATATGCGCGGTCGCACGACGCCTCGATCATCTGGGAGGGGCACCGGGCCTCGATGGAGATCGGCTATTGCCACATGGAAAAGCTGGCGAACCTGGATCTCTTGCCGCCGACCGGGTTCCGCGTCGCGTGCTTTCCGTTCAAGATCAAGCGCGCCTCGGCGGGCTATGTCCGCGCCGTGGCAATTCTTGACGAGGGGGGCGCGGCATGACCAATCCCATCGACGGCTTCACCGTGAGCGCGGCCGACCTCAGCTATGTCGGCCAGGACCTTCAACGCCCCGAATGCATCCTGGCCGAGCCCGACGGCAGCCTGTGGTCGGCCGACGCGCGGGGCGGTGTGGTGCACATCCGCCCCGATGGCACGCAATCGCTGATCGCCCAGGCGCTGGATCAGCGCTTTGGCGCGACCGAGGACGAGGCCGACCGCTTCACCCAGGGCACGCTGCCCAACGGGCTGGCGTTCGACGTGGACGGGTCTGTGCTGATCTCGAATTTCGGCACCGACCGGCTGGAACGGATGACCCGTGACGGGCGCACCACGGTCATGCTGGACACGATCGACGGCACGCCCATCGGCAAGGTCAATTTCGTGCTGCGCGATTCGCGCGGGCGCATCTGGCTGACGATCTCGACCAGGATCACCAACTGGATGCAGGCGATCAGCCCCAACATCGCCGACGGCTATGTCGCGGTGCTGGACAATCAAGGCGCGCGGATCGTCGCCGACGGGTTCATGTTCACCAACGAGATTCGCTTCGATGCGGCCGAGGAATGGCTGTATGTCGTCGAGACCACGGGCCGACGCATCACCCGGCTGCGGATCGGCGCGGATGCCCAGGTCCTGGCGCGCGAGGTCTACGGCCCCGCCGACACCGGCGGCTTCATCGACGGCATTGCCTTTGACGCCCACGGCAACCTGTGGGGCACCCATGTGATGTCGGACCGGATCTTTGCGATCACCCCGGACGGCGGGTTTCGCGTGATCCTGGACGACGACAACCCCGAGCCCTCGGCCGCGCTGTATGATGCCTTTGCGCGCGACGCGGTGACGCCCAATCACATGCTGGCCTGCGGCGGCACCATCGCGCCCTGGTTCGCCTCGGTCACGTTCGGCGGCCCCGATCTGCGCACGGTCTATATCGGTTCGCTCAGGGGCACGCGCATCCCGGCCTTCCGCAGCCCGGTGGCCGGCCTGCCCATGGCGCACTGGCGCTAAAGGCGGGGCACGCCCGCGTGCTCGCCCAGCGCGCGGGGTTTCGGCCCGCCGGTCGCCCAATCGACCAGCTCGACCGTGTGCACCACCGGCACCCCGGTGCCCGAACCGATCTGCATCATGCAGCCGATGTTGCCCGCCGCGATGACATCGGGCGCCTTCGCTTCCAGCGTGGCGACCTTGCGGCGCTTCAACTCGGCGGAAATCTCGGGCTGGAGCAGATTGTACGTCCCCGCCGATCCGCAGCACAGATGCGGGTCCGCCGGCTCCACCACTGCAAAGCCCAGCCGCTTCAGCACCTGCTTGGGCGCATCCTTGATCTGTTGTCCGTGTTGCAGTGAACAGGCCGCGTGATAGGCGACACGCAGGTCCTGGGGCGCCTGCCCCTCGGGCTTGAGCTGGGCCAGAACCTCGGTCACATCGCGCGCCAGCCCGGCGACGGTGGCCGCGTCCGCCGCCAGCGGATCGTTGCGGAACATTTGGCCATAATCCTTGACCGTCGTGCCGCACCCCGAGGTGTTGATGACCACCGCATCCAGCCCCTCGCCGCGCACCTCGGCCATCCAGGCGGCGATGTTTTTCGCGGCAAAGGCGTGGCTCTCGTCCTCGCGGCCCATGTGATGGGTCAGCGCGCCGCAACAGCCGGCACCCCGGGCGACCACGACCTCGCAGCCCAGCCGGGTCAGCACGCGGATGGTGGCATCGTTGATGTCGGTGTTCAGAGCCCGTTGCGCGCATCCGGTCATCAGCGCCACCCGCAGGCGCCGCTCTCCCTGCGCCGGGAACACCTGCGGTGAATCGTTGCGGCTGACCGGAGGGACCTGTTTCGGCGCCATCGCCAGCATCGCCTTCAACCGCGCATCGGGCATCAGAAAGGCAAACGGCCGACCGATCTTCGCCCCCAGCAACGCCAACCGGAATCGCGTGGGATACGGCAGGATCCGTGCCAGCGCCCACCGCAGCAGCCTGTCCATCATGGGCCGCTTGTAGGTCTTTTCGATATAGGCGCGCGCGTGATCGACCAGATGCATGTAATGCACGCCCGACGGGCAGGTCGTCATGCACGCCAGGCAACTGAGGCACCGGTCGATATGCCGGACCGTCCGGGCGTCGGCGGGACGGCCCGATTCCAGCATGTCCTTGATCAGGTAGATGCGCCCCCGCGGGCTGTCCAGTTCGTCACCCAGAACCTGATAGGTCGGGCAGGTCGCCGTGCAGAAACCGCAATGCACGCAAGTGCGCAGCACCTCGTTGGCGCGCGCGGTAGCGGGGTCGCGCAATTGGTCGTCGCTGAAAAACGTCTGCATCAGTCCATGAGCCCCGGATTGAGAATGCCGCGCGGATCGAACCGGTCCCTGAGCCCGCGCGACAGCGCCGCGATGGCCGGAACCTCGGGATGAAAGGGGGCGATACGGCGACGGGTTTCGATGCCGGCACGGACCAGCGTGGCGTGCCCGCGAAAGGCGCCCAGCCGCGCGCGCAGGTCGCAGCCCTCGGGCAGCAGCAGCCAGACCAGCCCGCCGCCCCAGTCCAGCAGCGCCTCGCCCTCCGCCCGCGTCACCAGATCGGGCGCGTCCGAGGGTTTGACCGACAGCCGCCAGACGTCCCCGGCCCGCCCGTGAAACGGCGCCACGTCGCGCACCGCGTGCCAGAACGCGTCGCTTTCGGCCCCGTCCAGCCGCGCGGCGTCCTGCCTCAGATGGCGCAGCAGCGCCTCGGTCCGATACGCGACCGAGGCCGCAAACCCCTCGATCCGCAACGCGCAGCGCCCGTCCGGCAGACGCGAGGCGGCCGACACCTCCCAAGGCGAGCCCAGCGCGGCGGCCATCAAATCCACCGCCGCGCCCGGCGTCATCGCCCCGAAGACCAGCGTCCGCCCGGCTTCGGGGCGCGGCAGCAGCTTGAATGACACCTCGGACAGCACACCCAGGGTGCCCCACGATCCCGCCATCAGCTTGACCAGGTCGTAGCCGGTGACATTCTTCATCACGCGCCCGCCGTTCTTGACGATCGTCCCGGCGCCGTCCACGAATCGCACGCCGATCAGGCTGTCGCGGCAC
The DNA here is from genome assembly GCA_020637515.1 of Rhodobacter sp. Classification (NCBI taxonomy): domain Bacteria; kingdom Pseudomonadati; phylum Pseudomonadota; class Alphaproteobacteria; order Rhodobacterales; genus Rhodobacter; species Rhodobacter sp. Next base: position 1,550,180 of record JACKKG010000001.1, on the reverse strand, counting down.
GCCCCTGCCTGAACGCGCCGCGGCCCCGAGGCGTTGGCCGCCACCATACCGCCCAGCGTCGGCTCGCCCGTCGTGGCCAGCAACCCGCGATGATCCATCGGCTCGAACGGCAGCCGCTGCCCTTCCGATGCCAGCAACGCCTCGATCGCGCGCAGCGGCGTTCCCGCCCCGGCCACCAGCGTCAGCGCCCCCGGTTCATAGAGCCGCACCCCGGCCAGCCCGCCCGTCTCCAACACCGCGCCCGCGACCGGCCGCCCGATCCCGCGCGTGCTCCCGCCGCGCACCACCAGGGGTCCGGTCGCGTCGCGCACGCACTCCGCCAGTTCCTGTTCGCTTTCAGGACGCATCCGCCGCCTGCCCTCTCATCTTTGTGCCTCAAATATCCTCGGGGGTATCCAAAGGGGGTGGAAAACCCCCTTTGGCGGGGGGTGCGGGGGGCTGGCCCCCCGCCTCACCCGCGCCGCGCCGCCGAGACCTCCAGCGGGAACACCTTGGCCGGGTTCAACAACCAGGCGGGATCGAACACGTCCTTGACGCGCATCTGCGCCTCCATGTCCTCCACCGAGAACTGAACCCCCATCAGATCGCGCTTTTCGATTCCCACGCCGTGCTCCCCGGTCAGACAGCCGCCGACCTCGACGCACAGCTTCAGGATCTCGGCGCCGAACGCCTCGCAGCGTTCCAGATCGCCCGGCTTGTTGGCGTCGAACAGGATCAACGGGTGCATGTTGCCGTCGCCCGCGTGGAACACGTTCCCCACGTCGAGGCCGAACGCCTTCGACATCTCGCCGATCCGACGCAGCACATGGGGCAATTCGGACACCGGGATCGTGCCATCGAGGCACATGTAGTCGTTGATCTGCCCCATCGCGCCAAAGGCCGATTTGCGTCCCAGCCAGATCTTGCGCGACTCCTCCTCGGACCCGCTTTCGCGAAACTCCACGGGATCGTGGCGCATCGCGATTTCGCGGATCATGCCCAGTTGCGCGGAAATCTCGTCTTCGGACCCCTCGACCTCGACGATCAGCAACGCCTCGCAATCGGGGTAGCCGGGATGGGCGAAGGCCTCGGTCGCGCGGATGCAGGGGCGGTCCATGAATTCGATCGCCACCGGCAGGATACCGGCCTTGATGATGTCGCTGACACAGGCCCCCGCGACCTCGTTCGCCTCGAATCCGATCAGCACCGGACGGGCGCCTTCGGGCTTGGGCAGGATGCGCAGCGTGGCCTCGGTGACGACGCCAAGCTGCCCCTCGGACCCGCAGACCAGGCCCAACAGATCCAGCCCGCCGGCATCCATATGGGCGCCGCCGATCTCGATCACGGTGCCATCCATCTGCACCAGCGTGACCCCCAGCAGGTTGTTCGTGGTCACACCGTATTTCAGGCAATGCGCACCGCCCGAATTCATGGCGATGTTGCCCGCGATTGCACAGGCCAATTGCGAGGACGGGTCGGGCGCATAGAAGAACCCGTCCGATTCGACCGCGCCGGTGACCGACAGGTTGGTGCGCCCCGACTGCACGCGGATGATGCGGTTGGCATAGTCCGTCTCAAGCACCGCGCGCAGGCGCGCCACGCCCAGGATCACGCTGTCGGCGGTCGGCAACGCCCCCCCGGCCAACGAGGTGCCCGATCCCCGGGGCACGACCGGCACGCCCTCGTCATGGCAAATGCGCATCACCGCCGCCACCTCGTCGGTCGAGGACGGCAGCACCGCCGCGAGCGGCGGGCAACGATAGGCGGTCAGCCCGTCGCATTCATAGGCGCGGGTTTCCGCCGGGTCGTCGATCACCGCGTCGGCGGCAAGGACGTCGCGCAGGCGGGCGACGATCCGGGCCCGACGGGCGAGAACATGGGCCTTGGGTTCGGGCATTTGCATGGGCGATCCCTCCTATTGGTAAGAAAATATAACCAATATCAGGATAAAGTCCAGCGTTTCACCCGTCTTGACCGGCTACCTGCGCCCGTCCACCATGCTGCGACCCGGCACGGTGCGACGATGACCCTGGAAACCTTGCGAACCCTGCTGTCCTGGACGGACCTTTTGGCGCTGCTGCTGATGCTGCTGGCCTGGTTCGTGCTGGCGCGCATGATCGAGAATCCGCGGCGCAGCAAGCCCTCGGTCACCGTGCTGATGGCCGCGTATCGGCGCGAATGGATGCGACAGTTCGTATCCCGCTCGCCGCGAATCTACGACGCTTCGGTGCTCTCCAGCCTGCGGCAGGCGACCAGTTTTCTGGCCTCGGCCACGATGATCGCGCTGGGGGGATTGCTGGCGCTGATCGGCAACGCCGACCGCCTGGTGGGGGTGACCGAGGATCTGGTCCCGGCCGGCCCCAGCGCCCGGCAGATCGAACTGCGGCTGTTGTTGGCCCTGGGGTTCCTGACCCACGCTTTCCTGAAATTCCTGTGGTCGAACCGCTTGTTCGGCTATTCGTCGATCCTGATGTCGGCGGTTCCGAACGACCCCGAGGACCCGCTGGCCTATCCCCGCGCCCGGCAAGCGGCCGAGATCAACATCCGCGCGGCCTACAATTTCAACCGAGGGCTTCGGGCCACCTATTTCGCGCTGGCCGCGCTGACCTGGCTGCTGGGGCCCTGGGCGTTGATGATCGCGACCGGCGTGGTGGCCTGGCTGGTCTGGAGCCGCGACTTCGCCTCGCATTCCCGCGCGGTCCTGCTGGACCCGCCGCCTGCACCCGAGTGACTGCCGGGCGCGGTGCCGCCGCCTGCGCGGACCCTTTGGTCAGGGCGGCTCAATAGCTGCGGATCAGGCCGACCAGTCGCCCCTGCACCTGCACCTGGTCGTCACGCAGAACCCGCGTTTCATAGGCCGGGTTCGCGGCCTCCAGGGCGATCATGCCGCGCATCCGGCGAAAGCGTTTCAGCGTCGCCTCATGCCCTTCGACCAGCGCGACGACGATATCGCCGTTGTCCGCGGTCGTCTGCTCCCGAATCACCACGATGTCGCCGTCGTGGATACCGGCCTCGATCATCGAATCGCCCTTGACCTCGAGCGCATAGTGATTGCCCCGGCCCGACAGCATGGACCCCGGCACCGCGACGTGATGCGACACGTCCGAGATCGCCTCGATCGGGGTGCCGGCGGCGATGCGCCCCATGACCGGCAGCTCAAGCGCATCGACCGACTGCACTGCGCGCGCGCGGGCCGGCGCGGCCGGCGCGGGCCTTGCCCCGCCGTCGATGACCCGGACCACATGACGCGATTCAAGAGCCTCGGGCATACGCACGACTTCGATGGCGCGCGCCCGATGCGCGAGACGTCGGATGAACCCGCGTTCTTCCAGCGCGGTGATGAGACGATGAATCCCGGACTTTGACCGCAGGTTGAGCGCGTCCTTCATCTCGTCAAAGGACGGCGGCACGCCGTCGCGCTTCATCCGCGTGTCGATCAGTTCCAGAAGTTCGAGCTGTTTGCGGGTCAGCATCGGGTCCTCCGCCAGGGTGTTTAGCCCTCGTTCTACGCATGTTCCCCTTTTGTGTCAACCACTCTCCTAAAGCGGGAGCACGGGAACGACCTCGCCGGCCTTGCGCGGACGGTCCCCCAGGGGCCGCATCAGCAGCGCGTTGGCGTCCGACAGCACCGTCAGCAGCGACGAATCCTGACGGTCGAAGGGCGTGACCACCCCGCCCTCGAGCCGGGCGCGCATGAAATGCGTGCGCGGGCCGGTCGGCCCGACATCCCCGGCCAGCCGCGCGCTGACGGTCTGCGGCAACGCATCGCGCAGACCCAGCATCCGCCGCACCATGGGCAGCAGGAACAGATGGCCCGTGACGATGGCCGAGACCGGATTCCCCGGCAGCCCCAGATACGGCACATCGCCAAGGCTGCCTGCGATCAGGGGTTTGCCCGGGCGCATGCTGATCTTGTAGAAGGCGCGGGTCATGCCCAGCGCCTCGCCCACCTGCCCGACCAGATCGTAATCGCCGACCGAGGCGCCGCCGATCGTCACCGCGATGTCGGCGCGTGCCAGGTCCGCCATCGCGGCTTCCAGCGCGGCGCGATCGTCGGGCGCGATGGGCAGGATCAGGCCCTCGCCTCCGGCCGCGTCCACCATGGCCTTCAGCGCAAAGGTGTTCGAGGCGATGATCTGGTCCCGGCCGGGGGATTCCCCCGGCATGACCAGCTCGTCGCCCGTCGCCAGCAGCGCCACCCTGGGCCGCACCGCGACGCGCACGCGCGGCACGTTCATCGACGCCAGCAACGCCAGGTCCGACGCGCTGAGCCGGCGCGGCGCCGCCAGGGCGAACCCCTGGGGAAAATCGGCGCCGGCGGGGCGGATGTTCGGCCCCTGCCCCAGATTGGGCTGAACGGTGATGGTGTCGCCATCGCGCGCGACATCCTCCTGGATCACCACGTGATCCGCGCCGTCGGGAACCGGCGCGCCGGTGAAAATGCGCACCGCCTGCCCGGGGGCCAACGTGCCGTCCCAGCCATGGCCGGCGGCGGATTCGCCCACCACCGTGAACCGCGCGCCGATCGCGACCTCGGCGTCGCGCATCGCATAGCCGTCCATGGCCGAGGACGCGAACGGCGGTTGCGAACGCGCCGCCCGTTCCTCGCGCCGCAGCACCCGGCCAAAGGCGTGTTCCAGCGCCACGTCCTCGAACGCGGCGGTCGGTGTCACCAGGTCCAGACACAGCGCCTGCGCATCCTCGACACCGATCATGGCGTGCCCTCCGTCACCTGCGCGGCCTCCCATTCGGCATAGGTCTGGCCGGTGTCCACGGACTTCCAGTCGGTGCGCCCGTTGCGCGCCGTGCCGGCGACGACCGCCGCCGCGGCCGAAGGGCTGGAAAACGCATAATCGGTGGCGAAACGCGCGCCCGACGGGCCCACCACGATGGTGCCATTCGCCAACAGCTCGTCGTGAAGGACCCAGTAGGTTTCAGCGTGCCGTCGATCGCCCGCCCATTCCGCGCGCGCCAGGGACCCCGCCAGAACCACCCGGTCCTCGTTGCGCAGTTCCGCCCTGGCGGCGATGTTGTGGCGCGGCATCTTGAATTCGAACAGGCGGGCGGGCGGCGCCTCCTTGCGCGGGGTCGCGGTGGCCTTGTTCAGGAACAGATCGACCCGGATCGCCGGCAGGACCATCAGCAGCGTTTCCAGAAACGCCTCCATGTTGGCGACATGCGATTCGCTCAGGCTGCTGCGCGGCGGGGTGTTGCCGTTGTCCAGCACGGCCTTGCCCGCGTCACGCGCGATTTCGACCAGACGGGATTCCAGGTATTTGACATGCGCCTTGTGCAGCGCGTCCCCGGCCGTGGTGATCAGGATGGCCGTGTTCCACCAGTCCTTTTTCACCACGTGGTCGCGCAGGCGTTCGCGCAGATCCTCGGTTTCGCCGACATAGAGCCGCGGGCGATCCGCTTCGTCACCGATCAGCAGATAGACACCGGTGTGCCCGGTCTCGGCGCGGCGCAGGGCCTCGACGACCTGCAAGCGGGGAACGCGCAGGACATGCCCGGTCCAGTTGAACACCTCGGCCGTCAACATCCCCTCGGGGCGCCCGTCGATGAAATACAGCTCCAGCGATCGACCCGATACCGTCATGCCGACCCCCTTTCGTATACCCCCGACTTTCCGCCCTCCTTGCGCAGGACGGCAATCCCGCCGATCTCCATGCCCTTTTCGACGGCCTTGAGCATGTCATAGACCGTCAGCGCGGCGGTCGAAGCGGCGGTCAGGGCCTCCATTTCGACCCCGGTCTGCCCCGAGGTCTTCACCTCGGCCGTGATTCGAACCCCGGGCAAGTCGTCGTCCACCGCCAGATCGACCCGAACCTTGGTGATCGGCAAAGGGTGACACAGCGGGATCAGCTCGGCGGTCCGCTTGGCCGCCATGATCCCGGCCAGCCGCGCCACGCCCAACACATCGCCCTTCTTCGCGGTGCCCGCCCGCACATGGGCCAGCGTCTCGGGGCGCATGACCACATGGGCCGAGGCGATCGCCACCCGCGCGGTCACCGGCTTGTCCGAGACGTCCACCATGACGGCGCGCCCCTCGGCGTCGAAATGCGTGAGCCCGCTCATGCCGGCACCGGGTCGGCCAATAGCGCGCGCGTCGCCGCGGCGACATCGGCCTGGCGCATCAGGCTTTCCCCGATCAGGAAACAGCGTGCCCCGTGGCCGGCCATGTCGGCCAGATCGGCGGGGGTGAACAGACCGCTTTCGGACACCAGCGTGCGCCCGGCGGGGACCCGCGCGGCCAGCCGGCGGGTGGTGTCCAACGTGGTCTCGAAGGTGTTCAGATTGCGGTTGTTGACGCCGATCAGCGGCGATTTCAGCGCCAGCGCGCGGTCGAGTTCGGCACCGTCGTGGATCTCGATCAGAGCATCCATGCCCCAGCCCAGCGCCGCATCCTCGAGCTCGGCCGCCTGGGCATCGCTGACCGACGCCATGATGATCAGGATGCAATCGGCGCCCCAGGCCCGGGCCTCGGACACCTGATAGGGGTCATACAGGAAATCCTTGCGCAGGCAGGGCAGATCCACCGCGGCGCGCGCGGCTGTCAGATAGCCCGGCGCGCCCTGGAAACTGGGCGCGTCGGTCAGGACCGACAGGCAGGTTGCCCCGCCGGCCTGATAGGCGCGCGCCAGCGACAGCGGGTCGAAGTCGTCGCGGATCAAGCCTTTCGACGGGCTGGCCTTCTTGATCTCGGCGATCAGCCCGTATCCGCGGACCGACGCGGCCTGCAAGGCGCGGGCAAACCCGCGCGGGGCGGCTGCGCTTCGGGCCTCGGATTCGAGGTCGGACAACGGGATCGCGCGCTTCGCCGCCGCCACTTCCTCAAGCTTGTATGCCTTGATCCGGTCGAGAATGGTCGCCATGGCCGGGTCCTCCTTGCAGGTCCTGACTAGCGCGCGCGGACGACGAAGGAAAGCAGCCATCGTGTCGCCGACCCGGTCGGGCAAGGGGGGCCAGCCCCCCTCTTCGCGTGCCGCGAATTCACCCCCCGGGATATTTCCGGCACAAAGAAGGGCGCGTTAACCTTTTCTTAACCGGCCCTTCTTTGTGCTCCAAATATCCCGGGGGTCCGGGGGCTGGCCCCCGGGTTCCGGACCCTCCCCCCTCGACAGGGCCGGGAATGCGCGCAAGATAGCCGGATGCACGCGTTTCTCGATCATCCCCGCCCCATTGCCATCGCCCATCGCGGTGGCTCGCTCGAAGCCGAGGAGAACACCCTTCCCGCCTTTGCGAATGCCGTGCGGATCGGTTTCACGCATGTCGAGACGGATGTGCATCTGACCGCGGACGGGGCGGTGGCGATCCATCACGACCCGACCCTGGCGCGGATGGCGGGTGATCCGCGCGCCATCGCAGCCCTGTCGCGCGCCGAACTGGGCCGGATCCGCACCCATGGAGGGGCCGCGATCCCGCTGCTGTCCGACCTGTTCGAGGCCCACCCCGACCTGTTCGTCAACATCGAGGCCAAGTCCGACGCGGTGGTCGAGCCGCTGGCGCGGCTGGTACGCGATCTGGGCGTTCTGGACCGCATCTGCGTCGGCAGCTTTGACGCGTCCCGCACCGCCCGGCTGCGCGCCTTGCTGGGCGAGGGGCTGTGCTGGTCGCCGGCCTTTGGCGGGGTGCTGGGGCTCTGGCTGGCGGGTTGGGGCCTGCCTTTTCGCGCCGCGCCGTTCCGGGTGGTGCAGGTGCCCTGCGTCTGGCGCGACATTCCGGTTGTGACGCCGCGTTTCCTGCGAGCCGCGCACCGGCGGGGGATACAGGTTCAGGTCTGGACTGTGGACGACGCCGCCGACATGCACCGGCTTCTGGACATGGGGGTGGACGCGATCATGACCGACCGCCCCACGGTCCTGAACCAGGTGTTACGCGCACGGGGACAAGGAAAGGAACGCCATGCTTGAGGGACTGAGGATTGTCGAATTCGAGGGCATCGGCCCGGGGCCCTTTGCCGCGATGATGCTGGCCGACCTGGGGGCCGAGGTGATCTGCGTCCAGCGCCCCGGGGGACCGCCCCTGCCGGGCGCCCCGGCAAGCAACCCCTTGGACCGCGGCAAGCGGGCGATTGCGCTGGACCTGAAATCCGCCGCCGACCGTCCCGCAGTCGAGGCCTTGATCGCCCGCGCCGACGCCCTGATCGAGGGCAACCGCCCCGGCGTGATGGAGCGCCTGCGCCTGGGGCCCGCCGACGCCCTGGCGCTGAACCCGCGGCTGGTCTACGGGCGCATGACCGGCTGGGGGCAGGATGGCCCCCGGGCGACGCAGGCCGGGCACGACCTGAACTATGCCGGGCTTTCGGGCGCGCTGTGGTATGCCTCGGTGCCCGGACAGCCCCCTGTCACGCCGCCCACGCTGGTGGGGGACATCGGCGGCGGCGCGCTCTATCTGGTGGCGGGCGTTCTGGCGGGGCTCCTTGCCGCAGGTCGCAGCGGCAAGGGCACCGTTGTGGATGCGGCGATTGTCGATGGCTCGGCGCACATGATGGCGCTGATCATGTCGATGTATGCCGGGGGCGGGTTTCAGGATCGGCGCGGGGCCTCGATGCTGGACGGGCCGCACTGGTCACGCACCTACGCCTGCGCCGACGGGCGCTACATGTCGGTCCAATGCCTGGAGCCCAAGTTCTACGCCGAGTTCCTGTCCCTGATGAACCTGAGCGGAGACCCCGATTTTGCCCGTCAGAACGACCCCGCCCTGTGGCCGCGCGCCACGGACAGGCTGGCGGCGCTGTTTGCCACCCGGCCCCGGGCGCATTGGGCGGCGCTCTTTGCCCAAAGCGACGCCTGCGTCGCGCCGGTGCTTGCCCCGGGCGAGGTCGAATCCGATCCCCATCTGGGCGCGCGCGGCACCTGGACCCGGGCCGGAGGCGCGCTGATGCCCCGTCCCGCGCCGCGCTTCGACGGCCGCCTCGTCGATCCCGGACCGGCCCCTCTGCGCGACGCGGATCGCGCGTCGATCCTGCGCGACCTGGGCCTGGAATGAAGACCGGCGGCGTCTCGTTCTGGTATGCGGACATCGGGCTGCCCGGCGCCCGGCGCCCCCCGTTGCAAGGCCCGGCCGAGGCGGACGTGGCCATCATCGGCGCGGGGTATACCGGGCTGTGGGCCGCCTATGCGCTGATGCAGGCTGCGCCGGGACTGCGGGTCACGGTGCTGGAAAAGCACTTTGCGGGCTATGGCGCCTCAGGGCGGAATGGTGGCTGGCTGTCGGGCGGTTTCGCCTGGAACCACGACCGCTATGCCGCCTCGAGCGGCCCCGACGCGGTGCGCGCCATGGTCCGGGCGATGATGGGCACCGTGGATGCCGTGATCGCCGTGGCCGAGGCCGAGGGAATCGACGCCGATATCCGGCGCTGCGACGAATTGATGGTGGCCACGAACCCCGCCCAGCAGACCCGCCTTGTGGCCGAGGCCCGGCACCGCGCGCATTGGGGCGAGGGTGCGCGCATTCAGACGCTGGACGCCGCCGAGACCCGCGCCCGCGTCACCATCCCCGGGGTGACGGGCGCGATGGTGGTGCGCGGGACCGCGCGTATCCAGCCCGCGAAACTGGTGCGCGGACTGGCCGAGGCCGTGGAACGGCGCGGCGTGACGATCCATGAGGGGACCGAGGTCACGGGCATCGCGCCCGGCGTGGTGACGACCGCCGCGGGCCAGGTGCGCGCGCCGATCGTGCTGCGCTGCACCGAAGGGTTCACCGCCACCCTGCCCGGACACCGGCGCGCCTGGCTGCCGCTCAACTCGGCCCAGATTGTCACCGAACCCCTGCCGCCCGAAACCTGGGCCCGCATCGGCTGGGATGGCCATGAGATCCTGGGCGATTTCGACCATGCCTATTGCTACTGCCAGCGCACCCGCGAGGGCCGAATCGCCGTCGGCGCGCGCGGAGTGCCCTATCGTTGGGGCTCGCGGCTGGACCGTGACGGCGTGCCGGACCCCGAGACGATCCGCCGGCTGACAGCGATCCTGCACCGGCACTTTCCGGCGGCGCGCCAGGCGCGGATCGACCACGCCTGGTGCGGTGTGCTGGGCGTGCCGCGCGACTGGTGCGCCACGGTCGGGCTGGGCGCGGACGGGATCGGCTGGGCCGGGGGCTATGTCGGCACCGGTGTCAGCACCGCCAATTTGGCCGGGCGCACCCTGGCGGACCTGGTCCTGGGGCGCGAAACCGACCTGACGGCGCTACCTTGGGTCAATCGCCGGGTCCGCAAATGGGAGCCCGAGCCCCTGCGCTGGCTGGGGGTGCGCAGCATGTATCGCCTGTTCGCCGCCGCCGACCGCGCCGAGGCCCGCGGCGGTGGCCCCTCGCGGCTGGCCGCGATCGGCAATCGGCTGACGGGACGCGCCTGAACGCCGCCTGAGGGCGCGTTTTCCCGGGGGCAGTTCAGGGCGTCTCCAGCACCGCCGAGGCCGGAGCCAGCACGACCCCCTCGCGTCCGGCGCCCTGGGCATAGCTGCTCAGCGCCGCCAGGGTTTCGGCCTGCCCGGCCGAACCGACAATCAGGATTCCGTTGCGGCGCTGTGCCTCGAACGCAGCCCGGTCCAGCAGGCGGCGCAGCGTCATCGCGCCCTGCCCGGTGTCGTCCAGCACCCGGTAGACGGGCACGACCGCCATGGAATTGGCGCGCGCGGCCTGGAACAGCGCATCGACACCGTCGCGCTGCACGATCAGGCCGTAGCCCTCGGGCGCCGCCATCTCGGCCAGGGTGCGGGCCAACGCCCGGTTGGACCCGACACCGTTCACCGGCACATCCATCAGTTCGGCGGTATCGGGAAACGCGTGCCGCCAGCTTTCCAGTGTCACGGCGATGTCGGCCGGCGTCGCGCCGACCGGCAGCGCGCTGGCCAGCAGCGCAACCTCGTGCCCGGCGTTGCGATAGCCGGCGGCGCGGCGCGGCGCGTCGGGATCGTAGGGATCGAGCGCCACGGTCACCGCGAACGGCAGGGCCATCACATCCAATTCAGCCCGCGCATCGTCGAGCAGGACCACCCCCAGGGCGCGCGCGCCTTGCGGCAGGTCCACCGTGACGCCGTTGCGTTGCCAGGCGGGCCGCGCGGGATCGGCTTCGGCGTCGCTTGCCGGCGCCGCAGCCGCTGCGGCGATGGCATCCGAGGCGGTGGCGTCGCCGGGTGTCGCGACAGGCGCGCCGATGCTGGGCAGGCGGCCGATGGTCACGCCTTCGACGGTGCGGGGTTCGGCTACGGCGACAACCCCGGCCCGCCGGCGCACGGTCCCGCCGCTGCCCTCTCCGGGCAAGGACATGACACGCGGGCCGCGCGGTGTGTGCGGGGCCCGAGGCGCGGGCGCGAGGCCGGGCTGGGCGGGGCCCAAAGGCAAGGTGGGCTCGCTCGGCGGCAGAACCTGGGCGGGCACCGGCGTGACGGGGTCCTCGGCGGGCGCGGCGGGGGTCTCGGGCGCGGGCAGATCGGGGGCCGTGCCGGCGTCGGCGGGCAGGGCGTCGTCCGGTGCCGCGGTTGGCGCGTCCGGCGCCGCGCCGGGTGACGGGACGGGATCGGCGGCCGGGGCATCTTGCGCGGCCGGGGCAGCGCCGGTCGTTGAACCGGCTTGCGGCGCGGCATCCTCGACCGGGGCAGAGGGCGGAATGGCGGGCGCGGCCTGCGCATCGCTCTCTGGCGGGCTGCTGACCGGGGCGTCGGCCACCGGCGCGGGATCCGTGACGGCCGACGCCTCGTCCACGGCGGGCACGACCGGCGCCGGTTCAGGCACCGATTCCAGCGCGGAGTCGGCGGGCGACGGTGCCACCGCCGGAACCGCCGGGACCCGGACGTCGTCCGCGGAACCCACCGGGGCGTCGGCCAGCCCGGCCAGCGGCGGCGCGGCGGGCGCCGCAGCAACCGGCGCATCCGGGGCCACGGGCTCCAGCGGCCGGGGAATATCCGTCGCGACATCCCCCGGGGGCAGGACCGCTTCGACCGGGGCCTGCGGTGGGGCCACGGCGGGCTCGGCGCCTGGCAGTGTGTCGGCAGGCTGGGATTGCCGGGCCGTTTCGGCGGGGGCGGTCCCGTCCGGGACGAGGGGTTGCGCGAGAGGGAGCGCGCCCTCGGACGGAGGCGCCGTCGCTGCCGGCGTATCCACCGCCGCGTCCGCGGGCCCATCTGCGGTCACGGGCGAGGCCAGTTCCGTCGGCGCGGCGTCGGACTGCGGCAACAGGGTTTCCGGCTGGGCGACGACGGCCAGATCCTCGTCCGGCGCGGTCTGCGCGGTCTGTGCGGCCTGAGCGGTCTGTGCGGCCTGAGCGGTCTGTGCGGCCTGCGTGTCCGGTGCGGCCTGCGTGTCCGGCGCGGCCTGCGTGTCCGGCGCGGCCTGCGCGTCGGGTGCGGGCGCGGGGTCCTCGACCGGCAGAACCACCGACAACACGGCGAACCCCAGCACGAAGCTGACCGCGCCCGTGACGATCCCCTTGATGAACCCGCCCATGGCACCCTCGCTGACCGCCGAATTGGCGCCAGTATACAGCCTCGGCCGGAAGGTTGAACCCCCGCGCGGGCTTGACCCTGCCGCATGGGCGGTTGCATGTAGGGGACGCCCCGATCAGGACCGGACCCCGCCATGCTGCTGCTCATCGACAATTACGACAGCTTTACCTACAACCTCGTGCATTATTTCGGCGAACTTGGTGCCGAGGTCGTGGTCCGCCGCAACGACGCGCTGGACGTGCAACAGGCGATGGCGATGGGCGCCGATGCGATCGTCCTCAGCCCCGGGCCGTGCGACCCCGACCAGGCCGGCATCTGCCTGCCGCTGGTCGCTGCCGCGGCCGAGGCCCGCCTCCCGCTGCTGGGGGTCTGCCTGGGGCACCAGACCATCGGCCAGGCCTTTGGTGGCAAGGTGGTGCGCGCGGGCGAGATCGTCCACGGCAAGCTGGGCACCATGCATCACGCCGGACAGGGCCTGTTCCAGGGCCTGCCCTCGCCGCTGGAGGCCACGCGGTATCATTCGCTGATCGTGGACCGCGACAGCCTGCCCGATTGCCTTGAGGTGACCGCCTGGCTGGACAGTGGCATGATCATGGGGCTCAGGCATCGCGATCTGCCGATCGAGGGGGTGCAGTTCCACCCCGAAAGCATCGCCTCGCAGCACGGCCACGCCATGCTGCGCAATTTCCTGGACAGCGCGAAGGCCCCGGCATGAGCACCATCAAGACCCTGATCGCCACCGCCGCCGAACGCCCGCTGACCCGGCCCGAGGCCGAGGAGGCGTTTTCGATCCTGTTCGCCGGCGACGCGACCCCGGCGCAGATGGGCGGCTTCCTGATGACGCTGCGCACCCGGGGCGAAACGGTGGACGAATACGCCGCCGCCGCCGCCGTGATGCGCGCCCGTTGCGTCAAGGTCTCGGCACCCCGGGGGGCGATGGATATCGTCGGCACCGGCGGCGACGGCAAGGGCACGCTGAACATCTCGACCGCGACGGCCTTTGTGGTCGCGGGGGCGGGCGTTCCGGTGGCCAAGCATGGCAATCGCAACCTCAGTTCGAAATCGGGGGCGGCGGATGCCCTGGGCGCACTGGGCATCAACGTCATGGTCGGCGCGGCCGAAGTCGAAAAGGCGCTGACCCAGGTCGGCATCGGCTTCATGATGGCGCCGATGCATCATCCCGCCATGCGCCATGTCGGCCCGGTGCGGGCCGAACTGGGGACGCGGACGATCTTCAACATCCTGGGCCCGCTGACCAACCCGGCCGGGGTCAGGCGGCAACTGACCGGCGCATTCTCGGCCGATCTGATCCGCCCCATGGCCGAGGTGCTGAAGGCGCTGGGATCGGAAAAGGCGTGGCTGGTGCATGGCGGCGACGGAACGGACGAATTGTCCATTGCCGCCCCGTCCCTGGTGGTGGCGCTGGAGGGCGGACAATTGCGCGAATTCACCGTCGCGCCCGAGGATGCCGGCCTGCCCGTGCATCCGTTCGAGGACCTGCTGGGGGGCGATCCGGCCACGAACGCGGCCGAGCTGAAAGCGGTGCTGTCGGGCGGCGGGCGGCCCGCCTATCGTGACGCGGTTCTGCTGAACGCCGCCGCCGCGCTGGTGGTGGCGGACCGGGTCGGCGCGTTGACCGACGGCGTGCGCATGGCGCGCGAGGCGATCGCCTCGGGTGCGGCGGCGGCCAAGGTGGGCGGTCTGGCACGGATGCTGCCGGTCTGAGGTCGGGCGGTCCGAGGGCGATCGGCCCGACGGGAGAGCGGCCCGACAGGGACGAGGTCGCGGGGGGCCAGCCCCCCGCACCCCCCGCCAAAGGGGGTTTTCCACCCCCTTTGGATACCCCCGAGGATATTTCCGGCACAAAGAAGCGCAGCCCCGGCTTTACGAAATTCAACCACCAAGGGAGCTGACCCGCGGGTTCGGGGCCGGTGACCGCGCCTTTTCGAACACCATGGGCCCGGCATCAGCGGTTGTTGCCGCGGCCGGCCGCCAGTGAATGCCTGACAATCAGGCCGGGGATCGGCAATCAGCCCATCATCTTGCCCGCGTCGCCGAGATCGTCGTAGTGCTTTTTCAGGCGCAGCAGCGCGATGCGCAGCACGATCTTGCCGGACCGCGCCGACCAGCCCAGCCGCCGCTCGGCGGTTTCCAGCCCCTCCATGTAGCAACAGCACCTGAGCGCCATGTCGGCAAGCCCCGGCCCCAGTTCGCGCAGCGCCAGGGCCACGCGGTCGCGGGCGCCCGTGGCGCCGCGCGCGTTGCCCAGGCCGGCCCCGCCCCCCTGATCGGGGCCAACCAGAAACCGGTCCCAGTTCTGCGTGACCCGGGGGCCGGCCTGCGCGGTTTCGAAATCCTCGCGCAGGCGCTCGGCCGCGGCGACCAGGTCCGGGGTCAGAAAGGGATTGCCGTCACGGTCGCGCCGCCGCGCCAGCGCGGTCACCGGCGATTCCAGGGTGACCGGCCGGGTGCGGCGGTTGTCCTCGTCGTCGAAAGCCCGCGCGGGGATGGGGGCTTCGCGCCCGGCGATCAGGCGGCGCAGGGCAGCCCGCCCACCGGCGGTGATCTCGTAGCGCAGGACACGGCCTTGCTGGACGCAGGCGATCCATTCGCGCAGCGCAAAGGCCTCGGCCATGGGGCGGTCCAGCACCGCCAGCCGTGTCGCGCCGCCGGCCCCGTCGCGCAGGACCACCGCGCGGTCCATGTCGGGCGCAACGACCAGGAGTGCCCCCTCCTCGGCCAGGCGGGGCAAGACGCGGCGGGCCTCGGCGTCGAGCATGGTCTCATCGGGGGTCGTGGCGGGGCAGGCCGTCCGCAGGGGTTGGGTCATCGCGGAGATCTCCTCGGGGTCAGCCGGGGCAGCCTGACGCAGCCGCCCCAGAGCGCAGTCAACCAGTGGATCGTCGCGACGGTTCTCGAATCGGCGCACCTGACGCAGCACGGTCGAGGCATGGACACCCTCTTCGCGCGCGATGTCGCGCAACGAGCGGCCATTCTCGGTATGGCTCAGATACAGCCGCACGGCCGAGGGCACCCAGTCGGGCAATTGGCCGATCGGCGAGACATTGGCGGTCATGGGACCCCCCCTAGCCTTGCCACGCCCTCCTCTTGCCGATGCCTCAGGCGTGGCAGCCCCAGAGACACAAGCCACATAGGTTTCCAAAACGTAAACAACCTATGCGTGTATTCGTTACGGGTTTCTTAATCCCGCCGCGTTTCCAACTATTCGGTTTCAATGGGAAAGAAGCCTTGAACAAAGCGAACGGTGCAAAGCGCCGAAACGCAACACCCTTATAGGTTGTGTCATGATGCCCCTGTCACAAACCCGACCTGCAAGGGGAAGCCACCGATGACCTGCCATTCCGATTCGATCCTGTCCGTGCTGTCGGCGCTGGCCACGATCCGCCGTCCGCGCCTGCTGCTGCGCACCGCCCGCCACGGCACCGCCGATTACCGGCGCGAAACGGACCTGAAGCGCGTCCTGCGTCTGCCCGCGACGCCCGCCCCGGGCGCGGCCACCCTGCACCGACTGATCGACCTGGAGGCCCAACACGACGCGATGCGCACCCGCCCGCTGGACGAGGTCGGCAATCCCTGGCGCGCCGCGCGCCACGTCGAAATCCTGATCGCGCTGATCGCGGAAGCCAGCCTGCTGGCCGAGGCCGTCACCCCGCTGCCCCGCGACTGACCGTCGCTTTCCGCGCGCGCGCCGTCGTCTTCCCCCTTTCCCGCCAGCCCCCACGGGTTATGTTGCGCCCGAACGCAGACGGGACAGACCTATGACAGACGACGCGCTGGTGATCTTCACGCCCTCGGGCAAGCGGGGACGGTTCGCACTGGGCACGCCCGTCCTGACGGCGGCGCGCCAATTGGGGGTGGACCTCGATTCGGTCTGCGGCGGGCGCGGGATCTGTTCGAAATGCCAGATCACGCCGGGGGTCGGCGCCTTTCCCAAGCATGGCGTCACGGTGTCGGCCGACGCGCTGAGCGAATGGAACGCGGTCGAACAACGCTACAAGGACAAGCGCGGCATGATCGACGGGCGCCGGCTGGGATGCCAGGCCAAGGTCATGGGCGACGTGGTGATCGACGTGCCCCCGGAAAGCCAGTTGCACCGGCAAGTGGTGCGCAAGGCGGCCAGCGCGCGCGCGGTGCAGATGGACCCCGCCACGCGGCTTTATTATGTCGAGGTCGCCGAACCCGACATGCACGAACCTTCGGGCGATCTGGAACGCCTGTCGGCGGCGCTGCGCACGCAATGGCAGATCGACGGGATCGAGGCCGGGCCGCAGGTGCTGCGCAAGTTGCAACCCGTTCTGCGCAAGGGCAACTGGGCGGTCACCGTGGCCGTGTTCCGCGACCACCACGGCGGCAGCGCGCGCCTGCTGGATATCTTCCCGGGGTTCCATGACGGGCCGTTGGTGGGCCTTGCGATCGACCTCGGCTCGACCACCATCGCGGCGCATCTGTGCGACCTCAGGGACGGCCGCGTGCTGGCCTCGGGCGGGATCATGAACCCGCAGATCCGCTTTGGCGAGGATCTGATGAGCCGCGTGTCCTATGCCATGATGAACCCCGGCGGCGATGTCGAGATGACGGAAGCGGTGCGCGCGTCGATCAACGCGCTGGCGCAATCCGTCGCGGCCGAGGCCGGGGTCGCGGCGGGCGCGATTGTCGAAACCGTGGTGGTCTGCAACCCGGTCATGCACCATCTGTTTCTGGGCATCGACCCGGTCGAGCTGGGTCAGGCGCCCTTTGCGCTGGCGACCTCGTCGTCGCTGTCGCTGCCGGCGCGCGAGGTGGGGCTGAGCGCGCTGAACCCCGAGGCGCGGCTCTACACCCTGCCCTGCATCGCCGGCCATGTGGGCGCCGACGCCGCCGCCGTGGCCCTGTCCGAGGCCCCGCAGGAATCGGACGACCTGGTGCTGATCGTGGACGTCGGCACCAACGCCGAGATCCTTCTGGGCAACAAGACCCGGGTGCTGGCCTGTTCCTCGCCCACCGGACCGGCGTTTGAGGGCGCGCAGATTTCGAGCGGCCAACGCGCCGCGCCCGGTGCCATCGAACGGATCGAGATCGACCCCGTGACACGCGAGCCGCGCTTCCGCGTCATCGGCTGCGACCTGTGGTCCGACGATCCCGGCTTTGCCGAGGCCGTGGCGCAAACCGGCGTCACCGGCATCTGCGGATCGGGCATCATCGAGGCGGTGGCGGAAATGCGCATGGCAGGCATCGTCGATGCCGCGGGTTTGATCGGCTCGCCCGAGCAGACCAGCACCCCGCGCTGCCAGCCCGAGGGGCGCACCTACAGCTATCTGATCCATGACGGCAGCGCCCAGAACGGCCCGCGCATCACCGTCACACAGGGCGACATCCGGGCGATTCAGCTGGCCAAATCCGCGCTCTACGCGGGCGCGCGCCTGCTCATGGACGAGATGCAGGTCGACACCGTGGACCGGGTGGTTCTGGCCGGCGCCTTTGGCGCGCATATCAGCGCGAAACACGCGATGGTTCTGGGGATGATCCCCGATTGCCCGCTGGACAAGGTCACCAGCGCCGGCAACGCCGCCGGCACCGGGGCGCGGATCGCGCTGTGCAATATCGGCGCGCGGGCCGGGATCGAACAGCAGGTCAAGCGGATCCACAAGGTCGAGACCGCCATCGAACCGCGCTTTCAGGAGCATTTCGTCAATGCCTCTGCCCTGCCGCACGCGGTGGACACCTTCCCCAATCTGGCGACGGTCGTCACCTTGCCGCAGGTCAGCCACAACACCGGCGGCGGCGGCGAAGGCGGGCGCAGGCGGCGGCGCTGAGGCGCCGCCCGACGATCACTTGCCCATCTTGCTGAGCTTGGCCTCGAGCGCCGCCACCTGACGACGGATCGCCGACAGGTCGTCGCCCTTGTCCTCGTCCGCGTCACCGGCTTCGGTCGTCGCGGCGCCCGGCATCGACGACCAACCGGCCATCATCGTTTCAAGGAACTGGCGCTGCTGGCGCTGCATGGCCTCGAACCCGGGCATCTTGGACATCTGCGCCATCATCGGGTTCATCGCGTGCATCTGTTCGGCCAGCTTGCCGGGCCCCTCGCGCAGCATGTCGAAGGACATCGCCAGGAACTGGGGCACGACGCTTTGCGCCTGCGCGGTGTAGCTGCGGACCAGATCGGTCAGAACCTCCAGCGGCAGGACATTCTCGCCACGGCTTTCGTGCTCGGCGATGATCTGCAACAGATACTGGCGCGTCAGGTCGTCGCCGGTCTTGAGATCGACGATCTGCACCTCGCGCCCCGCCCGGATGAAGCCCGCGATATCCTCGAGCGTGACATAATCGCTGCTCTCGGTGTTGTAGAGCCGGCGAGACGCATAGCGCTTGATCAACAGCGGCTTATCGGACTCGGACACGGCAGTCCCCCCTGGTTTCGTTTACTGCATCGCGGCGAGGTTAGACCGCAAGTCGGCGCGGGGAAACAGGATTCTTCGTCCCCGGGGAATGGCGTGCCGAAAAACCGGGCAAGGCGCCCCTGGAATGGCAAAGGGCGGGCCGAAGCCCGCCCTTGTCCAAGGCGCCGTCATGGGAGGGGATCGGGCGCCCTGGTATGGATCCGGTCCAGACCCGCGACACGGCGCGGGTCAACCGATCACTTCGCCGCGGCCGCGGTCGCTTTTTTCGCGGCGGCGGTGACTTCGTCGGTCGCTTTCTTGGCGGCGGCGGTCACGTCGGCCGTGGCTTTCTGCACCGCAGCGGTCGCTTCGGCCGACATGTCCTTGCCAGCGGCCAGCATCAGTTCGACGGTGTCCATCTGAACGCGCTTGGCGATTTCGGCGAAGGCGGCCATGTGTTCGGCGGCCAGCTCGGCCGAGGCCGAAGCGAAGTCGGTCGCGGCTTTGGCGTAGTCCGACGCCTCTTCCTTGACGGTCGAGGCTTCACCGATCTTGGCGAGCGCCGACTTGGTCCATTTGCTCGAAACTTCGGCCGACTTTTCAGCGGCTTCCAGAACGACCTTGCTCATCTTCTCGCCCAGCGCGGCCTGGCTCTTGAACGAGTCCTGAAGCGCCTTGGTATCGACGGCGGGGAACGCACCCATCATGTCCTGGAACATCTTGGTGAAATCGGTAGCAGCTTTTGCCATTGGTCTTCTCCATGTTACGCGGGTCCGAACCATCCGGGCCTCGGCGGATGAGAAGAGTTCTACATGCTGCACCGCAGAAAATCAAGCGATTTTTCTGCGGTGCAGCAACAACCCTAAGCTGTTGATCCCGCGTTCGGATTCGCGATCACATAGGTGCCCGGTGCCGGGGCCAAAACCGAATCAGGCAGCGCGCGGGCCGCAATCATCTTGCCGGAACGCGCGCGCAGCCATTCTTCCCAGCGCGGCCACCAGGACCCTTCGTGATACTCTGCGTCGGCTTTCCAGGCGTCCGGGTCCTCGATCGGCGCGTCCGAGGTGTAGTGGCCGTATTTCTTCTTGGACGGCGGGTTCACGATCCCGGCGATATGCCCCGACTCGGACAGGATGAAGGTCTTGTTCGTGGACCCCATCTGCGCCACGCCCCGGAAACAGGATTTCCACGCGGCGATATGGTCGGTCTCGCAGGCGATCGAGCACAGCGGCACCTTGACGTCGCCGACCTTGAGCCGCTCGCCCAGGATCTCGAACCCGTCCTCGCAGAACGCATTCTCCTGGCACAGCCCGCGCAGATACTCGATCGTCATGCGCCCCGGCAAGTTCGAGCCGTCGCCATTCCAATAGAGCAGATCAAAGGCCGGCGGGGCCTCGCCCAGCATGTAGCTGCGGATCGCGGGACCATAGATCAGGTCGTTCGACCGCAGGTAACTGAAGGTCTTGGTCATGAAGTAGGACTTGAGATAGCCCTTCTCGCGCGCCTCGGCCTCGATCCCGTCAACGAAATCGTTCTCCAGGAACACCCCGGTCTCGCCCTGGTCGGAAAAATCGGTCAGCGCGGTGAAGAACGTCGCGGACTTGATCGACTTGTCCTTGCGCTTTTGCAGCAGCGCCAACGTCAGGCTGAGCGTGGTCCCGGCGATGCAATAGCCGATGGTGTTGATCGTCTTGACGCCGCAGATTTCCTTGACCTTGTCGATGGCGGTGAGGAAGCCCTCCTGAACATAGGTGTCCATGCCCACGTCGGCATAGGCGGCGCCCGGGTTGACCCAGCTCACCACGAACAGCGTATAGCCCTGCTCGACGATCCATTTGATGAGCGAATTCTGCGGCTTCAGGTCCAGGATGTAGAACTTGTTGATCCAGGGCGGAAAGATCAGCAGGGGCGTTTCGTGCACCTGCTCGGTCTGCGGCTTGTACTGGATCAGTTCGAACATGCGGTTGCGAAAGACCACCGCGCCCTCGGTCATGCCGATGTTGCCGCCGACCTTGAAGGCGTCGCGGTCGGACAACGTGACCAGCAGCTCGCCGTCGTTGGCCTCGATGTCGCGCACCAGGTTCTCCAGCCCCTTGACCAGCGATTCGCCCTCGGTCTCGACGGCCCTCATCAGGGCGTCGGGGTTGGTGCCCAGAAAATTCGTCGGCGCCATCATGTCGATGATCTGCTTGCCGAAGTATTCCAGTCGCTTCTTCGCGCGCGGGTCCAGCGTGTCCAGGTCCGCGATCGCCTTTTCGATCGCGTCCGACGACATCAGATACTGCTGCTTGATGTAGTTGAAATAGGGATGCGTCTTCCACAGCGGGTTGGTGAACCGCTTGTCATCGCGCGTCGCGTCCGGGGGCACGGTCAAGGTGCCGGCGCGCAGGGCCTCCTGCGCCTCGACGAAATGCTTCAGCGTCTTGCCCCAGTATTCGACCTGCTGCTCCAGAATCTTCGAGGGGTTCTGAACCATGTCGGTCCAGTAGGCGGTCGCCGCGTCGAGGTAGAGCGAGGGGTCCGGCGCCTGCAATTCGCTGCGTTGGGGCTGCTTCCTCGCGAACGCAGCAATCAGGCGTTGCGTGAGGGCCTCGATTCGCACCAGATTTTCGTTCAAGGCATCGAGTTTCTCTGAATTTTCGTATTCAGAAGTTGCCATATTCTTACGCTCCCCCTACTATCCTGCACCGCAGCATTGTCTATTCTAAACCGCGACCCCCCTTGTTTGGAAGTGCGGATTCCGTCGGGTTTCAACCCTGACGCGCCCGCATCGCCTGGAGACACCCATGAAGCAGATGGCGACCTACGACCTGATGGAAACGATGCGCAACACCAACGAATGGTTGGGCGCCTCGGCACGGGCCTTTGCCTCGTATCCGATGTGGGGGCTGGTGCCGCATCCGATGTTCAAGGTCATGTCCGCCTGGGGCCGCGTGACCGAGCGCAGCTTTGCCCGCATGGTCATCAAGCCCGCGTGGGGCATCCGCTCGATCGTCGGCGAGGACGGCCGCGACCACCTGTGCGAAACCGAGATCGAGATCAAGCGCCCGTTCGGCGACCTCTTGCGCTTCAAGGTGCCGGGCCGCCCGGAAAAGCCGCGCCGCATCCTGCTGTGCGCACCGATGTCGGGGCACTATTCGACGCTGCTGCGCTCGACCGTGGCCAGCCTGCTGCCGGATGCCGAAGTCTGGATCACCGATTGGCATAACGCGCGCGATATTCCCGTGTCCGAAGGCAAGTTCGATGTCGAGGACTACACCCAGTATCTTGTCGATTTCATGAAGCACCTGGGCCCCGATACCCATGTGATCGCCGTCTGCCAGCCCGCGCCCCTTGCGCTGGCCGCGACCGCCCTTCTGGCCGAGGACGCGCCCGAGGCCCAGCCGCTCACGCTGACGCTGATCGGCGGCCCGATCGACCCCGACGCCGCGCCGACCGAGGTGACGGATTTCGGCCGCCGGGTGACGATGGGCCAGTTGGAACACCTGGCGATCCAGCGCGTCGGGCTGAAATACGCCGGCGTCGGCCGCACCGTCTATCCCGGACTGTTGCAGCTGGCCGGGTTCCTCAGCATGAACATGGACCGTCACGCGCAAGCCTTCAGCGACAAGATCACCGCCGCCGCGCGCGGCGAGGACAGCGAACACGACGCGCACAACCACTTCTATGACGAATACCTGTCGGTCATGGACATGACGGCCGAATTCTACCTTTCGACCGTCGAGCGGATCTTCAAGGACCGCGAGATCGCCCGTAACGTGTTCGAGGTGAACGGACGCAAGGTCGATATCGGCAAGATCACCGATGTCGCGGTCAAGATCGTCGAAGGCTCCAAGGACGACATCTCGGCCCCGGGTCAATGCCTGGCGGCGCTGGACCTGTTGACCGGGGTGCCCGACTCGATGAAGGCCCAGCACCTGGAACCGGGCGCGGGTCACTACGGCATCTTTGCCGGATCGAGCTGGCGCAACAACATCCGCCCGCTGGTGTTCCAGTTCATGGACACCCACAGCAATCGCAAGACCAAGACCACGGGCAAGCCCGCGGTGTCTCTGGCGGCCTCGAACGGCTGACCGGCCCGGGCGCGGCGCCCTGCCCGCCGCGCCCGACCGCGCCCGACCGTGCCGAAAACCCGAGTCACCTGCTCATATTCTGATTTTTCTTGATATGCGTGGCCAAGAGTCATTCAATCCTCCCGCGTCAACCGGCGCGAAGGGGGAGTTTTCGCAATGGCACATATCGTCGTATTGGGTGCGGGTCTGGGCGGGTCCATCATGGCCTACGAACTGCGCGACCAGGTCGGCAAGGATCACAAGATCACCGTCGTCACCAAGGACCCGACCTATCACTTTGTCCCGTCCAATCCGTGGATCGCGGTCGGCTGGCGGCAGAAAGAGGATATCTCGGTCGATCTGAA
The DNA here is from genome assembly GCA_020637515.1 of Rhodobacter sp. Classification (NCBI taxonomy): domain Bacteria; kingdom Pseudomonadati; phylum Pseudomonadota; class Alphaproteobacteria; order Rhodobacterales; genus Rhodobacter; species Rhodobacter sp. Next base: position 1,526,958 of record JACKKG010000001.1, on the reverse strand, counting down.
CCCGATCCTGAAAAAGAAGAACATCGATTTCATCCCCGTTGCCGCCGAAAAGCTGCACGCCGACGAGAACCGCATCGCACTGGTCGACGGCCGCAGCATCGACTACGACTATCTGGTGATCGCAACCGGGCCCGAACTGGCCTTTGACGAGATCGAGGGCCTTGGCCCCGAGGGTCACACGCAGTCGGTCTGCCATGTCGATCACGCCACGGCCGCACGCGAGAAATTCGAAGCCTTCTGCCGGAATCCCGGCCCGGTCATCATCGGTGCCGTGCAAGGGGCAAGCTGCTTTGGCCCGGCCTATGAATTCCTGTTCATCGTCGAGACCGAGCTCCGGCGCCGCAAGATCCGCGACAAGGTTCCGATGACCTTCGTCACCGCCGAACCCTATGTCGGCCATCTGGGCCTGGACGGGGTCGGCGACACCAAGGGCCTGCTCGAATCCGAGATGCGCGAAAAGCACGTCAAGTTCATGACCTCGAGCCGCGTCAAGCGGGTCGAAGACGGAAAGATGGTGGTCGAGGAAATCGCCGAGGACGGATCGGTCAAGGCCGAAAAGGAACTGCCCTTCGGCTTTGCGATGATGCTGCCGGCGTTCCGGGGCATCAAGCCCTTGATGGGCATCGAGGGGTTGGTGAACCCGCGCGGCTTCGTCATCGTGGACAAGCATCAGCGCAATCCGAAATTCCCCAACATCTTTTCGGTCGGCGTCTGCGTGGCGATCCCGCCCACCGGCCCCACGCCGGTGCCCTGCGGCGTGCCCAAGACGGGCTTCATGATCGAAAGCATGGTCACCGCGACCGCCCACAACATCGCGGCCTTGCTGAAAGGCCAGGACCCCGACGAGGTGGGCTCGTGGAACGCGGTCTGTCTTGCGGATTTCGGGGACAGCGGCGTCGCCTTCGTCGCCCAACCGCAGATCCCGCCGCGCAACGTGAACTGGTCGTCGTCAGGCAAATGGGTGCATCTGGCCAAGGTGGGATTCGAGAAATACTTCCTGCGCAAGATCAAGAAGGGCACGTCCGAGCCGTTCTATGAATCGCTCGCGCTGAAAACCCTGGGCATCGACAAGCTCAAGGAAACCACCAAGGGCTGACCCTCAGGCGGTGTCCTGGTCCCGGTCGCCGAACCCGTCGCCTTGCGGGTTTGGCGCCATCCGGATCAGCCGCGAATCCGCCACGGCGGCGGTGCGGTGACGGGCCGCCTGCTGATAGGCGGGATCGCGGATCATGTCGATCATCGCCTGCGCATCGGGATAGGCGGCGACAAAGGCGATGTCCCAGCGTTCGTCCTCGGGGCCGATCAGCATCGCCTCGGGGCGGCCGCTCCACAGGATGCGCCCACCCAGCGCCCGAAAGATCGGCCCGCTTTCGCGCGAATAGGCGCGATAGGCCTCGGCCCCGCTGGCGTCGCGCCCGTCGGCATAGGCCGCGCGCGCGCGCAGGCGGATCAGGTTCAGCATATGGATCGGCTGGTTCCGGGGAAGGTCCTTGAACCGGGCGAAACTGTCGCGGGTCGGGTCGATGTGATGGGTCATCGTGGCACTCTAGCCCGCACGCGGCCACGGGCACAATCGCCACGTAGGGTGGGTGCTTTGCACCCACCGTCCGTCAGCCGGTCAGCCGTTCAGATCCTTCAGCAGCCGCCCGTGCTTGCGCACCTCGGCCACCACCGCGCCAAAGGTGTCCAGCCCACGCGCGCGCAGCATCGGCACCAGCTTCAGAAACGCGTCCGCCGTGGCCACCGTGTCGCCGATGGCGGTATGGCGGGCTTCTTCGGGGATGGTGATCCCCAGCCGCGCCGTCAGCGCATCGAGCGAGTGCTGCTCGGTCTGGCCATAGACGACGGCGGACAACAGCACGGTGTCCAGGATCGGGTGATCGAAGGCCACGCCCAGTGCGGCCTCCTTGCGGCGCAGGAACTCCATGTCGAAGGGGGCGTTATGGGCCACCAGCACCGCCCCTTCGGCGAATTTGTGGAACCGGCGACCGGCCTCGACGATGTCGGGCGCGCCCACCACCATGCTGTCGTTGATCCCGTGCACGTCGGTCGAGGACGGCGGGATCGGCCGGCCCGGGTTGACCAGCGTGTCGAACACCTCGGTCTCGACCCGCTTGCCGTTGACCAGGCGGACGCCGGCGATCTGCACGATCTCGTCCGTGGCAGGCGACAGGCCGGTGGTTTCCGTGTCGAACACCACAAACGTCAGGTCGTCCAGTCGCGTGTCCGCCACCGCGGCATTGCGGGCCTTGGACAGCAGGTCGAAATCATAGACCACCTTGCGCGCGATCGGTGGCGGCCGGCGGCCCGCCCGGCGCGCCGAGCGGATCGGCATGACCACGGCACTGCGCCCGCCGACCTGTTCCGGCCAGGCCTCGGTCGCATGGGTTTTCAGCACCGCGCGGGCGCTCAACTCGCCGGTCGCCGCGCCCAGGGGTTCGATCAGCCAGCCGTCCAGCCGGCCGACCGACAGCGGCGCGCCATCCCAGCACAGCCGCATCACCGCGCCCGGCCCGTCTTCCTCGGCCAGCACCAGGCGAAAGGCGCGGGCGGTTCCCTGTTCGGCCAACCGGCACGCCAGCCAGGCCCAGAATGCGACGATCTCGAACCCGTCCACCTGGAGGATCAGTTCGGGCCCCTCGGTTTCCAGCGACAGCCCCTCGGCCTGGAGGCGACCCTTCAACCCGTCCAGCAGGTCCGCCGACCGCGTCGCGACCAGAGGCCGCCAGTCGGATTGCGCGGCGTCATAGCGCGCGCCCAGTTCGGTGATCGCCTGCGTCAGCGCGCCGACCTCGTCCAGCATCGCGGCGCTGAGGTCGGGGGCGTCCTGCGCGTCTTGCAGTTCCGCCAGAACCCCGATCACGGTTTGCAGGTTGGCCGCGGGCCGGCGCACGCGATCAAAGACCTCGGCCAGCAGGGCCTCGCGGCTGGTGTGTGCGGCAATATCGGCGGTCACGTCGCGCAGGGTCAGCACATAGCCCGGCGCGATACCCTCTTCGCGGCGCCTCAGCACGCGCATCCGCCCCGCCAGCAGGCGCCCGCCGGTTGCCGTGGCACACAACAGGTCCGAGGCCAGGTCGGGGTCCCCGGCCCCGGCCAGCCGATCATAGGCGTGCCGGATCGGACCCGCGCGCAGATAGTCCAGCAGGTTGCGGTCCAGCCCCGGCGCGGTGCCCCCCCCCAGGATGTCCACCGCCTGCCCGTTGTAAAAAGCCAGCTGGTGGTCGGCCGTGCACAGCAACACCGCCACCGGAACATCCGCCAGCAAGGTTTCCAGCCGCGATTTCTCGGCCGCGAGGCGCGTGGTCTCGCGCGCCACGGATTCGGCCAGGGCGTTTCGGGTTTCGACCAGGGTGCGGGTCACGGCGGCGGCGGCGGGCGCCAGATCGCCCAGGTAGCGCGCGGCGCGGGCCTCGGCGACCAGGTCGTGTTCGATGCCGGCGTGAACCCGCGCGCGGATCGCCGACGCCAGGGATTCGATGGCGCGGGCTACGTTCTGATCGAACAGGAACCAGACCCAGGTGACCAGGCCGACCACCAGAAACGCCGCGATCAACCCGCCCGAGACCAGCGCCGGGGGGACGGTCGCGGCCCCCTCGTGGCGCAGCGCGACCCATAGGCCCGCGACGATGGCCAGGACCGCGCCCAGCGCCAGCGCGGCAAAGAACAGCAGGATGCGCAGGCGCAGGCTCAGGCGGTCAAGCATGGCGCGCCTCGCCCGGCGCGTCGCTGGTCGTGACAGCGGGCTCGCCCGCCAGGATGCGGCGCACCTCGGCGCGCAGGGCCTTCAGTTCGAAGGGCTTCGAGATGAAGCCATCGGCGCCCATCGCCAGCCCCTTGCGCCGCTCCATCGCCGAGCCGCGCGCGGTCATCATCAGGATCTTCACCCCGCTCAGCGCCGGGTCAAGGCGGACGTTCTGGCATATCTCGTAGCCCGAGACCTCGGGCAGCATGACGTCCAGCAGCACCAGATCGGGCCGGGTCTGGCGGATCAGATCGACCGCCCCGGCGCCGGTGGCGATCCGGCTTTGCTCGTAGCCCTCGCGGGTCATCAGATAGTCCAGAGCGACGGCGATGTTGTCCTCGTCCTCGACCACCAGAATCCGCTTACGTTCCGCTGCCTCGGCCATTTCCGATCTCCTCCGCGACCGAGCACGCGGCGCGCAGCACCGGGTCCTCGGCATCCAGCGGCTCCCAGGTCGCGCCTTGCAGCGCCCCGTCCGCACTCAATTCAACGCCTTCGCCCATCAGTGCGCGGGCATGGCCCTGGCAATCGAACACCGTCAGGTAGCCGCGCACCGGCTGCCAGCGCGCCAGCCGCACGACCTGGGTCATGACCAGATGTGGAAAGGCCGGATTGACCCGCGTTTCCGACCGGTCCACGGTAATCATCACCGACACCTGGGGCCACAGATAGGTCCAGGGGCGATAGGCGACGCTTTCCGCGTTCTCGCCGGCCAGCATCAATTGCGGCTGCGCCTCGAGCGTGCGGGTCGGCCAGGTGTATTCGGCCCAGACGGTGTAGGCGACCATCCCCAGCGCGACGGTCGCCGGATAGACCCAGCCACCGAAACGGCCGCGCAGGATCACCCGGTTCACCAGCAGAACCAGCCCCAGCAGACCCAGCCCCGAGGCCAGCGCGCCGATAAAGTCGATCACCATGCGCCCGTTCCCTTCATCCCAGCGCCCCGGCCCGCTGGCCCAGCGCCGATTGCATGGTGCGCACCACCACGAAGGCGTCGCGCAAATGGCTGCGTTCGAAATCCGACAGGTCCGAAGGCGCCAGGAAATTGTCCGGCTTGCGCCCCGATTTGACCAGCGCGGCCTGGTTTTCCAGCCTGAGCCGCGCGATCAGGTCGTAGGCTTCGATCAGGTCCCGCGCGCCCGAAACCGAGACCACACCCGCCGCTTCGCCCGCCTCGATGCGGGCGCGGGTGTTCACTTCGGTCAGCTTGCCGGTCAGGGCATAGATGCGGGCGATGTCGGTCACCGGCACGACGCCGTTGTGCTTCATGTCCACATGGTTCTTGTGCTCGCCCGAGCGGATCGTGGCAAAGCCGCGCAACAGGCCCAGCGGCGGGTGATGCTTCAGCGAGTTCGAGATCATGTGCGCCACGAAGATCGAATTCTTCGATGCCGCCTCGAGCGTCTCTTCCTGGAGGTCGCGAAACAGCGACGGCTGCCCGCCGATCGGACGCAGGTCGAACATGACCGAGGCCAGCATCTGCGCCTCGGGGCTGGGGGTGTCGATCCAGCCACGGAAATAGCGTTGCCAGGTCGCCTTTGGCTGACACCAGCGGTCGGCGGTGGCCATCATGTCGCCGGGGCAATAGACGTAGCCCGCCGCATTCAGACCGTCGGACACGAATTTCGCCAGCGCCTTGAAATAGACCCGGTCGTCGGCCGTCGCGGCATCGTCCAGGATCAGGCAGTTGTCCTGATCGCTGACGCCGGTCTGTTCCTGGCGGCCCTGACTGCCGCAGGCCAGCCACAGATAGGGCACGGGCGCCGGGCCAAGCTGGGCCTCGGCCAGTTTCAACAGCCGGCGGGTCACGGTATCGGCGATGTCGGTGATGAGCCGCGTCACCACCTCGTGCGCATTGTGCGACGCCACCAGTTGCTGCAACAGGCGCGGGATGCGCGCCGTGACCTCGGCCATTTCCTGGGGCGTTTCGGCGCTGGCCACGTCACGCACAAGCTGCGCGGAACTGACCGCCTGGAACCGCGTGAGGTCGGTCTGGGTGATCATCCCCTTCAGCTTGCCGTCCTGCACCACCGGCACATGGCCGATGCGGCGTTCCAGCATGGCGTGCAGGATATCCGAACCCAGCGCATCGGGCCCCAGCGAGACCGGGTCCGGGGTCATCACCTGGCGCACCGGCGTGTCAAAGCCCAGCCCCTCGGCCATCACCCGTTCGGTCAGGTCGCGGGTGGTGACCAGGCCGATCAGCGTGTCGTCCTGGGTGATCGCCACCGACGAGACGTGCTTGTCGCGCATCACGCACGCGACTTCGGCCACGGTGGCCCCGGGTGGCAGGCTGACCGGCCCGCGCGTCATCAGATCGCCCACCTTGAGCGTGGCCAGATCGGCGTCGCGGCCCTCGGCAGGCCGCGCGCGGTTGAAGAACCGCGCGAAGGCCGGGACATTGGCCATGAGGTGGCGCAACTCGCCCTCGGGCAGCATCAGGACGACCGTGGCCTCGACCGCATGGGACGAGGTCACCGCCAGCCCGTCGCGCAAAAGCCCGCGCTCACCGAAGGAATTGCGCGGCGCCAGGATGGACACCAGCGCCCCGTTCGCGTCGGTCACCTCGACCGCGCCGCGCTTGATGAGGTAGAGCCCCTTGAGAGGTTCGCCCAGGGCGTAGATCTGTTCGCCGGCGGCATATTCCCTGCGACCGAAGCAACCGGCGACCCGCGCCAGTTCGTCCCGTGGCAGGCTGTCGTAAGGGTGCACCGTTTCGAGGAAGGCCTGGATCGTCTCGACCTGCGTTTCCATCGGGGGCACCGTTCCACCAGAGAGAGGGAGGGGGGTGGAGGGGCGCAACCGCGCGCCCCTCCGGGTCTTGGGTCAGTGGGATTGGGCCGAACCGGCGCCACGCGGCACGCGGATCGATTCCACCAGGTCCTGGATGTTCTTCGGCGCGGGCTTGGTCATCGCCAGCACGATATACGCCACCAGGAAGTTCAGGATCGCGGCGACCACACCGAACGAGGCCGGCTGGATACCGAACAGCCAGTTGGCGGCGGTGTTCGGCAGCATGTTGGTGCCGGGGATGAAGAACCAGCCCACATAGGTGAAGATGTAGACCATCTCGACGACCAGGCCGACCAGCATGCCCGCGACCGCACCGGCCGAGTTCATGCTCTTGGAGAAGATCCCCATCATGATGGTCGGGAACAGCGACGCCGCCGCCAGACCGAAGGCGATCGCCACCACCTGCGCGGCAAAGCCCGGGGGGTTCAGACCCAGCAGCGTCGCGATCAGGATGGCAACCGCCATCGAGACACGCGCGGCCAGCATTTCGCCCTTTTCCGAGATGCCCGGATTCAGCACCGACTTGATGAGGTCATGCGAAACCGCCGACGAGATCGCCAGCAGCAGACCCGCCGCCGTGGACAGTGCGGCCGCAAGACCACCCGCCGCGATCAGCGCGATCACCCAACCCGGCAGACCCGCGATTTCCGGGTTCGCCAGCACCAGAATGTCCCGGTTGAAGGTGGTCATCTCGTTGCCGTTCCAGCCGCGCTCGGTCGCCGTGGCGGCCATCGCGTCGGTGGCGTTGTAGTACTGGATCAGGCCGTCGCCGTTCTTGTCTTCGAACGCCAGCAGACCGGTGTTTTCCCAGTTGGTCATCCACGCGGGTTGATCGGCATAGGCCAGCGGCGTGCCGTCAACACCGTTCGGATAGATCGTGTTGATGATGTTCAGGCGCGCCATCGCACCGACCGCCGGGGCGACCGTGTAGAGCAGCGCGATGAACACCAGCGCCCAGCCGGCCGACGCGCGGGCATCGGACACTTTCGGCACGGTGAAGAAACGGATGATGACGTGCGGCAGGCCCGCGGTGCCGATCATCAGCGCCATGGTGAACAGCACCATGTCCAGCGTGTTCGAGTGGTGCTCGGTATACGAGCGGAAGCCCAGGTCGGTCAGCAGGCCGTCCAGGTGCGTCAGCAGCGGCTGCCCCGAGGCGTCGGCGCTGAACAGGCCGATCTGCGGCAGGAAGCTGCCGGTCAGTTGCAGCGAGATGAAGATCGCCGGGATGGTATAGGCGACGATCAGCACGCAATACTGCGCGACCTGCGTGTAGGTGATGCCTTTCATCCCGCCAAGAACGGCGTAGACGAACACCACCGCCGAGGCGATCCACAGCCCGGTCGAGCTGGAAACCTCGAGGAAGCGCGAGAAGGCGACGCCGGCGCCAGCCATCTGCCCGATCACATAGGTGATCGAGATGACGAGCAGCGCGATGACGGCGACGATACGCGCGGTCTGGCTGTAGAACCGGTCGCCGATGAAGTCCGGCACGGTAAAGCGGCCGAACTTGCGCAGGTAGGGCGCAAGCAGCAGTGCCAGCAGCACATAGCCGCCGGTCCAGCCCATCAGGTAGGTCGAGTTGTCATAACCGACGAAGGCGATGATCCCGGCCATCGAGATGAACGAGGCGGCCGACATCCAGTCGGCGGCGGTCGCCATCCCGTTCAGGACGGGGTGAACGCCACGGTTGGCGGCATAGAATTCGCTGGTCGAACCCGCGCGGGCCCAAATCGCGATCCCGATGTAGAGGGCGAACGAAAGCCCCACCACAATCAGGTTGAGTGTAAACTGATCCATCTGTCCCCGCTCCCGTTACTGTTCGTCGACGCCGAATTCCCGGTCGATCTTGTTCATGCGCGCGGCATAAAAGAAGATCAGGACCAGGAAGGTCAGGATCGAGCCTTGCTGGGCGAACCAGAAGCCGAGATCCGTGCCACCGACGGGAATACCCGCCAGAAGCGGGCGAAGAATGATGCCGAAGCCGAAGGAGACGAGCGCCCAGATCACGAGACAGATCGTGATGAGCCGGATGTTCGCCGCCCAGTATGCGCTGGCCGATTTGTCAGACATTGTGTCCTCCCGGTTTTCCTCCACTGCGGACACCCCGAACACGGGATGCCTGCCTCTCATGGTCGAACGCCGGCCCGGGGCGTGGAGCCCTCGGGGCCGGCGCCGCTACGCTGTCACCTCGTGCACGATCGAACCCAGGTCGTCCGCGATCGCGTCGATGGCCGCCATGCCATCCACCCGCCGCAGCACGCCCTGCCCGTCGTAATAGGCGATCAGCGGTGCCGTGGACGCGTGGTAGGCCGTCAGCCTGGCCCCCACGGTCTCGGCATTGTCGTCGGCTCGGCGCTTGAACGCCGTCCCGTCGCATTTGTCGCAAGTTCCGGCCACGGCCGGTTGCTTGAAGTCGTCGTGATACCCCTCGCCGCAATCGGCGCAGGTGTAGCGGCCCGAAACCCGGGCGACCATCTGCGCGTCATCCACATCGAGCGAAATCGCCGCGTCGATGCGCAGGCCCTGATCGGCCAGCAGCGCGTCCAGCGCCCTGGCCTGGCCGGGCGTGCGCGGGAAACCGTCCAGGATCACGCCCCGGGCGGTATCGGGCGCGGCCATGCGGTCCTTGAGGATCGCAAGCACGATCTCGTCGGACACGAGGCCGCCGGCCTCCATCACCGACTTGGCCGCCAGGCCCGCCGGCGTTCCCGCAGCCACCGCCGCGCGCAGCAGGTCGCCAGTGGACAGCTGCACCAGGCCAAACCGCTCTTCCAGCATCCGGGCCTGGGTGCCCTTGCCCGCCCCCGGGGGGCCCAACAGGATCAGGACGGCCGCACGGGTCATCGTCTGCTCCATCCGATCAGGCCCGATTCATGCGGTTGGCGATCAGGTCTTCGACCACCGACGGATCGGCCAGCGTCGAGATATCGCCCAGCGCGCCATAGTCGTTCTCGGCGATCTTGCGCAGGATGCGGCGCATGATCTTGCCCGAGCGCGTCTTGGGCAGGCCGGGCGCCCACTGGATCAGGTCGGGGCTGGCAATCGGGCCGATTTCGGTGCGGACCCATTTCACCAGTTCCTTGCGCAGGTCCTCGGTGGGTTCGATGCCGTTCATCAGCGTGACATAGGCGTAGATGCCCTGCCCCTTGATCGCGTGCGGATACCCGACCACGGCGGCCTCGGCGACCTTTTCATGGGCGACCAGCGCGCTTTCGACCTCGGCCGTGCCCATCCGGTGGCCCGACACGTTGATGACATCATCGACGCGGCCGGTGATCCAGTAATAGCCATCGGCATCGCGCCGGCAGCCGTCGCCGGTGAAATAATAGCCTTTGTATTGCTGGAAATAGGTTTCCTGGAAGCGTTCATGATCGCCCCAGACGGTGCGCATCTGCCCGGGCCAGCTGTCGGCGATGCACAGCACGCCCTCGGCGGTGGTGTCCGACTGGACCGCGGCGGTGGTGGCATCCAGGATGACCGGCTTCACCCCGAAGAACGGCTTGGTCGCCGAGCCAGGCTTGGTCGGGATCGCGCCGGGCAGCGGCGTCAGCATATGGCCGCCGGTCTCGGTCTGCCAGAAGGTATCGACGATCGGGCGCGCACCCTTGCCGACATGGGTGTTGTACCAGTTCCAGGCCTCGGGGTTGATCGGCTCGCCGACCGAGCCCAGCACCTTCAGCGAGGACAGGTCGTATTTCTCGACCCATTCGGCACCCTGGCCCATCAACGCGCGGATCGCGGTCGGGGCGGTGTAGAACTGGTTGACCTTGTGCTTTTCGCACACCGCCCAGAAACGCCCGGCGTCGGGATAGGTCGGCACGCCCTCGAACATCAGGGTCGTCGCGCCGTTCGCCAGCGGGCCATAGATGATGTAGCTGTGGCCGGTGACCCAGCCCACGTCCGCGGTGCACCAGAAGACATCGCCTTCGTGATAGTCGAAGGTCATCTCGTGCGTCATCGCGGCATAGACCAGATAGCCACCGCTGGTGTGCACGACCCCCTTGGGCCGCCCGGTCGAACCCGAGGTATAGAGGACGAACAACGGGTCCTCGGCGTTCATTTCCGCATAAGGGCAATAGGGGCTGGCCGCAGCCATTTCCGCCTTGATGTCGATGTCGCGCCCGTCGATCCAGGTTGTCTGGTCGCCGGTATGCTTGACGACGAAGCACTTCACCTTTTCCGAGCAGTCGAACAACGCCTTGTCGGCGTTGGATTTCAGGGCCGTCTTGCGGCCGCCGCGCGGGGCGCTGTCGGCGGTGATGACGGCCTTGGCCTCGGAGTCGTTGATGCGATTGGCCAGCGCGTCGGGCGAGAAGCCGGCGAAGACCACCGAATGAATCGCGCCGATCCGCGCGCAGGCCAGCATGGCATAGGCGGCCTCGGGGATCATCGGCAGATACAGCACCACGCGGTCGCCTTTGCCGATGCCGTTCGCCTTGAGCACGTTCGCCATGCGGCTCACCTGCTCCAGCAGCTCAAGATAGGTGATGTGCCGCGCCTCATGCGCCGAGGGATCGTCGGGCTCGAAGATGATTGCGGTCTGGTTGGCGCGGGTCGCGATATGCCGGTCGATGCAATTCGCCGAGACGTTCAGCGTGCCGTCCTCGAACCACTTGATATCGACCTTGCCGAACTCGAACGAGGTGTTCTTGACCGTCGAGAACGGGCGGATCCAGTCGATGCGCTTGCCATGCTCGGCCCAGAAACCCTCGGGGTTGGAAACCGATTCGGCGTACATCGCCTCATAGGTCGCAGCGTCCACATGCGCCTTGGCCACAAAATCCGCCGACGCCGGGTAAACACCCGATTGCACCTGGTCCGACATTCACGCTCCTCCAGCATCCGGCACGCAAACCGTCGCCCCATACCGGGCACGGCGTTGCCGATCCTCCATCCGAGCGCCACTATACCGTATTGGTCAATTTTTAGGTAACTCTTTTTTTAATAACGAGTTTTTTGTAAATTTCTTGACGGATCAAAGTGGCAATCTGTAAATCATTGTCAGGCCTGCCACAATTCCGCCATGTTTTTCAGCCCCCTGTCCGTCGGCCGAAAGTCAATGCCGTGACGCCACGTCACCGCAGCCCTGACGCCCCGTGCGTCGCGCGCCGGATCCACGCCGGCCCCCAGGCGGCGGGGCCATCGCGCGGCGCGGCGATCACGCGTTTCACGCGAATCATCTCGCGAACGTGAACGAAACAAGGGCGGCGCCGTATGGCGCCGCCCTTCGTCCGCCGCTGCGGACGCGCTGCCGATCCGCCTGCCCGGCGGATCAGATCGGGTTGTCCACCCGGACCGTGACCACCGCGCGGCCGCGGGTCGCGCTGGGCCAGATCAGCCGCACGTCGTCGCTGTTCGCCCCTTGCTGCACGGTGACATAGGGGAACGAGGTGCGCACCAGACTTCCGCCATCGGTGGCCGCACCTTCGATGACCAGCGCGCTGACGGTGCGCGCCCACCCCGAGAACGGCAGCTTGCCGCCGGTCGCCACCGTCCAGGTCGCATTGGCCGAACCCTGATCGTGGCGCAGCACCAGCGGACTTTCGGTCTGACCCGGAATGCCGTTGTAGGTGTTGTTCTGCCAGATCACGTTGCGGAACCGCGAATAGTCGAGGTCGGCAAAACTGGTGTCCACGCCTTCCGGCCGCGCCGGTGCGGCGTTGACGGTGCGGAACACGTTGCCGGTGACGATCAGCCCCTGCACGTAGTGACCCGTTCCATACGGCTTGACCGACAGGAACCGGAAGCTCGAGATGACGTTCGACACCAGGAACACGTTGTTGGTGATGCTGAGACCGCCAAAGGTGAACTCGCCGCCCCAGTTCGGGGTCGCGTCATGCTCGTTCGTCAACTCGATGAAGCTGTTGTCCACATAATTGCCGGTGATCGTGGTGATGCTGTTCGGATAGGTCAGCACCAGGCCCGGCTGGCGCACGGCGTTCATCTCGTTGTCGCCGTGGTAGAAGTGGTTCCCCTCGATCAGGTGATAGGTCCCCGACATCACCGCGAACTTGCCGAACCGCTGGACCAGGTTGTTGCGCAGCTTCACGTCATTGGCGTTGACGTTGATCGCCACCGTCACCCGATCCTGGGATCGCACGGCGGATTCGCCCGACAGGAACAGGCAATTGTCGACCAGCATACCCTGGCAGCCGCGCCCGATCGAGGTGATCGCCTTGTCCTTGGGCCGGTTGAAGGTGCAGTTGCGCAGCGTGAAGATCGGCCCTTCGGTGGACAGGTTCAACGTGCTGCACAGGTTCTTGCACTGGAACTCGACGCTGTCGATCTCGAACCGCTCGAGCACGCCAAAGCCGGACATGTCCAGGACATACTGGAACCGCTCGAAGGTGTAGACTTGCGTGCCCGCGGCACCGTGCAATGGCTGGCTCAGTGTCAGCGTCTGCGCCGAGATGTTGCGCGCCTTGACATAGACCTCGCGGCCGACGCCGCTGCCCGAAACCCGCGAGCCGACCGGGATGTTGGCGACATTTGCGACCCCGGTCAGAAACGCCGGCTGGCTGGTCGAATAGGTCGCCTGCGAGGTGACGGTGACGGTGTTCCAGGCGTTGGTATCGTTGGCTTCGATCAGCCCGTTCTTCAGCACCCGGCGGATGGCGTAATAGGTCAGCCCGGTGGTCGCCGCCAGGTCGATGGGCGCATCCAGGACGATGCGCCGCCCGCCCAGGTCGAATGTGTCATGGTCGGTATACCAGAACAGCGCCTGCAACCCCTTGCGCAGCGCCAATCCCTCGGAGCCGAAGGCCGCGGCATAGCTGGGATAGTCGAAGTTCTTGGTCAGTTGCAGCCGGGCGGCATCGGGCATCGTCAGCGTGCCCTGAAAGCGGACCGGGGCCTCGACCGTCAGCGTCTGGCCGATGTAGAACACGCCCTGCGACACCAGGATGGAACGCCCGGTGGCCACGGCATCGGCGGCGGCGGCAACAAAGGCGTCATAATCATCCGTCACACCGTTGCCGAGGGCGCCATAATCGCGGACATCGACCCAGTCCATCATGTCCCGCAGCCAGAAGCCGGTGACGTCCTCGATGGTCAGGTCGTCGATACGCACCACGCCGCCGTTGGGGCCGGTCAGATCCAGACCCAGATAGCCATGGTGGACGCCGGGCCAGGCCATGTCCACGCCGGTGCGCGCGGCGGTGGCGATGATCGCGCTGACTTCGACCGTTTCACCATATGCGGTCAGCGGCACGGCCGGTCCGGTGACGGTGATGCCCGGCACCGCCGCCCCGCCCGCATAGGCCGCAAAACCCGCGATCCGCACCGTCGGCAAAGCGCCGGACATGGCCTTGACCCGCGCGGTCACACGCAGATAGCACCCGTTCAGGATCGGCGTGCTGCCCATCCAGCGCAGTTTCTGCGTGGCGGCGGTCTTCAGCAGTTCCAGGCAGCCCTCGAAATCCGGGTCCGAGGGCACGAAGGCCGCGTTGGCCGCACCGTCATAAGTCGGTGCGCCGGGCGTGCCGTCGCCACTGGACCAGACGTTCAGCCCGTCGGCAAAGGGCGGAGGCATCAGGATCAGCCCCTCGGTCACTGCCTTGTTCATGTCAGACCCCTGTGTTGAGACGCATCGGTAAGGCCGCGCGTTTGCCGGCCTTGCGGTCACAGGGGGTAGCAAGACGGATTTAAGGGGGCTTGAGGCCAGCGCGCGTTGCGCCGCCTCAGTCCAGCGCCCAACGAAAGGCGCGCGCCAGTTCACCGGCGCCGTTTTCGGGATACCAGCGGCCATGCGCCAGAACGATGCGCTCGGGGTTCCAGGCCTGCATCCGTTGAACCGACCGGCGCAAGGCGGCGCGCCCCTTGCGAAAGCTCATGCGCATGTCGATGGGCGCCTTGCCGTCGGGATCCAGGTTGCCGGCCACCATCAACAGCGGCACCATCCAGGGCGCCACCGCGCGCCGTTCGAAATTCTCGATCAAGTCGGTCAGGATCAGGCTGCGGCTGGGACGGTGACAGAACGCGATCTCGCGGTGCAGGTCGCTGCCGGCGATCAGCAGATGGTCGATCGCCTCGCCCCACTCGGGCCCTGTATGCGGCAGCACCCGGTCGATCCGCAGCGCCAGATTGCGCGAGGTCGCGCGCGCGGCCACGCCGGGCGCGGCCCAGGTCACGGCCTCGGGCATCAGCGCCTGCCAGGCGGGCAGATGGGCATAGTGGATCCAGTTGGGGGCGATCAGATGGCGCACCGGCCCCAACGCAGCCAGGGCTGCCAGCAGCCCGGGATCGGGGGCGATCGGGGAATGCAGCCACAACCCGCCTTCCGGCAGCCGAACGACGGTCATTCGCGTCGGAAACGGCAACCCGTAGAACCGGATCGCGGGACCGTCCACCACCCACAGATCGGCAGCGACCGGCTTCAGGGTGTTGAGCGGCTCATACCCCGTCATCGTCTTCGGTGGGCGCGACCAAGCCGCGAAATCCCATCGCCACGACGTATTTCTCGGACGAATCCGACCGCGAGGCCGGGGGCTTGACGTTGTGCACCTTGGCAAAGCGTTGTTTCAGCAGCTGTTGCAATTCGCCCTCGGCACCGCCCGCCAGAACCTTGGCCACGAAGGCGCCGCCCGGCGCCAGCACGTCAAACGCGAACCAGGCGGCGTGTTCGCACAGCGCCATGATCCGCAAATGGTCCGTCTGCTTGTGCCCGGACGAGGCCGCCGCCATGTCCGACATGACCACATCGGCCTGGCCGCCCATCCAGGTCTTGACCTGCGCGTCGGCGCCGTCCGCCATGAAATCCAGCACATGGACCTCGGCCCCGGCCAGCGGCTCGACCTCTTGCAGGTCCACGCCCAGGACGGTGCCCTTGCGTTTGCCCGATTTTGCACCCAGCGCGTTCACCCGGTCCACGGCGACCTGCAACCAGCCGCCGGGGGCGCAGCCCAGGTCCACCACCCGGGCGCCCGGCACCAGAAAACGGAACTTGTCGTCCAGCTCGACGATCTTGAACGCCGCCCGGCCGCGAAATCCCTCACGGCGCGCGCGTGCCACATACGGGTCGTTCAACTGCCGTTCCAGCCAGCGGGTCGAGCTGAGCTTGCGGCCCTTGGCGGTCTTTACCTTGACCTTCAGGTCGCGCTGTCCGCGCCCCGAGGTGTTCTTTCCCGGCGGGTTTGCCATCCGTCCGTCTTCCTTCACATTCCGTCGAGAACGCCGTCGCGGCTCATCTGCGCATAGAGCAACCCCTCGCGCAGGCCACGGTCGGCGACCGACATGACATCCGTGGGCCAGACCCGCATCAAGGCCTGCAAGATCGCCGCGCCCGACATGATGAGCCCGTGACGCTCGCGCCCGATCCTGGGATCGGTGCGCCGCCCCTCGGGACCCAGCGCCAGATAATCGTGAATGACCTTGTCGATCTGCGCCGAGGTCATCGTCAACCCGTCCACCTTGTTGCGGTCATACCGCTTGAGCCCCAGATAGGACGCCGCGACCGTCGTTACCGTGCCCGAGGTGCCGATGATCTGGAACCCCTCGCGCGGCGCCGGGTTCTCATAGGGCGAGAAGCTGTGCAACTGTTCTTCGAAATGCCAGCTCATCAGGGCAAAGCGGGCGGCGTCGTCCTCGACATCGGTGAACTGCTCGCGCAGGGTCGCGACGCCCAGCGGGACGCTGATCCAGTCCACCACCCGCGACTGCCCCGGTCGCGGCATCGCGGTGCCGACCGCCGCCAGCCCCAGCTTGACGGTCAGGATCGACGCGCGCCGTTCTTCGGGCGGAACCTCGGACAAGTCCAGCCACACCAGTTCTGTCGATCCCCCGCCGATGTCGATGACCAGCAATTGCTCGGTCTCGGGCGCCACCAGGGGCGCGCACGAGATGACCGCCAGGCGCGCCTCTTCCTCGGCCGGAATGATTTCCAGCCTGAGCCCGGTCTCGCGCTGGATCTTGCGGATGAATTCCGCCGAATTGCGGGCGCGGCGACAGGCCTCGGTTGCGACCAGACGCATCCGCAGGACCGCATGGTCGTCCAGCTTGCGCCGGCAGATGCGCAACGCCTGCACGGTGCGCGCCATGGGCCCGTGCCCCAGACGGCCGGTGCTTTCCAGTCCGGTTCCCAGTTCCACCGCGCGCGAGAAACTGTCGATGACTTCAAATTGCGCGCCCTTGGGGCGCGCAATCAACATGCGGCAGGAATTCGTGCCCAGATCGAGGGCAGCATAAAGGCCCCCGTCCGAGGGCATAGTCTGGCGCTTCGGCTCTGGTCCGCCCGGAGTCCGCCCTTGACGGGGCGGCCTCGACGATTTCGGATGCGCCGCCGCGCCTGCGGGACGCTCGGGCGTCATGGCCGCCCTCCATTTCGTGTTGCAATTACCCTAGTCCGCCCCCCGGCGCCGCGCAAGATTGAAACCGGGGGCGCGATGGCCGGCGCCAGGGACCACACGGTCCCGCGGGGTCGTCGCCCTGCGGTTCGGCTCATGTCCTTGGTGAAGTTTTTTCGCCTTAGTCCCGGTGGCCCCCGCCCCGCCGGACCTGCTATGACACCGGGGTCGCATCCCGGCGCGCGCAGGTCGAAATCGTCACCACGCGCGACCGGAAAACCGGCGAGGAAACGGGAACCAACCGCACGAGGCCCCCCATGTCAGATGCTACCCTTCAGCCCGTCACCATCGTCTACTGGCGCGACATCCCCGCGCAGGTCATCGTCGGCAAGGGGCGCAGGGGCGCCAAAGTCCAGTTGCCCGAACGCTTCGAGCAGGCCATCGACCGCTGCGCGATGAAGGTGGGCGCGCGCGACACCGATTCCTACCTGTCCGAATGGCGCAAAGCCGACCCCTACAATGTCGCTGGCGAACAGGAACAGGTCGCCCGCGCCGAGGCCGCCCGCCTGGAAGCGGACTACGACGCAGACAGGATCAAGGCGCTGATCGCCAATGACGGCTGGGACGCGCGTGGGTAACCTCTGGGAGGCTCTGATGGCTCTGTTCCCCTTTGGCCGCAAGGCCGCCGCGACCGCAACCGGATCTGAGGCCCTGACGGCCTTCCTCGCCGGTTATTCCATCGAAGTGATGCCGCGCACCGCCGAAAAGGTGGCGGGTTTCCGCACCCTTCTGCCCGCCGGAACGCGCGTCTACATCGCCCATATCGAGGGCACGCCGATCGAGGAAATGGTCGCCACCGCCGCGCGCCTGCGCAACGAAGGCTACGAGCCGATGCCGCACTTCCCGGCGCGGATCATCGCCGACAAGGCCATGCTGACCGACTGGGTCGCCCGCTACAAGGGCGAGGCCGGCGTCAAGCAAGGGCTGATCCTGGCCGGCAACCCGCAAAAGCAACTGGGCGCCTTCGATTCGTCGATGCAACTGCTGGAATCCGGTGCGTTCGACGGGTTCGAACGACTGCATGTCGCCGGCCACCCCGAAGGCAACAAGGACATCGATCCCGACGGCTCGGACCGGATGGTGATGGAAGCGGCGCGCTGGAAACAGGCGTTCAGCGAGCGCACCGACGCCCGGATGGCGATGGCCACGCAGTTCTGCTTTGAGGCGGGCCCCGTCATCGACTGGGTGAACGGCCTGAAGGAGGCCGGCGTTGACCTGCCGGTGCACATCGGCGTCGCCGGCCCGGCCAAGCTGCAAACCCTCATCAAATTCGCGATCGCCTGCGGTGTCGGCCCGTCGCTGAAGGTGCTGCAAAAACGCGCGATGGACGTGTCCAAGCTGCTGCTGCCCTATGAGCCCGACGACTTCCTGCTGGCGCTGGCCGAGCACAAGGCGGCGAACCCCGATTTCGGCATCGAATCGGTGCACTTCTTCCCGCTGGGCGGCATCAAGACCAACGCCGAATGGACCCACCGTCACGGCCAGCAGCCCGCGCAGGCCGCCTGAAATCATGCCGACGACTCGCCGCGCCCTCTTTACCGAAATCCCGGAAAGCCGCGAAGCTGTTTCCCGGGATTTCAGGCCTGGGAACGTTCGCGATGGGTCGTTGGCTTGCGTCCTGCGCGCTTGCGATTGGCGCGCCGGGCGCGGTTTCCGCGCGGGGAACCCATGTCCTGAACGGGTCCTCGGCCTGTCATCAGATCCGGGGACCGGCGCGCTGATCGATCGGGCCCAAGGCCTCGGCCCCCGGACAGACCTTCGTTCCCATGCAGAGCGTGCCCGGCACTATGGTGCGTTTCCCGATTCGCCCGGCATGGATCGACGCCCCCGACACCCTGTATCCGCTGTTCCACCCTCAGGGTGGCGGCGACGTCGAAACCACCTGCCAACGCATCGGCTGACACCCTCCGGGGTCGGCCTGCCCTCTCTCCCTCGCGCCTCGGGGGTGGGTCTTGTGCCTGCCTTCCGGTGCGGCTGACCCCAAAAGGACCCCACATGACCAGAACCGTCCTCGAATCCGCCACCAAGACCGTCGTCATCGGTTTTGACGAACCGTTTTGCGTGATCGGCGAGCGCATCAACCCCACCGGCCGCAAGAAACTGGCCGCCGAGCTGGAAGCGGGCGATTTCTCGACCGTGGAAAAGGACGCGCTCGAACAGGTTCTGTGCGGCGCGACGGTGCTCGACGTGAACTCGGGCGCGGTCTTCACCAACAAGATGGCCCAGGACCCGCGCTACGCCGACAACAACTTTGTCGAACCGCCGCTGATGAAGGCCCTGATCGAGCGCATCCAGGCGATCACCGATGTGCCGCTGTGCATCGACAGTTCTGTCCCCGGCGCGCTCGAGGCCGGCCTCCAGGCGGCCAACGGTCGCCCGCTGCTGAACTCGGTCACCGGCGAGGAAGAGCGCATGGAGCTGGTGCTGCCGCTGGTCAAGAAATACAACGTGCCGGTCGTCGCGATCTCGAACGACGACACCGGCATTTCCCCCGATCCCGATGTCCGCTTCGAAGTGGCCAGGAAGATCGTCCAGCGCGCCGCCGACTTCGGCATTCCCGCGCATGACATCGTCGTGGACCCCCTGGTGATGCCCGTGGGGGCGATGGCGACCGCCGGACAGCAGGTCTTTGCGCTGGTGCGCCGCCTGCGCGACGAGCTGGGGGTGAACACCACCTGCGGAGCCTCGAACATCTCGTTCGGGCTGCCGAACCGTCACGGGATCAACGCGGCCTTCCTGCCGATGGCGATCGGCGCGGGGATGACCTCGGCCATCATGAACCCGGTGCGCGCGCAGGAAATGGAAGCGATCCGCGCGGCCAACCTCTTGATGAACCACGACGCCAACGGTGGCGAGTGGATCCGCCTGGCCAAGGTTCTGGAAGCGATGAACGAAGGCGCGAGCTTCGCCGAAGCCTCGGCCGCCGCCGCCGCCGCGTCGTCGGGCCGCCGGGGGGGGCGTCGCGGCCGCGGCTGAGCCGGCATCGCCACGCATCACACGGGCCAGGGAAACCCCTGGCCCGTTTTCATTTGCGCGGACCAGGCGGAATTCATGGCGCAAATGATCGAATATTCCGGCAACCCAAGGGTCATTCATCGTTGAATGCGCCAATCCGCGCGGCCTAGGCTTGGCCAAGCCCAAAGGATACCGCCGCCATGCCCCACCCTGCCTTTGCCGCATTTCGCGACGCCCTGCCCTCGCCCGAGACGATCCGCGCCGGGATCATCGGCGACGGCATTCCCGTGCCCGGCCCCTTTGGGCCCCACCCGCTGGTCTATGCCGATTACGTCGCCTCGGGGCGCGCCTTGATGCAGGTCGAGGATTTCATGCGCGACCAGGTGCTGCCCTGGTATGCCAACACACACACCGAAACCTCGCATTGTGGTGCCGTCACCACGGCGCTGCGCGAGGCCGCCCGCGCCGAGATTGCCCTGGGCACCGGCGCAACCGCCGAACACGCGGTGATTTTTGCCGGTTCGGGCGCGACGGCAGGGCTGAACCGGCTGGTGCACCTGCTGGGCGTGGATCAGGCGGTGGCGCGGGGCACGCGGCCGGTGGTGATCCTGGGCCCCTATGAGCATCACTCGAACCTGCTGCCCTGGCGCGAATCCGGCGCCGAGGTGATCGAACTGACCGAGTCCCCCACCGGCGGCCCCGATCTGCACCACCTGCGCCAGATTCTGGACCAGACCGAGGGGCGCGCGCTGCGCATCGGCGCGTTTTCGGCCGCGTCGAACGTGACCGGCATCCTGACCGACACCGTCGCGGTGACGCGGATGCTGCGGGCGCGCGGCGTGCTTTGCGTCTGGGACTATGCCTGCGCCGCGCCCTATACCGCCATCGACATGGCGCCCGGAACCGATCACGCCAAGGATGCGGTGGTCTTTTCCGCGCACAAGTTCCTGGGCGGGCCGGGTGCGTCCGGCGTTCTGGTCCTGCGCCGCGACGCGATCCGCGCCACCACCCCCAGCCAGCCGGGCGGCGGCACGGTGCGCTTCGTTTCGCCTTGGGGGCAGGACTATGCCCAGGACCCCGTCGCGCGCGAGGAAGCGGGCACGCCGAACATCCTGGGCGACATCCGCGCGGGGCTGGCGATGGCGGTGAAACGCGCGGCCGGACAGGCCTTTCTGGACCGCCGCCACGCCGAATTGACCGCCCGCGCGCGCGTCGCCTGGGCCGCGAACCCGGCGATCGAGGTGCTGGGCCTGCCCGGCGCCGACCGGCTGCCGATCTTCTCGCTGCGGATCCGCGATCCGCGCGGCGGCTGGTTGCACCCGCATCTGGTGACGCGGATGCTGTCCGACGGCTGGGGCATTCAGGCACGCGGCGGCTGCGCCTGCGCCGGGCCCTATGGGCACCGGCTGATGGGGATCGACCGCGCGCGCTCGGACCAGTTGCGCGGCGCCATCCTGGCGGGCGACGAGACGGTGAAACCAGGCTGGACGCGGCTCAACCTGTCGGCCTTCCTGACCGAGGCCAAGACCGATTTCCTGATCGGCGCCGTGGACAGCCTGGCGCGCGCGCCCTATCCCTTGGCCGATGCCTACGGGATCGACCCCGCGACCGCGCATGTCGTGCTGAAGGCCGATCACGCCGCCTGAAGGAGACAGGATGAAGCCGCTCGATTCGCTGGACCGCGCGATCCTGCGCGCCCTGCAACGCGACGCATCGCTGTCGCAGCGTGCGCTGGCCGAGGCCGTGGGCCTGTCGCAAACCGCCTGCGCGCGACGACTGGCGGCGCTGCAAGAGGCCGGGGTGCTGACAGGGTCGGGCGTGCGGCTGAACCCCGGCAAGGTGGGGCTGGGCCTGACGGTCTTTG
This sequence comes from Rhodobacter sp., assembly GCA_020637515.1. Lineage (NCBI taxonomy): Bacteria > Pseudomonadati > Pseudomonadota > Alphaproteobacteria > Rhodobacterales > Rhodobacter > Rhodobacter sp. The sequence continues at coordinate 1,505,258 of JACKKG010000001.1, read as the reverse complement.
TCATGGTCCGCACCCGGCACCATTCGCGCGACTGGCTGGCCGAGTTCCGCCGCGTGGTTCTGGCGATCCCGAATGTGATCGACTTCTACCGCATCGCCGGCGATTACGATTATCTGCTGAAGATCGTGGCCGAGGACATGAACGCCTTCGACGCGGTCTATCAGCGCCTGATCGAGCGGATCGAACTGGATACCGTGACCTCGTTCATCACCATGGAGGCCATCGCCGATCAGCGCGGCCTGCCCGTCTAGTGGAAATCGCGGCTGGGGAACAGCCGCTTGGCCTGTTCGCGCGGATGGCGCGCGCGGGGGGGCGTGCGCGGCCGGCGGGGGGCGTCGTCGGCCTGCGGCTCGGTGATGCCCACGGCGTCGTCCAGCGGGTGGCCCAGCTCTGACAGCCGGTGCGACAGGTCCTCGATCCCCTCGGCGATCAGATGGACGACGATCCCCTCGCGTTCGAGCCGCCCGGTCACACGCAGCAACCGCCCGCCCATGACGCTGCGACGAAAGCGGTCGTAGACCCTGGGCCAGACGACGACGTTGGACACGCCCGTCTCATCCTCGAGCGTGAGAAACACCACGCCCGAGGCCGTCCCGGGCCGCTGCCGGGTGATGACCAGCCCGCAGACGCTGATGCGCCCGGCCGGCACCACGGGCAACTGGTCATGCGGCGTCAGCCCGGGCAGCCCGGGGCGCAGCAGTTCCATCGGATGCGCGCGCAGGGTCAGGCGCAGGGCGATGTAGTCTTCGACCACCTCTTCGCCCAGATGCATCGGCGGCAGGGTCACCGACGGCTCGCGCAGCCCCTCGCCATCCAGCGGGTTCGCGAACAGCGGCAGGGGCGCGGGGGCACGGATCGCCCGCACCTGCCACAGCGCATCGCGCCGGCCCAGCCCCTGCCCGGCAAAGGCGTCGGCCTCGGCCAGGCGTTCCAGCACGGCAGGCGTGATCCCCGCGCGCAACCACAGGCTTTCGGGATCGGGATAGCCGTTGCCCCGCGCGGCGACGATCCAGGCCGCGTCGTCCTCGCGGAAGCCCTTGATCTGGCGGAACCCCAGCCGCAGTGCCAGCCGCCCGTCGGCGCGCCGCTCCAGCGTGTTGTCCCAGGCGCTGGTGTTGACGCAGACCGGCCGCACCTCGGCCCCGTGTTCGCGCAGGTCGCGGACGATCTGCGCCGGGGCATAGAAGCCCATCGGCTGCGAATTCAGCAGCGCGCAGGCAAACACCGCCGGATGATGGCATTTCAGCCACGAGGACACATAGGTCAGCATGGCAAAGGCGGCGGCGTGGCTTTCGGGAAAGCCGTAATCCGCGAACCCTTCGATCTGGCCAAAGCACTGTTCGGCCACCGCCTGCGAATACCCGTTGCGCAGCATCCCCTGGATGAAGCGGTCGCGGTGCTGGCCGATGGTGCCCATGCGCCGGAACGAGGCCAGCGAGCGGCGCAGCTGATCGGCCTCTTCGGCGGTATAGCCCGCGCCGACGACCGCGATCTGCATCGCCTGTTCCTGGAACAGCGGCACGCCCAGCGTTTTTTCGGTGACTTTGGCCAGCGCCGGGCCAAAGGGTTCGGGCGCCTCCAGCCCCTGGCGGCGGCGGACAAAGGGCTTGACCATGCCGCCCTGGATGGGGCCCGGGCGGACGATCGCCACCTCGATCACCAGATCGTAGAAGGTCGCGGGTTTCATCCGGGGCAGAAAGTTCATCTGCGCGCGGCTTTCCACCTGGAACACCCCGACGGCATCGGCGCGTTGCAGCATCGCATAGGTCGCCGGGTCCTCTTGCGGGACGGTGGCCAGCGTGTGGCGGATCCCCTCGTGGTCGCGCAGCAGTTCGAAGCTCTTGCGCAGGCAGGTCAGCATCCCCAGGCTGAGGATATCGACCTTGAGGATACCCAGCGCGTCGATGTCGTCCTTGTCCCATTCGATGACGGTGCGGTCCTCCATCGCCGCGTTCTCGATCGGGCACAGCTCATCGAGCCGGCCCTTGGTGATGATGAAACCGCCCACATGCTGCGACAGATGGCGCGGAAAGCCGATGATCTCGTGGATCAGACGGATCGTCTGCGCCAGCCGCCGGTCGCCGGGATCGAGCCCCAGTTCGCGCATCCTCTCGGGATCGGCGCCGGCGTTCGACATCCCCCAGATCTGCCCCGACAGCCCCGCCGTCACGTCCTGGCTGAGGCCCATCACCTTGCCCACCTCGCGGATCGCCGCACGCGAGCGGAAATGGATCACCGTCGCGCACAGGCCCGCGCGATGTCGGCCGTATCGTTCATAGATCCACTGGATCACCTCCTCGCGGCGTTCGTGTTCGAAATCGACGTCGATATCCGGCGGCTCGCCCCGGTAACGCGAGAGGAACCGCTCGAACACCATGCCGATCATGTCGGGCGACACATCGGTGATGCCCAACAGGTAGCACAGGATCGAATTCGCCGCCGAACCGCGCCCCTGACACAGGATGCCACGCCTGCGGGCCTCGGCCACGATGTCGTGCACGGTCAGGAAATAGGCCGGGAAATCCAGTTCGGCGACCAGCGCCAGTTCCTTGTCCAGCAGCTCGAATACCCGCGGCGGCGCGCCTTGCGGATAGCGCCGGTCGATGCCCGCGCGCGCCAGCCGTTCCAGCCGCTGTTGCGGGGTTTCGCCGCCCTCGGCGATCTCGTCGGGGTATTCGTAACTCAGTTCCGACAGATCGAAGGCGATGCGCGCGGCGATGTCCAGCGTACGCCGCAGGGCCGCCGGATGGTGCCGGTAAAGCCGGGCCATGTCGCCCGCGCCCTTCAGGCGGCGCTCGGCGTTGGGCAGGGCACGGGTGCCGATCCGGTCGATGGTGACCCCCTCGCGCAGGCAGGTCAGCACGTCGGCCAGTTGCCGGCGCTGCGCGCGGTGCATCAGCACGTCCCCCACCGCGACCATCGGCGCCGAGGCCCTGAGCGCCAGCGCCGCGCAGGTGTCGAACCAGCCCTGATCCGAGCCGTCATACCGCGGCGCGGCGCCCAGGAAGACCGCGCCAGGATAGCGCCGCTGAAGCCGCTGGATCGGCGCCAGCGCGGTATCCGGGTCGGCGGCCGGCGGCAGGGCGATCAGGATCAGGCCCGCAGCGCCCGCTTCGAGGTCGGCCAGATCCAGATGGCATTCCGCCTTGCCCGCGCGCCGTTTGCCCAGCGTCAGCAGGCGCGCCAGCCGGTGATAGGCGTCGCGGTCCGTGGGCAGGGCCAGCCATTCGACGGGGCAGTCGCGCAACACCAGCCGCGCCCCGACGATCAGCCGGGGCAACCCGGTTGCCCCCTCTTTCGCCAGCGATTTCAGCGCGCTATAGGCCCGCACCACACCCGCCAGCGTGTTGCGATCGGTCAGCGCCAACGCAGACAGGCCCAATTCGGCCGCCCGTTTCATCAGCTCCTCAGGATGCGAGGCGCCGGTCAGGAAGGTAAAGTTCGACGTGACGCAGAGTTCCGCATAGCTCATGCGAATTCCCCCTGCACGAACCAGCCCGGGTTCTGCGGCGTGTGGAACAGCCACAACCGCCGGCCCTGCCGCGTCTCGACCCGCCAGTAATCGCGCACGCCGGACCGCCAGGCGTCATCGTCCAGCCACCATTCGGGCGCGATGCGTTCCGGCCCCGTGGCGCGGCCGGTGATGAAGGACACCCGCCGCCAGCGGAAGCGTTCGGGCGGCGTGTTGCCCGAGGCCCCGATGGCCTCGGGCGGGAACAGACGCAGCGGGCGGGGGTTGGAACTGGCCCAGCCGCCTTCGGCCGTGCTGTAGGCGGCGGGCGCGAGGGAAAAGGCGCGCTCGGGGATATGGCTGTCGGCGGGCAGGAACCGCTGCACGTTCTCCAGCCCGATACGGGTGCCGATGCGCGTCATCAGATCCTCGATCCGGCCGGGGGCCTGCCCGGTCGCGCCGGTGCCGATCTGCTGCACGGGCAGCGGTTCGACCTGCACCGCCTCGATGCGGATCTGGTCGATGCCGAAGCCCGCGTCCACCTCGGCCACGCCACGGTCGAACAGGGGCAGGATGCGCGCGGCCTCGCGCATGGGCGCCGCCAGCCGCAATTCGATCTGCTGGCTGCCCTGATCGACCCGCCTGAGCGTCAGCACAAGTCGCCGCGCCCCGGCCTCGTGCGCCCTGAGCCTGTCGCACAGCGGGACCAGCAGGCGCTCGGTCGCGGCCATCACGTCATGGACCAGGCCGATCGGTTCGGGAAAGGTCATGCGCAAACCGAAATGCGGTGGCTCGGCCCCGGGGCTCAGGGGCTCGGAAACGCGGCCCAGTGCCTGATCCAGCCTGAGCAGGACCTCGGGGCCGAACCGGCGCGCCAGCGGGGCGCGGGGCGTGGCATCCAGATCCCCGATGCGGCGCAGGCCCAGCCGTTGCAGCCCGGTGACTGTCCCCTCGTCCAGCCGCAGCGCCGCCACCGGCAGCGTGTCCAGGGGGGTATCCGCCCCCCCGTGATGTGCCTGCGCCCAGGCCGCGCCCCGGGTGCCCGCCTGGCCCAGCCGCAGGTCCAGCCCTGCCCGGGCGGCCCGGGCGCGCATGTCGTCGAGCATGGCCCCGATCCCGCCCCACAGATGCGTGGCGCCGGTCACGTCCAGCACCAGCCCGTCGCCCCCGTCGATCCCGACCCAGGGGCAATAGCGCGTGGCCCAGCGGCGCAGCGCGGCCAGAAACCGCGCGTCCAGATCGGGCCGTGCCGGGTGGCTGATCAGGTCGGGGCAAAAGGCCCGCGCATCGGCATAGCTCATGCCCCGATGCAGGCCCTGGGCCTCGGCCGCGCGATTCAGGTCGTACAGGCGCTGGGTATTGGCCTGGGTCAGCGTCAGCGCAAAGGGGCCGTCAACCGGACGCGCCCTGAGAACCCGGTCGCTCGGCAACCGGGGGAACCACATGCAAACCACCTGTTTCCGGGGTCCATCGAACATTCCAGGCCCTAAGTGTTCCCTCTTTGTTCTTGATAATCTCCCACCGCATCAGAGTCGAGTCCACCGCCCCCGTCGCATCGAACAGCGCCGCAGCCCGCCAGCGCGTTTCCGCCGCGTTCGAGCCCATCCCCTCGGGGATCAGGCACAGGCCGGTGGTTCCCCCCGCGCGCGCCGCCAGTTGCAGCCGCCGCCCCTCGCGCAGATCCAGGGGGGCCGAGATCTCGATCGCGACAAAGGGCGCCGCGCCATCCTTGAGCGCCTCTTCAGCCACGGCGAGGCTGTCGGTCTGCGTGCCGGTGCGCACCGTCAGCACCCGTTCGGGCGCCAGCAGCGGGGCCAGGCCCACCGGGTTCAGCCCCTCGGTCCGGTGCGATTCGACCACCCACAGCACCGGCCCCTCGCCCGAGGCCGCCGCCAGCGCGCAGAACGCTGCCGCGCCCGGGCCGCAGACCTCGTGCACGCGGGTCTTGCGCAGGGGAAAACAGCCAGAGAGGGCGGGATCGGTCCACATGGGACAAATCTAGAACATCCGCACGGCGAATCCAACGGGCAGCGCCGCCGATGGCACCATCAGGGTCAGGTCCGCCAGCGCCCGTCGCCCCGCGCCAGATCGAGCAGGTAGCGCCCATAGTCGTTCTTGGCCAATGGCGCGGCGATCCGTTCCAGTTGCTCGACGGAAATCCATCCGTTCTGAAAGGCGATTTCCTCGGGGCAGCCGGTTTGCAGACCCTGCCGGGCCTGAAGCGTGCGCACGAAATTGCCCGCGTCCAGCAGGCTGCCATGCGTTCCGGTATCGAGCCAGGCGTAGCCCCGCCCCATGCGCTGGACATCCAGCAACCCGTCATCGAGGTACCCTTGCAGCAGATCGACGATCTCGACCTCGCCGCGCGGCGAAGGGACGATGCGTTCGGCGCGCTCGGACGCCGAGGCATCGACGAAATAAAGCCCCGTCACGGCATAGCGCGAGGGCGGCGCCACGGGTTTCTCGACGATCGAGGTCACGCGACCGTCGGTGTCGAAGCCGACAACCCCATAGCGTTCCGGATCGGACACCCGATAGCCGAACACCGTCGCCCCCGAGGGCCGAGCATCGGCCTGTGCCAACAGTTCCGGCAGGCCATGACCGAAGAAGATGTTGTCCCCCAGCACCAGCACCGAGGGCGCCCCATCCAGGAAATCGCGCGCCAGGATGAAGGCCTGCGCCAGCCCGTCAGGCGAGGGTTGCACGATGTAGGTGAAGCTCAGCCCCCATTGCGCACCGTCGCCAAGCGCGCGGCGGAACTGCTCTTGATCGTGCGGGGTGGTGATGATCGCGATCTCGCGCACACCGGCCAGCATCAGCACGCTGAGCGGGTAATAGATCATCGGCTTGTCATAGATCGGCATCAGCTGTTTCGACACGCCCAGCGTTATCGGATACAACCGGGTGCCCGATCCGCCGGCCAGGATGATGCCCTTGCGTTTGGGGGGCTGGGTCATGTCGTCGCTCCGAGTTCGGTCAGCACCTCGGTCAGGGCGGCCCGCCAATCGGGTCGCGCCAGACCGACGCGCGCAAGATCCGGGCACGCCAGCCGGCTGTTGGCCGGGCGCTGTGCCGGGGTGGGATAGTCCGCAGTCGCGATGCCGGTCACCCGGCAGTCGAGCCCGGCCTGCGCCATGATTGCCCGGGCGAAACCGGCCCAACTGACATCGGGCGCCCCGGCGAAATGATAGGTGCCCGACACCGCGGGGTCCTCTTGCAGGTGCGTGGCCAGGGTCAGGCAAGCCCGCGCGATGGCCATCGCCGGGGTCGGCCCGCCGATCTGATCCTCGACGACACGCAGTTCCGCGCGTTCGCGGCCCAGGCGCAGCATCGTCTTGACGAAATTCTGCCCCTGCGCCGAGAACACCCAACTGGTGCGCAGGATGGCATGAACCGCCCCCGAGTCACGCACCCCCTGCTCGCCCGCCAGTTTCGACCGGCCATAGGCATTGAGCGGCGCCACCGGATCGTCGGGCAGAAAGGGTGCCGTGCCGTGCCCGTCAAAGACGTAGTCGGTCGAAATCTGGACCAGCGGGATACCCAGGTCCGCGCAGGCGCGCGCCATCGCAGCCGGGGCCGCGCCGTTGACGACGGTGGCGGCGGTTTCCTCGGTTTCGGCGCGGTCCACGGCGGTCCAGGCGGCGGCGTTGATGACGGCGCCGGGGCGCGCGGCATGGATGGCGGCGGCACAGGCGGCGGGGTCGGCCAGATCGGCCTCGGCCCGGCCCAGGGCCAGCGCCTGCGGCGCCAGCCGCGTCAGCGCCTGTGCCACCTGTCCCGTCTTTCCGAAAATGAGCAGCGGCATTGGGTCCTCGTTGTCCTGCCTTGCATGACAGGCGAAAGCGGCATTCGCGTGACCGGGCGGCGGCAAGCCCGTGTCCCTGACCAGCCCGGCGGGCCGCGATCAGCCCTTGCCCAGGCGCTGTCCGACCCCCTGACGGGCCTGCAACGGGCGCCACCAGGCCTCGTTGTCGAGATACCAGCGCACGGTGCGCCTGAGCCCCTCGTCCAGCGTCACCGAGGGACGCCAACCCAGTTCGGCGCGGATTCGGCTGGGGTCGATGGCATAGCGAGCGTCGTGGCCGGGCCGGTCGGTCACAAAGGTGATCTGCGCGCCATAGGGGCGCGGCGCGGGGCGCAGTTCATCGAGAATCGCGCAGATCGTCCGCACCAGATCGATATTGCGGGCCTCGTTCTCGCCGCCGATGTTGTAGGACCGCCCCACGGCGCCCTTTTGCAGCACCAGCAGCAGCGCCTCGGCATGATCCTCGACATAAAGCCAGTCGCGCACGTTCTCGCCGGCGCCGTAAACCGGGATCGGCAGCCCCGCGAGGGCATTCAGGATCACCACGGGGATCAGCTTTTCGGGGAAATGGAAGGGCCCGTAGTTGTTCGAACAATTGGTCAGGACGACCGGCAGGCCATAGGTCTCGTGCCAGGCGCGCACCAGATGGTCCGAGGCCGCCTTGGACGCCGAATAGGGGCTGCGCGGATCGTAGGGCGTGGTTTCGGTGAACTTGCCGGTGGCGCCCAGGCTGCCGAACACCTCATCGGTCGAAATGTGGTGAAAGCGGAATTCCCCGGGGCGGCCCCGGCCCTGCCAATAGGCGCGCACCGCTTCGAGCAGGGTATACGTCCCCTCGACATTGGTGCGGATGAAGGCGCCGGGCCCATCGATCGAGCGATCGACATGGCTTTCGGCGGCCAGATGCATCACCGCGTCGGGCCGGTGCTGTGCCAGAACCCGCGCGACACCAGGCGCATCGCAGATATCCACCTGCTCGAACGCATAGAGCGGACTGTCGGCCACGCTGGCCACGTTGTCCAGGCACGCCGCATAGGTCAGCACATCGAGATTGACCACCGCGTGGCCCGCCGCAACGGCCTGCCGCACCACCGCCGAGCCGATGAACCCCGCGCCGCCTGTGATCAGGATCTTCATGCATCCCCCCAGACGAAGGGCGAGGTCCAGTCGGAAAACGCGGGCGCCTGCGCATCCTTGCCGGACAGAACGGCCGCGGACAGGTCCATCCCCCAGTCGATGCCGACGGACGCGAAATGCACTGCGCCGTCGCAATCCGGCGCATAGTGATCGGTCACCTTGTAGACGATCTCGGTCGCGGGTTCGAGTGTGACGAACCCGTGCAGGAACCCGGCCGGAATCCAGAGTTGGCGGCCGTTCTCGGCGCTCAATTCCTCGGTCAGCCAATGGCCATAGGTCGGGGACCCCCGGCGCGCATCGACCGCGACATCCAGAAGCCGCCCACGCCCGCAGCGCACCAGCTTGCCCTGCGCGTGAGGCGGCGCCTGATAATGCAGGCCCCGGACAGTGCCGAGGGCCGCGCTGAAGGAGTGGTTGTCCTGAACGAACGCGGGCAGGACAAGCCCGGCGTCGGCCAGCGTCTTGAGGTTCCAGCTTTCGCTGAACCAGCCGCGCGCATCCCCGAACCGGCGCGGGGTCAGCCTGAGAACACCCGGCAGCGCGGTGGCTTCAACCTGCATGACGTTCTCCCGCACCCGAATGACCCGCGAACCCCCGGCGCGGATTTCCGGGGCGGCCCCCCGGCAGGCCCATGGCGCGCGGGTGCCAGGCCCTTGAAAACCGGCAAGCATTCGGGATCGTGATTAGCGTTTCGGCGCGCAAAGTTCAACTCGGTTTCCCCGGCGCCCAGTGCGCCGCACCCCGCGCCGTGGATCAGTCGGCGCCGAAAAGATCGCGGGTGAACACCTTGTCCGCCACATCGGACAGATCGGCGGACAGCCGGTTCGCAAGGATCACATCGGCGGTCTGCTTGAACCGGGCCAGGTCGCGTTCGACCGGCGCGTTCAGGAAGCGATCGCCCGCGTAACGGGGTTCGAACACCGTAACCGGGATGCCCCGGGCCTTGATCCGCTCCATCACACCCAGGATGGAACTGTCGCGAAAATTGTCGGACCCGGCCTTCATCACCAGCCGGTAGACCCCGACATGGCGCGGATTCAGCGCCAGAACCTGCTCGGCAAGATAGTCCTTGCGGGTCGCGTTCGCCTCGACCACCGCGCGGATCAGGCTTTGCGGAACGGTTTCGTAATTCGCCAGCAACTGCCGCGTGTCCTTTGGCAGGCAGTAGCCGCCATAGCCGAAAGACGGGTTGTTGTAATACTGCCCGATGCGCGGGTCGAGACTGACACCGTCGATGATTTGCCGGCTGTCGAGCGCCTGCGCCATGGCGTAACTGTCGAGTTCGTTGAAAAAGGCCACCCTCAGCGCAAGGTAGGTATTCGCGAACAACTTGATCGCCTCGGCCTCGCGCGGGCCGGTCAGCAGGACGGGGACGTCGGGGTCCTGCGCGGCCTCGCGCAGAAGCTCGGCAAAGGCCCGCCCCGCGGCCGAGGTCGATCCGACCACGATCCGCGAGGGATGGAGGTTGTCGTGCAGCGCCCGCCCCTCGCGCAGGAACTCGGGCGAGAACAGGATCCTGTCGGTGCCCAGCGCCGCGTTCAGACTGTCCGTATAGCCCACCGGGATCGTCGATTTGATGACGATCGCGGCCCCGGGCGCCAGCGTCAGCGCGGCGCGGGCGGTGTCCTCGACCGTGCGGGTGTCGAACTTGTTCGTATCGGCATCGTAAGAGGTCGGCGTCGCGATCACCACGAAATCCGCGCCGCGCATCGCCCGGGCCCGGTCGGTGGTCGCTTCAAGCGTCAGATCGCCGCCGGTCAGGGCCGCCGAGATATCGGGGTCCACCACGGGCGAGCGGCGCGCGTTCAAGGCCCGCACCCGCGCACCATCGACATCCAGCGCCACGACCGGATGCCGCCTGGCCAGCAGGACGGCCATCGACAGGCCGACATACCCGATCCCGACAACGCAGATTTTCATCGTCCCTCCCATGGGGTTGCGGCCCCGCACACGCCGGGTTCGTGCCCTGATTATCCGCCCGCGGCGAACGGGTCCACCCACCCGGGCGCCGCTGTTGCACGCCCCCCGCCGCTTGCGTGCGCCGCGTTGGACATTTCTTTGCAGTAAGCCGGGATTCTCCGCCTCAACCAACCAGCGGAGTTTGTCACATGTCGTTCTGGTCAGCGAACCTGAAGTTGCCCTACATGGCCGCGGCGCAAGCCCAGAAGCACGTTACCCACAACGAGGCGCTCGAACGACTGGATTCGATTGTTCAACTGACCGTCACGGCCTTTGACGCGACCACCCCGCCGTTGTCCGCGACCGACGGCGAGGTCTGGGCACTGGGCTACGGCGCGGTCAACGACTGGGCGGGGCACGACCTGGACCTGGCAGTCTGGTCGAACGGCGGCTGGCTGTTCGTCACCCCGCATGTCGGCTGGCGCGCGGCACTGGGCACCGACCTGCGCGTGTTCGACGGCAGCGGCTGGGTGTCGCCAGACCTGCCCGACCTGCAAAACCTGCCGGGCCTGGGCGTCGGCACCAGCTACGACACGGTCAACAAGCTGGCCGTCCAGTCCGAGGCCAGCCTGTTCACCCATCAGGGCGCCGGCCATCAGATCAAGGTCAACAAGAACGCGGCCGGTGACACGGCCTCTTTGCTGTTCCAGACGGGCTGGTCGGGCCGCGCCGAGATGGGCACCCAGGGCAGCGACGCCTTCGGCATCAAGGTCAGCGCCGACGGCACGGCGTGGCACACCGCGCTGGCGTTCGACCCGGCCACGGCGCTGCCCCAGGGCGAGGCCGTCTGCGCATCGCCGATCGACGCCACCGCGGGCCGCCTGTTGACCGTCGGCGGCTTCGGTCTGGGTGGCCCTCTCGCCGCGACCCCGACCGCCGACAACCCGAACAGCATCGCGGCGTCGGGGTTCTATCAGGTGTCGGGCTCGGCGCTCATGCCCTCGACCGGGGGGTTCTGCCTGCAACATCTGCGGCGCAGCGCCTCGCAACAGACGCAGATCGCCTGGCCGGATGCGGCGCCCGGGCTGAGCTACCAGCGCTATCACGACGGCACCACCTGGTCGGGATGGCAACAGTTCAATTCCACGCTCGGGCCCGTCGCGCAAAGCGGCGGCGTGCCGACCGGGGCAATCATCGAGCGCGGCAGCAACGCCAATGGCGAATACGTCCGCTTTGCCGACGGCACGCAGATCTGCCAATTCCGCCAGGTCGGGGTTGCGATCACCACGGCCTCGGTCGGGGGGCTGTATCGCAGCGCCGCCATCGCCTGGACCTTTCCCGCGGCCTTTGTGCTGGGCAGCATCAACGGCGCGACAATTCACGCCCGGATCACGAACAACGCCGGTCTGAGCGTGAACGTCCCCTATGGCGGGCGCACCACGCAAGCCACCGGGGCCCTCGCCTATGCGATCAACAGCGTCGCCGACACCGAGATCTTCTGGCTCGCCACGGGCCGCTGGTTCTGAAGGAGGACAGGATGCGTATTACCCTATCGCCCATCCGCATGGACGACACGCTGCTGCTGGCGCGGCAGGGCGACACCCTGACGCTGAACGGCGAGGCGCTGGATCTGTCCGGCGTGCCCGAGGGCGCGACGCTACCGCAGGACGCGGTCGATTGCTCCTGGCTGGCCTCGGACATCCGTCGCATCGACGGCACGCTGCATCTGACGCTGCTGATGCCCTACGCCGGCACCGCGTCCCCCGACGCGCTGTTCCCCGATCCGATCGAGGTTCTTGCCGACGGGCCCATCCCCCTGCCCACCGACACCAGCGAGGTGCTGCAATGATCTCTGTCGATCTGTCCCGCCTGATCACGGCACAGGACCGCGCCGCCGAGGCCGAGGCCGACCGCCGCGACGCCGAACGGATCCAGGCCCGCGCGTTCCTGGCGCGCACCGATTGGTATGTCACCCGCCTGACCGAAACCGGCACGCCGGTCCCGCCCGACGTCAGCGCCGAACGCGAGGCCGCGCGGCGGGTCCTGGATCAATCGGCGGGCTGATCCGCTGGCGCACGCCGGTGCGGGCCATGGCGCGGTCGCGCGCCATGGCCGCCGGTGCGCCGTTCGTTCATTTCAGATGCGAAAGCTTCTTTGACAGGATCTCCGCGACGGTCTCCTCGGCGACGCTGACGCCAAGAAAATCGAACAGCGGCAAGACGCCGTCATACCCTTCGGCGAACTGGCTGTAATCGAACATCATGCATCGGTCGGCGTGTTCCAGCTGAAAGGATTCGAACCGGGCATTGGCGTCCTGCAACCGTTTTTCGACCGCGGAATAGGCCATGTCGCGCCACCAGCCGGAATTGGCCACCTGGGCGATGTCGCGGGTCAGGAAGATGATCTTGCTGTTGGGGAAGAATTCCAGCAGGCAGGTCAAGTTGGCCTCGAAGGCGCTGCCGACCTCATGGAACGAGATCTCCTTCAATCCCAGAAAGGTCACCTCGTCCGGAGGCAGGAGCACCGCGCGCACATAGGCGTCCAGCGCCAGCTTGGCATAGAGCACCGGATCGACCGATTCCGAGCCATACCAGGGATCATCGACCGTCCCCATGATTTGCTGCCAGTGCGCCGAGCGTTCCTCGAACGGTTTCGCGGCCTCGGCGCGGCGCACCGAAAAATTCGATTCATGCTGGATGATCGAGATCGCGCGCAGCACCGGCGACAGGCTGTTGCCCCGCTCGCCGCGAATGCAGGCGCCTTCGATGGCGTTGAGCACCTTCATCAGCAGAGTGGACCCCGAACGCCCATAGGTGGCTATGAAGACATAGCCCTTGGACGGACGGTACAGGTCCGGATAGGTCTGCCGGTCAAAAATCGACACATCCATTACGCTAACCCTTTGTCACAGACCTATCGGTATGAGCGTCATTCAGGAATGTGACAAGCCCCCTGGCGCTGTGTTCCCAGTCGCGCATGGTCGAATCGGCCGCCGCCTGCTCGGACAGGCGCCGCAGGGTCGCGCGATCGGCGGACAGCGCCGTCAGCGCCTGGATGCAGGCGGAATTCGCCTGGTCGAGCGGCAGCAGAACGCCATTCTCGTTGTCGCGCACGACCTCGGACACCGCGCCGACATCGGTTGCCACCACCACCACGCCCTGGCGCATCGCCTCGAGGATGGTCAGAGGCAGGCCCTCGAACTCGGACAGCAGCACCACGACATCGGCCCAGCCGTAGGCCTCGATCAGTTCCTCGGGGGTGCTCAGCGCGGGTTCCAGGCGCTGTTGCAGCACCGGCGCCAGCGGACGGCGGGCATCGGCCAGCACCGCCTTGCCGACAATTCGCCAGGTCAGGTTCAGGGACTCCGTCTCGGCAACCACGACGGTCAGGCGGTCCAGCCCCTTTTGCGGATCCAGCCGCCCCAGGAACAGCACCTGCAAGGGCGCGCCCGGATCGCGCGCGCGCCGTTCGGTCAGGCAGGCCTCGAGATCGGCGGCCGCGATCGGGAACGCGGGGGCATTCACCAGCGGCACGATCTTTTCCTGCGGCACGCCCATCCCGTGCAGCCAGTCCGCCAGTTGCAGCGAACAGGGCGCAAAGGCGTCGAAGGCGTGTTCATGCGCCATCGCAAGATAGGTGTTCCCGACCGGGCGCTGAACCGGCGACATGTCGCTCAGATGCAGCGACGAGACCGTGCGCACGCCCAGCCGCTTCAGCTTGCCCATGACCGCGACCAGCGCCCCGCCGTGAAAGTCGATCACCGTATCCAGCCAATACAGCGCACCCAGCGCGGGGGCGTGGTTGCCATGCTGGGCCCAGCGCGGAATCTCGGTGCCGAAATAGGTCTGCTCGCCGCCGCCCCAGGGTGAAAAGCCGGTCCCCGACAGGAAATTGACGCTCTCCGTAACCGCCGCCCAGTCGCGCGAGATCGCCGCATCCTCGGCCATCAGAACGAACAGGTGGACACCGAACCCCTGGGCCTTGAGCACCCGCGCCACGTTCAGCGCGACCTTTTCCACCCCGCCGAATTCGACGATGGGAATGGTCAGGCCCACATGCCGGCGCCCGTCGCGAATGCGCGGATAGGCCACCGCACCGTTCAGACGCTGGCGGATCACGCGATACGGTTCGGCGCGGATCTTCAGGTCGCCGGTCCGCCATTCCACCGCCTGCATCGCGCCGTCGCGCCAGCGCGAGGCGCGCAGACGGTGAATGAAGGACAGGAAATCCAGCACCGCGCCGCGCGCGCCGTGTTCGTCGGGCAGCACGCGATCGGCCGGAACCGACAGCGTCAGGCGCCGGATATCGGGCATCGGCATCGTCGTCCAGAGACTGTCCACCCAGGCCGAGCCACTGTCGCGCAGAACCTCGCTCAGCAGGCGCGGCCGGATCATGATCGCGCTGGCATCCAGGTGGTTGCCGTGCACCGCCTTCTCGACCTTGACGCCGATGCGATCCTCCTCGCGAACCTCGAGCGCGCAGACCCCGATCCCGGCCTCGTCGGTGACATGTTCCAGCCGCCAGAGGGCAAAATGTGTCAGCCCGGCCGCGTCGAGCTGCGCCAGAAAGCCGCTGCTTGTCACCACCAGCCAGGGCGCGACGCCATAGCGCGAGGGGTTGGCCTGGCCCAGCCACAGGCGGCGTTCGTATTCCGCCTGGGTCAGCACCTCGGTCTGGTGGCGCGGGTCCGTCGTCAGCCGGATTTCGTTGCGGTCCGACAGCAGGATGGCATAGCGCGGCATTTCCTGCTGTTCGAATTCGATCAGCGTCTTGGGTTGGAACAGCGTCTTGTGCTTTTGCTGCATCGCGGCGCGAATTCCGGCCCCCTCGCGTTCGGAATCGGCCAACATGCTTTCGGGGCGCTTGCGGTACTGAAAGCCGAAATCCTCAAGGTTCGCGCCGACAAACCCGGCCGAGGCCGCCGACAGGAAGAACTCCCAATCCTCGAACCCCTGCTTGAAGCTGACGTCGAACAGAACGCCGGCCTCGAACACCTTGCGGCTGATGAGACTGCCGGCCTCGCAGGTGTTCATGGTGCTGTGCAGCAGGCGCGAATAGGCCCCGCCATAATCGTGCGCGGATTGCAGCCCGAACATGTCGATGTTGGGATAGATCCAGCCCAGCGCCGGATCGGACTGGAGCGCGGCAAAGGCCCGTGCCATCGCCCGCGGCCGGATGCGGTTGTCGGCGTCCAGCAGATAGACGGCCTCGACGCTGGGTTCGTGCGCCAGAACATGGCGGATGCCGAAATTGCGCGCGTCGCTCAAGCCGCCATTGGGCTTGCGCAGATAGACGATGCGGTCGGGATAGGCCACGGCGTAATCGCGGCAAACCATGTCGGTTTCCCGGTGGGGGCAGCCATCGTTGACCAGAACCAGGCGGATCGCGAAATCGGCCTCCTGCGCCAGAACGCTTTCGATCGCCTCGGACAACAGCGCCGAGTGGCGAAAGATCGGCACCACCACCGCCACCTTCGGCGCGGGGTCGGCATCGGCCCGACGGACCGGCTGGGACCGGGGGGTCATGCGTCCTCTCCGGTGCCGGCCTGCGCGACGATGTTGAAGAAACAGGCCGCGGGCGGCGTATCCGAATGCCCCCCCTCCACCAGCCGGCTCAACAGGAACAAGTCGTGATCCTCGTCCAGGGGGATGGCCAGCGGCAGGTGGTGCTCGGACCACTCGTTCACCGGCAGCGCGTGCCATTCCGACATCAACCCTTCGGCAAAGGCGGGCACGCGGTTGATCCCCACGGTCCGCGCCCGCGACGGGTGCAGCGCATAGGCGAATTCGACCTCAGGGCCCGAGGTCTGCTCGACCTTGATGCCGCCGAACAGATGGCGGACGCCCGCGCGCGCCGCCCGATCCAGCCGCGCCACGGTCGGCGTGGTCCCCGAGGGCGGCACCATGAGCCCGCCGAATGCCTCGGAATAGGTGACGTCCTCGGCCGAGGCCCCGTCCAGCGGCACCGCCGCCTTGAAATGCCGCGCGCCGATATTCCAGCGTTCGATCGCCCGCGGCGAACTGGTGGCGGTCCCCTCGGCAGGCATCATGGCGCGCGCATCGGGAATGTATTTCCAAAGCTGCATCGCCAGCATGGGCGCGTCGGGCAACGGCATGAACCGCGGGTCGGGGTGAAAGAAGGACGCATTCAGCGCCAGCGTCCCCTCGCCCAGCCAGGTCAGCCGCAGGGTGGCGGTTTGCGGTTCTGCCGGCAGCGCCCGATCCAGGCAAAGCCGCAGCCAGCCCGCGTCGATCCGTTCGGCCTCGACCTCCCAGGTGCCGGCGACCTGCGCGCTGTCGTGCAGCATCAGCGCCGCGATCAGCGTGCCCGATCCCGCGCGCGGCTTCCGGGCGATAGAAATGGCCACGTCGCACAGGCCGCTGCTGTCGATCGGCAGGCGCTGGTCGATGTCCTGCCCGTCCTCCAGCACCAGGGGGCGGTTGCCGCGCTGCACGGACAGGGTCATCGCGGGAATCCGCTCGCTGCGGTTGTTGGCGTAAAAGAAGGTTTCGAGCTTCTGAAACGCGGCCTGGGTCTGGTCATGCGTCGTCCGCAGCAGGCCGATCTCGCGCATCAGGCCGGTGTTGCGCTGGCGCAAGGTCCCCATCGACCGGGACAGGATCCGGCCAACGACGGCCAGCGCCGGTTCCTCGCGCAGGGGATAAAGCGCGGGCGCGGTGCCGGCGCCGAACCGCTGTTCCCAAAGCGCCGAAATCGCGGCATGGGCCGTTTCCCCCTTAACCCCCGAGGCGACATAGCCGATCGCATCGCGAAAGACGGCGATGTCGTCGATTGCCGCGTCCCGCGCACCTTTTGCCGTGGCCGGCGCAAGGATCAGTTCGTCGTTCCCGATATCGACACTCACGACCCTGGCAACGGCGGAGAGGTCCTTCATGGCCGCGCTTTCGCTGGCATGGCACAGAAGAACGGGGGTCCAGGAATCAGCCATATCGAAACTCTCCAGAAATCGGATCAACGGTCAATCGGTTGCGTTTGGCGCGGGGCGGGGTGCGCCGGTGGGGTCGCGTCGGGGTGGACGTGTTCGCCAGTGTTCTGCCATTTCCGGGGGGCGGCGATCAACGGGGGCCGGCCCTGAGGGCCGAGGGCCGCAAACCGCGCCGCCCGATCGGTCGGGTCGCCTGGCGGCAGGGGATCGTCGCGACCAACCAGCGCAAGTTCGGTCGTCGAAATGTTCAGGAACGCCAGGGCCGGGCGGGCGCCGGCCAGCGACCGGCACGCGCGGGCGCCATAGGTCCCCGCCCTGCCGGCCACAAGAACGCGCTGCGCCATGCCCACCTCCGTCAGGTCAGGGGCCCGCAAGGGCCCCCTCCGACGCCCTGGCCGGCGGCCTGCGTCAAGGTCAGCCCGCGCCAGCCCCGGTTGCCGGGGCTGACATCGCCGCACCGGCAGGGTCCGGTCACAGGCCCCGAATCTCTTGCATAAGGCTGTAAGCACATCCCTTGCGCCATGACCAACGCGTTCGAACGCGACGGGCAATTCTTGCGCGAATAGCTGCCCGGGCACACCGCGAAATGGGTTGGGATGCGTCTTTGGCGTGCCATTTCGCCCAGGGCTGCCAGTTTTCCGAACACGGTCTGAAACGCCTGAAATCCGGCCAGCACGGGCCATGGCCCAACCGCCTGCTCCTGCAAGAAGCGCGCGAACAGATCAACCTACTTGCTGCACCGCAAAGGCACTCGGATAAGATACTGGTCGGAGTGAGAGGATTCGAACCTCCGGCCCCTGCCTCCCGAAGACAGTGCTCTACCAGGCTGAGCTACACTCCGACCGTGGGCGCGGGATTACCCCGGCATGGACGGGTTTGCAAGGGGCTATCGCGCTCAATCGACGCGATCCATCGTCGGCTCTTCGGGCAGCGCAGGACGGGGGGCGGCGACCGTCTCGGTGCGCAGGCGGGTGCGCAGAACCGGCCGATTCGCCGACACGTTCCGGCGCGATTCGCGAAACACGATATACAGGCCCGAGCCGACGATCAGCGCCGCCCCGATCAGCGTCCAGCGATTCGGCGTTTCGTCGAACAGAAGCGCGCCATAGAGCGTCGCCCACAGGATTTGCGAATATTGCATCGGCGCGACCAGAGCAGCCTCGGCTCGGCGATAGGCGCCGATGGTCAGGGTCATCGCGGCCAGCGCCAGCAGCGCGATCACGCCCACGATCGCCAGATGGGACAGTTCCATCGGCACATAGACCGCCGGCAGGATCGCCGCCATGATGACCACATTCGCCATCATCGGATAGATCAGCATCACCGCACTTCGCTCATCGCGGCCGATGCGGCGCGAGATGACGCCCGACAGCGCCCCCGCCAGCGCCGCCGTCAGCGCCGAGAGATGCCCCAGCGTGATCGGTTGCGCCCCGGGCCGCAGCACGACCAGGACCCCCAGCAGGCCCACCACCACCGCCAACCCGCGATGCAGCCCCACCCGTTCGCCCAGCAGCGGTATCGCCAGCAGCGTCACCAGCAGCGGCGAGGCGAACAGCACCACATAGACCTGTGCCAGCGGCAGCACGGTAAAGGCGTAAAAGGCGCCCCCGGCGGACACGACCATCGTCAGGGTCCTGAGCGTCATCAACCAGGGATGCGTCGCGCGCAGCGTGCCCGGGTGCGGGTCGCGGATCAGGATCACCACAAGCATGGGGAAGCTCAACAACCCCATGTAAAACATGATCTGGAACACGCTGTAGGTCTCGCCCAGAATGCGGATCAGCACATCGTGGGTGGCATAGAAACCGAACGCCGCCAGCGCCATCAGCGGGCCGGTCGGCCCGGACGGCAGGCGCGCGGGTTCCCTGTCGGTATGGGCTGGCATGAGGGACGGTCCGTCGCTGGTAAAGCCACCAGCAATACTGGCGCGGGGGCGCCCCCGCAAGGCTGGGCTATGCGTGCGGGGCCGGTTCCGGCATGGCCGTGGGGGGCAATCCGCGATGGTGAACCACGCGCTGCGGATAGGGGATCTCGATCTCCGCGCCCTTCAGCGCGTTCCAGATCGCGAACAACACCACCGACCGGTATTTTCCGGTCAGGTCCTCGATCCCTTCGACCCAGTATTCGACGCTGAACTCGACCCCGCTGTCGGCAAAGGCGGTCAGCTCGCATTCGACCTCGCGGCCGGGCCCTTGCAGCACGAAATCCAGCGCGCCCACCGCCGCCTCGATCAAGTCGGGCACCAGGTTGATGTCGGTGTCGTAGCTGACGCTGAAGGCGGCCTCGTAGCGGTGGGCCTTGCCGGCGTCCGACAGGTTGAACACGCGCGAGGTGATGAAATCCTCGTTCGGGACGACGATCCAGCGGCCATCCACGGTTTCCAGGATCGCGGCGCGGGCGGTCATCTTGACGATGGTGCCTTCTTCGCCGTTGTCGAGAACGACGAAATCGCCGACCGTGGTCTGCCCTTCAAGCAGCAAGATCACGCCCGACACGAAATTCGCGGCGATCTGTTGCAGGCCCAGGCCGATGCCCACGCCCAGCGCCCCGCCCAGCACCGCGACCGCGGTCAGGTCGATGCCCATGATCGACATCAGCAGCAGGAACGCCGCGCCGAAGATCGCGATCTGGCTGGCCTTGATCGCCAGTTCGCGGGTGGCCGGGCGCAGCTCGTCCCGGGCCTTGATGAAATCCTCGGACTGGCTGTTCGACCAGCGCCCCAACCAGAACAGCAGCGCGCCCGAGATCAATCCGCGCACCAGCGCCATCGCCGAAAAGCGGATGTTCCCCAGGTCGATCGTCGCCGCGTTCAGATAGTCGCTGACCGGGTCCAGCAGGCCAACCAGGTTCAGCAGCAGGATCGGCAGCAGCACGAACCGGCCCAGGAACCGCAGAAAGCCGTCGGACACGATGTCGCGCACCGCGGCCCGGGCCGCCAGGAACAGGAACAGGTTCTTGCCGAAGGCGATCACCACGCCGGTGCCAAAGGCCGCGCGCACCAAGGCCTCTCCGGTCAGCGTGAAGGCCCAGGCCATCAGCGGCATCGCCAGCGGCACAAACAGCAGGACGAACCGCCGCAACCGGGCGATCGGGCCGGTCCGGTCCGCGGGCGGGGTCAGCAACCGGGTGACAACCGGGACGCCGCGCGCCGCGATCACCCGCGCGGCCACATAGGACGCCAGCAACAACCCGAACTGCGACCAGGCCGCCGGAGACCCCAGCCATTCCAGCGCCACGTCCAGACCCTGCTGGAAATAGCCTTGCAGATCCTGCACGAACCCCTGCCCGTCCATCGGCCGCGCCTCTTACTCGTTCCTCGAAGGGTCCGTGTAGCGTCTTGGGGGAAAACTGGCCAGTGCGAAACGGTGGAACGGCGAAACGGCAGGGGATGCGCCCCCTGCCGTCCCGCCGCCAGTACTTGAACGGCACTCGGCACGCACACACGCGCCCCGACCGGACAGTGGGGAAACAGAACATCCACCCGGCCCAAGGCACCCTGTATTGCTAGGTTGCATTGGGCCGCACAATAATGGGAAAAGGGCGCAGTAATTCCCCCTGTCAAGGTTCCGGTACATGACGCTGTCGAGCACGCAGAACTTCCTCAAGCACCATACCGAAGTTCTGGTGAAGGATGTGGGAATCGAAGCCGCCAGTCAGCTTTCTGGCCGCTCAAAGGCCAGTCTCAACCGCTATTATTCGGACCTGCCCGAACACGCCGACCGGTTCATGCCGATTGACGTGGTCGCCGCTCTGGAAAGCGCGTCCAGTTTCCCCCACGTGACCACCGCGCTGGCCGATCTGCGCGGCGTGATCCTGATGCACGACGACCAGCGCCCCAACGCGCCGGCGCGCGGCTCGGTCAATTCCGATGTGATCGCCCTGAGCCAGCGGTTCGCGTTGCTGATCGCCGAATACCAGACCGCGATCGAGGACGGCACGATCAGCGCCAACGAGGCCCGCCGCCTGCTCAACGAGACGCTGGCCTTGCAACGCGTGCTGATCGACATGAAGCTGAACCTCGAACGCGAGGCCACCTGACAGCGCGCCGGGGGGACCCGCCGAGCCGCCCGTCGGCGCGCGAGGGCCCCATGGGAAGACCGGGAGGCGCGCGAATCGCCGCCTCCCGCGGTCGTCTTCAACCGCGCAGGACGCCGCCGGTGGCCTTGGCGACCTTTTCGACGATCCGCGCGCTGACGCCCGCGATGTCGTCGTCCGTCAGCGTCTGACCCCTGGGTTGCAGGCGCACTGCGATGGCGAGGGATTTCTTGCCCGCGCCCATTTGCGCCTCGGCCTTGTCGCCCGAGAATTCGTCGAACACCCGCACGCTTTCGATCAGCGCCTTGTCCGCGCCGAGGGCCGCGTTGACCACGCTCAGCGCCTCGACCGAGCGGTCGAGAACAAAGGCGAAGTCCCGCTCGACCGCTTGCAGATCGTTCAGTACCAGCGCGGCCCGGGTCGCTGCCGCGTTTCGTGGCATCGGCGCGGCTTCGAGCGGCAGGGTAAAGGCCACCGCAGCGCCCTTGATGCCGTAGGCCTTCAGGATGCGCGGATGAACCTCGCCAAAGGTGGCGAGAGCGGTCTTGCCCAGCGTCAGCCGTCCGGCGCGGCCGGGGTGGAACCAGCTGGCCACGGCGCGATCCGACTGCGTGCGCGCGGGCGCACCGATGGCGGTCAACACGGCCTCGGCGTCGGCCTTGGCGTCGAACAGATCGACCGGCCGGCGGGCATGATGCGGATCACGCGGGCCGCTGGCGCCAACAAGCAGACCGGTCGCGTGGATCGCCTGTTCGCCCGGCTCGCCACCGGCGAACACCGGGCCCAGTTCGAACAGCGCCAGGTCCGCAAAGCCGCGCGCCTGGTTGCGGGCGACGGCCTGCAACAGGCCGGGCAGCAGGTCCGGGCGCATATGCGTCATCTCGCTGGAGATCGGATTTTCAAGCCGCACGGCCTCGGTTCCGCCACCGAACCGCACGGCCGATTCGGCGTCGATGAAGCTGTAGGTGACGCATTCATGATAGCCCAGAGCCGCCAGCGTGCGCCGCATCAGCCGTTCGCGCCGCTGAATCGGCGTCAGGATCGGCGCGGGCACGCCCATTTGCGGGCGCGCCATCGGCTTGCCCTCGAGCCGCGTCAGCGAGGCGATGCGTGCGACTTCTTCCACCAGGTCGGCGTCGCCCAGCACATCGGGGCGCCAGGACGGCACCCAGGCCTCGGAGCCCTCGACGCGGAAGCCCAGCGCCTCGAGCGTGCGACGCTGATCCTCGGCGGGGATGTCCATTCCGACCAGGCTGACCACGCGGGCCGGATCGAACCGGTAGGCGCGCGCGGTATCGGGCACGGCGCCGTCCACGGCCAGGTCCGAGGCCTCGCCGCCGCACAGGTCCAGGATCATGCGCGTCGCCAGATCCAGCCCAGGCAGCGTGAACGCGGGATCCACGCCGCGTTCGAAGCGATAGCGCGCGTCCGAGTTGATCTTCAGCGCGCGGCCGGTCGTGGCGGTGGTGATCGGGTCCCAATACGCCGATTCCAGGAACACATCCGTGGTTTCCCCGGTGCACCCCGAATGCTCGCCGCCCATGATCCCGGCGATGGATTCGACGCCGTTCGCGTCAGAGATCGCCATCATGCCGGGCCGCAGCGTATAGGTCTTGCCGTCCAGCGCCAGAATTTCCTCGCCACCCTGCGCGGGGTGGATGCGCAACGTGCCGCCCGCAACCTTGGCCAGATCGAAGACGTGCAGCGGACGGTTGAAGGCAAAGGTGAAGAAGTTGGTCACATCGACCAGCGCCGAAATCGGCCTGAGGCCGATCGCCTTGAGCCGCTGCTGCAGCCATTTCGGCGAGGGGCCGTTGGTCACGCCCCGGATCACGCGGCCGGCGAACAACGGGCAGCCCTTGTCCTTGAGGGCGGGGTCGATGCGGACCGTGACAGGGCTGGGGAACGCGCCGGCAACCGGGGTCACATCGAGCGGCTTCAACCGGCCCAGCCCCCGCGCTGCCAGATCGCGGGCGATCCCCCGCACGCCCAGCGCATCGGGGCGGTTCGGGGTGATCTTGATGTAGATCATCGGATCGTTCAGACCCGCATAGTCGATATAGCGCGCGCCCAGCGGCGCGTCGGCGGGCAGGTCGATGATTCCGTCGTGATCGTCGCTGAGTTCCAGCTCGCGTTCGGAACACATCATCCCGTTCGAGGCCTGCCCCCGGATCACCCCGGCCTTCAGGTCCACGCCGGTGCCCGGCACATGCGTGCCCACCGGGGCAAAGACCCCCACCAGCCCGGTGCGCGCGTTGGGCGCGCCGCAGACGACCTGCACCTCCTCGGCGGTGCCGCCGGGGGCGTCCAGAACCTCGACCCGGCACAGGCGCAGCTTGTCGGCATCGGGGTGCTTCACGGCCTCGATGATGCGGGCGATGCGAAAGGCGCCCAGCGCGGCGGCGGGGTCCACGACCTCCTCGACCTCGAGCCCCAGGTCGGTCAGCGTCTCGACGATCTCGTCGAGCGTGGCCTCGGTTTCCAGGTGTTCCTTGAGCCAGGACAGGGTGAATTTCATCGCCGGACCTTTGCGTTCGCGTCGGGGTTTGCGCGCCCTGTTAGCCCATCGGCGCAGGCGTGAAAAGGCGGTCGCGGCGATTGGCATCCCGATTGAACCCGACCGCCGGTCCATGAGACACAGGAAAGGACCCCAATCAAGGAGCCGGATATGCGCCGCCTCGCCCTGCTGATCGCCCTGACCGCCGCCGCCCCAGCCTGGGCAGGGGGCAACGAAACCGCCTTTCCGGTGGCGCCCGACGGCACCGTCAGTTTCGTCATGCCCTCGGGCAATGTGGGGTGCCTGTATATCCCGGCGGGCGGCACCGCCACCTATGCCACCTTCACCGGACAGGAAGAGCTGCACTGCACCCGGGTCGAACCGACCTATACCGTGGTCATCCTGGACCACGCCCAGGGCCACCCCGTGCCCATCGCCTCGGGCGAGATGCCGGGGCTGGACGCGGGGCCGGTGCTGCCCTACGGCCGGTTCTGGCAGCAGGGCGCGTTCACCTGCCTGTCGGCGCAAAGCGGGCTGACCTGCACCAATGCCACCGGCGCGGGCCTGAGAATGGCACGGGCCGGGGTCACCACCTGGTAACCCCGGCCCGCAATCGGTCCGATACGGCGATCAGCGGCGCGGATCGTCGCTGTCGTCCTCGTCGTCCTCGTCGGCGTCGGGCAGATTGAAGAAGCTGTCGGCGTTGGAATAGTCCACCGGGCGTTTCTCGTCCTCGGCATCGCCCGAGGACCCGCCCAGCGTAAAGGTCTCAAGCCCGGCGATATTGCGCGGCAGGCGGGGTTCGGGCGCCATGTCCAGCGACTGTTCGGTCGAGACCAGCTTGCGGCGCTCGTCATCGCTCATGACCGAACCCTCGGCCTCGCGCTTCTTGGCGGCTTTCTGCACCTCGGCGTCCAGTTCGGACTGCCGGCACAACCCCAGCGCCACCGGGTCGATGGGCTGGATGTTCTGGATGTTCCAGTGGGTGCGCTCGCGGATCGCCTGGATCGACGGGTTGGTGGTGCCGACCAGCTTGCGGATCTGCGCATCGGCCAGTTCGGGGTGGAACTTGACCAGCCACAGGATCGCGGCGGGACGATCCTGGCGCTTGGACAGCGGGGTATAGCGCGGGCCACGGCGCTTTTCCTCGCCGACCGAGGCCGGGTTGAACTTGAGCTTCAGCTTGTAAAGCGGATCGGCCTCGCCCTTCTTGATCTCGATCTCGTCAAGTTGGTTGTGGGCGATCGGGTCGAAGCCCTTGACGCCGGTGGCCACGTCGCCGTCGGCGATACCCTGCACCTCAAGCTCGTGCAGGCCACAGAAATCCGCGACCTGCCGGAAGGTCAGGGTCGTGTTGTCCACCAGCCACACGGCGGTCGCCTTGGCCATCAGCGGTTTAGCTGCCATCGTCTCGATCCTTCATCACACGAGAACCGCATGGCGCGGCGCTCGCCGGAGGGACCGGCCACGGCCGCGGGCCGTGCATCCTCGATTTCGGGGAATGGAGCATATATAAGCGCCCCGACTGTTCGAGGAAAGAGAAAATGCAGGTTCCCATGCGCCTCATCACGGCCCTTTCGCCGATTCTTGCCGCTATCGCCCTGGCGACGCCCGCCCCGGCCCAGGACCGGGCCGGCGTGTTCGATCACTACCTTCTCGCGCTCAGCTGGATTCCGGCCTATTGCGCGACGGATGGCGACGACCGGCGCGATCCGCGCTGCGGCGAGGGGCGCCATGTCGGATGGGCGGTGCACGGGCTCTGGCCGCAGAACACCGGCGGCGACTGGCCGGAACATTGCCTGACCGGACAGCGCGACCCCTCGCGCCGCGAGACCGCGGACCAGGCCGATCTGTTCGGCACCTCGGGGTCGGCCTGGCATCAATGGGACAAGCACGGGCGCTGTTCCGGCCTGTCTGCGCGCGATTATTTCGCGCTGGTGCGCCGCGCGACCGGGGCGATCCACCTGCCCGAGGTCTTCGCCGGCGTGAACCGCGAGCTGCGCATCGACCCCGATGTGGTCGAGGCCGCCTTCATCGAGGCCAACCCGGAGCTGACACCGGACATGATGGTCACAAGCTGTCAGCGCGGCGATCTGGTCGAATTGCGCATCTGCCTGACCCGGTCGCTCGACCCCATGGAATGCGACCGCGAAACCCTGCGGCGCGAATGTTCGCTCGACGCGGCGACGCTGCTGCCCCTGCGCTGACGGCGGGCGCGGGTCACTCGACCTCGACCGCGGGGTCCGGCGGACGGCATTCCACCCCGTCGTCGCCGCAGGTCAGCGGCGGGGCGGCGCGGGGCGCGACAGACGGCACGGACACCCCGGGCATCGAATGCCGGCAAACCCCGGCAAGCGAATCGAGCACCGCGCGCGCCGGCGCGATGGCCGGGTCGGGTTCGGTCAGGGCGCGCAGATAGGCCACGCATTCAGGCGTCAGATCGACCGCGCCAGTCAACGCGCAGATCCGCTCGAAATCCGCCGCCTGCGGGCTTCCCAAGGCGGCCAGGCGGTCGCTTTCGGCGCAGGGGTCCGCCGCGCAGGCAGGGCCCCCGGCCAGGACTGCGGCAACGAGAATCAGGGCGAAACGGGCCATGCGGGGCTCCTGCGGGGTTGGGCGGACGTGGCGCAAGCTTGCACCCGGGGCCCGCGCCGCGCCCTGCGCCAGATCAACCGGACAGGTCAGCCATTGCCGTTCGTGGCATCCTGCGGCGCCGGAGCGGCGGGCGCGGCGCCCGAGCCCGGGTTTGCATCCGGTTCGACCAGCACACCGTTTTCCCAGCGACCCGAGGCGACCTGCCCGCCCGCGTAACGCAGCGTCCCCTGGCCGACGCGCTGGCCATCGACGAACTGACCTTCGTAGACATCGCCCGAGGCATAGGTCGCAATGCCCTGCCCCTCGATCCGACCGCCGTGCCACTGGCCGGCATAGGTAAAGCCGTCGGCCATGGTGATCGTGCCCTGCCCCTCGCGTTCTCCGGCCAGGAAGCCGCCCTCGTAGCGGGTGGCGTCGGGGTAGACCATCACGCCCTGCCCCTCGCGCACGCCATTCACGAAGGCCCCGGTATAGATGCGCCCGTCGGGGTATTCCATGCGCCCGTCGCCCTGCGGCAGACCGGCCCGGAAGCCGCCTTCGTAGATCATGCCCTCGGCCAGGCGCGCGCGGCCCTGCCCTTCGATCCGGCCCTCGGACCAGTGCCCGCTGTAGCCGGTGCCGTCGGCATAGGTGATGACGCCCTCGCCATCCGGCACGCCGTCGCGGAACTGCCCGTCATAGCGCGCACCGTCCGGCGCGGTCATGACGCCGCGCCCGTCGATCCGGTCCGCCACCCAGTCGCCGGCATAGACATACCCCTCGGGCGTGGTCAGCCGCCCGCGCCCGTGGCGCAGGTCGTCGCGGAACTCGCCTTCATAGATGGAGCCGTTCGCCAGGATCAGTCGGCCCGCGCCTTGCAACATGCCCTGCGCGAACGTGCCCTCGCGCCGGTCGCCGTTCGCCAGCGTCAGAACGCCCGCGCCATCCAGCATGCCGTCCGACCACTCGCCGTCATAGACGGTGCCGTCGGGGCGGGTCAGGCGCCCCTCGCCGTGGCGCTGGTCGTTGTGCATTCCCCCGGTATAGACCGAGCCGTCGGGATAGGTGATCGTGCCCTGCCCCTCGCGCAGGCCATGCTGCCATTCGCCGTCATAGCGCAGCCCGCCCGGGCGCTCCATCACGCCCCGGCCATGTGGCTGGCTGTCGTCGAAGGCGCCGGTATAGACCACGCCGGTCACATAGCGCCGCGTGCCCTGACCCATGATCCGGCCCTGATCCCAGTGCCCCTCGTAGGACGAGCCGTCGGCAAAGACCATGCGCCCCTCGCCATTGGGGCGCCCGTCCTCGAACTGGCCAGTATAGACCGATCCATTCGGGTAGCGCGCGGTGCCGGTGCCGGTGATCTGGCCATGCGACCAGTCGCCCGAATATTCGAACCCGTTGGGCAGCCGATAGGTCCCCTGCCCGTGCTGTAGCCCGTCCAGAAAGGTGCCCTCGTAGATGCCGCCATCGTCATACTGGCGGGTGATGACCTCGCTCAGCCCCTCTTGCGCAAGCGCGGGAAAGGCGAGACAGGCCACAAGGCCCATGGCGGCCACCCGGATCTGGAACGGCGTCATGCGGTGAATTCCCCTCTGGTCTGGCGCGATCCCGCTGGATGCGGCGCCAAACCTAGAGGAGGGGCGGGGTTCCTGGCAAGTCCCCGCCACCGGAACGTGACCCGCGCACCCCACTGGGTTGAGGAACCCCCTGGCACGGCGCCCCTAACGCGAGCGCAGCGCCTCAAGGACCGTGTCCAGCGCCAACGCGCCGAACGCGTCGTTCATGTGCAGCCGGTCCTCGTGCGGGTGCGCCCCGTCGTCCAGCGCGTCGCCCACCGCCAGCCGCCGCGAGCCGCGCGCATACGCGGCCCTGGTAAAGAACGGGCGTTCGGGCACCCGGGTTTCGGCAGGCTGGGCCAGCATGGTCAACCCGGCCGGCGCAAAGAACCGTTCGTTCACCATCGCGATGGTGTCGCGGTAGTGATCGCGGCGCGCGGCGGGCCGGCCCTGCACGCCGCCCGGGTCCGCGGGCAAGGGGTCGTGCGCGATCAGGACGGGCACATCGACCGCCGCACGCAGGGACTGCGCCAGAATCACGCCGATCCGGTGGTCGAAATGGTCATGCAGCGCCGCCATGCGGCAGGCGGCGGAATAGCTTTGCCCGGCGTCGCGATAGGCGGGAACGAACAGACCATAGACCAGAAACGCGTCGAAATCGTCCAGCGCGACGGTCCCGTCCCCGCCCGAGGTAAAGGCCAGGTCGCGCGCCAGGTCCTCGGTTCCGGGGACCAGATGGCGCCCCTCGACCCTGGCCTGCGAAAGCCCCCGGTGACGGCTTGCGAAAAAGGTCGGCGCGACGTCGGCCTCGGGGCTGGCGGTGCCCCGCGCGTCCCAGGCGCGTTTCAGCGCGCCGACGTGGCTGTTGCCCAGGATGCACAGGCGTCGGCGGGGGTCACCGTTTCGCGAAGGCATCGAGCAACTCCTCGTGGCACAGGATCTCGGTGGCGCCGGTCGTCGCGTCCTGGCCCGGACGCGTGCCCCTTGGGGGCTGCGATCCGCCGGGCGCCGACGGGTCAATGCCCAGCCCGGCAAAGAACTGCCGCATGACGAACGCCACCCCGGCGGGGTTCACGGTGCGCTTGTTCGGATCGAAGAACACCCCCTGAAAGGCGGGCGCGTTGATGATCTCGTAGGACGGGAAATAATCCACATGGTCGCGATTCGCCGCCAGTTGCCCGGCCACCGTGCGCAGGATGGATTTCGATTCCATCGTCGCCACCAGGACATGCTTGCCGCTCATGGTGGCGGTCAGGGGCACCGGCGAGACCGTCAAAAGGAAGCGCAGCGCGGGCTGGACGGCGCGCATCTTGTCCATCGCCTCGCCCAGGGCGCGCAGCACCTGCGCGACCTGGAGGGGCGCAAAGACATGGGCCTGGGGATCGAAGCGACCGGCGGCGGTGCCGGGGCAGACCGCGTATTCATGGCCCTGCCGCGCGTTGATCCAGCGTTCGGTCAGGCCGAGCGTGAAGACGAACACATCCGCCTGTGTGATCGACCGGCGGAACGCTGCCAGCGTCGCCTGCCGGCACGCGCGCAGTTCCGCGACCGAGTCGAATCCCTCGGGCTCGATCGCGGGGCGGAACGGGTCCTGAAAGCGGCCGCCGTCCTCCCAGATTTCGTCGGGGACCGGGGCATGACCCAGCGCCCAGTCCACCCATTGCAGCAGCATCGTGGTGGTATAGATGTTTCCCGTCCGGGCCGTGAATACCCCGTAATTGAATCGCTTGCGGTTCTCGGGCGACAGGCCGAAGGGCGGTTCCTCGGCCTCGAACCAGCGAAAGCCGGACCCGCGCAGTGCCGCGCCGATGTGCTGCGCGAAACACGACCCATAGGTCGAAATCCGATCCTCGCGGCCGATGGGAAATTTGGGCTGCCAAAGGTCGGTGATGTCCAGCATGTGGCGCTCGGCCACCGCCGGACGCCAGAAACCGCGCGCATTGACCCGGGAATACGGCGTCATCGGACCCTCTTTCGATCGCTACCCAACCCTTCGGGAAACGCGAGTGTTCCATAAACGCGAGAAAATACAAAGCCCTCTCGTCGCCGGTCGCCCCCAGCGACCGGTGCGTGCGGGTTACCCGGCGTGCACCGTCGGGGCCTCGAGCGCGCCGAACCCGTAATGCCTGAGCCAGCGCAGATCGCTTTCGAAAAAGGCGCGCAGATCGGGGATGCCGTATTTCAGCATCGCCATGCGGTCGATCCCCATGCCAAAGGCAAAGCCCTGCCATTCGTTGGGGTCCACGCCGCCGGCACGCAGCACCTTGGGATGCATCATGCCCGATCCCAGAACCTCGAGCCAGCCGTCGCCTTCGCCGACGCGAAGCTGGCCGTTCACCCAGGAACACTGGATGTCCACCTCGGCCGAGGGTTCGGTGAACGGGAAATGCGAGGCGCGAAAGCGCGTCTTCACCTTGGTGCCGAAAAAGGCGGTGAAGAATTCCTCGAGCACCCATTTCAGGTTGGCCATCGAAATGTCGCGGTCGATCGCCATGCCTTCGATCTGGTGGAACATGGGCGCGTGCGTCTGGTCCATGTCCATCCGGTAGACACGGCCCGGCGCGATCACCCGGATCGGCGCACCCTGCGCCTGCATCGCCCGGATCTGCACCGGCGAGGTGTGGGTGCGCAGCACATGCGGCGGGCGCGCGTCCCCCGCGGAACGGTGCATGAAGAACGTGTCATGTTCCTGCCGTGCGGGATGCTCGGGCGCGATGTTCAGCGCGTCGAAGTTATACCAGTCGGTTTCGATCTGCGGCCCTTCGGCCACCCGAAAGCCCATGTCGGCGAAGATCGCGGTGCATTCCTCGGTCACCTGGCTGACTGGGTGGATGGTGCCGCGCTGGCGATGCCGGGCAGGCAGCGTGACATCGAGCCACTCGGCCTTGAGCCGCTCGTCCAGGGCCGCATCCTCGAGCGCGACCTTGCGGGCGCGAAGCGCGGTGTCGATCTCGTCCTTCAGATCGTTCAGCGCCTTGCCGGTCGTCTGCCGCTCCTCTGCGGTCATGCGGCCCAGCTCGCGCATCATCAGGCTGATCTCGCCCTTCTTGCCCAGAGCGGCAAGCCGCACTTCTTCCAGCGCGGCCTGATCGGCAGCGCCCGAGATGCGGGCAAGATAGGTTTCGCGCAGGTTCTGCATGGCGGCCTCCGGACTGACGCGCTTCTGCTATCCGCCGCCGGGCGCGAATGCAAGCGGACGACGCCCGTCGGGCGGTTCAGGTGGACTTGTGGCGGCCCGCGGGCTGCGGCATCAAGGCCCCGGGGCACAACGACAGGAGGGGCCGATGACCGACACCAGGGGGGCCAATCCGTGGCTGGTGCTGCTGGGGCTGGCGCTGGGCGTTCTGGTCACCAACGGGTTCGGCCGCTTCGCCTATGGGCTGATCCTGCCCGCGATGCGCAGCGATCTGGGCTGGAGCTATGCCCAGGCCGGCTGGCTGAACACCGCCAACGCGCTGGGGTATATCCTGGGGGCGGTCGGCACGATGATCGCCCTGCGTCGGCGCGCCCCGAACGGCCTGTTCGCCTGGGGGCTGGTGGTGACCGCTCTGGCCATCCTGGCGACCGGGCTTGTGCCGGCGCTCTGGTGGCAAAGCCTGTGGCGCTTCATCACCGGCCTGGCCGGGGCGCTGTCTTTTTCCACCGCTGGCGCGTTGGCGGCCCGGCTCTGGGCGGACAACCCCAGGCGCAACGCGCTGGGGATCGCGATCCTGTTCGGCTCGGGCGGGGGATCGGCGATCGTGCTGTGCGGCGCGACCCTGCCGCCGATGCTGGCCCAATGGGGGGCGCAGTCCTGGCCCTGGGCCTGGTTCGTGGTCGGCGGGCTGAGCCTGGTCTGCGTGCCGATGGGGCTGTGGGCGGCCCGCGCCGCGCGCGCGCCCCAGGCCCGCCAGACCCGTGCCGTGCCCCTGCCGCTGCGCCGCATGGCGGGCGAACTGGCGGGTTACGCGGGTTTCGGACTGGGGTATATCGTCTATCTGACCTTTCTGTCGGCCTGGATGAAGGAACAGCAGGCGGGGCCCGTGCAAGTGGCCTTGATCTGGGTCCTGGTTGGCAGCGCGATCACCCTGTCGCCGCTTTGGTGGCGCGGCGTCTTTGCCCGCCATTCCGGCGGCCGGCCGCTGGCCATGGTGCTGACCGGGATCGCCATCGGATCGGCGCTGCCGGTGCTGTGGCCGGGCGTTCCGGGGCTGACGGTGTCGGCGCTGGTCTTTGGCTCGTGCGTGTTCATGGCGCCGTCGTCGGTGACGAACTTCGCCCGCAAGAACCTGCCGCCCGACAGTTGGGGCCCGGCGATCAGCCTGTTCACCGTGGTCTTCGCCGTGGCGCAGACGGTCGGCCCCTACGCCGCCGGATGGCTGGGGGACCGCACCGGCAGCATCGGCACCGCGCTGCTGGCTGCGGCCGGGGTGCTGCTGGTGGGTGCCGCCGTCGCGACGCTTCAGCGCCCGCTGGACGAGACGCCCTGACCCGCCCCGCCCCGGGCACCACCGGGGCGGTCAGGCCAGCATGGCGCGCGCCGCGGCGTCGATCGCGCCGGGTCCGTGCGGAATGTCCAGCGCCTTCATGCCCGCGTCCATCACCGACAGCACGCCCAGCGTCATGTGCGCGTTCACATGCCCCATATGCGCCACGCGGAAGAAATCGTCCGCCGCGGGCGAGCCCGGCTCGGCCATGCCCAGCCCGATCCCCAGCGTCACCCCGGCCTGCGATTCGCACCAGCGGCGCAGGCGCGTCCCGTCGCCGTTGGACAGCCGCATCGCGGTGACCGAGTGCCCGCGATGCGCGGGGCTGGCGATGTTCAGCCGACAGTCGCCGCCCTGGCCCCAGGCCTCGGCCGCGGCCCAGACCGCCCGGGCCAGGCGCGCGTGGCGGTCCCAGACATTGGCAAGCCCTTCCTCGTGGATCATGTCCAGCGCCGCGCGCAGGCCCATCAGGTGATGCGTCGGCGCGGTGCCGAACCAGTGTTCGTGAAACGCGCCCGGCGCGGTTCGGCGCGTCCAGTCCCAATAGGGCGTGCGCAGATCGGCGCCGCGGCCGACCTCGGCCGCGCGATCGGAAAAGAACACGAAGCCCAGGCCCGGCGGCGTCATCAGCCCCTTCTGGCTGGCGGCAATCATCACATCGACGCCCCAGTCGTCCATGCGAAACTCATCGCAACCCAGCGATGCGATGCAGTCCACCATCAGCAACCCCGGGTGCCGCAGATCGTCCATCAACCGCCGGATCGCCGCGATGTCGCTCTTCGCGCTCGAGGACGTATCGACATGCGTGACCAGCACCGCGCGGGCGTCGGGCGCGTCCTTGAGCGCGGCCTCGGCGCGGGCCAGGTCCACCGGCGCGGATTTGCCGAAATCGGTGACGCGGGCATCCACGCCCAGCGCGCGGGCGTGATCCGCCCAGCCATGGCCGAAACGCCCCGTCGCCAGCACCACCGCGGTGTCGCCGCGACGAAAGACATTGGTGTTCGCGGCCTCCCAGGTGGCGTGACCGTTGCCGATGTAGATCGCCAGATTCTGCCGCGTCAGCGCCACGTCCTTCAGCGCCTGCCGCATCGGCGCGACCGAGTCGATCAGCGGCCCCTCATAGATGTTCGGCGCAGCCTGATGCATGGCATTCAGCACACGGTCCGGCATGACGGAAGGTCCCGGAATGGCGAGGTAGTGGCGGCCGGCGGCAAGGGTCATTATGGTGTCTCCTTCGGAGGTTATGGTTAGTGACCCTCGGAAATGCGGTCAACGCCGATTCGCCGGGGCGCGTGCAGCACCCGGGGCGCCGAACAAGGGGACGGGATGAAGGGATTGAAGCAGCGGGCCAAGGCGCTGCGGCGGCGTCTGGACGATGCCTGGGCGGGCGACATCGCAACCCCGGCCGGGCGGAGGCGGGCCTGGTGGCACACGCAACTGATCGACCACGCCTTTCTGCGCGCCTGGTCCAAGAACCGGGCCGAGGTCGCCCCGGGTGTCTGGCGCATGAACCAGCCCACGCCCCGCGATCTTGAGAAACTGGCGGCCGAGGGGGTGCGCACGGTGTTGTCCCTGCGCGGCCAGCCCGCGCAAAGCTACGCATTGTTCGAACAGGAAGCCTGCGCGCGTCTGGGCCTGGCGTTCCACGCGATCGACCTGGCGGCCAAGAACCCGCCCCACCCCGAGGCGTTGAAAACGATGATCCGCATCTTCGACGCCGCCGAACTGCCCCTGGTCATTCACTGCAAGTCGGGCGCGGACCGCACCGGCACGGCCGCGACGGTCTGGCGGCTGGTGAAATGCGGCGATGACACGGCGCAAGCGATGCAGCAGCTGTCGCGCCGCTTTCGCCACAACCCCGATGGCCCCGAGGGGATCCAGGACGACCTCTTCCTGCTCTATGCCCGCAACGGCGAATCCCGGGGACAGAGCTTTCGCGATTGGGTCGAGACGGACTACGACCTGTGGGACGTGATCGCCGCCTACGAACAGCGCACCGGCCGTCGCTGGGGCTGAGGGGCTGTGCAAGGGCATCGCGCGGCCTATATCGGCCTCTGACAGGAGAGTCCCATGACCGAAACCCGCTGCGCCCCCGTGCCCGACCGCGCCCTGTTGCGTGTCACCGGCCCCGACCGCGAAAAATACCTGCAAGGGTTGGTCACCCAGGACATGGGCCGCGTCCTGCGCGACGGCATCGGCTATGGCGCGCTGCTGACCCCGCAGGGCAAGCTGATCGCGGATTTCCTGCTGGTGGCGCAGCCCGACGCGGTGCTGATCGACGTCGCCCGGGGGCTGGCCGACGATCTGGCGCGCCGCCTGACGATGTTCAGGCTGCGCTCCCGGGTCGAGATCGCGCGCACCGATCTGCCAGTGACCCGCGGAATCGGCCCGGCGCCCCGGGGCGCGCTGGCAGACCCCCGCGAGCCGGGGCTGGGCTGGCGGCTCTACGGGCAGGCGCTGACGCAAGGGGCAGCGGTCGATTGGGACGCGCTGCGCATCGCGCGGAAGGTGCCCGAGACTGGCGCCGAGTTGATCCCCGGCGACAGTTTCATTCTGGAACTGGGCTTTGCGCGGCTGAACGGCGTCGATTTCCGCAAAGGCTGCTACGTGGGCCAGGAGGTCACGGCGCGAATGCACCACAAGACCGAGCTCAGGCGCGGTCTGGTGGTGCTGTCCCTGCCCGCCGGCCCGGTGCCGCCCGGAACCCCGGTCCTGATGGCCGACGGGCGCGAGGCCGGTGCGGTCTATACCCAGGCGGACGGCAAGGGGCTGGCGCTGATGCGGATGGACCGGATCGAGGGCCCGCTCAGTGCGGGTGGTCAGCCGGTGACGCCCGTCGATTGACCGGCCGGCAACAGCGCGACGGCGACGCGCCGCCCTTCGGACAACAGCACGTTGTAGGTGCGGCACGCGGCGGCCGAGGCCATGATCTCGACCCCCAGCCCGGCCGATTCCAGCGTCTGGCGCAACGCCGCGGGAATGGGCGCGATCTCGGGCCCGGTGCCGATGAACAGCACGTCGATCTGCCCCGCCAGCGCCAGCAGCGGCGCGGCGTCGTCATAGCCACCCCAGGCCGCAACCCGCGCCGGCGCGATCACCACGGGCGCCGGGTGCGCCACCCCGTCCAGCCGGTAGAAATCGGCGCCATACCCCTCGATCGGGCGGGCCGCGCCAAAGTCGATCTCGGTCAGGTTCATTTCGGCGCCGAGGTGGCGAACTGCGTGCCCGCCGCCGAGGTGTCACCGCCCTTGCCCAGATCGCGCCGCACCCCCAGCATCTTCACGATCACCGCGGCGACATAGATCGACGACCAGGTGCCGACAAAGACGCCCCAGATCATCGCGAACACAAAGCCGCGAATCACGTCGCCGCCCAGCACGAACAGCGCGACCAGCGCGATCAGCGTGGTGAACGAGGTCATCAAGGTGCGCGTCAGGGTCTCGTTCAGCGACAGGTTCATGACATCGGTCAGGCTGCGCTGCTTCCACTTGATCAAGTTCTCGCGGATCCGGTCGAAGACGACGACCGTGTCGTTCAGCGAATAGCCGACGATGGTCAGAAGCGCCGCGATGATCGTCAGGTCAAACCGCAATTGCAGCACGGTGAACACCCCGATGGTCAGGATGATGTCGTGCACCAGCGCGGCGACGGCGCCCAGCGCGAACTGCCATTCAAACCGCAACCAGATGTAGACCAGCACCGCGCCCAGCGCGGCCAGCACCGCCAGGATGGCCTCTTGCACCAGTTCGCCCGAAACCTTGGGCCCGACCGATTCGACCGAGGTGAAATGCAACGACGGGTCCACACCCTGCAACGCTGTCTGGATCTGTCCGAGCATGTCCTGCGACACCGCTTCGGCCCCGTCCTGCGCCTGGATCCGGATCGAGGCGACATTGCGCTCGGGGCCGAACGAGGGGTCGAAAACCTGCGAAATTGCGACATCGCCCACGTTGAGCGGCACGATCGCCTGCCGGTAGGCGCCGACATCCACGGGTTGCGTCGCCTCGGTGCGGATCGAGGTGCCGCCCTTGAAGTCGATGCCAAAGTTCAGACCGATGGACAGGAAAGCCACCAGCGCCAGCACCACCAGAACCACCGAGGCGCCGAAGGTGTAGCGCCAGGGCCCCATGAAGTTGATGTCGGTATCGTCGGGAACGAGTTTCAGCCGGAACATGGGTCGATCCTCAGAGGTTCAGCGTCTTGGGACGGCGGCGTTCGAACCACCAGACGATGACGAGACGGGTGATGTAGATCGCCGAGAACACCGACGTGACGATCCCCAGACCCAGGGTGATGGCAAAGCCGCGCACCGGGCCCGAACCCAGCGCGAACAGGATCGCCGCGGTGATGAATGTGGTGATGTTGGCGTCCAGAATGGCCGACATCGCGCGCTCATAGCCCAGTTCGATGGCCCGGGCCGGGCCGCGCGCGGTTCGCAACTCCTCGCGGATGCGTTCGAAGATCAGCACGTTCGCATCGACCGCCATGCCGATGGTCAGCACGATCCCGGCGATGCCGGGCAGGGTCAGCGTGCCGCCGATCAGCGACAGGATCGCAAAGACCATGGCGATGTTGAACACCAGCGCGACGTTGGCGATCCAGCCAAAGAAGCCATAGCTCAGCGCCATGTAGCCCAGCACCGCGACCGAGGCGACGACGGCGGCGATCTTGCCCGCGTCGATGCTGTCCTGTCCCAGTTCGGGACCGATGGTGCGCTCTTCCAGGAAGGTCATCTGCGCCGGCAGCGCGCCCGCCCGCAGCAGCACCGCCAGATTGGTGCTTTCCTCGACCGTGAAGCGCCCGGTGATGATCCCCGAACCGCCGGGGATCGCGGACTGGATCACCGGGGCCGAGATGACCTTGTCGTCCAGCACGATCGCGAACGGGCTGCCGATGTGGTCGGCGGTGTAAAGGCCAAAGGCCCGCGCGCCGGCCGGGTTGAAGCGGAAGCTCACCGCCGGACGGCCGTTCTGGTCAAAGGTCGGCTGCGCGTCGGTCAGTTGCTCGCCGGTGACGACCGGGGTTGTCTCCAGCACATAAAGCTGGGTCGGATCGGTTTCCGAGGGCGCGATGAACTGGCGCGGGCCGGGCGCCTCGTTCGGGTTCGAGGTGGTGCGCACGACCGGATGGAAGGTCAGCCGCGCGGTGGTGCCGATCAGCGCCTTCAGCTCCTCGGCCGATCCCAGGCCGGGAACCTCGATCAGAATTCGGTCGCTGCCCTCGCGCAGGATCGTCGGTTCGCGGGTGCCGACCTCGTCCACGCGACGCCGGATGATCTCCAGCGACTGGCGCATGGTGCGGTCGTCGGTGGCCAGGCGCTCGGCCTCGGACAGGGTGACGACGATCTGGCCGTTGTCCAGGTGGATGTCCAGGTCGTGCTGGCCGATGCCGGTCAGCGTGGTGACCGGCTGCGCCAGCGTCTGCACCACCTCGAGCGCGTGCTGCAAGCCGTCCGGATTGCCGACCGCGATGCGCAGCACGCCCGGGTCGTCGGACGGCATTCGCCGCACGCCGCCGACCGTCGCCCGTTCGTTGCGCAGAAGGTCGCGCACCTCGGGCCACAGCGCGTCGATGCGATCCGCGTAGACGTCGGACACGTGCACCTCGGCCAGGAGATGCGCACCGCCGCGCAGGTCCAGCCCCAGGTTGACGATGTCCGACGGCAGCCAGTCGGGCCAGAGCGCGCGCTGCGCTTGCAGTTCGGGCGTGTCCTGCCCCGCCGCGATCCGGGCCACCGCGTCGTTGTGCTGCTCGACCCGGTCATAGAACAGGTTCGGCGCCGCGAAGATCATGGCGGCGAGGCTGACCAGAATGATCAGGGCGCGTTTCCACAAGGAGAATTGCAGCATGGAGAGGCCTTGCGCTGGTGGGGGCGTCCCGGGGGCGGAACGATGCGCCACGCCCCGGTCGGGGGCGCGGCCGAAAGCGTCACTCGACCGAGCTGGCCGGCTCGGTCTTGGACAGGACCGTGGTGATCGTCGAGCGCACAACCCGGACCTTCACGCCATCGGCGATCTCGACCTCGACCTCGCCGTCTTCCTTGACCTTGACAACCTTGCCGATCAGGCCGCCCGCGGTGACGATCTGGTCGCCCCGGCGCAGCGCATCGACCATCGCGCGGTGGTCCTTCATTTTCTTCTGCTGCGGACGGATCAGCAGAAACCACATGATCCCGAAAATCAGGACAAAGGGCACGAGCGACGAAAAAAGGCCGCCGACACCGGCGGCGCTGCCGGCGGTCTGGGCGAATGCGGGGGTGATGAACATGGGGCTCCTCGGGTGGATGATGGACCGGGCTGGCGCCCTTTGGAATTGGCGCGCACCCTATATGCGGGTCGGTGCGAGTTCAAGCGACTGGGGACGGCGCGATAACGCCCCCGTGTTCGGCCGGGCGCGACGCCGGACATGCCGGCCGCGGCGCCCGGGGCAGACGGCGGGTCCAAGGGCGTTTTCCACCCCCTTTGACCCGCCGGTGTCCCCTCGCACAAAGACGGGCAGGATCGACACGCGGCACATGTCCCGTCTTTGTGCCCGAAATATCCCGGGGGTGAATTGCCGCAGGCAAGAGGGGGCTGGCCCCCTGCCCCGGCCGGGTTGGCCGCGCCGGCTCACGGTTTGCGCGCGACGAAATCGATCAGCGCCGAGCGCCCGGAATGCCCGCGCCCTTCCTGAACGTCACGCTCGTAGCTTGCAAGGCGCTCTATCCGCCAGCCTGGGAACGCGTCGCGCAGCAGGGCCTCGGTGTACATGTGGGCCGGGTCGCGCGGTCCGCCGGTGCCCAGCGCGACCTGTTCGGGGGTGTAGCCGTGCAGCACCAGCCGCCCGCCGGGCGCCAGCACGCGCGCCATGTCCGCGAACTGGCGCGCGCGAAAGGCGGGATCGGCGAACTGGATGAAGACGCCCATCACCAGATCGACGGGGCGGGACCAGTCCCAGGCGTCCCAGCCGCACAGCCGGGTATCCAGCGCCACGCCCGCGTCCCGGGCCAGCGCCCTCGCCCGCGACACCGCGGTGGCCGACAGATCAAAGGCCGACACCTGCATCCCGGCGCGGGCCAGGTGCACGGCGTTGCGTCCTTCTCCGTCCGCGACGCTCAGCGCGGTGCCCCCTGGCAGGACCAGCCAGGGGTTTTCCGTCAGGAACCGGGCCGGCTCGGTGCCGAAAAGATAGCCCTGCGCGCCAGCGTAACGGTCTTCCCACATGGTCGTCTCCTTGTTGTCCCGCCGAGATAAGCAGCGCCGCGCGAATTACCAGAAGCTCTGCGGGTCGATATCAACCGCCAGCCGCGTGTCGCCCGGCAGTTTCAGCGGATGCACCCAGGCGCGGATCGCGGCTTGCAGCGGTGCGCCGCGCGCGGCCTTGACCAGCAGCCGCACGCGGTGGCGCCCGCGAACCCGCGCGATGGGGGCGGGCGCCGGGCCGAACACCTGCGCGCCGATGCGCAGCAGCGGGTCCGCGTGCGCGGCCAGCGCATTGCCCGTTTCAAAGGCGTGTTCCAACGAGGTCGAGGTGACGATGATCCCAGCCAACCGCCCGTAAGGGGGCATTCCCAGCGCCTGCCGCTCGGCGGCTTCGGCGCGCCAGAACCCTTCGTCGTCGCCCTTGAGGATGGCCTGGATCACCGGATGGTCGGGTTGGTGCGTCTGCAACAGCGCCAGTCCCGGTTTTTCGGCGCGCCCCGCCCGCCCCGCGACCTGGCGGATCAGTTGAAAGGTGCGCTCTGCCGCGCGCAGGTCGCTGCCGTGCAGGCCCAGGTCCGCGTCCACCACGCCAACCAGCGTGAGCAGCGGGAAATTGTGCCCCTTGGCCACCAGTTGCGTGCCGATGACGATATCGGCCGCGCCTTGGGCGATCGCCGCGATCTGCGCCTTCAGCGCCCGGGCCGAGCCGAACAGATCCGACGACAGCACCGCCACGCGGGCCTCTGGCCAGAGCGCGCGGGTCTCTTCCTCGAGCCGTTCGACACCGGGGCCCACCGGGTGCATGGACCCTTCGGTCTTGCACTGGGGGCAGGCGGTGGGGATGGGCTGGGTCGCGCCACACTGGTGGCACATCAGCCGGTTCAGGAACCGGTGCTCCACCATGCGCGCATCGCATTGGTCGCACTGCACCTGATGACCGCAGGTCCGGCAGGTGGTCACGGGGGCATAGCCGCGACGGTTGAGGAACAGAAGCGATTGCTCGCCGGCCTGCAGGCGGGCATTGACGGCCGCCTGCAACCCGTCCGAGATCCAGCGGCCGTGCGGTGCCTTGTCGCTGCGCAGGTCGATGGCCCGCATCTCGGGCAACTCGGCCACGCCAAAGCGCGCGTGCAGGTCGATGCGGCGGTATTTCCCCGTTTCGGCGTTCACCCAGGTTTCCAGCGAGGGCGTGGCCGAGGCCAGCACCACCTGCGCATCG
Organism: Rhodobacter sp.; assembly: GCA_020637515.1. Classification (NCBI taxonomy): domain Bacteria; kingdom Pseudomonadati; phylum Pseudomonadota; class Alphaproteobacteria; order Rhodobacterales; genus Rhodobacter; species Rhodobacter sp. The sequence continues at coordinate 1,464,489 of JACKKG010000001.1, read as the reverse complement.
GCCAGCGAGGCGCGCAAAACGGCCATGTCACGCGCGTTGTAGAGAACCCCGTCTTCCTGTTTGTACGAGGAATCGTGCTCTTCATCCACGACGATCAGCCCGAGGTCGCGGTAGGGCAGGAACAGCGCCGACCGCGCCCCCACCACCAGACCGACGCCGCCCTGCGCCGCCATGCGCCACAGCCGGCGGCGTTCGGTCATCGTGACACCCGAGTGCCACTCGCCCGGGCGGTGGCCAAAGCGGGCCTCGACCCGCTCCAGAAACCCCTCGGTCAGGCCGATCTCGGGCAGCAGCACCAGCGCCTGACGACCCTGCCGCAGGCAATCGGCCACCGCCTCGAGGTAGACCTCGGTCTTGCCCGAGCCGGTGACGCCCTTCAGCAGCGTCACCCCGAAATCGCCCGAACCCGCGCGCAGGGCCTCGACCGCGGCGGCCTGATCGTCGGACAGCGCCTTGCCCTGCCGCGTCGGGTCGAGCCGCGGATACGGCTGGTCCTTGGCGGCCTCGCCCTCGATCAGGGCGCCCTGCGCGGCCATCGTGTGCACGACACTGCCGGTGACACCGGCGGCGCGCGTGATCTCGCCCACGGTCAGCGCGGCACCACCATAGGCATCGAACGTGTCCAGCACGCGCCGGCGGGCGTCGGTCATGCGGGCGGGCGGGGCCTCGCTCAGGCGGTAGACCCGCACGGTGGCCGGCCCGCCGATCAGCCCCGGCGCGCGCGTCGCCAGAAACAGCATCAGGCTGAGCGGGGTCAGCGTGTAATCGGCCGCGCGGCTCAGAAAGGCGCGCAATTCGTCGCGCATGGGCGGCACGTCCAGCACCCGTTCGACGGGCCGCAAACGGGCCAGCGGCAGGTCGCCGGTGCCAGCCCCCCAGACGCAGCCCAGCACCTTGCGCGGGCCCAGCGGCACCTCGACGAAATCGCCGGTGCAGGCACCGCCCTCAGGGGCGCGGTAATCCAGCAGCCGGTCCAGCGGTTGGGTGGTCAGCACCGCCAGCGGCTGTCCGGGGGCGAAGCTCTGGACCGGGGGGATATCCACGGGGCAAAAGACCTTTCGGGCGGGGTTCCGATAGGATATGACGCGGCCAAACCCCTTCCGCAACCGCCCCGCACAGGAATAGAGCGCGATGAAATTCTTTGTCGATACCGCCGACGTGACCGCAATCCGCGACCTGAACGACCTCGGCATGGTCGATGGCGTCACCACCAACCCCTCCTTGATCCTGAAATCGGGCCGCGACATCATCGAGGTCACGCGCGAGATTTGCTCGATCGTCGCGGGGCCGGTGTCGGCCGAAGTCGTCGCCTTGCAAGCCGATGCGATGATCGCCGAGGGCCGTCGCCTGGCCGAGATCGCGCCCAACATCACCGTCAAGCTGCCGCTGACCTGGGACGGGCTCAAGGCCTGCAAGGTGCTGTCGGACGAGGGCAAGATGGTCAACGTCACGCTGTGTTTCAGCGCCAACCAGGCGCTGCTGGCGGCGAAAGCGGGCGCGACCTTCATCTCGCCCTTCATCGGGCGGCTCGATGACATCAACCTGGATGGCATGGACCTGATCGGCGACATCCGGCAGATCTATGACAACTACGGGTTCGAAACGCAGATCCTGGCGGCGTCGGTGCGGACGGTGAACCACGTGACCCAGGCCGCGCTGGTCGGCGCCGACGTGATGACCGCCCCGCCCGAGGTGATCCGCAAGCTGGCCAGCCACCCGCTGACCGATGCGGGGCTGGCACAGTTCATGAAGGACTGGGAAAAAACCGGTCAGAAAATCCTCTGACCTGGTGTAGGATCGACGCAACGACGAAAGATCGGGGCAGAGATGGCAGTAACGGGACCGGCCGAAGACTCCGGAGCTTTGGACGAGTGGCGCAAGCGGGTGTTGCAGGACCCCGGGATCGTGCTGGACGATCCCGAGGTGATGCGCGCGCTTGTGCTGACCTCGGAACGGGCGATGGGCGGCAATGTCGTGGACCTGCGCGGCATGGCGATGGAGCGGCTGGAATCCCGGCTGGAGCGGCTGGAAGACACCCACCGCGCGGTCATCGCCGCCGCCTATGAGAACCTCGCCTCGACCAACCAGATCCACCGGGCGCTGCTGACCCTGCTGGACGCCGACCGGTTCGAGGGCTTCGTGCTGGACCTGGGCGGCGAGGTGGCCGACATCCTGCGTGTCGAGGCCGTGCGCCTGGTGCTGGAAAGCGCCGAACAATCGGCCGGACTGGGCAAACTGGACCGCGTGCTCAGGGTCAAGCCGCCGGGATATGTCGAACACTACATGAGCGGCGGGCGCCCGGTTCCGCCGCGTCCGATCGTCCTCAGGCAAGGCGTGCCGCCGTCGTCGGGCCCCTACGGCGAGGTCGCGGCCGACCTGCGCAGCGAGGCGTTGATGCGGCTCGATCTGGGTCCGGGGCGGCTGCCGGGCATGTTGGCGATGGGGTCCGAGGACCCACACCGCTTCAAGCCCGGGCAAGGCACCGACCTGCTGTCCTTTTTCACCGGCACGTTCGAGCGCGTCCTGCGGCGCTGGTTGTCGTGAGCCTGGCGATCAGCCCCGCCCTGCGCGACGCGCTGGAACGGTGGCTGTCGCACCTCGCGGCGTTGAGCGATGCCTCGGATCACACCATCGCCGCCTATCGGGGCGATGTGGTGCAGTTTCTCGATTTTCTGGCCCGTCACCACGGTGGCGCTGCCGGTATGGCGCAGTTGCGCGCGGTCGATGCACGCGATCTCAGGGCCTGGATGGCGCAGGCGCGGGCCTCGGGCCGGGGCGCGCGGTCACTGGCGCGGGCGCTGTCGGCGCTGAAGGGCTTCGTGCGATGGCTGGCCGACCGCGACACCGATTTCGACGCCACCGCGATCCTCAGCGCGCGCGCACCCAAGCACCCGCGCCCCCTGCCCCGCCCGCTGGACGAGGACGCCGCGCGCGCGGTGACCGAATCCATCAGCGACGACAAGTCCGAGGCCTGGATCCGCGCCCGCGACAGCGCGGTCGTGGTGCTGCTCTATGGGTGCGGGCTGCGGATCTCCGAGGCACTGGGCCTGACCGGCCGCGATGCGGGCACCGTCACCACCCCCGGCGCCGCGCTGCGCATCCTGGGCAAGGGCGGCAAGGAACGCATGGTGCCGGTCCTGCCCGCCGCGGCCGAGGCCCTCGCCGCCTATCTGCGCCTCTGCCCCTGGCCGGTCGCGCCCGACGCGCCCCTGTTTCGCGGCCAGCGCGGCGGGGCGCTGAACCCGCGTCTCGTCACCCGCGCGATGGAGGGGGTGCGCCTGCGCCTGGGCCTGCCCGCCACGGCCACCCCGCACGCCCTGCGCCACAGCTTCGCCACGCATCTTCTGTCGCGCGGGGGCGATCTCAGGGCGATTCAGGAACTGTTGGGCCACGCCAATCTGGCCACGACGCAGATCTATACCGCCGTCGACGCCGCGCGCCTGATGCAGGTTTACCGCGACGCGCACCCCCGCGCGCGCAAGGCGTGACCTCGACGCCGCCAGGTCCCGGCGCTAAGGAGGGGCCGCACCCCTCGCAGACCACGGAACACAGCCCCCATGTCCACTGACCGCCGCATCGTCCTTTCCAGCGATCACGCCGCCATCGCCCTGCGTCAGGCCATTGCCACGCATATCGCCGCCCAGGGATGGGAGGTGGTCGATCTGGGCCCGACCACGCCCGAAAGCACCCATTACCCCAAACACGGCGAAGCGGCCGCGCGGGCCGTCGCCGCGGGCGATTGCGCGCTGGGCATCGTCCTGTGCGGCACCGGACAAGGCATCATGATGGCCGCGAACAAGGTTCGGGGCATTCGCTGCGGTGTCTGCTCGGACGCATTTTCGGCACGGATGATCCGCCAGCACAACGACGCCAACATGTTGTCGCTGGGCGCCCGCGTGGTCGGCGAGGGGCTGGCGCTGGAGATCGTGGACGCGTTCCTGAACGCCCGCTTCGAGGGCGGGCGCCATGCAACCCGCGTGGACATGATTGCCGCGATGGAAGCCTGATCGCGCCGCGCACCCCGGCCGGGGCCGCGCAAACTTCGGGTTGCCCCGGAACGCCATTCACGCCAATAAAGACTCATGTCCGAGACCTTCCGCGCCTATTTCGTCCACATGTTCACCGCCACCGGCGCGGTGTTCTCGATGCTGGCCATGCTGGCCGCCGCCGACGCGAAATGGAGCCTGATGTTCCTGTGGCTGGTCGTCGCCTTCGTGGTGGATGGCATCGACGGGCCGATGGCGCGCAAATACGACGTCAAGCACAAGGCCCCGATCATCGACGGCGTGTTGCTGGACCTCATCATCGACTATCTGACCTATGTGTTCATCCCGGCCTTTGCGCTGTTCCAGAGCGGTCTCTTGCCGGGCTGGAGCGGCTGGGTCGCGATCATCGTCATCACCTTTGCTTCGGTGCTCTATTTCGCCGATACGCGGATGAAGACGGCGGACAATTCGTTCTCGGGCTTCCCGGGGTGCTGGAACATGCTGGCCGTCGTGGTCTTTGCCACCCGACCCGAGTTCTGGGTGCTGCTGGGGTTGATCGTCGTGCTGTCGGTGACGATGTTCCTGCGCATCAAGTTCGTGCACCCGGTCCGCACCCGGCGGTGGCGCACGCTGACCCTGCCGATCGCGCTGATCTGGGTGGCGGCGGCGACCTGGGCGGCCTGGATGGATTTTGCCCAGCCGCGCCCGGTCACGCTGGCGCTGATCGCCAGCTCGATCTATCTGCTGGCGGCGGGGGCGGTGCAGCAGGTGCTTTATCGCGAACGTCTCTGAACCGTCGCACGGTCAGATCAGCAGACCGCCCGCCCGTTCGTGGCGCAGCAGCCAGACCTTGGTTTCGACGCCGCCCGGGGCGCTGAACCCACCCAGACCGGCCGCGCCCAGGACCCGGTGGCACGGCACGATCACCGGCACCGGATTGCCGCCGCATAGCTGGCCGACCGCCTGCGCGCTCAGCCCCAGCGCGCGCGCCAAGTCGCCGTAGGTCCGGGTCTCGCCGCAGGGTATGGCCTGCATGGCGGCACAGACCGCTTGCTGCGCCGCGCTGCCGGCGATGCGGACGGGCAGGTCGAAATCCCCCCGCTCACCCGCGAAATAGGCGAGGAGCTGCGCCTCGGCCCGGTTCAGCAGGGGGGTGTCGTCCTTTGCCGTCACGGGCCCGGCCGCCCCGCGCCAATGCAGCCGCGTGATCGCGCCAGCGTCCTCGGTCACGATGAGGGCGCCCAGCGGCGTCGGAATGCTGCGCGCGGGCATCAGCGGCCGCGCGGGCCGGCGCGGCTCACAGCCGCGCCGCCAGCGTTTCAGCCCAGCGCCGCGCGTGGGGGCCGACCAGCACCGCCAGCGGCACCGCCAGCAGCCAGGCCAGGAACCACGCCGTCGCCCAGCGCCCCACGAACCCCGGGCCGGGCCCGGTGTTCACCAGCGTGATAAAGGCCGACATCACCACCGACATCAGCGTGCCCATGAAAAAGCCGTTCAGAACCCGCAGCTTGATCGGCATCCGATTACCCCAGCGCGTCCGAGCACCGCTGGCAGGTGCCCGCGTGCTTGTGGGTGCCCACGTCCGGCAGGATCTTCCAGCAGCGCTGGCATTTCGTGCCCTCGGCCTGGTGAAAGACCACGGCGACGCCCGGCACGTCCTCGGCGGTGAAGGCCCCCTCGGGTGCAGGGTCGGTGGTCAGGCTCAACCCCGAGGTGATGCACAGTGTTGCGAACCCGTCGGGGTCGGTGATCGCCCGCGCAAGATCGGGCGACAGATGGACGCGCGGCGCGGCCTCGAGACTGGCGCCGATGGTCTTGGCGCGGCGCTCGACCTCGAGCGCCCCGGTGACGACGCGGCGCACCGCGCGCAGCCGCTCCATGCGCTTTGCCAGCTCGCCGTCCAGCCAGGCGGACGGGGTCTGAGGGAAGTCGTGCAGATGCACGCTTTCGTCGTCGGTCGGGAACCGCGACAGCCAGACGTCCTCCATCGTGAAGGGCAGGATCGGCGCCAGCCAGGTCGTCAGACGGTGGAACAGCGCGTCCATCACCGTCAGGCAGGCACGCCGCGTCGCGCTGTCCACCGGGTCGCAATAGAGCGCGTCCTTGCGGATGTCGAAATAGAACGCCGACAGATCCGAGGTTGCAAAGGTGAACAGCGTCTGGAACACGCCCTGGAAGTCGAACGCGGCATAGCCCTTGCGGACCTGCGCATCCAGTTCCGCCAGCCGGTGCAGGATCAGTTGCTCAAGCTCGGGCATCGCGTCGCGTTCGATCGTGACGCCGTCCCAGCCCCCCAGTGCGCCCAGCATGTAGCGCAGCGTGTTGCGCAGCCGGCGATAGCTGTCGGCGGTGCCTTTCAGGATCTCGGGCCCGATCCGCTGGTCGGCGGTATAATCCGTCTGCGCCACCCACAGCCTGAGGATATCGGCGCCATACTGATCGATGACCGCTTGCGGGGCGATGATGTTGCCCAGCGACTTGGACATCTTCATGCCCTTTTCATCGAGCGTGAAGCCGTGCGTGACGACGTTGCGATAGGGCGCGCGCCCCTTGGTGCCGCAGCCTTGCAGCATCGAGGAATGGAACCACCCGCGATGCTGGTCGGTGCCTTCCATGTAGACGTCGGCAATGCCGTCGGGCACGCCGTCGGGCCGGTCGCGCAGCACGAAATTGTGCGTCGAGCCGGAATCGAACCACACATCCAGGATGTCGAACACCTGGTCATAGGCGGCCGGATCGTGCAGCCCGTCCAGGATACGCTCCTTGAAGCCGGGGACGTACCAGACGTCGGCGCCCTCGGCCTCGAAGGCCTGGACGATGCGCGCATTGACCGCCGGGTCGCGCAGCAGGAAATCCCCGTCGTCGGGCTTTGCGCCGATCTTGACGAAGCAGGTCAGCGGCACGCCCCAGGCGCGTTGGCGGCTGAGCACCCAGTCGGGCCGGTTCTGCATCATCGCGTGCAGCCGGTTGCGGCCCGACACCGGGGTAAAGGTCACCAACTCTTCGATCGAGGTCAGCGCGCGCTGGCGGATCGTGTCGCCATACCGGCCCATGCCATCGGCGAGCGGCTTGTCGATGGCGGCGAACCACTGCGGCGTGTTGCGGTAGATCACCGGCGCCTTGGACCGCCAGGAATGGGGGTAGGAATGCTTCAGCTTGCCCTTGGCCAGAAGCGCGCCGCTATAGGCCAGCTGCTTGATGACGCTGACGTTGGCCGGGCCTTCCTTGCCGTCCGGGGTGATGATGTGCTGCCCGCCGAACAACGGCAGATCGGCGCGATAGCTGCCGTCCGGCTCGACGTTATAGGTCATCGGCAGCTTGAACTTCAGACCAAGCTGATAGTCGTCATCGCCATGGCTTGGCGCGGTGTGCACAAAGCCCGTGCCCGCGTCGTCGGTGACATGGTCGCCGGGCAGCATGGGCACGTTATAGTCCCACTCCGTGACGACGTTGCCATCGGCATCCTTCACGCCACGGAACGGATGTTCAAAGCCCATCTGTTCGAGTTGCGATGCGGGAACATCACGCTTTTTCTCGAACTTTGTGACTTTGGCAGCGGCCATCACGCCGTCGGCAAGCCTATTTGCGAGGACAAGTGTTTCTCCAACGCGTGCCGTTGAGTTTTCAGCAACTTCCTGAACTTCAAAAAGCCCATATTCGATCGCCGGATTGAACGCGACCGCGCGATTTTGCGGGATGGTCCACGGCGTCGTCGTCCAGATCACGACCGAGGCAGCGCGCAAGTCATCGTGCGTTCTCAAATCGATGTCATTCTGTTGCGGAACCATCCGCGGCTTGAACCGCACCCAGACCTGATGGCTGGTGTGGTCGTGATACTCGACCTCGGCCTCGGCCAGGGCGGTCTTTTCGACGGGCGACCACATGACCGGCTTCGAGCCCTGATACAGGCTGCCGTTCATCAGGAATTTCATGAAGTCCTCGGCGATCACCGCCTCGGCGTGGAAATCCATGGTCAGGTAGGGGTCGTTCCAGGTGCCGGTGATGCCCAGGCGCTTGAACTCTTCGCGCTGGATGTCGATCCAGCCCTCGGCGAACTTGCGGCATTCCTGGCGGAAGGCGACGATATCCACGTCGTCCTTGTTCAGCCCCTTGGCGCGATACTGTTCCTCGATCTTCCATTCGATGGGCAGGCCGTGGCAGTCCCAGCCCGGCACATAGCGGCTGTCGAAACCCATCATCTGATGGCTGCGGACGATGATGTCCTTGATCGTCTTGTTCAGCGCGTGGCCGATGTGCAGATGCCCGTTCGCATAGGGCGGGCCGTCATGCAGGATAAAGGGCTTGCGGCCCGGCTTGGCGCGCAGGCGCCCGTAGACGTCCAGGCGTTCCCAGCGGGCCAGCCATTCGGGCTCGCGCTGCGGCAGACCGGCGCGCATGGGGAAATCGGTGACGGGCAGAAAAAGCGTGTCTTTGTAGTCGGGCGTGTCGGCACACATCGCGCGGGGCTCCGGGTCGTCGGTTTTCGAAAAGGGGATAGCAGAGGGCGGCGCAAGTCTCCATACGCCTTGTCCCGGCAACTCTGGATCAGAGCGCCGGGCTGCTAATTCGACCGATGATCGCGATGCGGCAGGTCATGGCCCCGCCTATACGCCCGCCGCGCGGCGGGAGCAATGGCGCGTCACGCGAACCAGTCCACCAGCATCCGCGTGATGGTCATGTCCTTGTCGATCACCGCGCCGTAGGTGTCGGTATCGGGATGATACCGGCGCGCGACCCAGCGATACCAGCCCTCGGGAAAGGTCTTGAACCATTCCTCCTGCCCCTCGCCGACGGTCGTGCCCTTGTAGGCCAGAACCCTCAGCGTGCCGGGCTGCGGATGGTGGTGCTGGCCCACCCAGGTTTCGGCGTGCTCGCGCAACCGGGTGGCAATCCCGCGCGTATACCCTGAGGTCAACTGGCTGCCCTCCGGGTGTTTGGTAAAGCTGGTCGCGACCGAAACATTCGGCGCCAGCATGAGAGAGGGCGGCGTGTCGATCACCGCGTTGCGGCGTTGCAGCGGCACGTTTTCAAGAACCAGATCGACGGTTTCGGTTGCCCCCTGCGCGCCCGGCTTCAGGATTCTGCGCTGAAAGGTCTTGGCCTTGTTCCCGGCCTGCCACAACCAGACATAGGTCGTGACCGAGGACGCGCGGATATGAAACCGCCGCCCCGTGCCGACCTCGCGCGTTTGTGTCAACGGCAAGGCGCCGTCATGCTGACGGATCTGGCACAGATAATCCGTCACCGGCGTGCCATCCCGGCGCGTCACCGACACATCGATTGCCACCGCGCGCAGGTCCAGCCGCCCCTGCACGACCGGGCCGCCCGCCGCAGGTGGCGTGGCTGGCGGCAGGACCTCGGGCGGGTCCGAGGCGCGCGGGTTCACCCAGCCGGGGGGCACCGCCGGGTAATCCGACTGTGGGTCATCTTGCAGGGTGAACCGGATCTCGGCATCGCCAACGGGACGCACCGAGGCATTGCTGGCCCAGTTGCGCACATGCGGCAATCCCAGATGCCCCGGCCCCCTGAGATACAGGTAATTGTTCGAGGTCTCGGCCGGGTGCCGGTCGATTTCCAGCACCAGCGGTCCCCGCGCGGGCATCGGCGTCGGCGGAACCTTGGCCGGCAATCCGACGCCGATCTGCACCAGTTCGACGCTAAAGGCGTCCGGCCGCGCGGCCGGATCGGGTTTGCCATTCGCCCCCAGAATATCGAGGTGAACGGTCAATCGCTGCATCTTGGTGCCCGCGGGTCTGGCGGGCAACAGCGACGGCAAGACGGGGTCTGGATGGGTCATTCGGGGGCCTCCGTTCCGGGGCGGGTTCCTTGCACCCTTGCCTGAACCGGGCCGACCGTCGAATGCGCCGGGGCCGGACCCGGGATCGGTTACCCGGGATCGGCCACCCGGGGGGGAGGGCGCCATGATCCCGGCGCGTCCCGTCGGATTAGGGCGACGAAATAGTGCCGTTCAATGGCGCCAGTGTGCCCCATGCCGGCCGATCCGTCAAATCGGCCGGCGCCCCGCTGTCGAAAAGCCCCGGTTTCTGCGCCCCGATTTCTGCGCGTTGCACGGCTCCGTGACAAACTGCTTCACCCGTGAAAATTTGCTTGCTTTTCTCCGGCAGCGCGCGATTGTTACCGCATGAAAACAGATGCTGAACCAGTGAAGCAAGCGTTGCCCGAGGGGATACCGTCGGGCAAGGATTATTACGAGCGGTCGCTGACCGTCGCGCTGTTGCGGGCGCGGGAATCGACGATGCGTCGCTTCAAGAAATACGCGGATGCGCACAACCTGTCGCTGCCGCAGTGGCGCGTGCTCAGGGCGCTGGCCGATGGCGAGGCCCTGGACGCCGGGACGCTGTGCCAGCGATGCGTGATTCTGCCCCCGTCGCTGACACGCATCCTGCGGGCGATGGGCGAACGGGGCCTGATTCAGGGCGTGTCGTGCAGCGACGCGCGCCGGCACATGGTCACGCTGACGCCCGCCGGGCAGGCGCTGTTCCAGTCGCTGGTCGTGCAGTCGGAAGCCTCGCGGCGCGAGATCGACTCGGCCTTTGGCCACGAGCGGATGCAGACGCTTCTGGACATGCTGAACGAATTGCGGGACCTGACCGACGGCCTGCCCGACTAGGGTGCGGTCGCGGGGGGGGCCGGTCAGGCCCGGCCCGCCACCGCCGACAGGCTCAAGGGATCGACCCCCATCGAACGCAGCGCGTCGTTCCATTGATGTTCGCCCGGCGCGGGATCGAAGATCAGCCCGCGCTGCGCGTTGCATGTCAGCCAGGCGTTCTGGCCGATCTCGGATTCAAGCTGCCCGGGCCCCCAGCCGGCATAACCCAGCGCCAGAAGCCACGCGCGCGGCCCCTCGCCCCTGGCGATCGATTTCAACACGTCGGTCGAGGCGCTCAGCACCAGCCCGTCGGGCAAGGTCTGGCCGCTGGCGTCGCCTTCGACCAACGCGCCGTCATGCAGCACGAACCCGCGCTGGGTCTCGACCGGGCCGCCGGCCAGCACCCGCCGCCGGTCCAGCGCCGCGCCCCCTTCGATCCCGACCTGATCCAGCACATCGGCCAGGCCCACGCGCTTCAGCGGGCGGTTCAGCACCAGGCCAAAGGCCCCCTCGTCGCTGTGCGCACACAGATAGATCACGCTGTGGGCAAAGCGGGGGTCCCCCATCGCCGGGGTCGAGATCAGAAGCGTTCCGGTCAGGTCGAGTGTCTGGGCCATATCCTGTCATGCCTCGCGGGCGTGGCCCCAATGTGGCCCTCTCGCCGGCAAAAGCCAAGGTCGGCACGCCAGCCACATCGCCGTTTTGTGACTTTTCCGCCTGTGCGCGTCTGCTACAGCATCGGTCATGATGACCCGATCCGCCTTTCCCGCCGCGTTGGCGTTCGCCGCTGCCCTCAGCTATCCCGCCGCCCCCGCGCCGGCCCAGAGCGGACCGGGCAGTCCCGTCCTGAACGTCGAGATCGTGCCAGGCTGGACCGAGCGCGACGGCACCCGCATCGCGGCGCTGCGCATCCAGTTGCAGCCCGGCTGGCACACCTATTGGCGCATTCCGGGCGAGGCGGGAATCGCGCCGCGTTTCGACTGGTCGCGGTCGCAGAACGTGGCGTCGATCACGCCGATCTGGCCCCGGCCGGTGGTCTTCGACCAGAACGGAATGGAAAGCTTCGGCTACGAGGACGAGCTTGTGCTTCCCATCGCCATCAGGCCGCGCAATGCCGATCGGCCGGTGGCGGTGATGGGCGCGCTGGCCATCGGTGTGTGCCGCGACACCTGCGTGCCGGTGGACCTGTCGGTGCAAGCCGCGCTGCGCGGCGCGGGCGGCCGCGACCCCCGCATCCAGGCGGCGCTGGACACCGCCGCGCGGCCCGGCGAGGGCGCCGGCCTGACCCGCGCCACCTGCCACCTGGAACCGGCGCAGCGTGGCGCGAACCTGACGCTGCGCGCCACCCTTCCCCGCACCGGGCACCAGGAACACATCATCGTCGAACTGCCGGGCACGGGGTATTGGGTCTCGGACAGCCACACCTGGCGCGAGGGCGGCGATCTGGTGGCCGAGGCCCGCGTGCGCGCGCCCGCCCATGCGCCTGTCAGCATTGACCGCGCAAGCCTGGCGTTTACCGTGCTCAGCGAAGGGCGGATGCTGACCGCCCGGGGATGCCAGGGCGGTTAACCGATCTTCGCCGGCGGTGCGGGCTTTCGGCGGCTCAGGGCGATCACCGCCATCCCCGTGCCCCACAGCGCCGCCAGCCCCGCCGCGACCGTCGCCGCAAACACCCCCAGCGCCGGGACCAGCCCATCGGCTGCGCCCGGCAGCGCCAGCGCCGTCAGCGGGCCCGCGGTTTCCAGCGCGACGGTCCAGCCCAGCGTCAGCGCAAAGGCCAACGCCACCCAGGCCGCGCCGATCCAGGGCAAGACCCGCAGACCCGCCCCGACCTGCCCGCCGGGCAGCCGGAAGGCCCGCATGAGCGACCTGCGCATCCGCGACAGATCGTGCCCGGCCGCCAGCAGCGACGGCACGATCAGCAGCACCAGCACCATGCCGAAGCCCAGGCCATAGGACAGCGTCACCACCGTCGGCCTGAGGAATTGCGCGTCGTTCGAGCGTTCGAACAACAGCGGGCCAAGCCCCATCACGGTGGTTGCCGTGGTCAGCAGCACCGGCCTGAGCCGGTCGGCCGCCGCATCCGCGATGGACGGCAACAGGCCGCGTTCGGCGGCGTATTCATCGACCGTGGACACCAGCACGATGGAATCGTTGATGATGATCCCCGCCATGCCGATGATCCCCACGACCGAAAACATGGTCAACGGGATACCCCATTGCATGTGGCCAAAGACGACGCCGATCATGCCGAAGGGAATGACCGCCATCACCACCAGCGGCCTGAGCCAGCTGGAAAAGACCCAGGCCAACACCAGATAGATCGCGATCAGGCACCCGACCGCGCCCAGCGCGGCATCGGTGAGAAAGTCGTTTTCCTGTTCCGCCAGCCCCGAAAGCCGCCAGGTGACGCCGTGATCCTCGGCCAGGCGCGGCAGGATCTCGTCGGACAGCCGGCGCAATACCATCTGCGCGCCCTCGGGGTCGTCCTCGTCCAGCACGCCGGACACCGTGACCAGTTGCAACCCGTTCTCGCGCAGGATCGAGCTGAACCCCTGGCGCGTTTCGACCTGAACGATGTCACCCAGCGGCAGATAGCGGCCACCGGCGCTGCGCAACAGCGTGTTCTCCAGGAAATCCGCCGCGCGCTCGCCCTCGGGCAGGGACACCCGGACCGCCGCCGAGCGCACGCCGTCGGGATAGACCGCGGCCTCGATTCCGCTGAGACGCTGGCGCAATTCGCGCGCCAGAACGTCGGTCGAAAAGCCCAGCGCCTGCCCCTGAGGGGTCAGTTGCAGCACCAGCTCTTCCTTGTCATAGGCCAGCGTATCCTCAAGCCCTGTCACCTGCGGGAATTGCGCCAGGATCGTCTTCAGCGCCTCGGCCGCGCCCTTCAGCGCGTCGGCATTCTGGCCGATCAGATCGACCGACAGCGAATCGCCCCCGGGCCCGGCGCCAAAGGTGCGAAAGCTCATTTCTTCCAGCAGCGGGCTCTGCCGCAGTTCGTCTTGCAGCATCGCGGTGAATTCAAAGGACGAATACGGCCGCAGGTCGGCGTCGATCAGGTCGATGGTCAGGCTGCCCAACTGGTCCGCATCGCGGTTCGCCGCCGAGGCCAGGCCGCGCCCGACATTGCCGCCCACCTCGGACACCATCGAGGCGATGGGCCAGGCGCCATGCTCGTCGCGCATCCGCCCGGCCACGGCATCGGCCGCGCGCTGCAACTCGCGCATCATCGCCATCGTGTCGTCGCGCGTCGCCTCGGGGGTCATGACGTAATTGGCGCTGAGCGTGCCCTGCTCGGGCGAGGAGAAGAACCGCCAGGTGACCGCGCCGGACAGAAAGGCCGTCGCCGCCCAGGCCAGCAGCACCACCAGTCCGGCCAGCACCACGTAGCGCGCGCGGATGACCAGCCGCATGAACGGTTGGAACGCCTTGTCGCGAAAGGCGTCAAAGCCCCGGTTGACCATCCGCGACGGCCAGTCATACCAATGATCGCGCGCCGATCCCGCCAGCGCGTGGGACATGTGGTTCGGCAGGATCAGGAAGCATTCCAGCAGCGAAGCGATCAGCACCGCGATCACCGTCCAGGGAATATCCGCGATCATGTCGCCGAACCGCCCGCCGATCACCGTCAGCCCGGCAAACGCGATGATCGTCGTCAGCGACGCGGCCAACACCGGAATGCCCATGCGCGTCGCGGCGTTCTCGGCGGCCTCGGCGGCACCCTCGCGCAGGGTGCGATAGCGCCAGTCGGCGTGTTCCCCGACCACGATCGCGTCATCGACCACGATGCCCAGCGTGATGATCAGCGCGAACAGCGAGATCATGTTCAGGCTCATGCCGGTGACATACATGAAGGCGACCGCCGCCAGCATCGACACGGGGATACCCGCCGCGACCCAAAGCGCGGTGCGGGCGTTCAGGAACAGGAACAGCAGCAGCACCACCAGCACCAGACCCTGCGCGCCGTTCGTCATCAGCAGGTTCAGCCGGTTCGCGATCTGGTCCGCGCGGGCACTGGTCAGGTCGATGCGGACCCCCTCGGGCAGGGTCAGCATCATCTGGTCCGCGACCTGCTGCACGCTGTCCTGAATGCCGATCGCGTCGCCGTTCTGCGAGCGGTCCACCCGCACGACGATCGCCTGGTTGCCGCCGACGAAATAGGCGCGCTCGCGGTCGATGTCGCGCAGGTGCACCGTCGCCACGTCGCCCACGGTCAGCGTCCGCCCGTCCGGGTCGGACCTGAGGACGATGGCGCCAATCTCGGCCGGGGTGCGGCGCTGGGTGCCGGTGCGCACGCGCTGCGCCCCGCCCGCCAGATCGCCCGACGGATCGGCCGAAATCGATGCGTTGATCGCCTGCGAGATCGCCGAAAGCGTGATGTCATATTGCACCAGCCGCATCGACGGCACCTCGACCGCGATCTCGGGCGAGGCGATGCCCTGGATCGTCGTGCGGGTGATGCCGGCGGTGAACAGGCGGGCGACGAATTCATCGGTGAAATGCGCCAGTTGATCGACACCCACCGGCCCCGAGATCACCACGTTCGTGACCCGGTCCCGCCAGGCCGAGCGCGTCACGCGCGGGTCATCGGCGTCCTCGGGCAGGGTGGTGATGAGATCGAGCGCATCCTGCACGTCGCCGGCGGCGCGATCGATGTCCCAGCCCGGCTCGAACTCCAGCGTGACGACCGCCCGCCCCTCGGACGCCCGCGATTCGCTCGAGGCGACGCCTTCGACCCCCATCAGCGCCGGCTCCACAACCTGAACGATGGCCGAATCCACGTCCGACGATCCCGCGCCGGCCCAGGGGATGGTCACCACCACGTTGTCGATGACCACGTCGGGGAAATATTGCGCGTGCATCCGGGGCACGGCGAACAGGCCCGCCGCCAGCATCAGCACCAGAACCAGGTTCGCGGCGGTTCGATGGCGGGTGAAATAGCGAAACAGGCCCAACGCCTGCGAGGCCAGCTTGCGTTCGCCCGCCATCGCCTCAGCCCCCTTGCCGGGGGCGGCCGCCGCCCTGTTCCAGTCGTTCGATCAGCCGGGCGGGCACCTGTTCCTGTTCCAGTTGCGCCAGGATGCGGGTGCGCACGCCCTCGGGCATCATGGTGTTGGACGATACGCGCGCGATCAGCGCCGCACGCCGTTCGGGATCCAGCGCAACCAGGTCCGGCGCCTCGGGCTGGGCCGCGGCCGCGCCCTGGTCGCGTTGCGGGCGCACGCGGATGCCGACCCCCAACAAGGGGTTGCGCGCCGCGACGACGTCACGCCCGGCCAGCGCCGGGGCGCGGATCAGCACGCTGTCGCCTTGGCGGCGCACGACCTCGACACTGGCCGCCTCCAGCCGGTCCTCGGCGCCCAGCACCAGGACGCCGCCGGTGCTGTCCACCGCGGACGCCGGCACCTGGGCGACGCCCGGCAGAACGGGTTCGGTAATCCGCACGGTCACGAAATCGCCGGGCCGAAAGCCGCGCGGCGCGTCGATGGCCGCATAGACCAGCCGCCCCGACTGCCCCGCCCCGACCGAAGGCGCAACCCGCGTCAGCGTTCCGGGCGAGGTGATCTCGGCCCCGCCCATTTCCAGCGCGATCTCGGCCCGGGCGGGCATCAGGGCGCCCTGCCCGTCCAGCAAGCGCAGATATTGGGCCGTGGACAGGCGGAACGACACCTCAAGCGCACCGGGGTCGATCACCGAGGCCAGCCGTTCGTTCATCGACACCTGGCCGCCGGCAACAGCGTTGGTATCGCTGAGCACACCGTCGAAGCTGGCGGTGACGGTGGTGTCGGCAACGCGGCGCTCGGCCTCGGCCAGGTTGATGCGCTGACGTTCCAACGCGTTCTCGGCGGTGGTGACGCGCGCCTGGGCGGCGGCCTCGGCCTGGCGGCGGGCGATGACCGAGGCGCGCGCGGCGGCATAGGCCAGTTCCGCGTCCTCGACCGTGGCGGCGGTGCCGATGCCACGCTCGGCCAGCCCCTGCTGGCGCTCAAAGGCGCGGCGGCGGATGTCGGCCTGGGATTCGGCCTCGGCCCGGTCCAGATGCGACAGTTCCAGCGCGCGGCGGGCGTCGTCGCGTTCGTCCTCGGCCCGCGCGAGGTCGGCGCGCACCAGGTCGCGCGCGGCCTCGGCATCGGCGGGATCGAGCTGAACCAGAACCTCACCGGCCCGCACCGGCGCGCCCTCTTCGAACCCGTCGGCCAGGGTCAGGATGCGCCCCGCCGCCGTGGCCCGCAATTCCAGCGTGCGGCGCGAGACGACCTCGCCGAACGCGGACAGGACGGGCGCCACGGCGCCCGGTTCGATCGTCACGACACGGGCGGCGAACACCCGTTCGCGCGCGACGCGCGGTGCGTCCTGCCGCGCGGCCCGGGCCTCGATCGTCGATCGCACCATGCCCCCCGCCACCGCCAGCAGGCCCAGCGCCATCGCACCGAGGAACAGAGCAACGATACTCCGGGTCAGAAATCGCATCGAAAGCCCTTTGTCCGCGTGACAGTCGCATAGAGATGGCGCGCGACAAAGTCCCGCGCAAGTGTTGCACGCGGCGCCACGCTATTTCCGTCGCAGATGTTCATCAAGTCGGGGCAGAATTTCGACGAAATTGCAGGGACGGTGCCGAAAATCGAGCTGAAACTTCAGGATTTCGTCCCAGGCGTCCTTGCACGCGCCCGGCGATCCCGGCAACGCGAACAGATAGGTGCCGTTCGCCACCCCGCCGGTCGCGCGGCTCTGCACGGCCGAGGTGCCGATCTTCTGCATCGACACGATGGTGAAGACGGTGGCGAAGGCCTCGATTTCCTTTTCATAGACATCGCGGTGGGCCTCGACCGTGACGTCGCGCCCGGTCAGGCCGGTGCCGCCGGTGCTGAGGATCACGTCGATCGCCGGGTCCAGCGTCCAGGCGCGCAACTGGTCGGCGATCCGCGCGCGCTCGTCGGGCAGGATCGCCCGCGCGGCCAGCCGGTGCCCGGCCTCGGCGATGCGCCCGACCAGCACCTCGCCCGAGCGGTCCTCGGCCAGGGTGCGGGTGTCGGACACCGTCAGCACGGCGATCCCGACCGGAAGGAAGGGTTTGGTGTCGTCGATGCGGCTCATGGCTGTCCCCATTGCAATAGCGCCGACCCGGGCGGCGGCGGGCCGAAGATCGCCGCTGGGCCCCGCCCAAGCCATGCGGCAAATCGCGCCCAGGCGGCGCGGGCACGGGCCGGCAGGGCGGCGCGCAGGCCGATCATCGCGGCGCCCCGAGACGCGCCTTGAGGGACAACAGATCCGCCCAAGCCTCGCGCTTGGCCTCGGGGTTTCGCAGCAGATAGGCCGGATGCATCATCGGCAGCACCGGCAGGCCCAAGGCCTCGGTCCAGGTGCCGCGCAGCTTCAGGATGCCGCGCCGGCCCAGCAGCGCGTCGCAGGCGACGTTGCCCATCGCGACCAGCACATCGGGCCGCGCCAGTTCGATGTGACGCACCAGGAACGGCCTGAGCATGGCCAGTTCCTCGGGCGTGGGCTCGCGGTTGCCGGGGGGGCGCCAGGGCACGGTGTTGGTGATGTAGAGCGCGGTCTCGGCATCCGGGCTGCGCCGCGACAGGCCGATGGCGTGGAACATCCGGTCCAGCAACTGCCCGGCGCGACCGACGAAGGGCAGGCCCTGGCGGTCCTCGTCGGCGCCGGGCCCCTCGCCCACGATCATCACCCGCGCCCGTGGGTCGCCATCCGCGAAGACGCAGGAGCGCGCGCCGCGCCGGAGCGCGCAGAGATCGAAGGCTTCAAGCGATTCGGCCAGCGACGCGAGATCCGGCGCCCGCGCGGCCAGGCGCGCCGCCGCGGCAACCGGATCGGGGCCCGGGTCCGAAGGGCCGGTTGTGGGACCGGGGACGGGACCTGAGGCGGGCGCGCGGGCGGGGCGCGGGGCGTCTCGGGTGTCGCTGGGGGCGTTCTGGGGGGCGTTCTGGCGGGCGTTCTGGCGGGCCTCGAACGCGGCGAAACGATCCACCGGCTCGGCGAGGATCGCGTCCGTCACGCCGAGTTCGGTCTGCCATTCCAGCAGGGCCCGCGAAAGATGCCAGTCCAGGGCGAGGGTCATGGTGCCGAGCCTAGCCGATTGGGCGGCTGGCGCCAATGGCGCGGGTGAGGCCCGGGGACGGAGCGGCGGTGGGCTGCCGCCCCCCGCACCCCCCGCTTCAAGGGGGGCACGCCCCCCTTGAAAATCCCCGTGCGTATTGGGGACAAGATGATGCGGACGCTCAGGCCTTGCCTTTGTAGATATCGACCAGCTTGGCCAGCATCGCCAGCGCATCCTCGCGCGAGCGCTGGAAGCTGTTGCGGCCAATGATCGAGCCGTTGCCGCCGCCATCGCGAATCGCGCGGGCATCGTCGTAGACGGCATCCGTGCCCTTGGCCGCGCCGCCCGAGAAGACGATCAGGCGCCGGCCGTCGAACGAGGATTGCACGCAGTGCCGCACCCGCGCCGACAGGGTCGAGATGTCGATCTTTTCCTTGTCGTAGACCTTTTTCGCCTCGGGCTGCATGATGTGGTCGGTGGACAGCTTGATCTTGATGATGTGCGCGCCCAGAAGCGCGGCGATATGCGCCGCATAGGCCGCCACGTCGATCGCCGTCTCGCCCTCTTTCGAGATGCCCTCGCCGCGCGGATAGGACCAGATCACCGTCGCGATGCCCTTGGCGGCGGCTTCCTTGCGCATTTCGACGATCTCTTCGAACATGTCGAGGGCGCAATCCGAGCCCGGATAGACCGTGAAGCCGATCGCCGAGGCCCCGATCCGGAGCGCGTCATCGACCGAGGCGGTGATCGCCTGGTTCTTGCCGGCGGTGTCCGACATCAGCGAGTTGGCCGAGTTCACCTTGAGGATCGTCGGAATCTGCCCGGCAAACGTGTCGGCGCCGGCCTCGAGCGGGCCCAGTGGGGCGGCATAGGCATTGAGCCCCGCGTCGATCGCCAACTGGTAATGATAATGCGGGTCGTAGCCGCCCGCGTTGGGCGCGAAGCTGCGGGCGGGGCCGTGTTCGAAGCCCTGGTCCACGGGCAGGATGATCATCTTGCCGGTGCCGCCGAGCTTGCCCTCCATCAGGATGCGGGCCAGGTTGGCCTTCACGCCGGGGGTTTCGCCCTCGTAATTGGCCAGGATCTTCTGAACGGTTCTGGTGGCGCGCATGGCGTGTCCCCTCTGTTTGTCTGCTGGCCTCAGGGATACGCGGGCGAATGAGGCACGACAATGGCGCGCTGGGGCCGTTAGCGCCCACAACCCCGGTTTTTCTTGGCCCGGCGGCGAAACCCGTTCGCAACGGGTGTATTTTCCTGGAAACGCGCTATTCTCGGCCTCTCGTCTTCTGGAGAGGTTGCATGTCCAGCGCCCGTCTTGCCGCTGCCCTGGTGGCCGCGATCGCCCTGGCCTCGGTCCTGGGCCAGTATGCCATCCTGACGCAGGATCCCGCCTATGCCGACGCCACGGCGCGGATCTGGCATCTGGCGAAATTCTTTACCATCCTGACAAATGCGCTGATCGGGGCCCTCATGGCCCTGGTCGCATTGAACCGCCACCCGGGCGACGGGGCGCTGGCGGGCGGGCTGCTGTCGATCCTGATGGTGGGTATCGTCTACCATGCGTTGCTGGCGCCCGAGACGCCGTTGCCCGGCTGGGACTGGTGGACCGATCTGGGCTATCACACCCTGGTGCCGCTGGGCATGCTGGTGTGGTGGCTGATCTGGGGCGGCAAGCGCCTGCGCTGGGGGCAGTTGCCATACTGGTTGCTGTGGCCGCTGGGCTATTGCGTCTATGCGATGATCCGGGGCGGGATCGAGGGCGACTACCCCTATTTCTTTCTCGACGTCGGGCGATTCGGCGCGCCCCGCATCGCGATGAACATCGCCGGCCTGGTCGTGGTCTTTGCCCTGATGGGCGCGCTGATCCTGCTGGCCGCGCGCCTGTTGCACCGCCCTGCGCGCGATTGACGCAGATCAACGCGGGCACCGGACACGCGCGCTAACCCGTAACCACACGCGAACATGGAGAAACAGCATGTACAAACATATCATCGTTGCCGTTGATCTCAGCCATGGCGATGCCGGCAAGGCCTTGATCGACAAGGCCAAGGCGCTTGTGGACGCGGGCGGTGTCATCCGCCTGCTGCACGTCCTCGAGGATGTGCCAAGCTATATCGCCGCCGAACTGCCGCGTGACCTGAACGACCGCCGCCAGGCCGAGGCCAAGGTGGAACTGGGCGTCATGGCCGAGGGCGCCGACCTGGTGAACGAGATCCGCACCGGCGCGCCCGCCAGTCAGATCCTGCAATGCGCCGAGGACAACGGCGCGGACCTCATCATGATCGCCTCGCACCGTCCCGGCCTGAGCGACTATTTCATCGGCTCGACCGCGGCCCGGGTGGTGCGTCACGCCCAGTGCTCGGTGCTGATCTCGCGCTGAGCGCGGACACCGACGGGCGCGCACCGATCCCTCGCGGTGCGCGCCCGGTTTGTCAGCGGAAGTGGATCGCGAAACGCTCGCGCACCGCGCGGTCGATGGCGGGATCCACCTGGCAAGGCGCTTTCGCCAGCAGGTCGGCCGTGCGCCGCCGTGCCGCGGTCAGCAGATCGGGATGGCCCGCCTCGGCCCATTCCTTTGGGCTCATGCGGTTGCCCAGCGCCGGATAGACATATTCGGTCTGCATCAGTTGCAGCGTCTGATCCGCCCCCAGGTAATGCCCGGGCCCGGTCAGGCAGACCTCCTTCATCACCTCGATGGACAGGCTGTCCTCGGTCACGTCGATACCCCGGACACACCGCAGCGCCTGGCCAAGGATGTCATCGCCCAGCGTCAGGCTTTCAAAGCTGAAGCCCAGAAGCGAAGCGTGCATCCCCACGGCCTCGTAGACCATGTTCAGACCGGCCAGACCGGCCAGCGTGTTCGAGATCGCCTGCTCCCAGCCGGCCTGCATGTCGGGCAGCTTGCTGTCGGCGATCCCCGCCGCCGCGCCACCAGGCAGGCCATAGAAGCGATGCATCTGGGCGCATCCCGCGGTCAGCAGCGCCTGCTCGGCGCTGCCGCCCGACATGGCCCCCGTGCGCAGGTCGCTGACAAAGGGCCAGGTGCCGAAGATCGCCGGATGCCCCGGTGCGATCGCGTTCACGTAGACCACGCCCGCCAGACATTCCGCCACCGCCTGCACGATCGACGCCGCGATCGGCGCCGGGCTGGTCGCGCCGGCCTGACCGGCCGACAGCAGCAGCACCGGCATCCCGGCGCGGATGCAATGCTCCATGGTGATGCAGCTTTCCTCGGCGAATTTCATCGGCGGAACGACGAAACAGTTCGAGTTGCTGACAAAGGGCCGTGCGCGCCAGGCGTCCTCGCCGCCGGCGACCATGTGGATCAGATCCATGCAGCCGGCCACATGCGACGGGTCGCTGAATGAGGTGCCGACATGCTTCTGCGTGCCCGCCATCGCACCGTAAAGCGTGTTGATGTCCATCTCGAAATTGTCGGTGACATCGCGGCAGACGCAGATCCGCTGGAAGAAATGCACGTTGTCCAGATGCTGCACCAGCCGGGCGGCGTCGTGCAGATCCTGCGCGGTCGAATCGCGGTAGCGGTTGGTCTCGGGATCGACCACATGCACCGCCGCGCCGGCTGTGCCGTAGTGCACGCGCGTGCCCTCAAGCCGCAGGTCATGGCGCGGGTCGCGGCCGTGCAACGTGATCCCGCGCGCGGCCTTGGCCAGCATGTCCTCGACCAGCGCGCGCGGATAGCGCAGGCGCCCGTCGTCGCCCAGGATCGCCCCCGCCCCTACCATCGCCGCAATCCCCGAGGGCGGCGCATTGGCCAGGCCGATCACCTCCAGCGCCTCCAGCGCGGCCTGGTGGATGCGCAGCACCGCGGCCCTCGCTCAGGGGCGCATATTGCCCCGACAGCCCCGCGCGCACCGGCCGCTTGTCCGCATCCAGCGGCGCGGCCCGCACCGCCACCGCGCCGCGCGCCCCGATCGCCGGGCCCGAGCGGGCGCACACAGTTCATCCGACATCCGCATCTCCTTCATCTTTGTGCCCGAAATATCCTCGGGGTTTCCCAGGGGTGAAAACCCCCTTGGGGCAGAAGTGCGGGGCGGCAGCCCCGCCCTGTCACATCCGCACCCGGTGCCCCGGGATCGTACATCGGCGCCAGCGACGCCCGCGCCGGCACCCGCCGCCCGGCGACGTCGATCTCGTAGGTGCTCGCCAGCACGTCCTCGCCGGGCTGGCAAGGCACATAGCCCATCGCCACCGAGCCCCCCAGGTGGTGGCCGTAATTGCCCGAGGTCACCGTCCCCACGATCCGCCCGTCGCGCCAGATGGGTTCGTTGTGATAAGCCATCGCGGCCGGATCCGTCAGCAGGAACTGCACCATGCGCCGGGTGAGCCCGGCCTCGCGCTTGCGCAAGACCGCCTCGCGGCCCAGGAAATCGCCCTTGGCAGTCTTGACCGCAAAACCCAGGCCCGCCTCCAGCACGTGGTCCTCGTCGGTGATGTCATGGCCCCAGTGGCGAAACCCCTTTTCGATCCGGCAACTGTCCAGCGCGTGCAACCCGCACAGCGTCAGGTCCGGCGTGGCCTCGATCAGGCTTTCGAACACATGCGCCGCCTGGTCGGTGCTGACATAGAGCTCCCAGCCCAACTCGCCGACATAGCTGACCCGATGCGCGCGGCAGACACCCAGTCCGATCTCGATCTCGCGCGCCGTGCCATAGGGAAAGGCGGCATTGTCCAGCGCGTCAGGCGTGACGCGGGCCAGCACGTCGCGGGCCTCGGGGCCCATCAGGCACAGCACCGCTTCGCCCGCCGTCACATCGGTGACGACCGCGAAATCGTCGCCCAGGTGGCGGCGCAGCCACGCCAGGTCGCGTTGCAGCGTCGCGCCGGGAACCACCAGCAGAAAGGCCGTCTCGGTCAGCCGGGTGACGGTCAGGTCGCTTTCGATCCCGCCCCGGGCGTTCAGCATCTGGGTGTAGACGATCCGCCCGGCGTCCACATCCACGTCATTGGCGCAGACCCGTTGCAGAAAGGCGGTGGCGCCCGGCCCCTCGACCCGGATCTTTCCGAACGAGGTCATGTCGAACAGCCCGGCGCGCTGGCGCACCGCCAGATGCTCGGCCTTCTGGTTCGCGAACCAGTTCTGCGGTCCCCAGCTGTAGCGATAGGCCCGTTCCTGCCCGGGGGCCGCGAACCAGTTTGCGCGCTCCCAGCCGGCGGCCTCGCCAAAGACCGCGCCGCGCGCCGCCAGATGTTCGTGCAGCGGCGAGCGACGCACGCCGCGCGCGGTCTCGACCTGCCGATAGGGGTAATGATCGGCATAGAGCAGGCCCAGCGTTTCCGTCACCCGTTCCTTCAGGTAACGACGGTTGCGCTGGAACGGTTGGGCCCGGCGGATGTCCACCTCCCACAGATCGAAGGGCGCCTCGCCCTCGGTCATCCACGAGGCCAGCGCCATGCCCGCACCGCCGGACGACACGATTCCCACCGAGTTGTAGCCGGCCGCGACCCAGTAGTTCCCCAACTCGGGCGCCGGACCGAGGTAATAGCGGTCGTCGGGCGTGAAGCTTTCGGGCCCGTTGAAAAAGGTATGGATCCCGGCCGACTGGAACAGCGGCATCCGGTTCATCGCAGCGGCAAGGATCGGTTCGAAATGGTCGAAATCCTCGGGCAGGCTGTCAAAGCAGAATTCCTCGGGGATTCCGGCCATGCCCCAGGGCTTTGCCTTGGGCTCGAACGCGCCGAGCATCATCTTGCCTGCGTCCTCTTTGTAATAGGCGCATTCGTCAGGCACGCGCAGCACGGGCAGCCGGCCCAGCCCCTCGACGGGTTCGGTCAGCAGGTAGAAATGCTCGGCCGCGTGCAGGGGCAGCGTGACACCCGATTGCGCAGCCAGATCGCGGCCCCACATGCCGCCGCAGTTGACGACATGCTCGCAGGCGATGACGTGGCCGGTGTCCACCTCGACTCCGGTGACGCGCTTGCCGTCGTCCAGCACGCGGGTGACCTTGACCCCTTCGTGGATCTGCGCGCCCCTCTGGCGCGCGCCGCGCGCCAGAGCCATGGCGATGTTCGCCGGGTCGCATTGGCCATCGAGTGGCAGATGCACCGCGCCCACCACATCCGCGACATGGAGATGGGGATACATCGCCTTGACCTCGGCCGGCGAGATTTCGCGAACCTCGACGTCAAAGGCGCGGGCCAGCGCGGCCTGGCGATACAGCTCTTCCTTGCGGGCCTCGGTCAGGGCGACGCTGATCGAGCCGTTCTGACGCATCCCGGTGGCAATGCCGGTTTCGGATTCGAGCCGGACGTAGAGATCGGCCGAATATTTCGCGAGCCGCGTCATGTTCAGCGAACCGCGCAACTGGCCGATCAGCCCGGCGGCGTGCCAGGTGGTGCCGCAGGTCAGTTGCTTGCGCTCCAGCAAGACGATGTCCGTCCAGCCGGCGCGGGCCAGGTGATAGGCGACCGAACAGCCGGAAACGCCCCCGCCGATAATGACGACACGGGCATGGGTGGGCAGGGTCATGGGTTACCTCAGGCGATGGGATGGCCGGCCGCGCGCAGGCGGCGGGCGATGGCGGCGATATGGTCGGGCCCGGTCTCGCAGCAGCCGCCCACCAGCGTGGCGCCCTGCGCGACCCAGCCCATGGCGAATTCGGCGTAGCGTTCGGGCGTCATCTCGGGGCGGTTCGACAGCGCATCGACGGTCGCGTTGTCTTTCAGGAAATCCGAGGTGATCTGCTGGAACCCGTTGGCATAGGCACCGAACGGCTTGCCGAAACCGGCGAGGACCGGCACGGCCTGGTCCATCGCCTCGGGGGCGGAACAATTGGCGAGGATGGCCTCGACCTGCGGCGCAATCGCCGCGACCGCGGCCAGCGGTTCGCCGGACCTGAGGCGCGTGCCGTCGCGGTCGTCCACGGTGAGCGACAGCCACAGCACCGCGCCGGGCGCCCCCTTGCGGACCCCCTCGACCAGCGCCCGGGCATGGGCGAGCGAGGCGACCGTTTCGCCGACGACAAGGTCGCAGCGCGGCGCCAGGATGGCCGCCACCTCGGCATAAAGGGCGACGGCCTCGGCGTGGGGCGGCAGGGTTTCCGGGCGATACGAGGCCACCAGCGGCCCGGTCGATCCGGCGATCAGGCCGCGCCCACAGGCGTCCCGCGCGGCCTCGGCCTGGGTCAGGGCGGCGTCGAAGAATTCGGCAAAGCGATGGTCCAGGCCGAACTTGACGAAGCGGTCGTGGTGGATCGCGTAGGTGTTCGTCGTCGCCAGACTGGCCCCGGCGGCGAAATAATCGGCGTGGATCGCCTGCACCAGCCCCGGGTGGTCGATCATCACCCGCGTGGCCCAGAGCGGCGAGGGCTGATCGCCGCCCCGGCGGATCAGTTCCTGGCCCATGCCGCCGTCCAGCAGGGTGACCGTCGGCTTCGGGGGGCTGCTCGCCCCCCGAGCCCCCTCGCCAAAGGGGGCCACGGCCCCCTTTGGAAACCCCGTGCGTTCTTTGAACAAGGTGATGCTCATGCGCGCAGTCTCGCGTTGGTGGGGTCCCACAAGGGCCCCTCGCCGTGGACCGTGGCCGCGTGGCGTTGGCCGAAGATCTCGATCTCGAGCGGCGTGCCGGGGGCGGTGTGGGCGGTGCGGATCATCGCCAGCGCGACGCAAGCGTTGACGCGGTAGCCCCAGGCGGCCGAGGTGACCTCGCCCACGATGGTGTCGCCGGCCCAGACATTGGCCATGTAGGGCGGATCGAAATCGGGGGCATTCACGGTCAGCACGGTGAACCGCTTGGCCGGGCCCGCCGCCTTTTCGGCTTGCAGCGCGGCCTTGCCGGGGAATTCGCCCGACCAGTCGATGAAACGGCCGAGCCCGCCTTCGAGCAGCGAATAATCGGTCGAAAGATCGCCTTTCCAGGCGCGATAAGCCTTTTCGATCCTGAGGGAATTCAGGGCCTTCATGCCGAAGGGCGTGGCCCCGGCATCGAGAAGTGCCGCGTGGATCGTGGCGGCATCGGCGGGGTCGCAATGGACCTCCCACCCCAGTTCGCCGGCAAAGGACACGCGGATCAGCGCCACGTCCCGGCCCGCGACCCGGGCCTGAAACTGGACCGAAAGCCACGGCAGGTCCAGGTCGCCGTCGGTCAGTTCAGAGAGAACCGTGCGCGCCTTGGGGCCGGTGACGATGAAGCAATGGATGCGGTCCGACCAGTCCTCGATCGTGACCCCGGCGGGCAGGTTTCGACGCAAGAGGTCGGCGTCGTGGCTTTGCGCGACGCCCGCGGTGATGACGCCGATATCCGCGTCGCTCGCGGGCAGCACGGTCATCTCGGTGACGATCCGGCCGCGCGCATCGGGGAAATACAAGAGCCCGGTGCGACCCGGCGCGGGGATGCGCGAGGCCGTAAGGCTTTCTAGATGGGCGCGCGCGCCGGGGCCGACCAGCCGCAGACGGGTGAACCCGGGCAGGTCGAGCACCCCGCAGCCATCGCGCACGGCCTCGCATTCGGCCTTGATCCGCGGTTCCCAGGGGCCGGCGCGGCGGAAGGTCTGCGTGGCCTGCCACGAGGTGTCGTCGCCCGGTTGCGCGAACCACTCGGCGCGCTCCCAGCCATTGAACGCCCCCATCTGCGCGCCCAGACTTTTGAGCTGCGCATGCACGGGCGACAGTTTGCGGTCGGCGCCCGCCGGCCAGCGCGCCATGGGGAAGTGGATGGCGTATTCGTGGCCGTAGACCTCTTTGCCCTTGGCGACGCAATAGTCGTGGTCCTCGAAACCGGTGAAGCGGCGCGGGTCGCATGACCACATGTCCCATTCGGTGCCGCCCTCGGTCACCCATTCCGCCAGAACCTTGCCCGCGCCGCCGGCCTGACAGATGCCGAAGGTGAAGACGCAGGCCTCGAACGCGTTGGGCACGCCAGGCATCGGGCCGATCAGCGGGTTGCCGTCGGGGGTGTAGGGAATGGGGCCGTTGATGACCTTTTGCAGCCTGGCCTGTTCCAGCAGCGGCACGCGGGCCATGGCGTCGGCGATATGCCACTCCAGCCGCTCCAGATCGTCGGGATAGAGCTGAAAGCTGAAATCCTCGGGCATGGGGTCGTCGGGGGTGGCCCAGTGCGCGCGGCAGGGATTTTCATAAGGGCCCAGGTTGAAGCCCATCTTTTCCTGCCTGAGGTAATACGAGCTGTCCACGTCGCGCAGCAGCGGCAACTTGTGGCCACTTTCGTGGCTCCAGCGTTCCAGTTCGGGGATGGTGTCGAACAGAAGATACTGGTGGCTCATCACCATCATCGGCACGCGGCGGCCGAACATCGCGCCCACGCGCGCCGCGTAATACCCGCCCGCGTTCACCACGTATTCGCAGCGGACCTCGCCCTTTGGGGTGTCCAGCACCCATTCGTCACCCTCGCGCCGGGCGGCGGTGACGGGGCGGAAGCGGTCGATCCGCGCGCCCATCTGCCGCGCGCCCGCGGCCAGCGCCTGGGTCAGTTGCGCGGGATCGATGTCGCCGTCATAGGGATCATAGAGCGCGCCGGTCAGATCGTGGGTTTCCAGGAACGGGTAGCGGTCGCGGATCTCGGAGGGCGACAGGATCGCCAGGTCCATACCCTGATACCGGCCCATGCCGGCGACCTTTTGGAACTCGCGCAGACGTTCCGCGCTGTGACCCAGCCGGACAGAACCGGTGACATGATAATTCATGGGATAATCGACCGCGTCGCCCAGCCCGCGATACAGCTGCGCCGAATACCGCTGCATGTTCATGATCGACCACGAGGAACTGAAGGTCGGCACATTGCCCGCCGCGTGCCAGGTCGATCCCGCGGTCAGCTCGTTGCGCTCCAGCAGCAGGCAATCCGTCCAGCCCGCTTTCGCCAGGTGATAGAGCGCCGAGGTGCCAACGGCCCCGCCCCCGATGATGACCACGCGCGCTGTTTCGACCATGCCGCCCTCCTTCGTTCTGGCGGCAGTATGGCGCGGCGCGGGCCGGGCTGGCAATTCGCCTGACGGGGCCGAATTGATCGGAATTTCCGATCAACCGCCCTTGATGCGCTGCATCAGATACACTTCGTTGTCGGGCGACACGGGGCGGTGCAGCCCACCGGACAGCACCTCGCCGTCGATCACCACCGACACGCCGGCCTCGATCACCGGTTTCAGGCCCGGATGGGCCCGCACCAGCGCCTCCAGCATCTGACCGACGGTCGCCGCCTCGACCGGGACGACCGTGGCGCCCTGTGTGAACCTTTTCAGTCCTGACCAGAGGTGGACGTCAAGGGGTTGCATGGGATTGTGCCCAGAGTTTGTCGGGTTTGATGGGGAGGTTGCGGATCCGGTGTCCGGTTGCGGCGTGGATGGCGTTGGCGATGGCGGGGAGGGGTGGGGTGATGCCGGTTTCGCCGACGCCGCGGACGCCGTAGGGGTGGCCTGGGTTGGGGACCTCGACGATCACGGTGTCGATCATCGGCAGGTCCGAGGCCACCGGCACGCGGTAGTCCAGGAACACCGGGTTCTGCAGCCGGCCGTCGGGCCCGTAGACGTATTCCTCGTTCAGCGCCCAGCCGATGCCCTGCGCGGCGCCGCCCTGATACTGCCCTTCCACATAGGACGGGTGGATCGCGCGGCCCGCGTCCTGCACCACCAGGTAGCGCAGGATCGTCGTGCGGCCGGTCTCGGGGTCGACCTCGACATCCACCACATGCGTGCCGAAGGACGCGCCCACGCCCTCGGGCGTGGCCTCGTGGTGGCCCGAGATCGGACCCCCCGTCTTGCCCATGCTCGCGCCGATCTCGGCGATGGTCATCGGCGCGAACCGGCCCGCGTTCTCGCCCGCCGGATGCGCCGCGCCGTCCGCCCAGCTCACCGCCTCGGGGTCGATGCCCCAGGCCGCGGCCGCGCGCCGGCACATCTCGTCGATCGCCTGGCCCGTCGCCACCACCGCCGCCTTGCCGCTGGCGAAGGTCGCGCGCGAGCCGTGCGTCGGCTCGTTCACCCCCAGCGCGCCGGTCTCCACCACGTTCACGCGCACGTCCTCGTAGGGGATGCCCAGCGTTTCCGCCACCATCAGCCCGATCGACGCCCGCGAGCCGCCGATGTCCGGCGTGCCCACCGACACCTGCGCCGTCCCGTCCTCGCCGATCGCCATCGACACCGAGGTCTCGCCGCCGTGGTTGAACCAGTAGCCGGTGGCGATCCCGCGCCCCTGGTTCGGACCCAGCGGGATCCGCAGGTTCGGATGCGCCCGCGTCGCCTCGAGCACCTCGACCAGGCCGATCGAGGCGAAGGTCGGCCCGTAGCTGGCCTTGTCCCCCTCGCGGACCGCGTTCGTCAGGCGCACCGCCAGCGGGTCCAGGCCCAGCTCGCGCGCCATCTCGTCCAGCAGGCTTTCCACCGCGAACGCCCCCATCGGCGACCCCGGCGCCCGGTAGGCCGCGCATTTCGGACGGTTCGCCAGGACGTCATAGCCCAGGTGCTGGATCGCCGGGATGCGGTAGGGCGCAAAGCAGCAGAACAGCGCCATGTCCACCGGCGCCCCGGGGAACGCCCCGCCCTGCATCCGGAACTCGGCCCGCGCCGCCGTCAGCCGGCCGTCCGCCATCATCCCCAGCGTCACGTCCATCGACGCCGACGCCGTCGGACCCGTCGCCCGCAGCACCTCGGCCCGGCTCATCACCAGCTTCACCGGCCGCCCCCCCGCCTTGCGGCTCAGCGCCAGCGCCAGCGGCTCCATGAAGATCGTCGTCTTGCCCCCGAACCCGCCGCCGATCTCGGACGGCGTCACCCGAAGCTGCGCCGCGTCCAGGCCCAGAACCCCCGCGCACATCTGCCGGATGTACCACTGGCCCTGCGTGCAGACCCACATCTCGCCCTTGCCGTCCGCGCCCAGCTGCGCCACGCAGGCGTGCGGCTCGATATAGCCCTGGTGCGTCGCCTCGGTCGTGTAGCGCGCCGTGCGCACCAGGTCCGCCGACGCCAGACCCGCCGCCACGTCGCCATGGCCGAAGTCGATCACCCGCACCACGTTCGGATGCAGACCCTCGGGCACCGAATGGTCCGCCGCCCCCGCCCGGATCACCGGCGCCCCCTCGGCCATCGCCGCGTCCACATCGGTCACATGCGGCAGCACCTCGTAGGTCACCTCGATCCGCTTCGCCGCGTCCTGCGCCAGCAAGGCCGAGGTCGCCGCAACCGCCGCAACCGCGTGCCCGTCATAGAGCGCCCGCTCGCCCGCGATCGTGTTCTCCTGCAGGTTCCACGTCTCGCCCGTCAGACCCTCGGGAAAGTCGGCCCGCGTCACCACCGCCTTCACCCCCGCCATCGCCAGCGCCTTCGACGCGTCGATGCGCACGATCCGCGCATGCGCGTGCGGCGAGCGCACCACCGCCGCGTGCAGCATGTTCGAGGCCGCGTAATCCGCCCCGTAGCGCGCCCGCCCCGTCACCTTGTCCAGGCCGTCGGGACGGTCCGGGCGGGTGCCGACATACTTGAAGCTGGTCTTCCGCTCGTCCTTCGGCATCACGCGCCCCCCCTGAGGTCCGCCGCCGCGGCCTGAACCGCGCGCACGATCTTGTCATAGCCCGTGCAGCGGCACAGGTTCCCCGCCAGCCAGTAGCGGATCTCGGTCTCGCTGGGGTCCGGGCTCTGCTCCAGCAGCGCCTTCGCCGCCACCAGGATCCCAGGCGTGCAGAAGCCGCATTGCAGCGCCGCGTGTTCGATGAACCGCCGCTGCAACGGGTGCAGCGCGCCGTCCGCCCCCGCCATCCCCTCGATCGTCTCGATGCTGCGGCCCTGCGCCTCGACCCCCAGCACCAGGCAGGACGACACCAGCACCCCGTCCAGACGCACCGAGCACGCCCCGCAATCGCCCGTGCCGCAGCCCTCCTTCGAGCCCGTCAGCCCCAGGTGGTCGCGCAGGCAGTCCAGCAGCGTCTCGCGCGGGTCCGCCAGAAACTCGACCGCGTCGCCGTTGACCGTCGCCGTCACATGGATCTTGCTCATTGCGCGGCTCCTTTCGCGCGGTTTCCTTTCGCGCGGTTGTAGGCGCTCTGGGCGACCCGGCGCGCCAGGACCCCCGCCACATGGGTGCGGAACGCCGCCGTGCCGCGCTTGTCGCTGATCGGTCTCGCCGCCGCCCGCGCCGCCGCCGCCAGCGCCTCGAGCGCCGCCGCGTCCAGCCGGCTGCCGACGATCGCCCGCGCCGCCGCCTCGACCAGAAGAACCGTCGGGGCCACCGCCCCCAGCGCCACCCGCGCCTCGGCGATCGTGTCCCCGTCCAGCCGCAGGTTCACCGCGCAGCCGACAACCGCGATGTCCATCTCCGTGCGCGGAATGAACCGCTGATAGGCGTCCGCCGCCGACGCCCCGCGCGGCGGCAGATGCAGCGCCGCGATCACCTCGCCCCGCGCCAGCGTGGTCCGCCCCGGGCCCGCGGGGATCGACGAAACCGCGACAACCCGCCGACCCGAGGGGCCGACCACCGTCGCCGTCGCACCCGCCGCGATCAGGCCCGGAACCCCGTCCGCCGCCGGAGACCCGTTGCACAGGTTCCCGACCAGCGTCGCCCGGCCCTGAACCTGCGTCGAACCCACCAGCGTCATCCCCTCGACAACACCAGGCCACGACGCCGAAAGCGCCGCATGCGCCCCGAGACGCGCCCCCGACACCGCGCAACCGATCGTCCAGCCCTCGGCCGAGGACCCAACGATATCCCCAGACCCCGCGATCCGCTTCAGGTCGATCACGTCATCCGGACAAACCGAACCCGAACGAAGCTGAACAAGAACATCCGTCCCCCCACCCAGAAAACGCGTCAAACCACTCAAACCAGACGCCAAAACCGACGCTTCCTCAAACGATACCGGACTGTGATAACGCATCGTCCCTCCTCAGAATGTGGCGGCAGAGTGCGCGAGGACGACCGCCTTGCGCAAGGGGGGCCCCCGGCCAAAGGCGAAACGGCGCCACGCCGCAGGCGGCGCCGTCCGGTCCCCGGCGGGGCGTCAGATGCTGAGGCAGACGTATTTCAGTTCGAGGAAATCCTCGATGCCGAAATGCGAGCCCTCGCGCCCCAGGCCGGATTGCTTGACGCCGCCGAAGGGCGCGACCTCGGTCGAGATGATCCCCGTGTTCACCCCCACGATGCCGTATTCCAGCGCCTCTTGCACGCGGGTGATGCGCCCCACGTTCTGGGCATAGAAATAGCACGCCAGCCCAAAGATCGTGTCATTGGCGAACTGGATCGCCTCGGCCTCGGTCTCGAACTTGAAGAGCGGCGCAAGGGGGCCAAAGGTTTCCTCTTGTGCGACCTTCATGCCCTGCGTGACCCCGGTCACCACCGTCGGCTCGAAGAAGGTTCCGCCCAGCGCGTGGCGCTTGCCGCCCGACAGCAGCGCGCCGCCGTGGTCCAGCACATCCTTGATATGCTCCTCGACCTTGGTCACCGCGGCGGCGTTGATCAGCGGGCCGGTGGTGATGCCGTCGCTCAGACCGTCGCCGACATTGAGCTTTTCCACCGCCGCGCGCAGCTTTTCGGCAAAGGCGTCATAGACCCCGGCCTGCACATAGATACGGTTCGCGCAGACGCAGGTCTGGCCATTGTTGCGGAACTTGGACATCATCGCGCCCTCGACCGCGGCGTCCAGATCGGCGTCGTCGAAGACGATGAAGGGCGCGTTGCCGCCCAGTTCCATCGAGCATTTCATCACCTGATCGGCGGCCTGGCGCAGCAGGATGCGCCCCACCTCGGTCGAACCGGTGAAGGTCAGCTTTCGCACGCTGGGGTTCTCGCAGAATTCCTTGCCGATGTCGGACGAACGCGAGGAGGGCACGACCGAGAACAGCCCCCCGGGCACGCCTGCGCGTTCGGCCAGCACCGCCATGGCGATCGCCGACAGCGGCGTTTCGGCCGCCGGGCGCGCGACGAACCCGCAGCCCGCGGCCAGCGCCGGCGCCACCTTTCGCGCGATCATGGCGTTGGGAAAGTTCCACGGCGTGATCGATCCGACCACGCCCACCGGCTGCTTCAGCACCGTGATGCGCTTGTCGCGCAGGTGGCCGGGGATCGTTTCGCCGTAGATGCGCTTGGCTTCCTCGCCGAACCATTCGACGAAAGCCGCGCCATAGAGGATCTCGCCGCGGGCCTCGGGCAGGGGTTTGCCCATCTCGGCGGTCAGGATCGTTCCCAGGTCGTCGGCGTTGGCGACCATGAGGTCATACCATTTGCGCAAGATCGCGGCGCGATCCTTTCCGGTGCGGGCCTTCCACTCTTGCATGGCGTTGTCGGCGGCGGCGATGGCGCGGGCGACCTCGGCGCGGCTCAGGTCCGCGACCTGCGCGATCACGTCGCCGCGCGCGGGGTTGGTCACGGCGAAGGTCTTGCCGTCATCGGCCCAGATCCACTCGCCCGCGACATAGGCGCGGGTTTCGAACAGCGACGGGTCCTTGAGAAGGGCACGAAGATCGGTAGGTTGGTCCAACATGATGTCCTCATCGTCAGGTCGCCGGCTGGGCGGCGCGGGGTGATGGCAGTCTGACCACAAATTACTTAACAACGCAAGCAATGGCGCCGACATGCACAAAGATCTGAGCCGCGACTACGCCAACGGCGACTTCATCGCGGGGGCGGAAACCTACCCGCCCCGCTGGGCGACCGAGGCCGCGGCAATGCGCAGGCGGCTGGGCGACAGGGCCCGCACCGGGCTGCCCTATGGCGACGGCACGCGGCAGACGCTGGATCTGTTCCTGCCCGAAACCTCGGCACCCGCCGGGCTGATGGTCTTCATCCATGGTGGATACTGGATGGCCAACGATGCCGCAAGCTGGTCGCACCTGGCCCAGGGCGCGCTGGCCCGCGACTGGGCGGTGGCCCTGCCCACCTACACCCTGGCCCCCAACGCGCGCATCCACCAGATCACCGACGAGATCGAGACCGCGATCACCCTGGCCGCCGACCTGGTCCCCGAGGGGCCGATCGTCGTCACCGGCCATTCCGCCGGCGGGCATCTGAGCGCCCGCATGGCCTGCGCCGATCGTGCGCCCGCCTGGGCCGACCGGCTGGCGCGCGTGGTGCCGATCTCGCCGTTGTCGGACCTGCGGCCGCTGATGCAGACCGACATGAACCGCACGCTGCACCTGGACCTGGCCGAGGCCGAGGCCGAAAGCCCCGCCCTGCTGGCGCGGCGCGCGGGCGTCGATTGCACCGTCTGGGTCGGCGGGCAGGAACGGCCGGCCTTTCTGTGGCAGGCGCGGCTTCTGTCCGAAGACTGGGACTGCGCCTGGCATGTCGCGCCGGGGCTGCACCATTTCAACGTGATTGACGATCTGGCCGATTCGGAAAGCCTGCTGATGCGCACCTTGCTGGATTGAACGCCGCTCGAATCGCCGCGCCCGGGTTCGGGTTCGGGTTCGGCACCCCGGCTCACAGCCTGGAACTGATGACGCCGGTGTTGAACCCGCCCATGCGCAGTTCCCCGAACAGGCGCTGGTATTCGATTTTCGGGCACCGGTTCTGGATGAAATTCACCCCCCGTTCGGCGCACATCGCGCGGGCCTCGTCACTGACGACGCCGATCTGCAACCAGACGGTGCGCAGCCCCGGCAGGTGGTCCAGCGCCTCGCGCACGATGGGGGCGACGTGTTCGGACCGGCGGAAGACGTCCAGCATGTCCACCTCAGGGGGCAGATCGCCCACCCCGGCGACGACCGTCGCGCCCAGCAAGGTCTCGCCCGCGTGGCCCGGGTTCACCGGGATCACCCGCTTTCCCCTGAGGCCCAGGTAGCGGGCGACGAAATAGCTGGGGCGCACCGGATTGGGCGACACGCCGACCACCCCGACAACGTGGATCGCGGTCAGAATGTCGCGCAGGGTGGAATCGTCGGGGGCGTCCTGGGTCATGGCATCAGCTTTGCAAAATGCGACCGTCGGCCACAACCCCCCGACGCCCTTCGATCCACGAAAAAGCGCCCGGTCGGGACCGGGCGCCAGTTGGGAACGAGGGACAGTGGAGGAAACGCGAGAGTTCCGGCTCGCTGCTTCATGTGATGATATGGGCACGCCCCCCGGGAAAAGAAGAGGGGTCGCGGATTCGTGATGCCGGTGCGAGCCGGCGCCGATCCGGGTGCGCGCCGGTTCAGCGGCCGGCGGTCGCGGCATACAGCGACACCGCCGCCGCGTTCGAGACGTTGAGACTGCCGAACGCCCCGCCGAAGGGAATGCGCACCAGCGCGTCACAGGTCTCGCGCGTCTTTTCGCGCAGGCCCGGCCCCTCGGCGCCCAGCACCAGCCCGATCGGCCGCGTGCCCGCCCCGGCAAGCCCCTGCGCCAGGGTTGTCCCGGCCTCGCCGTCCAGACCCAGCAGCACGAACCCCATGCGCTTCAGGGTCTCCATCGCCTCGGCCAGGTTGGTGACGCGCAGATAGGGCTGGCGTTCCAGCGCCCCCGAGGCGGTCTTGGCCAGTGCGCCCGTTTCCGGTGCCGAATGGTGGCGCGGCGCGATCACCGCGCGGGCGCCGAACACCTCAGCCGAGCGCAGGATGGCGCCCACGTTGTGCGGATCGGTCACCCGGTCCAGCAACACCACCACCGGAGCCCCAGCGCCCGTGGCGCAGACGTCGTCGAACCGGCCCCAGTCGAGCGGCTTCACCTCGAGCGCGGCGCCCTGGTGCACGCTGTCGGCGGCCAGCGGCGCGCCGAACTTGCGCGCATCCTGAATTTCGGGCTGCATCCCGCTGGCGGCGATGGCATCGGCCAGCTTGTCGGCCGCGTTCTTGGTCACCAGCAGGCGCAACCGTTCGCGCGCCGGGTTCATCAGCGCATCGCGCACCGCGTGCAGGCCGAACAGCCAGACGGTTTCCGCCGCCGCCGCCCGCTTGGCGCGTTCCTTGTCGATCACCCAGGTCGGTTTCTTCATCTCGCGCCCCCAAAAGCCGCGCTCTCCATGCCCCGGACGGCCCGCGCGCGCAAGTCAGTCATCAAAGTCCGACCCTTCGTCGCGCAGGATCGCCTTCAATTCGCGCAGGTGGTTTTCGGCAAAGTCGGGATAGGCGGCCCATTCCCGCGCGACCTTCTCGGCCACCGGATCCGGCAGCACGCGCAGCGGCCGCCCGGTCTGAAGCGCGCGGATATAGGTCTCGGCCCCGCGTTCGAAATAATAGAGCCGGTTGAACGTCTCGGCCACGGTGTCGCCGACCACCAGCACCCCGTGATTTCCCATCACCAGCGCGATGATCGCCGGATCGGCCAGCAGCGTGGCGCAGCGCGCGCCCTCGTCCTCGAACGCCATGCCGCCATAGTGATCGTCCACCACATGGCGCCCAAAGAACATGGCGGTGTTCTGGTCGATCGCCGGCAGACGCGAATCTGCAAGGCTTGCCAGCACCGTCGCGTGGACCGAATGGACATGCATCACGCAACGCGCGTGGGGACAGGCGCGATGAATCGCCCCGTGCAGCCCCCAGGCGGTGGGATCGGGGGCATCCGTCCGCGCCATGGTCTCGGGGTCGTCCGCATCCAGTTCCAACAGGTCGCGGGCGCGGATACGCGCGAAATGGCGCCCGTTCGGGTTGATGAGAAAGCGCCGTCCGCCCGGGTCCAGGGCCAACGAGAAATGGTTCGCGACCGATTCGTGCAATCCCAGCCGCGCGGCCCAACGGAACGCCGCCGCCAAGTCGCCACGCGCCGCTTCGGCCCGGTTGTCCCGCATGATTGTCCTTTCGCGATTCGTCGCGGCATCGTGCCACAAATCCGGGCGACCGGGGGAACAACCCGCGCCCCGCGCCGGCGTCGCATGGCGGAAGTTTCCGCCGTTTTCCACCCTTGACGCCCCTCGCCCCCTTCGCTATTCCCCGGCCTCGTCAGGGTGACGAGCTGCAAGGTGCGGCAGCGGACTGTAACTCCGCCGGGGCGACCCACGCCTGGTTCGATTCCAGGGTCACCCACCATCCCCCTTTCGGATGGTGGGGCCGGTCCTGGGCCGCTATTCCTCGATAAAGTCCGGCGCGATCTCGATCGGGAAGCTCACCGATCGGGCAATGAAGCAGACCTTGTGGATCTCTTCGTGAATCGCGCGCGCACGGGCCAGATCCGCGCCGCGCCGCAGCGTGATCCGCGGCCGCAGCACGGCCCGGACAAACCGCCCGGCCCCGCCGGTTTCGAGCGCGCCGATCCCCTCGGGCGTGTCCTCGTAGCCGGTCACGACGATGCCGGCATCCGAGGCCAGGTGCAGATACCACAGCATGTGGCACCCCGAGAGCGCCGACAACAGCAGGTCCTCAGGGTTCATCAGCGCCGGATTGCCGCCCAGAAGCGGGTCGTTCGACATCGGGATCACGGGTTTCCCGGGCACCGCGACCTCCCAGTCGCGGCGATAGGCGCGGTAATGCGCCGTGCCCTCGCCGGTGTTTCCGGTCCAGCGGATGTGCGTGGTGTAGCTGTGAGATTTCAAAAGCTTACTCCAGGGCTTGAAGGACGAGATGCGCCGCGATCATCCACATGATCGCGCCGATGACGCATTCCACGATCACCCAGGCGCGTGGACGGGCCAGAACCGGCGCGAGGTAGCGCGCGCCAAATCCCAAGGCGGCGAAAAACACCGCCGAGGCCAGCATCGCCCCCAGGCCGAACCGGACTTCATGCGGGCTGTATTGTGCGGCCAGGGCGCCCAGCAACGCCAGCGTGTCCAGATAGACATGCGGGTTGAGCCAGGTCAGTGCCAGGCAGGTCAGCACGACCCGGCGGCGCGACGCCGGCCCGCCCGCACCCGCCGCCAGTGCCGCCCCGCCCCGCAGCGCGGCGCGAAACCTGAGCGCGCCGTAAACCAGCAGGAACACCACGCCGCCCCACAGCATGACCGGCGTCAACCAGGGCAGCGCCTCGGCCACGGCGCCAAAGCCCGCCACGCCCAGCGCGATCAGCAGCGCGTCCGAGCCCGCGCAAAGCGCCACCACGACCGCCACATGTTCGCGCCGGATCCCCTGGCGCAGCACAAAGGCGTTCTGCGCCCCGATGGCCGCGATCAGCGACAGGCTGGCCAGAAACCCGGCGACCAGCGCGTTCATGCTTCCTTCCTCTCGCGCCACCAGTCCTGCACTTGCAGCGCCCAATAGGTGGCCTGCGCGGCCGCCAGACCCACCGGGCCGCCCGCCCAGTCCAGCCCAAAGGGCGCAAACAGCGCGACGCGGTCCGAGGTGCCGAGGATCGCTTCGGCCGTCACACGCCCTCCGATGGCGGTGGTGTTCAGCCCGTGGCCACCGAACCCGGTGACATGCCAGACCCCCGGCTGCAACGGGCCGATCTGCGGCATCCGGTGGCGCGCGTAGGCCATGAGCCCCGACCAGACCAGATCCGTCTTCAGCGGTCCGAGTTGCGGATAGACGCCCAGCATCTCGGCCCGGAGGGCGCGGCCGATCCCGGCGGGCGACGCCGCGTGGGTGGTGATGCGCCCGCCCCAGAGCAGGCGCGTGCCGTCCTGGACCAGGCGATAGTAATCCCCGGCCCGCCGGTCGTCGCCCACCGCCATGCGGGTGCGGATGGCCTGGGCCAGCAGGTCGGGCGCGGGTTCGGACAGCATCACATAGGTTGCGATGGGCAGGATCGCGCGACGCAAACGCGGCACCAGCGGGCCGGTATACCCCCCCGTCGCAAGGACCACGCGCGGAGCCTCGATCCGGCCGGCGGGTGTGGTCAGCACCTTGAGCGGGCCGTCGAGATCGGCGCCAGTGACGGGGCTTTGTTCAAAGACCAGCCCGCCCAGGCGCTCGACCTCGGCCACCAGCGCGCGCAGCGTGTTCAGCGGATGGATGTGAAAGGCGGTGCGTTCCGCGATCCCGTGTTTGTAGCGCGCGGTCTCCAGGTGGCGGCGAATCGCGGCCTGGTCCAGGTAGGGCGCTTCGGGCGTCGCATCGGCGCGCAGATCCTCGGAGCGGTCATACCGCCTGAGCCGCAGGATACCGGGCACGGGATCAGCCCCTGCGATCGCCAGGGTCGCGATCTCGTGGCGCAGGATTTCCACCCCCTCGGAGGACAGCGCCTGCAGGGCCTCGGCCTGGGCCGCGCCGACGCGCCGCCGGATCGCCGCCGCGCCGCTGGCGAACCCGTCCGAGACGAAGCCGCCGTTGCGCCCTGAGGCGCCCCAGCCCACCGCCTGCGCCTCGATCAGGGCGACGCGCATTCCGGCGCGCGCCAGGGACAGCGCGGTAAAGACACCCGCGAATCCGGCCCCGATGACCGCGCATTCGACCGACACCCGGCCCGTCAGCGCGGGGCGCCGACGGGCATCGGCCAGGGTGCGGCTGTAAAAGGTATCGGGATAAGGGGCGGCGGTTTCGGCGCCGGGGGAACGGGGGCCAAGGGATCGGGGATCGGGGGATCGGGGATCGGGACGCATCGGGGACCTGACAATGATCGCCGCACGCTATGCCAGCGGCCATCCGCCTGCAAGAACCGCTACCCGTCGCCCCCGCCCCGATCGCGCGGTTCCAGATTGGCGATCTCGGCGATCGCCAGCATCCGCGCCTGATCGAGCATTTCGGCCAGCGCCGTCAACCCGTGCAGCCGCGCATAGGTCAGCAGGTCCTCGAGAACCCGTATCATCCATTCATGGGCCAAGGCGCCGCTCCTCTTCGGTATGGCGGAAGCCTGCGGCATGTGTGTTGACAAAGCGTTGCCCGGAACGGAAAAGGCCGCCCCCGTGCGGGGCGGCCCGTCGCATGACGTGACGTCAGGGGTTCAGCGCGGCCCGGCTTCCAGCGCGTCTTCGAACGTGCGCAACCCGGTCGTCGGGGCCTGAACCAGAACCGCCATATTGCCCGGCTTGTGCTGGTTCTTCAGCATCTTGACATGGGCCATCGGGATTTCGGCCCAGGGAAAGACCTCGGACATGGCGGGGTCGATGCGGCGCTCGATCATCAGGCGGTTCGCGGCCGAGGCCTGTTTGAGGTGCGCGAAATGCGACCCTTGCAGGCGCTTTTGGTGCATCCACATGTAGCGAACGTCAAAGGTGCAGTTGAACCCCGAGGTCCCGGCGCAGATCACCACCATGCCGCCCTTCTTGCACACCAGCGCCGAGACCGGGAAGGTTGCCTCGCCGGGGTGTTCGAAGACCATGTCCACGTTCACGCCCTTGCCGGTGATGTCCCAGATCGCCTTGCCGAACTTGCGCGCCTCTTTCAGCCAGTCGTTGTATTCCTGGCTGTTGACCTTGGGCAACTGGCCCCAGCATTTGAAATCGTTGCGGTTGATGACGCCTTTGGCCCCCAGCGCCATGACGAAGTCGCGCTTCGATTCATCGGAAATGACGCCGACCGCGTTCGCGCCGGCCGCGTTGATGAGCTGGATCGCAAACGACCCCAGCCCGCCCGAGGCCCCCCAGACCAGCACGTTCTGGCCCGGCTTCAATTCGTGCGGGTGGTGCCCGAACAGCATCCGGTAGGCGGTGGCCAGCGTCAGCGTGTAGCAGGCCGATTCCTCCCAGGTCAGGTGCTTTGGCCGCGGCATGAGCTGCTGCGCCTGCACCCGGGTGAACTGCGCGAAGGACCCGTCCGGCGTCTCATAGCCCCAGATGCGCTGGGTCGGGCTGAACATCGGGTCGCCGCCGTTGCATTCCTCGTCGTCGCCGTCGTCCTGGTTGCAATGGACCACGACCTCGTCGCCGACCTTCCATTGCCTGACCTTGTCGCCGACGGCCCAGACAATCCCCGCCGCATCCGATCCGGCGATGTGATAGGGCTGCTTGTGACCGTCGAACGGGCTGACCGGCACGCCAAGCCCGGCCCAGACACCGTTGTAGTTGACGCCTGCGGCCATCACCAGGACCAGCACCTCGTGGCTGTCGATCTGCCAGGTATCGACCACCTCGACCTGAAAGGACTTGTCGGGCTCGCCGTGACGCTCGCGGCGGATGGCCCAGGCATACATCTTCTTGGGCACATAGCCGAGGGGCGGCATTTCGCCGATCTCGTAGAGGTCTTTCTCGGGGGCGTCATACTTGACGATGCCGGGGTTGTGGTCGAGGGCCATGGGTCTCTCCTGAGAATCGAACGCCGCGTCGCAGAATATACGAAGCAGTTGCAGCATTGATAAAATCGGTCGCGCAACTATACAACCCCTTAACGGGCGAATTTGTAATTTTATGTCTCTGTGACTTCCGGCAATTCCAGCGCCGTCTGGCAGTATCCGCCCGGCAGGTCGGGTTCGGCCAGGCGTTGGATGGCCGAGGCCGCGTAATAGCCGACGATCCCCTCTTGCCCCGGCGCGATGCGCAGTGCGTCCTCGTCGCGCAGCACCAGCCCGCGATGGACCAGCGCGGCCAGGCCCGTGTGCAGCGCCGCGTTGACCCCGCCTGGCAGATGCAGCGTCGCGCCCTGCGCGCGCGCGTCGTCCACCAGCCGCGCGGTCAGCGGGCGCAGCGCCTCGAGCGACGACGCCCCGCCCGCCCGCACCAGCGCCGCGGCCGCCAGAGGCACCGGCAACACCGGCACTGCGGCGCGCACCCGGGTCATCAGCAGGTCGGCCAGGGCCTCGGTGCTGGCGCCGGGCTGCGTGGTCAGGAAATCGCGCAGCGACACCGGCGCGCCGTAGCAGACCGCCGCATTGCCGAAGGTGCGGAACCGCCCGCGCGCCTTTTGCCACATCAACCGCAGCACCCAGCCCGCGGCCTCGGTCAGGCGCACGCGGAACCGGCGCTCGCCGGTGATGGCGGCCTTGTGCAGGATGCGGTCCTCGAGCACCCGGTCATAGTTCAGCGCGACCGGCACAAAGACCACATCGCGGCTGTCCGAGGGGCGGAAATCGCGGACGATATAGTGCAACAGCCCCTTTTTGGCCGGACCCACCGCGCCCGACAGGCTGAGCCCCCCCTCGGGGAAGATCGCCTGCGTCACCCCCTCGTGCACCGACATCTGCACATAGCGCGCCAATACCGCACGATAGAGCGGGTTCGAATCGCGCCGGCGAATGTAATAGGCCCCCATCGCCCGGATCAGCGCCCGCAGCGGCCAGACCTGCGCCCATTCCCCGACCGCATAGCTCAGCGCCGAGCGGTCGGCCGCCAGCCATGTGACCAGCACATAATCCATGTTGCTGCGGTGGTTGATGACGAAAACCACGGCCGATCTGGGGTCGATGGCGCGCAGGGTCTGCGCGTCGCCCGCGCCCAGATGCACGGAATAGAACATCCGGCTGAGCCGGCGCGCAACGCGGATCGCAAAGCCGAAATAGGCGGCGGTGGAAAAGCCGGGCACGATCTCGCGCGCGTAGCGGCGGGCCTTTTCAAAGGCGACCGAACGCGGAATGCCCTGTTCGCGGGCAAAGTCGGCGACGGCCTCCATCACCTGCGGGTCATAGACCAGCCGCACGACATAGTCCTGCCTGCGCACCAGCTTGAACGGCTGGATGGGGCGTTCGAGGCGCTTGTTCAATTCCTCGACCGCGCGTTCCATCCGGCGGCGGAAGAACCAGCGCACCGACGGGAACAGGAAATGCGACAGAAACGATGCCCCCGCGAACAGCAGGATCAGGATCAACAGCCAGAGGGGGACCGGGATCGGGGAAAGCATCGCCACAGATTGGCGGAAACCCCCGGCGGCGACAATGGGCTAGGATGACAGGCGGCGGGCAAACGGGTATCTTGCCCCCAGGACGGGAGGCACGGATGGCAGGCGGTTGGGCAAAGGACGGCGCGGTGAACGAGCAGATCGAAACGTCGATCGGCGAGGAACTGGCGCGGATGCGGATGCGGGCACGACCGGGCGGGGAAAGCCGGACCCATTGCATCGCCTGCGAGGAACCGATCCCCGAGGCGCGCCGCGCCGCGCTGCCCGGCGTCGCCTTGTGCCTGGAGTGCCAGCAAGAGCGCGACCAGGCCTTTCGCGCGCGCCCCGGGATCAACCGGCGCGGGTCCAAGGACAGCCAGTTGAAATAGCGGCCACCGGGGGCCGCGTCCGGCCCAGGGGCCGGAGTGCGTCTTTCCGGCCGGACGACGGCGCGCCGCCGCGTCGCAGCGATTCCCGGCTTGACATTATCTTTCGCCCGAATATTCCCTTCGGGTAAGAAAATTGCGCTGCGACTGCATTGTGGAGACCCTCGCCATGACCAAGGACAAGCCCTGGCTGTTCCGCACCTATGCCGGCCATTCGACGGCGAAAGCCTCGAACGACCTGTATCGCACCAACCTGTCCAAGGGGCAGACCGGGCTCAGCGTGGCCTTCGATCTGCCGACGCAGACGGGATACGACAGCGACCATGTGCTGAGCCGGGGCGAGGTGGGCAAGGTCGGCGTGCCGGTCAGCCACCTGGGCGACATGCGCGCACTGTTCGACCAGATCCCGCTGGAACAGATGAACACCTCGATGACGATCAACGCGACCGCGCCGTGGTTGCTGGCGCTCTACATCGCCGTGGCCGAGGAACAGGGCGCCGACATCACCCAGCTTCAGGGCACGGTCCAGAACGACATCATCAAGGAATACCTGTCGCGCGGCACCTATATCTGCCCGCCGAAACCCAGCCTGCGGATGA
Source organism: Rhodobacter sp. (assembly GCA_020637515.1). Classification (NCBI taxonomy): domain Bacteria; kingdom Pseudomonadati; phylum Pseudomonadota; class Alphaproteobacteria; order Rhodobacterales; genus Rhodobacter; species Rhodobacter sp. The sequence continues at coordinate 1,420,355 of JACKKG010000001.1, read as the reverse complement.
TCACCGATGTCGCGGCCTATACCCGCGAACATCTGCCCAAATGGAACCCGATGAACGTGTGTTCCTATCACCTGCAAGAAGCCGGCGCGACGCCCGAGCAGGAACTGGCCTTTGCGCTGGCCACCGCCTGCGCCGTGCTGGACGATCTGAAAGACAAGGTTCCGGCCCAACATTTCGGCGAGATGGTGGGGCGCATCAGCTTCTTCGTGAACGCGGGCATCCGCTTCGTGACCGAGATGTGCAAGATGCGCGCCTTCAGCGAATTGTGGGACGAATTGTGCCGCGACCGCTATGGCGTCGCGGACGCGCGCTATCGCCGGTTTCGCTATGGCGTGCAGGTGAACAGCCTGGGGCTGACGGAACAGCAGCCCGAAAACAACGTCTACCGCATCCTGATCGAGGCGTTGGCGGTCACGCTGTCGAAGAACGCCCGCGCCCGCGCCGTGCAGCTTCCCGCCTGGAACGAGGCGCTGGGCCTGCCGCGCAAGTGGGATCAGCAATGGTCGCTGCGGATGCAGCAGATCCTGGCCTTCGAGACGGACCTTCTGGAATACGGCGATCTGTTTGACGGCAACCCCGTGGTGGATGCCAAGGTGCAGGCCCTGAAAGAGGGCGCGCGCGCCGAACTGGCGCTGATCGACGACATGGGCGGCGCGGTCAGCGCCATCGACTACATGAAGGGCCGCCTGGTCGAGGCGAACGCCGAACGCATTGCGCGGATCGAGACGGGGGAAACCACGGTCGTCGGCGTGAACCGGTTCACCACGACCGAACCCAGCCCGCTGACCACCGGCGACGCCGCGATCATGGTGATCGATGAAGCGGCCGAGCGCGACCAGATCGCCCGGCTTCAGGCCTGGCGCGCCAGCCGCGACGAGGGCGCGGTGCGCGCCGCGCTGGATGAGCTGCGCGCCGCCGCGCTGTCCGGCGCCAACGTCATGCCGGCGTCGATCAAGGCCGCCAAGGCCGGCGCGACCACCGGAGAATGGGGCCTGATGGTGCGCCAGGTGTTCGGCGAATACCGCGCGCCGACCGGCGTGTCGCGCAACCCCTCGAACCGGACCGAGGGGCTCGAGGAGATCCGCTCGGCCGTCGATGCGGTCAGCACGCGCCTGGGACGGCGCCTGAAATTCGTGGTCGGCAAGCCGGGGCTGGACGGTCATTCCAACGGTGCCGAACAGATCGCGGCCCGCGCCCGCGACTGTGGCATGGACATCCATTACGACGGCATCCGCCTGACCCCGGCTGAAATCGTCTCGGCCGCGGGCGACCAGCAGGCGCATGTGGTGGGCCTGTCGATCCTGTCGGGCAGCCATGTGCCCCTGGTGGCCGAGGTGATGGATCGCATGCAGGCCGCCGGGCTGGCCGATACGCCGGTGGTCGTCGGCGGCATCATCCCCGACGAGGATGCGGCAAAGCTGCGCGCCATGGGCGTCGCCGCCGTCTACACGCCCAAGGATTTCGAACTGAACCGGATCATGATGGACATCGTGGGCCTGGTCCAGGCGCGCCCGGTGGCGGCCGCGTAAGGGGGGCGCTGCCCCCCTCTTTGCTGCGCAAATTCACCCCCCGGGATATTTCCGGCACAAAGAAGGGGGGTTAACGCGCGGTTAACCCGCGACCTGCGGCACCGCGATCCGCCCCTGTGCGATCGGCACCGCCGACCCCGTGACCCGAACCGCCGCCAGGGCGCCGTTCTCGACCACGGCCGTCAGTCCGATGGTCGAGGGGCGGCCCATCTCGATGCCTTGGGCGATGGCGATCCGCGTTTCCCCGGCGCCCAGCAGCCCGCGCGCCATGAGTTCGGCCGCGAAGATCGCGCTGGCCGAGCCCGTGGCCGGGTCCTCGGGGATGCCGGCGGTGGGCGAGAACATGCGCGCCCGGTAACCTTGCGCCGTGCGGGTGTAGCACCACGCGCTGTCCACGCCGGCCTCATGCATGAGGCGCGACCAGTGCGGCTGGACCGGGCCCGCGGCGGCCAGTGTCGCCAGATCGGGCAGCGGAACATAAAGAAACGCCGGACCACCCTGCCAGAGCGACGGCGCCGGATGCCCGACCGTGCCCAGCGTGGCGACGCCCAGCGCGGCGGCGGTCAGCGCGGGATCGGCCCGGCCCGGCGCGGCAAAGGGCAGGACCGGGGCGGCAAAGGTCCCCTCGACCCGGTTGGCACGGCGACGGACGCACACGGGCACCAGTCCCGCTTCTTCCTCGAGCACAAGAGTCACCTCGGCGTCGGGTCCGGGCGCGGCCAGACCCGATAGCGCGATCGCACAGCCCAGTGTCGGGTGCCCGGCAAAGGGGATCTCGGCCGTGGGAAAGAAGATCCGCACGCGCGCGGTCCGCGCCGGATCGCGCGGCGCCATCACGAACAAGGTTTCCGACAGGTTGAATTCGCGCGCCAGGGTCTGCATCTGCGCCACGCTCAGCGCATCGGCGCCGCGCACGATGGCAAGCGGATTGCCCGCAAAAGGCGACTCGGTGAACACGTCCCAGGTTTCGAACGCCAGCATGACAGACCCTCCTTGCCGCAGGCCGACAGTGCGACGGGACGCGGCAAAAGAAAAGGGCGCGCCCCGCAGGACGCGCCCTCGATGCCGGGCCGGGGTGATCCCGGGGCGTCAGGCGGCCGAGGCCTCGACCAGACGCGACGGTTCGGCGCGCGCGATCTCGATGCGGCGCGGCTTCAGCGCCTCGGGGATCTCGCGCACCAGGTCGATGTGCAGCATCCCGTCGGCGTGGGTCGCGCCGGTCACGCGCACATGGTCAGCCAGGTGAAAGCGGCGCTCGAAGGCGCGGGTCGCGATCCCGCGATGCAGGAAGGTGCGGCCGGCTTCGTCCTCGGCCTTGCGGGCGGCGATCACCAGCGAATTCTCTTTGACATCGACGGCCAGTTCATCGGCGCTGAAGCCGGCGACCGCCAACGAGATGCGATAGGTGTTCTCGTCGGTCTTTTCGATGTTGTAGGGCGGATAGCTGGGCTGCACGGGTTCGGCAGCCAGAACACGATCCATCAGGTCGGCCATCCGGTCGAAACCAACCGAGGCACGGAACAGCGGAGTCGGGTCGAAAGCACGCATGTGAGTCATCCTTTGACAAGCGATGTCTGATGTCTGCCCGCCGGTCTGCCCGGCCGGGCGTTGAAGCGCCGGACCCCATCCTGGGCGCCCGGTCCAACCGATGTGGGAAGCCCGTTTCGGGCTTTCAAGGGGTCAGGGACGCAGGAAGCGCGCGCTCGATCGCGCGCCCTGGGGCTGGCCCGACAGCACACCCGACACCCCCTGATCCAGCGCCTGCTCCAGCGCTTCGATCCGCCCGCTCAGCCGCATTCCCAACGAGATCGGGCGGCTCTCGCCCTGCGCCAGGGCCGAGATCACCGAAACCACCCGCAACGCGCCGTCGCGAACCGCGAACACCGGCGAACCCGACGAGCCGAAATCGATGTCGCACGAAAAGACCGAGACCCCGTCGCGGCGCTGGTCGAGAACATGGCACGTCTCCTGGATCGACGGCGCCTCGGCCCGGTTGCGGGCATAGCTGACCACGGCGACCGCATCGCCCGTCTCCACCGGCGCGTCCGAGATCGCGAAGGGTCGGATCGCGGGGTTGCGCACCGGTTGGTCCAGCTCCAGCACCGCAAGGTCGCGCGGCACATTCGCCATTTCGGCGCCGACCGCAAAGTCGAACTCGGGCCAGATCGCCACCCGGCTCACGCCACGGATCGCCTCGGCCCGTCCGGTGCGCCAGCCGGCCAGGAACTGCAACCGCCCGGGCGCGATCTGTTGCCCGGTGGCGCGGTCGAACAGGCAATGCGCGGCGGTCAGAACGCGGTCGGGGGCAATCAGCGTCGCGGTGCAAAAGCCGACGCCTTGCATGTTCAGCCGGCCGACGGCCTCCCAGCCGCGGCTGGCGTCGCCGGTCTGCAGGGCATGCAGGCGCGTATCGGCCTGGGCCTGGACCAGCGCCTGGGCCAAGGCCTGGAACGGGAACAAAAGGAACAGCAGCAACACCAGGCGCATTCGGAACCGCGATCAGCAAAGGGAACCCGCAACCTGCCCCGCCAAGATGGCGAAAATGCGGCGTTAACCCTGCCCCCGCGCCGCGCCCCTTCTTTGTGCCGGAAATATCCTCGGGGGTTCCAAGGGGGTGGAAAACCCCCTTGGCCCCGGTTTCCAGGGGCGCTCAGGCCCGGGAGGTGAACCAGTCGCGGAACTGGTCGCGCAGCAGGTTCTTCTGCACCTTGCCCATCGTGTTGCGCGGCAGGTCGGGCAGCACGACCAGCGCGCGCGGCACCTTGAACCGCGCCAGCCGGGTGCCCAGGTCCGCCAGGATCGCGGCGGTATCAGGCCGGGCGCCGGGCAGCGGCACGATCACCCCCAGCACCCCCTCGCCCAGGTCGGGGTGCGGCACACCGATCACGGCGCTTTCCTTGACGCCCTCGGCCTCGTCCAGCTCCAGCTCGATTTCCTTGGGATAGATGTTGTAGCCGCCGGCGATGATCAGGTCCTTTTGCCGGCCGACGATGGTGACATAGCCGTCGTCGTCGATCCGCCCCAGGTCGCCGGTGATGAAGAACCCGTCCGCACGCAGTTCGGCGGCGGTTTTCTCGGGCATCTGCCAATAGCCCATGAAGACATTGTCGCCGCGCACCTCGAGAATGCCGATCTCGCCCTGCGGCAGGGTCGCGCCGGTTTCGGGGTCGGTCACCTTCACCTCGACCCCCGGCAGCGGAAAGCCGACCGTGCCGGCGCGGCGCTCGCCGTCATAGGGGTTCGAGGTGTTCATGTTGGTTTCCGTCATGCCGTAGCGTTCGAGAATCCGGTGCCCGGTGCGCGCTTCAAAGGCCACATGGGTTTCCGCCAGCAGCGGCGCCGAGCCCGAGGTGAAGAGCCGCATATGCGCCACCAGATCGCGCGTGAAGCGCGCATCGTCCAGAAGCCGCGTGTAGAAGGTCGGCACCCCCATCAGCGAGGTCGCGCGCGGCATCCAGCGGATCAGCGCGTCGATATCCAGCTTTGGCAGCAAGATCATGGCGCCGCCGGCCAGCAGCACGATGTTGGTGGCCACGAACAGCCCATGGGTGTGGAAGATCGGCAGCGCGTGAAGCAGCACGTCCTGCGCGGTAAAGCGCCAGGCCCGGGTCAGCACTTCGGCGTTGGACAGAAGGTTCTTCTGGCTCAGCATCGCGCCCTTCGAGCGCCCGGTCGTGCCCGAGGTATAGAGCAACGCCGCCAGATCCCCCTCGGCCCGGTCGGCGGGCGCGCGCATCGGTTCGACGGTGGCGCAAAAGTCGGCGAAGCTGCCGCGACCATCGGCGTTCAGCACCATCAGTCGGGCGCCGCAGCGGTCGGCCACGGGGGCCAGCGCGGCGGCCTTGGCGCTATCCGCCAGCAAGAGTTTCGCGCCCGCATCGGACAGGAAATAGGCGACCTCGTCCGGCGTGTAGGCGGTGTTCAGCGGCAGGAACACGACCCCCGCCATGACCGCGCCACCATAGAGCGCCAGCGCATCGGCGCTTTTTTCGACCTGGACGGCCATGCGGTCGCCGGGCTGAAGCCCCAGCGCGGCCAGCGCGCCCGCGACGCGCGCGCACATCGCGTGAAAGGCGTCGCCGGAAATCTCGGTGCCGTCAGGCAGGATCACGAGCGCCGACCGGCGTTCGATCAGTGGGGCGAACAGGGCGTCATACAGCGGATTGGGCATCGGCGGATCCTCCTGTCTTGCGCATAGCGCGGTCCGGGGGGCCGGTCCAGTCGGCTCAATGCGCCGGGCGCTGCACCGTGTCCAGAACCTGCCGCCCGCCGTCCAGGCCGACGATCTGCCCCGTCATGAAGCCGGCCGCCGAGGACGCCAGGAACTGCACCAGTTCGGCCACCTCGGACGCCGTGCCGATCCGGCCCAGCGGCGTGCCCTCGAGAATGGCCTCGCGATAGTCGGGGTGCTCGGCGATCGTGTCGCGCAAGGTGCCCGACATGACAGAGCCCACCGCGACCGCGTTGACCCGGATCGCGTGCGGCGCCAGCGACACCGCCAGCGAGCGCGTCATTTGTTCCAGCGCCGCGTTCGAGATCGAGAAACCCAGCAACTGGGGCTGCGTTCGATGCGCCGCGATGGACGACAGGTTGATGATGGCGCCGGCCTCGTGCGCCCGCGTCTCGGCCTGTTCGGCCTGCAAGATCATGCGCCGCGCCACGGCCTGACTGGTGCGCAGCGCGACCGTCAGGTTCTGGTCCAGCAGTTGTTCGACCGTGGTATCCGAGGGGTCCAGCGGGTCGGTCACGGCAAACATCCGCGTCGCGTTCACCAGGATATCCACCCGGTCAAAGGCGTCGAGCGCGGTGGACAACAGGTTCGCCACCGCCAGTTTCTCGCGCAGGTCGCCGGCGAACAGGCGGCAATTCGGCAGGTCCACCAGGTCGTCGCTGCCCGATTTCAGACGTTTCTCATTATGGTCGCAAAAGACCACATTCGCCCCCTCGTCCACGAAATGCCGGGCGATGGCGTGGCCGATTCCGGTCGCGGCGCCGGTGATGATGGCGGTCTTGCCGGCGATGGAAAAGCTCATGCGCGGCGTCCTTTGCTGTGGGTGACGCGGGAACCGCCCCGAGGCGCGGCGGCGGCTTTGGCCCGCAGGGGGCCTTCGGCCACGAACAGCTTGAACCCGGGCAGGCCGGGCAGTTCCTCGTGCCGACGAAAATGGGCGGCCAGCGCGGTCTCATAGGGTAGATGCCGGTTCGCCACCAGGAACAACTGCCCAGAGGATTTCAGCATCGCCGCCGCCGCCGCGATGAAGGCCGCGCCCAGTTGCGGGCGCGCCTCGCGGCCGGTGTGAAAGGGCGGGTTCATGATGACCGCATCCAGCACCAGGCGCGGCACCGGCTGCGTCGCGTCCGCCCAATGGAAGACCGCGCGCGGGTCGGTGACGTTGTGGCGGGCGCAGGCCAGCGCACGCGCGTCCGATTCGATCAGGTGCAGCGCCGCGATCCCGGGCGCCTTGTCCAGAAGACGCCCCGCAAGATAGCCCCAGCCCGCGCCCAGGTCCGCCACCACGCCCTTCAACCCTGCCGGCAGCGCCTGCGCCAGCAACCCCGAGGCCGGGTCGATCCCGTCGGCCGAGAACGTGCCGGGCAGCGTTTGCCAACCCTCGACCTGGCCCGGTTCGGCGCACCAGTCGGCCAGCGCCGCGCCCGGCGAGGGGAACCAGGCAATCTTGCCATGCCCCTTGGCGATCGCCTCGGACAGGTCCACGCGGGCGCGCAGGTCCTTCAGCATCGCATCCGCACCGTCGGTCTTCTGGCCATCCACGATCACGGGTCCCGTCGTCAGCGCGGCGGCCCGGGCGATCAGGTCGCGCCCCTCGGCCCGGCCGCGCGGCAGGCAGACCAGCACCGCCGCATAGGGCCCCTGGGGCGCCTGCGTGCAGGCATAGCCCTGCGCGGCAAAGGCGGCGTGATCGGGCGCGTGCGGCGTGACCACCGCCACACGCGCGTGCGGCAGCGGCGACAGCAATTCCCCCGCGCGCGGATGGAAGACGGCGATCGCGCCGGTGTCGGGCATCGTGAGACCGGCCTCGAGGGCCAGCTCCAGCCGCAAGGCGCGCGGGGCCGGGTCAGTCAGGGACATGCGGTTCGGCGGGCGCGGGGCGCCCTACTCCTTTTCCAGGGTGCATTGCAGCGGGTGCTGGTGGCGGCGCGAAAAATCCATCACCTGCGCCACCTTGGTTTCCGCAATCTCGTAGCTGAAGACGCCGACCACCGCGAGGCCCTTCTTGTGAACCGTCAGCATGATCTCGAACGCCTGCGCGTGATTCAGGCCGAAGAACCGCTCGAGCACATGCACGACGAATTCCATCGGCGTGTAATCGTCGTTCAGCAGCAGCACCTTGTACATCGGCGGCCGCTGCGTGCGGGTGCGCGTCTTGACCGCAAGGCCAGGATCGCCGCTGCCAGGGCCGTCCTTGCGGTCCGTCATCGTCGGTGTGATTGCCATGGAAAAAGGACCCGGGGTGACAGATTCGGTTTCAGCGCAGTATATAACGTCCCGGACGCTCAAGAAAACCCTTGCGGGGCAGGACCATGCGCATCACCACCGTCGGCCTCGATGCGGACGACACGCTCTGGCACAACGAGCGGTTCTTTCACATGACGCAGGCGCGCTTTGCCGAATTGCTGGCCGAGCACGCCGAACGCGCGCATCTGGCGGACCGCCTGCTGGCCGCCGAGCGGCGGAACCTGGGACATTACGGCTTTGGCATCAAGGGCTTCATGCTGTCGATGATCGAAACCGCGATCGAGGTGACCGAGGGCCAGGTGCCGGGTCACGTGATCGGCCAGATCATCGCCGCCGGGCAGGATATGCTGGCCCATCCCATCGAATTGCTGCCCGGCGTGGCCGACACCATCGAAACCCTGGCGGGATCGCACAAACTGGTGTTGATCACCAAGGGGGACCTGCTGGACCAGGAACGCAAGCTGGCGCAATCGGGGCTGGGCGACGCCTTCGACGCGGTCGAGATCGTCAGCCACAAGACCGCGGAAACCTATGCGCAGATCTTCGCGCGCCATGGTGCGGGGGCCGACGGGTCGCTGATGGCCGGGAATTCCATGGCCTCGGATGTCGTCGCCCCGATCGCGGCCGGGGCCTGGGGCGTCTTTGTGCCGCACGGGTTGGAATGGGCGCTGGAACAGGCCCCGGAACCCGCGACGCATCCGCGCTACCGGCGAATTTCCGCGCTGGCGGATCTGCCCGACCTGCTGGCGCGCCTGTCGGAGGGTTGAACATCTTGTGGCTGGTCCATCATCGCCGTCCAGATGTAGAAATACCTTAAGAAAGTCCTTAAAGCTGTTGAAAAGCGGGGGCTTTCCATGCGCGCGACCGCGTGTTAGCCTGCACCCAGCAGATAACGACGCCCTACCATAACCGGGGCGCAGAGGCAGAGGACAGGCTCGTGACAACGCAATCCCGGCGTTGGCTCCGCATTTCTGGCGCGCTTGCCATGATGATGGCCTGCGCCCTGGCCCTGTTCATGCTGTCCACCGCCACCGCCCGCGCCCAACCCTATGCCGCGCTCATCATGGATGTGCGCACCGGCGAGGTCCTGTATCAGACCGACAACGCCAATTCGCGCCTGCACCCGGCCTCGCTGACCAAGATGATGACGCTCTACATCGCCTTCGAGGCGCTGGAGAACGGCGAGATCAGCCTGGACACAAGGGTGCGCATCTCGCGCCATGCGGCCGCGCAACCTCCGTCGCGGCTGGGCCTGCGCGCGGGGCAGACGATTCCGTTCCGCTATCTGATCCGCGCCGCCGCGCTGCGGTCCGCGAACGATGCCGCCGTCGCCATTGCCGAGGCACTCGAAGGCTCGGTTCCGCGCTTTGCCGAACGCATGAACCGCACCGCGCGGGCGATCGGGATGCAGCGCACCCATTTCGCCAATCCGCACGGGCTGACCACCGACGGCCACCTTTCGACCGCGCGCGACATGGCGCGGCTGGGGCGGCAGCTCTATTTCGATTATCCGCAATATTACAACATCTTCTCGCGCCGGACCGAGGACGCGGGCATCGCCACCGTGCGCAACACGAACCGCCGGTTCCTGGACAGCTATCGCGGTGCCGACGGCATCAAGACCGGCTTCACCAACGCCGCCGGCTACAACCTGGTGGCGATGGCCGAACGCAGCGGCGTGCGCATCCTGGTCGTGGCGATGGGGGCGCATTCCTCGGCGCAGCGGTTGCAACGGGTCACCGACCTGATGGATCGCGGCTTTCGGCTGGCGCCCCGCCGGGCCGCGGTGCGGCGTCCCGCCCGCCCTGATTACGTCCGCGCGCCCGAGGATCGCGGCTCTGGCCCGGCGGCGGGCCGTGTGATCCGCCTGCAAACCGCGCCGACAGCCAGCCTGTTTCCGCGCGCCCGCCCGGCCCCGGGATCTGCCCCCTCGGCCGACATGATCGCCTCGATCCAGGAGGGCATCGACGAGGTGATGGACGAGATCCGCGAACCCGATCCCAGCGCCGACACCGATGAATCGGGGGTCGCCGCGGGCGTCACCTCGGAAGAGCCGGACGACACCGGCGGCGAGGAGGACGGCGGCGCCACGGCCGAGGTCGCACTGGACACCTCACCCGTGCCGCGCGCCCGCCCCGAGGATGTCGCCGCCCTCGCCACGGACGCAACGGCCGAGGTCGCGGACCCCGCCGAAACCGCGGGTTTCACCGTCATCGACGCCGACCGGTATGCGGCAATCACCGGCACGCCGCCCGAACTGCCGCAGGCACGCCCCGTCGATCTGGGCGCCCCGACCGAAACGGCGACCGAAACGGCCGTCGCCAGCGCGGACGACGCCCCGGCCGCGCCCGCCGTCGCCGTCAGCGAAACCGAGATCGCCGAGGGGGTTTCGGTGGATGACACGGGTGTGACCATCTCGGGCCTGCCGCCGATCGCACTGGATACCACCACGCCCGACACCCCGGCCGCGACGCCCGCGCCAGAGCCCGGCGAAACCACCGCCCTGGCCGCCGTCGCCCCCGCGCCCCTGGCCCCGGCCGAATCCCTGGAACCGGCCTCGACCGCGCTGACGGTGGACGATTCGGGCCGCATCCTGTGGCGTGACGAAGAGGTCTTGCAGGCGATGGCGCACGAGGACCCGTCAGAGCCGGTCATGGCGCCGACGATCCTGCTGACCACCAGCGACAGCGACAGCGACGAACCCATCCCGGCGCCCATGCCCGAGATCGTCACCCGGGTCTCGACCTCGGGCGGGCGCGTGTGGGCGGTGGATCTGGGCACCTTTGCGTCGCGCTTTGATGCCGAACGGACGCTGCTGCGCCTGGCCCTGACCGAATCGGGCACGCTGGGGACCGGTGTGCGCCGCGTCACCACCCACGCCGGGCGCTTCCACGCCGAGGTTCAGAGCCTGTCGGAAATGGAGGCGACGCTGGCCTGTCAGCGCCTGATGGCGCGCGACCTGTCCTGCACCGTGCTGACCCCCTGATCGGCGCCCCCGGTGCGGAACGCCACCCCGTCACGCGCGCCGGTTCAGGCGCGCGAACACAGGACCCGGACGGAATCGTATTTCTGCGCGGGTTTCGCCAGCGCGGTGCGCGCGAACAGCCGCAGCGAATGGCGCACCTGCCGGTCGATATCGGCCTTGCTGGCCTTTCGGCCCTGCAATTCGGCGCCGATTCGGGCCTCGTCCACCAGCCAGTCGGGCATGAACTGGCGCACATAGCCGCGATACAGCACCGCGCGCACTGTCAGGCCGGCGGCTTCGGCGCAGGCGGCCAGACTGTCCGGCGTAAAGAAGTTCAGGTGTCTCGGCACGTCCAGCCAGCGCCAGGCCTCGCCCATCATGCGGGCGCCATGGCAGGCGTTGTTCGGGACCTCGATCGACATGATGCCGCCGGCGTTCAGCAACGCGCCGGCGTTCTTCAGCGACAGGACCGGGTCCAGGGTGTGCTCCAGGACGTGCACAAAGGCGATCAGGTCATAGCGACGGTCCCGGATCGCGTCGGGCAGATCCTCGGCCGTGCCCTGGTGCACGTCCAGCCCGCGCTCGCACGCGACCCGCACCGCGCGCGGGTCGGGTTCCACGCCACGCACGCTCTCGGACAGGAACGGCGCATAGGTCTGCATCCGGTCGCCGTCGCCGCAGCCGATTTCCAGCGAATGCCGCGCCTGGCCCGGAATGATCGAGCGCCACCAGTCGGCGGTCGGCTCGGCCCCGTGTTCGAAACGCGACGCCAGCGATCCGACCGCGCGCCCCAGAAAGCCGACCTGCCGGCGTTCGGCAACGGGGTCGTGTTCGACCCGTTCGGCGTGGGTATAGTAGTCCTCGAGATCGTAGAACGAGGCGACCTCATCCACCGGCGGGCGCGGATGGACCTGGCCGAACCCGGCGGAATCATTCCACCAGATCTGCCAGGCGCGCGGGTCCGACGGGCGCCGCCAGTCGATCGGCACCCGCAGCGCGGGGTGCATGGGCTCGCTGTTCAGCGGGCACTCGGGTTGGGTCCGCGATGCGGTGCTAGTCTCTGACACTCGAACGAAATCCTTCATGGAGGGGTCCTTCCACGCAACCCCACCGTGGTGATCCGTCAATCTGGCGAGACTAGGGCAATTCCATGCGATTTTCGCAAAAAAACGCGGCGCGCGCCTAGATGGCGGCGGATCGGGTCAGGGGAGGCGGGGCCTCGGCGCCCCGGGCGTGCAGGCCCGACACCGCGCCCGCCACCAGAGCGGCGGCCAGGACGACACCCCACAGGCGGGCGGCTTTCAGGGTGCGGGGCATGGCGATTCTCCTGTCGATGGGCACCCCCGTGCGTCGCGCCTGCGGCGCTTGGGGTTCAAAGAAACCGGCCACGTCGTGACCCGCCCCGGGACCCGTGCGCGACCCGTTGCGTGAATGCGCGCGCGCGGCTAAGCAGAGGCCATGACGCACCTCCTGCCCACCCCCGCCCAACCGTTGAAGATCGGCACGCGCGGCTCGCCCCTGGCGTTGGCCCAGGCGCATGAAACGCGCGCCCGACTGATGACCGCCTTTGATCTGCCCGAGGATGCCTTCGAGATCGTCATCGTCACCACGACCGGCGACCGGGTGCAGGACCGCCCGCTCAAGGAGATCGGCGGCAAGGGCCTGTTCACCCGCGAGATCGAGGACATGATGCTGGCCGGCGCGCTGGACATCGCGGTGCATTCGATGAAGGACATGCCCGTCGCGCAACCGGACGGGCTGGTGCTGGATTGCTACCTGCCGCGCGAGGACGTGCGCGATGCCTTTGTCGCGCCGGGGGTGGCGCGTCTGGCCGATCTGCGGGCCGGGCAGGTCGTCGGCACCTCGTCGCTCAGACGGCGCGCGCAGGTGCTGCACCGGCGGCCCGATCTGCGGGTGGTCGAATTCCGCGGCAACGTGCAGACCCGCCTGCGCAAGCTGGACGAAGGGGTCGCCGACTGCACCTTTCTGGCCATGGCCGGGCTGAACCGGCTGGGCAAGGCCGATGTCGCCCGTTCGGCCATCGCCCCCGACGAGATGCTGCCCGCGGTCGCGCAAGGCGCCATCGGCATCGAGAGGCGCGGCAACGACCTGCGCGCACGGGCCATGCTGGCGGCGATCCACGACACGCCCACCGGCCAGCGGCTGGCCGCCGAACGCGCCTATCTGGCCACGCTCGACGGCTCGTGCGAGACGCCGATCGCGGGGCTTGCCGTGCTCGACGGCGGCGAGGTCTGGCTGCGGGGCGAGATCCTGCGCCCCGACGGCTCGGACGCCTTGACCGAGGACGGGCGCGCGCCGATCGAGGACGCCGCGCGCCTGGGCCAGGACATCGCGCGCCGCCTGCTGGCGCGGGCGCCCCGGGGCTTCTTCGACTGGCGCGGCTGAACCCGCGGGCTTGCGCCCTGCGGCGGGCTCGGCTATCCGCCCGGCCGGATGGACCAAGAGGACGGCATGGGACGCAAAAGCAAGGGTCGCGCGATTTCGGGTTGGCTGGTGGTGGACAAGCCCGCCGGCGTGACCTCGACCGCCGTCGTGGGCAAGGTTCGCTGGGCGCTGGACGCGCAAAAGGCCGGCCACGCCGGCACGCTGGACCCGTCCGCGACCGGCGTGCTGGCCATCGCCCTGGGCGAGGCGACCAAGACCGTGCCCTTTGTCACCGACGCCAACAAATGCTATCGATTCCAGGTGCGTTGGGGCGCCGCGACCGACACCGACGACGCCGAGGGGCGCGTCATCGACACCCGCGACACCCGACCCACCGACGCCCAGATCGAAACCGCGCTGGTGGCGTTCCGGGGCCAGATCGAACAGGTCCCGCCGCAATATTCCGCCGTCAAGGTCGAGGGCGAGCGCGCCTATGACATCGCCCGCGCGGGCGAAAGCATGGACCTGGCCGCCCGCCCCCTGTGGATCGAGCGGCTGGTGCTGACCGCCCGCCCCGACGCCGACACCGCCGAATTCGAGATGATCTGCGGCAAGGGCGGTTACGTCCGCTCGATCGCGCGCGACCTGGGGCAGGCGCTGGGATGCCTGGGGCACGTCGCCTGGCTCAGGCGCGAATGGTCCGGCCCGTTCCGCGCCGATGCCGGGCTGAGTCTGGCCCAGATCGACGCGATGGCCCGCACGCCCGACCTCGAGGCGCATCTGCTGCCTCTGGAAACCGGCCTGGCCGACCTGATCGAGCTGCCGCTGTCCCCCGAGGGTGCGGTGCGGCTGAAGAACGGCAACCCCGGCCGCGTGCTGTCGTCGCGCGCCGCGCCCGGCGACACCGCCTGGGCCAGCTTCGAGGGCAAGCCGGTCGCGGTGGGCACCTACATGGGCGGCGAGTTGCACCCCAGCCGGGTCTTCAACCTGTGATTTGACGCCGCGCCACTCTGGACCCCGGCGGCACGGAGTGCTTAACTCGCGCCGCTTTGCATGGGAGAAACCTGATGGCCGTCGGCTCGCGTATCCGCACTTATTTCCAGGGACAATGGCACGACGGCGATGTGCCCGTGATGCGGGCGGCCGATCATGGCGCGTGGCTGGGCACGACGGTGTTCGACGGAGCGCGCTTTTTCGACGGGATGACGCCCGACCTGGACCGGCACCTGGCGCGGGTCAACCGCTCGGCCGAGGCGTTGATGATCAAGCCCACCGTCAGCGCCGAGGCCATGCTCGAGATCGTCCGCGAGGGGCTCGAAGGGTTCACCGATCCGGTCTATATCCGGCCGATGTATTGGGCGATCAACGGCGGCGCCTCAGGCGTTCTGGCCTCGCAGGACGAGACCGGCTTTGCGGTCTGCCTGGAACAGATCGCGATGGCCCCGCCCGAGGCCTCGACCACGCTGACCACCACGCGCTTTCGCCGGCCCACGCTGGATTGCGCGGTGACCAACGCCAAGGCCGGCTGCCTCTATCCCAACAACGCCCGGATGCTGGCCGAGGCCAACGCCAAGGGGTTCGACAACGCGCTGGTCTGCGACAGTCAGGGAAATGTCGCGGAAAGCGCCACCGCGAACGCCTTTATGGTCAAGGATGGCGAGGTTTTCACCCCCATCGCCAACGGCACCTTTCTGTCTGGCATCACCCGTGCCCGCCACATCGACAACCTGCGCGCCGATGGCGTCAAGGTGCATGAAACCGTGCTGACGCTGGACGATTTCCGGGGCGCCGACGAGGTCTTTCTGTCGGGCAACATGTCCAAGGTCACGCCCGTGCGTGCCTTTGACGACCGCCAGTATCAGATCGGCCCGATCACCCGGCGCGCACGGCAACTCTATTGGGATTGGGCGGCCTCGACCAAGTGAGCGAACCGCGGCTGCATCGCGATATCCGGCTGCTCTATACCGGGCGCAGCCGGCGGGCCAAACGGTTCCGCTATGCCCTGATCGCCTTTGATGCGGCGTCGATCCTCTATTTCATCGTGTCGGCGGCGCTGCCCCAGACGGCGCTGCTGGTGGCGCTGAACACGGTGCTGGGCCTGGTGATCCTGACCGATTTCGCGGCCCGGCTCTGGATCGCGCCCGACCGGCGCAAGATGCTGCTCAGGCTCTATACGATCGCCGACCTGGTGGTGCTGCTGTCGCTGCTGATTGCGCCGCTGCTGACGCAGGACATCGCCTTTCTGCGCATCCTGCGCGGGCTCAGGCTGCTGCATTCCTATCACCTGGTCCGCGATCTCAGGCGCGACAGCGAATTCTTCCGCCGGCACGAGGACACGGTGCTGGCCGGGATGAACCTGTTCGTGTTCATCTTTGTCACGACCTCGCTGGCGTTCGCGTTGTTCTTTGAGGCCCACACCGGCGTCTCGGCCTATGTGGACGCGCTGTATTTCACCGTCGCCACGTTGACGACCACGGGATACGGCGACATCACCTTGCATTCGACCGGCGGAAAGCTGTTCTCTGTCGGGGTGATGGTGGTCGGCGTCGCGCTGTTCGTGCAATTCGCGCGCGCCCTGTTTCAGCCCAGCAAGGTGCGCTACCCCTGCCCGGAATGCGGCCTGAACCGGCACGACCCGGATGCGGTGCACTGCAAGCATTGCGGCCATTCGCTGAAGATCGCGACCGGCGGTTTTTCCGAATAGGCCGCGCGCCGCCTGCCGCTGGACAGCCCGTCCGCCTTGGGCCAATATGGCGCCCCAACCGGAGACTATGATGCGCAAGTTTCTCGTCGTGCTCGACGACAGTCGCGAATGCCTGAATGCGATCCGCTTTGCCGCCTTGAGAGCGGCCCACACGGGCGGAGGGGTGACCATCCTGTCGGTGATACCACCAGAAGAATTCCAGCACTGGATCGGGGTCGCGGACCTGATGCGCGAGGAAGCGCGCGAACGGATCGAGGCCCATTTCGAAGTCTTTGCCAAATGGATGCGCGACAAGCACGCGATCCAGCCCGAACTGGTGATTCGCGAAGGCCAGCCAGTGGACGAGATCCTGGCCCAGATCGCCGAGGACCCCAGGATCGCCATCCTGGTTCTGGGCGCCGGCGAGGATCGCAGCGGCCCGGGCCCGCTGGTCACGCAACTGTCGCGCAACTCGGGCGCGCTGCCGGTGCCGATCACCATCGTGCCGGGCACCATGTCCAAGGAACGCATGGAAATGATCGCCTGACGCAGGGCCGCCCGGCTGCGCCCGCGGCCTTTCATTCCGGCCTTTCAGCGGGCCGGATGTGCTGCCTTTTCCCAGCGTTCCAGCCGGATGCCCGGCATGTCCGCCGCGCCGCGCATCGGGTCCAGCCAGGCGTCGCAACCCGCGTCGCCCTTCACATGCCGGTCCAGAAATGCGGTGGCGAAATGCTGCGCCAGGGCGTTCATCCGCACGCTGTCCCAGACCGCATCCGCATAATGCAGGAACGGCGCCCAGCCCAGCACGTCGCTGTGGGCATGG
Organism: Rhodobacter sp.; assembly: GCA_020637515.1. NCBI lineage: Bacteria > Pseudomonadati > Pseudomonadota > Alphaproteobacteria > Rhodobacterales > Rhodobacter > Rhodobacter sp. The sequence goes on along the minus strand of JACKKG010000001.1, from coordinate 1,403,492 downwards.
CTTTCCTCGGGCGCGGGGATCGGCGCGGCGGCGTTGTGGCCGGCGTTCTCGAAGGTGACCAGCGTGCCGCCCGCCGCACGGGCGATGCCCCGCATCGCCTCATAGTCCGAGGTATCGTCGAGACTCCCGGCCATCACCATCAGCGGCAGCCCCACGCCCGCCAGCGCCCCCTCGGGCCAGACCCCGCGCCCGTTGCCCCAGGGGCCGATGGCCACGACCGCGCGCAGCCCTTCGGGCGGTTCGGGGTGCCGATGAATGGCCAGCACGCCACCGGGCGGGGCGATCTCGTGCCCGACCAGATCGGGCGCGACCCCCGCACCCGCCGTTACCAGCGCGCCATAGCCGCCCATCGAATAGCCGATGACCGCCACGCCGCCCAGGGTCTCCAGCAAGAACCGTTGATCCAGCGGCCGGTGATACAGCGTCGCGCCGATCGGCGCCTGATCGTCGTAGGTCGAGCCCGGGTGATCCGCCGCCGCAACCCGATACCCGCGCGAGGCCAGGGACTCGGCCAGATGCGCCATCAGGTAGCGGTTGCCGGGATAGCCGTGGCTGATCAGCACCAACGGAAACTCCCCCTCGGCCGGCGCCGCGCCCCGCGCCGCGCGCCCGTGCAGGCACACCGGCGTGACGCCGTCGCGCAACAGTGACCGATAGATCCCGCCCACCGGCGTGCCGGACGCGGCCGGATACCAGCACTCCACGGTCAGGGCGCGGGGCACCACCGCGCCGACCTCGGGGGCGAAGCGGGCGGGATCGGTCAGCACGCGGGTCTCGACCCCGACGGGCCAGGGGCCGGGGCCGGCAAGCGGCGGCGAATCGGGGCGGGTGCGGTCGATGCGGTTCATGGCGCCATGCTGCGCGCGACGGCGGCCCGGCGCAAGGTTGCCCGCCCCCCGCGAAAGGCGTATCAGCGGCCGACCCCTGCAGGAGACCCCGCGATGCCCCGTCCCGCCGATGACCGCCTGATCGTTGCCCTCGACGTGCCCAATGTGGTGGCCGGGCTCGACCTGACCGCTCGCCTGGGCGATGCCGTCAGCTTCTACAAGATCGGCCTGGGGATGCTGACCGGCGGCGGGCTGGCGCTGGCCAACGAACTGAAACAGGAACACGGCAAACGCGTCTTCCTGGACATGAAACTCTTCGACATTCCCGCCACGGTCGAGGCGGCGGTGCGCGGAATGGCGCAGTTCGGGTTCGACTTTCTGACGGTGCACGGTGACCCGCATGTGGTCCGCGCGGCGCGCGAGGGCGCGGCGGGCACCGATCTCAGGATCCTCGCGGTGACGATCCTGACCGCCCTGGATCGGGCCGATCTGGATGCTTCGATGATCGTGCCGGGCGACATGGCCGAAATCGTGACCGAACGCGCCGCCCGCGCGTTCGAGGCCGGCGCCCACGGCGTGATCGCCAGCCCGCACGAGGCCGCCGCCATCCGCGCGCTGCCCGCCGCCGCCGGCCGGCTGATCGTCACCCCGGGGGTGCGCCCGACCGGCAGTGCCGCGAACGACCAGAAGCGGATCGCCACCCCCGCCCAGGCCCTGCGCAATGGCGCCGACCACATCGTCGTCGGCCGCCCGATCTGGGCCGCGGCCGACCCGCACGCTGCCGCCCTCGCGATCGTCGCGGACCTCGCGACCGACTGACACGGGTCCGGCGACCGTGCCCCGTCTTTGTGCCGGAAATATCCTCGGGGGTTCCAAGGGGGTGGAAAACCCCCTTGGGCAGGGGGTGCGGGGGGCGGCAGCCCCCCGCCTGCCCCGTCACCCGGGCCCCCTGGGGGGCCCCAAATCACCCGTTGCGCAGGGCCTTCAGTTCCAGCCGGCGCGCGTGCAACACGGGTTCGGTATAGCCCGACGGCTGAACGCGCCCCTTGAACACCAGGTCGCAAGCCGCCTGAAACGCCACGGTGTCGAACCCCGGCGCCATCGGCGTGTAAAACGGATCCTCCGCGTTCTGGCGATCCACCACCTCCGCCATGCGCTTCATGGCATCCAGGACCTGCGCCTCGCCGATCACGCCGTGGTGCAGCCAGTTGGCCACATGCTGGCTTGAGATCCGGCAGGTCGCGCGATCCTCCATCAGGCCGACATCGTGGATATCGGGCACCTTGGAACAGCCGACGCCCTGGTCGATCCAGCGCACCACATAGCCCAGGATACCCTGCGCGTTGTTCTCGACCTCGGCCAGGATCTGCGCCTCGGACCATTTGCGGTAGCTGGCCAGCGGGATTTCCAGCAGCGTCTCCAGATGCGCGCGCCGTCCGCCCGCGGCCAGCCGCTTTTGCACCGCGAAGACATCGACCTTGTGATAATGCAGCGCGTGCAGCGTGGCGGCGGTGGGGCTGGGCACCCAGGCGGTGTTGGCGCCGGCCCGCGGATGCTCGATCTTCTGGTCCAGCATCGCCGCCATCAGGTCGGGCGCCGCCCACATGCCCTTGCCGATCTGCGCCTTGCCCGACAGGCCGCATTCCAGACCGATATCGACGTTGCGGTCCTCGTAGGCCTTGATCCAGGATTTGCGCTTGATGAAATCCTTGCGGCTGAAGGGCCCCGCCTCCATCGACGTGTGGATCTCGTCGCCGGTGCGATCCAGGAAGCCGGTGTTGATGAAGGCCACCCGCTGCCGGGCGGCCCGGATGCACTCCTTCAGATTGGCCGAGGTGCGGCGTTCCTCGTCCATGATGCCCAGTTTCACGGTGTTGGGCGCCAGGCCCAGCGCCGCCTCGACACGCGCGAAGATCTCGACGGCAAAGGCCACTTCCTCGGGGCCGTGCATCTTGGGCTTCACGACATACATCGAGCCGGTGACCGAATTGCGCGGCCCCTCGGTCTTTTGCAGGTCGTGGCGGGCGATCAGCGTCGTGACGACCGCATCCATGATCCCCTCGGGGATCTCGCCGCCGTCGCGCAGCAGCACCGCCGGGTTGGTCATCAGATGGCCGACGTTGCGCACCCACAACAGCGCGCGCCCCTTCAGAACCTTCTCGCCCCCGTCTGGCGCGGTAAAGACCCGGTCCGCCGCCAGCCGGCGCGAGACCGTCTGGTCGCCCTTGCGGAAGGTCTCGCTCAAATCGCCCTGCATCAGGCCCAGCCAGTTCGCATAGGCCTGGACCTTGTCCTCGGCATCGACGCAGGCGACCGAATCCTCGCAATCCATGATCGCGGTGAGCGCGCTTTCCAGTCGCACATCGGCCAGAAGCGCCTGGTCGCGGGCGCCGATCGGATGCGCGCGGTCAAAGACCAGTTCGACATGCAGCCCGTTGTTCACCAGCAACACCGAATCGGGCGCCCTGGGGTTTCCCAGGTAGCCCGCGAATTTCTCGGGCTGCATCAACGGCAGATCGTCAACCAGCAGCGCGCCGTCCCGGACGCTGTAGCGTCGCGCGTCGGCGTGGCTGGTGCCCTGAACCGGAAAGGCCTCGTCCAGGAACACGCGGGCGCGGGCGACGACCCGCGCGCCCCGGCCCCGGTCATAGCCCCCCCTGGGCGCGGGCGTGCCCATGGCATCGGTGCCGTAGAGCCCGTCATACAGGCTGCCCCAGCGCGCGTTCGCGGCATTGAGCGCATAGCGCGCGTTGGTGATCGGCACCACCAGCTGCGGCCCGGCGACGCTGGCGATTTCGGGGTCCACATGGGCGGTTTCGATCCGGAAATCGTCACCCTCGGGCAGCAGATAGCCGATATCTTCGAGAAAGGTGCGATAGGCCTGCGGGTTGTGCGGCGCGGTGCGGTGCGTGCGGTGCCAATCGTCGATCTGCGACTGGAGGCTTTCGCGCTTGTCCAGCAGCGCGCGGTTCTTCGGCGCCAGATCGTGCGCGATCGCGGAAAAGGCCTGCCAGAACGTCTCGGCGTCGATGCCAGATCCGGGCAGCGCGCGGGTTTCGAGGAACTCGGCCAGTTGCAGATCGACCTTCAGGCCGTGCTTTTCGATGCGTTGGGTCATCCCCGCCCCCTGATGCTGCGTTCGGTATGCTGCCGGATACAATAGGGGATCCTGTTTCCGATAGGCAACAACGGCAGCAAGCCCCAACCCCGGGGCAGTTTCAAGGAATTCCTGAAAATCGCCGGGCCGCTCATCGCGCTTGCCCGACTCGGCGCGGCGGGCTATTACTTAGGCAAATGGCTAACCATGACCCCGCCCTCGACCGTCTCTTCCAGGCCCTCGCCGATCCGACCCGGCGCGCGGTGCTGGAACGGCTGACGCAAGGTCCCGCAACGGTGGGCGAACTGGCCGCGCCCTTCGCCATGGCGCTGCCCTCGCTCATCGGGCATTTGCGCAAACTCGAGGCGGCGGGACTGATCGAAACCCGCAAGGACGGCCGCGTGCGCACCTGTGCCGTGCGCCCTGAGGCCCTGACCCCCGTGCAAGGCTGGCTGGACGTTCAGCGCGCCCAATGGGAGGCGCGGCTGGACCGGCTGGACTCCTATGTCGCCAAACTGATGAAGGAGCGCGCGAATGGAGCTTGATCCCGATACCGACCTGATCCTGACCCGGACCGTCAACGCGCCGCGCGCGTTGCTGTTCGAATGCTGGACCACGCCGCGCCACCTCAAGGAATTCTTCGTTCCGCGCCCGCACAAGGTCGTCGCCTGCGACCTGGACCTGCGCGTCGGCGGGCGGTTCAACACCACGTTTGAAGTCGATGGCGCGGTGATGGAGAACCGGGGCGTGTTTCTCGAGGTGGTCCCGAACGCGAAACTGGTGTTCACCGACACCTATACCGAGGGCTGGAAACCCGCGCCCGAGCCCTTCATGACCGCGATTCTGATGCTGGAAGATGCCGACGACGGGCAAACCCGCTACACCGCGATCGCCCGCCACCGCACACCCGAGACCCGGGCCCGGCACGAGGCGATGGGCTTTCACGAGGGCTGGGGCACGGTCGTGACCCAACTGGAAGGCTATGCGCAAGGATTGATGCGGCCATGAGCGACGACCGCACAATGGTGCTGGAGCGGGTGATCGACGCGCCCGTGGCCCTGATCTGGCAGGCCTGGACCGATCCGGCGGCGCTGCCGCTGTGGTGGGGCCCCGACGGGTTTTCCTGCCGCACCCATCGCATCGAACTGCGCCCGGGCGGCGAGTGGGTGTTCGACATGATTGGCCCCGACGGAACGGTCTATCCCAACCACCACCGCTATTCGCGCCACGATCCCCTGCGCCGCATCGACTATGCGCTGCACGCGGGCGAAGACGGGCCGAAACACGCCGACGCCTCGGTCCTGTTCGACGATCTGGGCGGGCGCACCCGCGTCACGTTGCGCATGACCTTCCTCACGCCCGAGGACTACCAGACTGCCGTCGGGTTCGGCGCGGTCACGCTGGGCTTGCAGACGCTGGGCAAGCTGGCGCGCCATCTCGGCGCCTAGCCCGGCGCGCGCAGGTCCAGCGCCATCTGGCGGCCCTGCGGCCGGATCGGCAGCGGTTCGATCAGCACGGGCCGGGTCGGGCGCGGCACGGGCGCGCGCGCGCGGATCGCGGCCCGGACCGCCCGCGCCGCGCTGGCCGGGTCCACCACCGGCTCAGGGTAGCGCAGGCGCCGCGCGTCGGGCCAGGTCCAGGGCGTATGCAGATGCGCGTCGGGCAACCGCGCGAGTTCGGGCAGCCAACGGCGGATAAACGCGCCCTCGGGGTCCTGCTGACGACCCACGGTCACAGGATCGGGCAGGCGCAGCGGGGCATCGACACCGGCCAGCGCGCGCAGCGCATGGCCGTGCAGCGCAGGGTCGAAATCGGTGCTCAGGCGGGCCAGATGGGCGCCCACGACCCGCCAGTCCAGCCCCAGATGGTGGCACGCGACCGCCGCGACCAGCCCGCGCGCGCGCGCGTTCAGCCATCCGGTCGCGTCGAAGGCCCGCATCGCCGCATCGACAAAGGGCAGCCCCGTTTCGCCGCCACGCCACGCCGCCAGCCGCGCCGGGTCTGCCGCGCCGGGCGCGCCCGGATCGGGCAGGTCTGCGACCTGGCGCAGCGCCAGACGGCCGGCAAAGGCCCTGAGACCGGCGGCGTTGTCGTCGCCGCGACGGGCGCGGGCGGCGTCCAGAACCTCGCGCACCGACAGCACGCCCCACGCCAGATAGGCCGACAGGCGCGAGCCCGTGCGCTCGGCCCCGGTCAGCGTCAGGCGGCCCCGGGCATAGCCCTGCACCCGGGCCCCGAGAAAGGCCTCGAGCGTCTGCTCGGCGGTGGCGCGCCCGCCGGGCTGGCGAAACGGGCAGCGATCCTCGGCAAGGCCCAGCGCCTTCAGGCCCGGCAACGCGCCCGTCCCCTCGGTCACGAAGGGCAGAGCCGGGGGCGCAAGCGGGGTGCCGGTCGCCGGTTGCGGCAGCACCGCCCAGGCGATCCCCCGGCCGCGCGCCCAATCCGCGACCCGGCGGTCGCGCGCACGGCTCCAGGCGGTCGAGGGGGACTCGAGCGTGACCAACCGGCCGAAGCCGTGCTTGGCGTGCAGCCGCGCCAGAACCTCGACCGCATCGCCGACCCGCAGCACCAGCGGTTGCCCCGCCCGCGCCAGATCCGCGCGCAATCCGCTCAGGCATTCGTCCAGAAAGCCGTGGTGACGCGCCGAGGCATCGGGCCCGGCCAGCAGATCAGGTTCCGCCACATAGACCGGCAGCACGGCCCCCTGCGCCGCGGCCCAGACCAGTCCGGGGTGATCCTGCACCCGCAGATCGCGTTGGAACCAGACGAGGGAAAGCATCGGGGACAGCCTTGAGTCGCGACCGGGATGTTCACGTTTTACCCCAATTCGCCGCAGGGCCGCAAGCGCCGCCCCGGTGATACCGCCAAACCACCCCGCCTTTGCCCCATTCCCGCCACAGCCGGGCGGCAGCTTGTCCACAGATCACCACGCGAAAGGGAAACCGCGATGAAATCTCAACCCTCGACCCTCGGGTTTTTCGGACAGGCCATCAAACTGCCGTTCAACATCTTTGCCGACGAGGAAGACCGCGTGTTGACCCGTCTGGAAGAGTTGCACAAATCGCTTCCGGATCAACTGCCCGAAAAGCGGTTCTTCAAACACTGACCTTCACGCCCGGCAGGCGCAGCGCGGCCAGCAGGTCGCGCAACTCCTGCCGCGCGGCCACGTTCGAGATGTTCAACTGTTCGACCCCGGTGTCCCGCAGATCGAGCAGCGTCAGACCGCGCGGGAACAGCTCGCGGAAGATGACGCGCTCGGAAAACCCGGGCGCCACCCGGAACCCGATGCGGCGGGCCAGCGCGTCCAACGCCTCGCCGACCTTGCGCTTGTTGTGCATCTGCTGCGCGCCCAGACGGTTGCGCAGAACGATCCAGTCGATCGGCTTCAGCCCGGCCTGCGCCCTGAGCTGGCGCGCCTGCCAAACCATTTCGGCATAGATCGACGGCCCCATGACCGCGTTCGTGTTGGGGTCGATCCTTGCCAGCAGATCGAAATCCACGAAACTGTCGTTCAGCGGCGTGACCAGCGTGTCCGCCAGGGAATGCGCCACCTGCGCCAGCCGCGTATGGCTGCCCGGGCAGTCGATCACGATGAAATCGCAATCGGCGTCCAGCGCGGCCATCGCCTCGCCCAGACGGTGGTCGTTGATGTTCTCGTTCGGTGCCAGGGTCGCGGGATCGACATCGGGCAGTTCGGCGTATTGCGGGCTCGGCAGCGTCACGCGCTCGCGTGCGCAAAAGGCGGCCCGATTCTCGATATAGCGGCCAAAGCTGCGCTGGCGCACGTCGAGGTCCAGCGCCCCCACCCGATGCCCCATTCGGCACAGGGCGGTGGCGATATGCATGGCGGTCGTGGACTTGCCCGACCCGCCCTTTTCATTGCCGGTGACGATGATATGCGCCACGGTTCTTCCTTGTCTTCCCCACGCGTTTTGCGTGGCCGGGACAATAGGCTGACCGCGCGGCCGATGGAAGCGCCGATGCGCCCTACTCGACCGGGGCTCCAAAGATCACCACCGCCAGCGCCAGCACCGCCAGCGCCGCGTGCACCGCCGCCCGCGCCGGGCGCCGGGGCCAGACCCGCGCCGCCGCCATGGCCGCCTGCACCGCGTAATAGGCGGCGAACGCGCGCGAGGCATAGGCGATGATCTGGAACACATCCGCCGCCCAGGTGATCGCCAGGCCGACCCCGACGGTCACCGCATAAGCCTGCCGCGGCGTCATCCGGTCGCGGCTGATTTCCGCGATCAGCCCGCCCGAGCCCGAGGTATCCGCGACCGCAGCCGAAAATTGCGCCGCCAGCGCCGCCGCCACCAGGAACAGCGGCAGGATCGGCGAAACCTGCCCCATCATGCCCACGATTGCGGTTTCGGTCAGATGCGCCGGGTCCGGCGCAAAGGTGAAGGCGATCAGCCCGATATAGACCAGGTAGATCGCCGTCGAGAGCCCCTGCGCCATCCGCATCGAACGGATGCGCGTCGGCGCGTCATAGGCGTGCCCCAGATAGCGCGAGGTTTCGAACCCCTGCACGGTCACGATCATACCGAACCCCAGCGTCAGCGCCGCCCAACCGGTCACCCGGGCCGGGGCGGTGACCAACTGGCCCTGGGCCGCCAGGCCCGTGAAATACACCGCCAGCGCCACCAAAAGCCCGGCGATGATCGCCAGCTTCAGCGCGACCGAGGCATATTCCATCGTTTCGAGCATCCGGAACCCCTTGGTCAGGCCGACGCCCAGGATCAGCAGATAGACCGCGCTGGTCAGGATGCGGGCGCTCAACGGGTCGGACCAGGGGGTCAGTGACAGCGCAAAGGCCCCGAACAGGTTCAGGTAATACGCGACCGATATCATGTAGGCAAAGCCCAGCAAGGCCGAGGCCAACCCCTCGGCCCACACCCCTTCGCCGGCGTCCAGGTTGTCACCGATGGTGGCGATGTTGTCGCGGATCGCGGCACCGAATCCCCAGGCCGCGGCGCATAGCGCCGCCATCGCCACCGGGGCCCAAACCCCGTAGGCGTCGTTCAGCAACGGACCCAGAACCAGAAACCCCGAACCGATAATCGACGCGAGCGGCGTCACCATCGCCCGCCACACCGGCCATTTGCGCAAGGAGGGGCGCCACACCACCGCGCTGGCAGCGGCGACAGTCAGCACGATCACGATGTCCAGAATCATGCGCGGAGCCTCGAATGCAGAACGCCGCTACGGGTGTAGCGGCGTTCCGGTTCGGCGTCACGACGGGACGGGTCAGAAACCCAGGCCGGCGTATTTGTTCTTGAACTTCGACACACGGCCGCCGGTGTCCATCAGGCGCGAGGACCCGCCGGTCCAGGCCGGGTGCACCGAGGGGTCGATGTCCAGCGACATCGTATCGCCTTCCTTGCCCCAGGTCGATTTCATCTGCACGATGGTGCCATCGACCAGCTTGACGTTGATCATGTGGTATTCGGGATGGATCGCGTCTCTCATGATCCTGCTCCTTACTCTGCTTTGCCGCCGAGGGCGCGGTAGTTGGTCTTTTCCGCGATCCGCGCCGACTTGCCGCGGCGGTCACGCAGGTAATAGAGCTTGGCGCGGCGCACGCGGCCACGACGCACGACCGTGATCGAATCGATGTTGGTCGAATACAGCGGGAACATCCGCTCGACGCCTTCGCCGAACGAGATCTTGCGCACGGTGAACGAGGCGGCGATGCCGGAACCGCCGCGACGGCTGATGCAGACGCCTTCGAACGCCTGAACGCGCGAGCGCGTGCCTTCGGTCACCTTGTAGCCGACGCGCACGGTGTCGCCCGGCTTGAAATCGGGAATGTCCTTGCCGAGAGCGGCGATCTGCTCGGCCTCGAGTTGTTCGATCAGGTTCATCTGATCTCTCCTATCCATGCGCGCGGTTTTCCCGCGCAGGTCTGTGCCGGCCCAGAGCTCTGGTCTTCCCTCGGGTCCCGCGCCGGTCGCCCGGGGCAGCCCGCCAAAGATGCGGTCGTCGTTTCTGGCCCATCGCCCGGGCCGCGATCCGCCGGAGAAGACGGGGCCCAAACGAAAACGGCCCGGTGGGCGATTCCGCCCCCGGACGCGCGGGGTATAGGCGGCACCGCGCGACGGGTCAAGACGCAACCGACAGGCCCCGCGACACCCGGCGCGGCGGCCCACCCGCCCCCTCGCCTTTCGCGCGGCCTGCGCCTAATCTCGCGCGCATGTCCAGCGCCCCCGATTCACGCCTGCCCGCCCCGCCCCCGGCTACCGGTCGCCTGCCCGGGGTCGATATCGCCCGGGGCGTGGCGCTGATCGGCATGGTGATCTTCCACACCACGCTGGACCTGGAAATGTTCGGTCTGGTCGCGCAAGGCACCATTCAGAGCCTGCCCTGGATGATCTTTGCGCGCCTGATCGCGGGCAGTTTCGTCTTTCTGGCCGGTGTCAGTCTGGTGCTGGCGCATGGCCAGGGCATCCGCTGGCGGCCGTTCCTGATCGGCACCGGGCAGATCGCCGCCGGGGCGCTGGCCGTCACCGTCGCCACCTTTGCCGCCATGCCCTGGATGTTCGTCTTTTTCGGCATCCTGCATTCCATCGCCGTCAGCCGGGTGCTGGGCCTGGCCTTTCTGCGCGCGTCGGCCTGGCTGATCGTGCCCGCCGCCGCCGCGATCTGGATCGCGCCCTATCTCTGGCCGGCCGAGGCGATGAACCCGCGCTGGCTGGCCTGGATCGGTTTCGCAGCCGTGCAACCCCTCAGCATGGATCTGGAACCGGTGTTTCCCTGGTTCGCACCCTTCCTGTTGGGCATGGCGGCCGCCAGGCTGGGCCTGCACCGCGCCCTGCCCGCGCCGCGCTGGCTGCGCGGACTGGCCTGGCCCGGGCGCCATTCGCTGGCGATCTACCTGATCCACCAGCCGCTGATCTTCGGCACCCTCTGGCTGTTCCTGGTCGGCCTGCGCTGACCCGAACCGGGGCGCGCGCCCGGGCGCGAACCCGGGCCGGGGCCGTTCCCTTTGCAGCCAAATTTGGCGCCTAACCTTCCGGACCCTGTCCGCTACCCTGTCGGGGACGTCTGACCCAGGCGCCCACGCGACACGAACAGGAGACACGCGCATGAAATCGTTCGGTATCCCCCTGGCCCTGTGCGGGCTCGTGACCTCGGCGATGGCCACATCGGCACTGGCCAGCGGCTATGCGACCCCCGCCCCCACCCCGCCGGTCATGGTCGCCGCACCCGCGCCCGCGCTCAGTTGGAGCGGCTTTTACGCCGGCGGGCAGATCGCCGCGGCCTCGGGCAATGTCACGGTCGGCGGCGCGCCCTATTCCAACCTGAACAGCACGGCCTTCGGTCTGTTTGCCGGCTATAACCATCAACTGCCCTCGAACTGGGTCATCGGTGCCGAAGTCGGGGTGCTGCGTGGCACGGTCAACCTGCCGACAGGCGTGCCGAACGCCTATACCGGCACCACGATCGACCTGCGCCTGCGCGGCGGGTATGCCATGGGCCGCGCGCTGCTCTACGGCTTTGTCGGCGGTTCGCGCACGACCTTGTCGGGCGCAGCCTTCACCCCCTCGGGCTGGACCGCCGGTCTCGGCATCGACTACATGGCGACCGAACGCCTGATGCTGGGGGTCGACGTGGCCTATCGCCGGTTGCAGGATTCGACCGTGCCGATGGTGGCCACCACGACCGCGATCGAACTGCGCGCCGCCTATCGGTTCTGACCCGACCGCACGGTGAGTTCCGGCCCGGCGCCTTGCCGGGCTGGTCAATCCCGGCCCGTTTCGTGCCGCGCCCACAGATCGGGGCGGCGCTCGCGGGTCAGGCGCTCGGCCTCGGCCCGGCGCCACTTCGCAATCTCGGCGTGGTTGCCCGACAGCAGCACCGCCGGGATCTCACGCCCTTCCCAGACCGCGGGACGGGTGTATTGCGGATGCTCGAGAAGACCGGCCGAGTGGCTTTCCTCCTCGGTCGAGGCGGCATTGCCCAGCACCCCGGGCAGCAGCCGCACCGTCGCGTCGATCATGGCCTGCGCGGCGATCTCGCCGCCGGTCAGAACGAAATCGCCCAAGCTGACCTCCTCGACGCCAAAGGCTTCGAGCACGCGCTCGTCCACCCCTTCGAACCGACCGCACAGCAGGGTGATCCCGTCGCAGGTCGCCCAGCGCCGGGCCATCGCCTGATCGAACCGCCGCCCGCGCGGCGACAGATAGACCACCGGCCAGCGGGCGCGCCCGGGCGTGCCCGCGTCGGCCGCGCGCAGCGCCCGCGCCACCACGTCCGCGCGCAGCACCATCCCGGCGCCGCCCCCCGCCGGCGTGTCGTCCACGTTGCGATGCCTGCCCTCGCCAAAGGGGCGCAGGTCGATCGTCTCCAGCGCCCATAGACCCAGGTCCATCGCCTTGCCGGTCAGCGATTCGCTCAGCACCCCTGGAAAGGCGCCCGGGAACAGGGTCACGATCCTGGCCGTCCAGGCGCCCTTGACTCGCGGCGGTCCGCCCATCAGGTCGCGCGGCTGACCGCTCAGGCTGATCGACACGCGCCCATGCGAGCGTTTCGGCGCCGGGGTCTCGTCGGTCATTCGAACAGCCCCTCGGGCGGGTCGGCGATGATCCGGCCGGCGGCGATATCAACCGTCGGCACCATCGCCACGGTGAAGGGGATGAACGCGTTGCCTTTGCCCTTGCGCTGGATTTCCAGCAGGTCACCGGCCCCATGGTTCTGCACCGAACTCACCCGCCCGATCACCGTGCCGCCGGTGTCCAGCACCGTCAGGCCGATCAGATCGGCGTGGTAGAATTCGTCGTCGGGCAGCGCCGGCAGGCGATCGCGATCGGCAAACAGGCGCACGCCGCGCAGCGCCTCGGCCTCTTCGCGGGTCGAGACCCCCCCCAACCGCGCCGACATCCCGTTGGGAATGGCGTTGCCCAGCCGCACGGTGAAACTGCGCGTGCCGTCCTCGGTGTAGAGCGGGGCATAGGCGGCGATCGCCTCGGGCTGGGCGCAGAAGCTTTTCAGCCGCACCTCGCCCCGGACGCCGAACGCCCCGGCAATCGCTCCAACGCAGACCCTGTCCTTCATCGCCTCGCCCCTATCGTGTCTCGACCCGGACATGCGTCGCACGGCGCTCCCAGCCCATGCGCTCCAGTTCGGGCGTGTTCTCCTGCGCCTCGGGCCAGCCGATGCACAGATAGGCGACCAACCGCCAGCCGTCGTCAATCCCGAGGTCCCGCGCCAGGCGATCCGGATCGAGGATCGAGACCCAGCCCATGCCCAGCCCCTCGGCCCTGAGCAACAGCCACAATTGCATGACCGCGCCGGCAACGGAATAGCGCCGCATCTCGGGCATGGTGCGCGCGCCCAGACCCTGCCCCTTGGGCGCGCTGTCGTCGCAGAACACCGCCAGATGCACTGGCGCCTCGCGCATCCCCGACAGCTTCAGCCCGGCATAGAGTTCGGCGCGCGCGCCGTCATAGCCGGTCAGCGCCGCGGCGTTCGCGGTTTCGAAATTGGCCTGAACGGCGGCGCGCGCGCCCTCGCTATGCACGCGGATCAGCCGCCAGGGCTCCGACAGCCCGACCGACGGCGCCAGCCGGAACGCATCGAGACAGCGCGCCAGAACGGCCTCGTCCACCGGATCGCGCCGGAAGTGCCGCACATCGCGCCGCCAGCGCAGCAGTTCGGCCAGTTCCGCCCGGAAGTCGGCGCTGAACGCCCCCTCACCGATCACGGCCGCCCCTTTCATCTTGTCCCAAATACGCACGGGGGGTGAATGCCCCGCAGGGGCAGAGGGGGGCGCGTGCGCCCCCCTTCCCCGTCACCTCGCGGTGATGTCACCTCGCGGCGATCACTCGGCCGCGGCGGCCTTGTCGGCGCGCTCTTTCGCGCGGGCCTGAGCCTTTTTGCCGGGAACGGCTTTCTTGGGGTTGCTGCGCTCGGTCTTGGCGCGGATACCGGCGGCTTCCAGGAAGCGCACGACGCGGTCGGTCGGCTGCGCGCCCTTGTCGAGCCACGCCTGCACGCGCTCCATGTCCATCTTCACGCGGTCTTCGCTGTCTTTCGGCAGAAGCGGGTTGTAGGTGCCGATCTTTTCCAGGAAGCGGCCGTCGCGCGGCATCCGGCTGTCGGACACGACGATGGCGTAGAACGGGCGCTTTTTCGAGCCGCCGCGCGCGAGACGGATTTTGGTAGCCATGATGTTTCTCCTATGGATGGCTGTTGCGGCGCCCTGTGGGGGCACCAAGTCGGGTCATTTCTGCAACCTCTCGTGGTGACGGATCACCTCCGAGATGATGAAGGTCAGGAATTTCTTGGCGAATTCGGGGTCCAGGTCGGCCTCTTTGGCCAACCATTCCAGCCGCTCGATCTGCCGCGCCTCGCGCGAGGGGTCCGAGGGCGGCAGCGCGTGCGTGGCCTTCAGCCGGCCTACCGCCTGCGTGTGCTTGAAGCGTTCGGCCAGGGTGTAGACCAGGATCGCGTCCAGCCGGTCGATCGACTCGCGGTGCTCGCGCAGCAGATTGGCGGCGCGTTCGGAATCGTTGGTCATCGGGGCCTCCGGGGTGTCATCGGAACGGGGTCTCATGCATAGGCCTCCATGCCGGCGCCCTGCGCATCGGGCGCCGGGTGCCGCCAGATCGAGGTCGCACCGAATTGCGCATGGTGAAAGCCGCTTTCGCGCCGGCAGCCCAACCGCAGGGCCAGCGCCGCCGACCGGTCGTTGCCGTCCAGGATCATGCTGATCGCGGTCGCCCAGCCCAGCGTCTCATAGGCAAAGGCCCGGGTCGCCAGCGCGGCTTCGACGGCATAGCCCCGGCCCTCGGCCTCGGGCGCCCACAGGGTCCAGGCGATTTCGGGCTCGGGCCAGCCCTCGGGGAACCAGGGGCCGGCGGTGCCCAGGGCGCGCCCGGTCTCGCGCTCTTGCAGCACGAAGACGCCGTAGCCGCGCAGCACCCAATGGCCGACGACATGGCCAAAGCCGCGCCAGGCCAGGTTGCGATCCACGGGGCCGCCGGTGAAGCGCGCGCGGTCGCTGGCCTGATAGGCCGCGAACCCGTCGAAATCCGCCAGCCGGGGCGCGCGCAGGATCAGGCGCGGGGTTTCCAGCACCGGAGTCGCAGCAGCAAAGGTTTCGGCCAGCGCAGTCATCGGATCAGCGTTTCTTGCCCAGACCCAGGCCCGACAACCCGCCCGGCATGCCGCCGCCCAGACCCGGCAGACCGCCGCCCCGGCCCATCGCCATCTGCGCGGCCTTCATCGCCTCGGGGTCGGCCATCTGCTTCTGGATATCGGCCATGTCGGGGTTCTTGCCGAACATCGACTTCATCGCCTGTTTCAGCATCCCGCCCTTGCCCATCTTCTTCATCACATCCGCCATCTGGCGCTGCATCTTCAGAAGCTTGTTCAACTCGGCCACATCGAGACCGGCCCCCGCCGCGATCCGCTTCTTGCGGCTGGCCTGCAAGATGTCGGGGCGGGCGCGCTCGCCCTTGGTCATCGAGTTGATGAGCGCGATCTGGCGCTTCAGCATGGTGTCGTCGAACCCGGCGGCCTCGGCCTGTTTGGACAGTTTGCCCATGCCGGGCATCATGCCCATGACCGACTGCATCCCGCCCATCTTGAGCATCTGCTCCAGCTGCGCCTTCAGGTCGTTCATGTTGAACTGACCCTTCTGGAACCGCTTCATCATCCGCTCGGCCTGCTCGGCCTCGAGCGTCTGCTGCGCGCGCTCGACCAGCGCGACGATGTCGCCCATGCCCAGGATGCGGCCCGCGACGCGCTCGGCCTCGAAGGTTTCCAGCGCGTCGGTCTTTTCGCCCAGACCCACGAACCGGATCGGCTTGCCGGTGACGGCGCGCATCGACAGGGCCGCACCACCGCGTCCGTCGCCATCCATCCGCGTCAGCACGACGCCGGTGATGCCGACCTTGCCCTCGAATTCGGTGGCGACGTTGACCGCGTCCTGACCCGTCAGACCGTCGACCACCAGCAGCGTCTCACGCGGGCTGACGGCGTCGCGCACCGCCTGCACCTCGTCCATCAGCACCTCGTCGATGTGCAGACGGCCGGCGGTGTCCAGCAGGTAGACGTCATAGCCGCCCAGCGTCGCCTGCGACTTGGCGCGACGGGCGATGGCGACGGCGTTCTCGCCCTTGACGATGGGCAGCGTATCGACACCGATCTGCCCGCCCAGAATGGCAAGCTGTTCCATCGCCGCCGGGCGGTTGGTGTCCAGCGAGGCCATCAGCACGCGCTTGCCCTCGCGCTCTTTCAGGCGGCGCGCCAGCTTGGCGGTGGTGGTCGTCTTGCCCGAGCCTTGCAGACCCACCATCAGCACCGGCGCGGGCGGGTTGTCGATCTTCAGCCGGCCTGGGTCCTCGTCGCCGCGCAGGGTGGCGATCAGTTCGTCATGGACGATCTTGACCACCTGCTGGCCGGGCGTGATCGACTTGGTGACGGCGGCGCCCGTCGCCTTGCCCTGCACCCGCTTGATGAAATCGCGCGCGACGGGCAGCGAAACGTCGGCCTCGAGCAGCGCCACGCGCACCTCGCGCAGGGCGGCGGTCACGTCGTCGGCGCTGAGCGCGCCCGCCTTGGTCAGGCGGTCAAAGACGCCACCCAGGCGCTCGGACAGATTCTCGAACATGGCAGTCCTTTCGGGACAGACTTCGGAACCACGGGGATTTGCACCCGTGGGCGCAACGCGCTGACGGATGGCGATCCCCGCAAAAGCGATGGGACCGGAAGCACGGGCTTCCGGGGGAATTCAGGCAGCACCTAGGCCCGGATCGCCACCGAGTCAAGCGTCGCGGGCGTCGCGTGGGTGCAAATACGCATTGCCGTGGCCGCGTCAAAGGCGCAAAAGCCGCCCATGCTGATCGTCGCCGCGCTCTATCATTTCACCCGTTTTCCCGACCCGGCCGCGCTGAAAACGCCGCTGGCACGGCTTTGCGCGGCGCAGGGGGTCAAGGGGTCGCTGCTGTTGGCCGCCGAGGGGATCAACGGCACGATCGCCGGGCCGCGCGCCGGGATCGACGCGGTTCTGGCCCATGTCCGCGCGCTGCCGGGTTGCGCGGATCTGTCGTGGAAAGAGGCCCCGGCCGAAACGATGCCCTTTGGCCGCATGAAGGTGCGGCTGAAGCGCGAGATCGTCACCATGGGCCAGCCCGACGTGGACCCCCGCGCCCGCGTCGGCCATTATGTGGAGCCGCGCGACTGGAACGCGCTCATCACCGCCCCCGATGTCGCGGTGATCGACACCCGCAACGACTATGAGGTGGCGATCGGCAGTTTCGAGGGCGCCGTGGACCCCGGCACGCGATCCTTCGGCGAATTCCCTGCCTGGTGGGAAGCGAACAAGCACCGCTTCCACAACAAGCGCATCGCGATGTTCTGCACGGGCGGCATTCGCTGCGAGAAATCGACGAACTGGTTGCTGGGGCAAGGGGTGGAGGCGGTCTATCACCTCAAGGGCGGGATCTTGCAATACCTCGAGGACGTGCCGGAAGCCGACAGCCTGTGGCGCGGCGGCTGCTTCGTCTTTGACCAGCGCGTCGCGGTGGGGCATGGGCTGGCGCCCACCGGGCACGCGATGTGCCACGCCTGCCGCCGCCCGATCACCGACCAGGACCGCGCCCACCCGGCCTTTGAGGACGGGGTAAGCTGTCCCCGGTGCGTCACGGAATTCGACGACGCCCGCCGGCAGCGATTCCGCGAAAGGCAACGTCAGGTCGCCCTGGCCGAAGCGCGCGGCACGCGGCATCTGGGCGCCTGAGGCCCCCCGGCCGGGGTTGGTGGCGACCGTCGGTGGCGACGGGCCCGCGCGCCCCGATCAGCGAAAGCCCGCCAGCACCGTCGCCGACCAGAACAGCCCCGCCGACAGTGCCGCCGTGGCGGGCACGGTGATGAGCCACGCCGCCAGGATCGTCATCAGATGCGAGCGCCGCACGACCTTGCGCCGGGTGCGTTCCTCGATCGGCAGGGCCGAGAGGTCGCGGTTCTCCTTGAGGATCTTCTCGTGATACCACTCGCGGTAGAAGCCCACGCCAAAGATGCCGCCGATGGCAATATGCGTCGAGGACACCGGCAGCCCCAGCCATGAGGCGACGATCACCACGACCGCCGCCGCCAGCGCCACGCACCAGGCGCGCATCGCGTTCAGGCGGGTGATTTCCGACCCCACGATGTTGATGAGCTTGGGTCCGAACAGCATCAGCCCCACGCTGAGCCCCAGCGCGCCGGTGATCATCACCCAATAGGGGATCTGCACGCGGTCGCCCGAGGCCCCCTCCTGCACCGCGTGGACGATCGCCGCCAGCGGCCCGACCGCGTTCGCCACGTCATTCGCCCCATGGGCAAAGCTGAGCAGCGCCGCTGACAGGACCAGCGGGATCGAGAACAGCGATTTCAGCGATTTCACGCGGTTTTCCAGCCCGCGCGACTGTCGCGCGATCACCGGACGCATCAGCACCGTCAGCGGCACCGCGACGGCGATCCCCACCAGCAGCGACTGGCCCAGCGACAGGTGCACCAGGGCCTTCAGCCCCTTCATCGCCATATAGGTGGCAAAGACGCCGCCCATGATGCCGATCAGCACCGGCACCCAGGTGCGCGCGGCCGCCAGCTTGTCCTCGCGGTAGATGATGCGGTTGTTGATGACCGCCAGAAACAGCGCGGCGATGGCGCCCCCCAGGATCGGCGAGATCACCCAGCTTGCGGCGATCTTGCCCATCACGCCCCAGTTCACAGCGGAAAAACCGGCGGCGGCGACACCCGCGCCCATCACCCCGCCGACGATCGAATGGGTGGTCGAAACCGGTGCGCCCATCGCCGTCGCCAGGTGAATCCAGAGCGCGCCGGCCAACAGCGCGGCCATCATCGCCCAGACGAAAATCTGTGGTTCGGCCACCGATTCCGGCGCCACGATCCCGCGCGAGACGGTGCTCACCACATCGCCGCCCGCCAGCAGCGCGCCGGCGGTCTCGCAGATGGCGGCGATCAGCAGCGCGCCGCCCAGCGTCACGGCATTCGCGCCGACCGCCGGTCCCATGTTGTTGGCGACATCGTTCGCGCCGATGTTCAGCGCCATGTAGGCACCGATCACCGCCGCCATGACCACCACCCAGGTGCCCGTGCCAGCGCCCATGACCGTCGCCGCGCCCAGCCCGGCCAGCGCCATGAACACCAGCGCAATCCCCGGACCGACCAGCGGGCGGGCGGTAAAGGCGGTCGCCTGTTCCAGCAGACCGATCCGCTTGAGGTCCTTGTCGAGGGTCTTGATGGCCTTGGCGTTCGGATCGGCAGGCGAGGACATCGCGGGCTCCGTAGCTGTCACAAAACGGTTACACGCCACCTAACGGATTCGCCCCGCGACCACAATGCGGAAGGATCAAAGGCTCTTGAGCAGTTTCTTCAACTCAGGTTCCTCGACCGCCCGGGCGGCGTCCTCGGGCGAGACCCAGCGGCGCTTTCGGCGGCCCATTTCGGGGAAATCCTGCGCCTCGCCGGTGACGGCGACGCGGAACACCTCGCATCGGCAGGCCACGGGGATGCCGTTCTTGACGACCTTCTGATACGAGAAATGCCCCATCGGCGCGGTTTCGACCACGCCGGTCACGCCGGCCTCTTCCCAGGCCTCTTGCAGGGCGGCCTGGGCCAGGGTGCGCCCCTCCATCGGCCAGCCCTTGGGCAGGATCCAGCGTTTCGAGGTCAGGCTGGACACCAGCAGCACCTCGGGCCCCTTGCGGCTGTCGCGCAGGCACAGCGCGGCGGTCTGCACGAATTCGGGCCGGCGGAACACCGGCTCGACGAAATTCCTGAAGGCCGCCACGGCGGATTGCTTCATGCGGGACTGCTCGCGTTCGGGGGCGGCCGTTTCGCGGGACCGCTCGTTGTCAGGGGTCTTTGTCACAAGGTGGGCCTAGTTGGAGTCGTCGTCAACACGCCCGCGCAGGGATTTGACCGTTCCACGGCGCGTTTTCGTGTCCATGCGGCGGATTTTGCTGCCATACGTGGGTTTCGTGGCAATCCTGCGACGCGGTGCGACCAGCGCCTGGCGGATCAGCTCGACCAGGCGCTCGCGCGCGATCTCGCGGTTGCGCGCCTGGCTGCGGGTGTCCTCGACGCGCAGCACCAGCGCGCCGTCCAGCGTCCAGCGACGCCCCGCCAACCGCTTGAGCCGGGCCTTCGCCGCCGGGGCCAGCGCCGGCGACCGCTCGGCTTCGAACCTGAGTTCGACGGCGGTGGACACCTTGTTCACGTTCTGCCCGCCCGGCCCCGAAGCCCGGTTGAAGCTTTCCGTAAGTTCCCAGTCCTGAATGGCGATGTCGTCGGTCACATGCAGCATGATGGGCATCTTATGCAATCGAAAGGGCCGCCCGGCAATCGAGCGGCCCTCACGAGCTTCAGGAGATGGGGCCGGTTAGATCCAGGGCCCAATCAGCAGGGTTACGCAGCCAAGGGCTGCCGTCAGCTCACGTCCCCCCTGACTGTCCCGACACCTCTCTCCAATATCACTCTCGACACTGGACCACCTCCTTTCGCTGGATTGAACCGTAGGGCGATGGTGGCACAGATATTGTATTTGTCAAAGGCTTTCAGGCGACCTGTTGGGTCAGTTTCCGGACAATGACGCGGAACGGCGCCAAAGCGATCAGCGCCAGCGCCAGTTTGACCATCCAGTCGGCAAAGCCCAGAGACACCCACAACGGCACCGCCGGGCCGAGGCCCAGCATGGGCAGGGTCTCTTGCGCCCAGGTGGGCACGTTGGCGGGTTCCAGCGGGTTCGCCAGCGCCGAAAAGGCGATGGAAAAGAAGATCACCGTGTCCAGCGACGAGCCGACCAGCGTCGAGGCCAGCGGCGCCCGCCACCAGGGACCGCGCGCGCGCAGCCGGTCGAAGATCGCCACATCGCTCATCTGCGCCGCCAGGAACGCCAGCCCCGAGCCCAGCGCGATGCGCAGCGTGACGGCGGGATAGTCGTAGCCGTCGCCGTGAAGCATCACCTGCGTGCCGATCAGCGAACAGGCCACGCCCACGGCGAAACCGGCCCAGACCACGCGGCGCGCGGCCTCGGGGCCATAGACGCGATTCATCACGTCGGTGACCAGGAAGGCGACGGGATAAGTCAGCGCGCCCCAGGTGAGCCAGTCGCCCAGCAGGAACTGCACCAGGATATTCGACGCCACGACGGTGGCGGCCATTGCCAGCACGCCTGGCAGCAGGAATCGGGTCATATCGGGTATCCGTTTTGACAAGGTGGTCGGAGACTTGGCCGCCCCGCCGGGGGACGACACGCCCCTCTATCCCCTGCCGGGCGCCCGCGCAAGCGGTCGTGACCGGGCGGGCGGCATTCGGTCTTTGCATATGGGGGATCGGTGTTATCGTGGGGTGTCCGGATTTGCGACCTTGAGGATTCTTTTGATGCCATCCTTTGCCCTGCGCGGTTCGACCGCGACTCTTGCCCTGTCGCTTGCGCTCGCGCTGCCCCTGCCCTTGCTGGCGCAAGAGACCATGCCACCCGCCGGCCCCGCCGAAACGGCACCCGCGACGCAGTCCGCGCTGCTGGACGGCGCGGTGACCCTTGAACGCCCCGCGGGCATGTCCGAGACGGCGCGCAACGGCAACGCCCAGGTGACCGACCTGACGCTCACATCCGGGGACGGCGCGCCGGCGCGGCTGGTGGCCGGGGTTCCGCCTCGCGATCTGGCCGCGCAAGTGCGCCGCATGATGGCCAGCGTCGCCGCGATCGACGAGGCCGAGGTCGGCGGCCAGCCGGTCTGGATCGTCACCGGCGAATCGTCGCGCGCGGCGACCGGTGAACGGCTCGAACCCGGGTCCGGCGTGCCCGCACGCCTGATCGTGCCGCGCTATTGCCAGGGCGACCTGCCGCCCTTCCTCGTGGCGATGACCACGGCCGCCGATCACAGCGCGGTTCTGGACCAGATCGCCGCGGGTCTGACCCTGACCCGCCCCGACGGCGCCCAGGACTGCCCCGACGCGATCGCGCCGGTCGCGGCGATGATCCCCACGCCGCTCGACCTGACCGCGCTGCCCGCCCCGTCGGGCACGGTGCCGGACGGTTGGACGGCGGTGACGCGGCTGGGGCTGGCCTTTGCCGTGCCGGCCGATGCCACCGTCACCGCCGACGAGGCGCAGGGCGACCGCGCGGGTTACAACGCCAGCGGCAACCTGGACGGCGCCGCCTATGAGTTCGGGATGCGCCTGCTGAGCGCCGCCGCCCTTGCCGACATGGGCGGTCCCGGCACCGAAGGGTTCCGGGCGCAACTGGAACGCTGGGCCGGCCTGCCCGTGACGCTGGGCGACCGGCAGGTCACGCTGGGGGGGCGGCAGATGGCGGTCTACGCGGCCTCGGGCAGCGTGACCGAGGGCGGCGAGAGCCACCCGCAGACCATCGTCTACCTGGCCGCGACCACGCCCGAGGCCGACGGCCGCCAGTTGCTGGCGGGCGGGTCCGTGGCGCGGGTGCCCGCCGATCGGGCCATGGACCTGCTGGGCGCATTCATCGCCAGCCTGGCCGAGGATGCGACTGCCCCCGCCAGTGCCGAGACGGGCCAGGCCGACACCCCGGCGGCTGCGGAAACGCCGGCCGGGGCCGCACCGGCGATGCCGCTGGCCCTGCTGGGCGGCTACGTCGGGTTGGCGCTGCCCGACGGGATCAGCGTCGCCTCGCTGGACCGCCAGACCCGCCTGTCGGATGTCGTTCTGGCCGGGGCCGAGGGGCCGCTGGCGCGTATCGTCGCCGGCGTGCCCCGACAGAGCGCCGAGGACCAGGTCGGCCGCCTGCTGTCGCGGCTCGATGGGGTGCGCGACGGACAGATCGGCGAAGTCCCGGTCTGGATCGTCGAGGGGCTGGCCTCGCGCACCATCGACAACGGCGCCCCGGACGGCCAGGAGGTGCCCGCGCGGCTGCTGGTGCCGGCCGCCTGCATCGACGGGGAACCGCCCTACATGGTCGGCCTGATGGCCCGTCAGGGCGACGCGGCGCTGCTGGATACGCTGGCACAGGCCGTCGCGCTGGCCCTGCCGCCCAACGCCGCCGCCTGCCCCGACGATCTGCGCGCGCGGCTGGAACAGGCAACGGTCCAGGCCCCGGTGACCGTGCAACCCGATCCGCAGCCCGATCCGCAACCGCAGGTCCAGCCCCGGCGCCCGCCTCAGGACCAGCCCTCGGCCGAGACGCAGGCCTGGAACCAGGCGATGGCCGCCGGCGACGTGGCCGGGGTTCTGGCCTATCTGCAAAGCTACCCGCGCGGCCTGAATTCGGGCTATGCGCGCGCCTGGCTGCACGATCGCGGCATCGTGCCGCCGGACGAACGCGCGGCGCTGGCCCCTCAGGGCCGGACGGAACCTTCAAGTGACGAGGCGAACTGGCAGGCCGCCGTGCTGGAAGGATCGACCACCGCGCTCTGGACCTATCTCAAGGCCGAGCAGCAGGGCGCCCACCGGCAAGAGGCCCTGGCAATGCTGGCGCGGACGCGCATCCCGGTCCCCGCGCCGATGCCGGCCCCGGCGCCCGGCCCGGGCAAGTAACCGGCGGCCCTTGCCAAAACGCGCATGGCGGTGCAGGTCATCGCCATGCGCTTTTCCATTCGGGACCCCAGACGATGATCTCCGACAAGCCCGGCCTGATCGAGGCCGTCCGCGACCGTTTTGCCCATGTGGACATCTGCCCGTTCGAAGGGCCGCGCGTGTTCTTCGAGAACGCGGGCGGCGCGCTCAGGCTGAAGAGCGTGGTGGAAACATCGGCGCTGTATGCGTCCTATCCGGACAACCAGGGCCGCCCGAACGGCGCTTCGCAGACGTTGATGCGGGCCATTGACCAGGGCAAGGCCGACATGCGGCTGTTCCTGAACGCGCCCTCGGGCGTGGTGTTCGTCGGCGAAAGCGGGACCGAGGTGCTGTTCCGGCTGGTGCGCAACGCCGCGACCGGCGCGGCGGCGGGCGGCGTGATGCTGCGGTCCACGCTGGAACACCCGGCGCTGGGTTCGTCGATGACGCACTGGGCCAAGCAGACCGGGCGCGCGTTGATCGAGGTCGCGCATGACGACGCGACCGGCGTTGTCGATGTCGAGGCCTACAAGGCCGCGCTCAGGCCCGACATTCGCGTGGCGTCGATCATCCACACCTCGCCGGTGACCGGCAAGGCGACGGATGTGAAGGCCATCGCCGCCGCCATCCGCGCCGTCGCGCCTGAGGCGCTGATCATCGTCGATGGCATCCAGCACGCCTGTCACGGGCCCGTGGACGTGGTCGATTACGACATCGACGGCTACGCGCTGAGCCCCTACAAGATGTTCTCGCGCCATGGCTACGGGGTCGGCTGGGCCTCGGACCGGCTGACGGCAACCGATCACGAGCAGATCATCGGCAACGGCCCGCAAAGCTGGGAGCTGGGCACGCGCGACGCGGGCAGCTATGCGACATTTTCCGATGTGGTGGCCTATTTCGACTGGCTGGGCGGGCAGTTCTCGACGTCGGACGACCGGCGCGAGCGGCTCGAGGCGGCGGGCGCGGCCATCCATGCCGAGGAGACCCGGCTGGAGCATTGGTTGATCGCCGGCACCGGCAACCTGCGCGGACTGGCCGAGATGCCGGGCGTTCACCTGATCGCGGGCGACGGGGTCGCCGGGCGCGAGGGGGTTGTGTCGTTGACGCTGGACGGATGGGACACCAAGGCGCTGGTCGAATTCCTGGGCGAACGCGGCGTGCGCACGCATATCCGCAAGGCCGACAACTATTCCGGCAACGTGCTGAAACCGCTGGGCCTGCCTGATTGCCTGCGCGTATCCTTCTGCCATTACAACACCGAGGGCGAGGTGGCAAAGTTCCTGGGCGCGATGGAAGAGGCCCTTACGCACCGCTGAGGGTGCGCGGGGCGGTCACCGCCCCGCCCCTGTCAGACGCCGTCACCGACGAACGCCTTTTCGATGACGTAATCGCCGGGGGCGGAATTCGACCCCTCGGTCAGGCCGAACCCGTCGAGCAGCGCCGCCACGTCGCGATTGAAAGCCAGTGACCCGCAGACCATCGCGCGGTCGCGTTCGGGCGACAACGGGCCGTCGATCCCCAGATCGCGGAACACCTGACCCGAGGCCAATGTGTCGGTGATCCGGCCCCGATAGCGGGTCTCGTCGCGGGTGGTGGTGGGGTAATAGCGCAGCTTGTCCGCCACCAGCGCGCCGATCAGCGGATCATCGGACAGCCCCCGCACCAGCGCGCGTCCATAGTCCAGCTCGTCCGCCTCGCGGCAGGTGTGCATCATGATGACCCGGTCAAAGACCTCCCAGGTCTGCGGCTCGCGCAAGAGGCTGGCAAAGGGGGCGAACCCGGTGCCGGTGGCCAGGAACCACAGCCGCTTGCCAGGCGTCAGCGCGTCATGCACCAGCGTGCCCACCGGCTTTGGCCGCAGGATGATCGGATCGCCCGGTTGCACATGTTGCAGCCGCGCGGTCAGCGGGCCGTCCGGCACCTTGATCGAATAGAATTCCAGTTCGTCGTCCCAGGCGGGCGAGGCGATGGAATAGGCGCGCAGGATCGGTTTGCCGTTGTCGCCCGGCAGGCCGATCATGACGAATTCGCCCGACCGGAAGCGCAGGCTGCGCGGCCGCGTCACGCGAAAGGAAAACAGCCGGTCGGACCAGTGCGTGACCTGGGTCACGGTTTGCAGATCGGGGTTCGGGGCCGGGTTCAAAGGGACCTCCTGAGGCGGGCGCGATAGTCGTTCGCCTGCCAGTCGGCACGGGCGAGCCATTGGTGTTCGGGCTGACGGGCGGCCAGCGAGTCGTCGATCTCGACCTCGTCGAACCCGGCGCGCCGCGCCATCGCATATTGATCGGCGATCACGTGCCCCGCCGCCCGCAGGCGCCCGGCAAAACCGCCCCGCCTGAGCCGCGCCGCCAGCGTAAAGCCGCGCCCGTCGGCAAAGCCGGGAAAGGCGACGCGGATCGCCGTGACACCAGCGAGTTGCCCCGCCAGCGCCGCAAGGTCCACGTCGGGGGCCAGCTCGAACCAGGCGCCCTGGTGTGTGTCGGGGCCAAAGCCCCTGTCGGTGACGATGATCGGCATCGCCTGTCTCCTGTGTTGGCGGGATCGGGGCGCCGGCGGGCGCCTAGCCGGCCCGTCTGCGGATCACGCGGCCATCCACGATGTGGATGCCGCATTCGGTCTTGTCCTGCCCGCGCCAGCGCCCGGCGCGCGGGTCTTCGCCCGGGGCCACGGGCCCGGTGCAGGGCGCGCAACCGATGGACGGGTATCCCCGCGCCACCAGGGGGTGGCGGGGCAGCGCGTGTCGGTCCAGATAGGCCGCGATCGCGCTGGCGGACCAGTCGCACAGCGGGTTCAGCTTGACCCGGCCCGAGGTCGCGTCGTCCTCGAACAGGGACAGCGTGCCGCGCGCGCCGCCCTGGAACCGCTTTCGCCCGCTCACCCAGCCGTCGAAACCGTCCAGAGCGCGCGCGAGCGGGCGGATCTTGCGCAGCGCGCAGCACGGGTCGGTCTGTGCGCGATGCAGCACGCCGTCGGGGTCCTCGGCGAACATCTCGGGGCGCGAGGGGGCGATCACCCGCACCCCGGTCAGCCCCAGATGCGCCGCCAGGTCGCGCTGATAGGCCAGCGTCTCGGGAAACAGCATCAGCGTGTCGATGAACAGCACCGGAACCGCGCGGTCGATCTGCGCCGCCATGTGCAACAGCACCGCCGAATCCGCGCCAAAGCTCGACACCAGG
This sequence comes from Rhodobacter sp., assembly GCA_020637515.1. Taxonomy (NCBI): domain Bacteria; kingdom Pseudomonadati; phylum Pseudomonadota; class Alphaproteobacteria; order Rhodobacterales; genus Rhodobacter; species Rhodobacter sp. The sequence goes on along the minus strand of JACKKG010000001.1, from coordinate 1,376,853 downwards.
GCGAACCGCCCCAACGCGCCCGACAGCGCAAAGCGCAGCGCGCCCTCGGCGTCGCCGGCATAGGTGGCGTTCAACCGGCTGAGGTCACGCGGCATAGAGGGCCTCCTTGAACGGGGCCAGCCCGATGCGGCGCCAGGTGTGCAGAAAGGTTTCGCCGGGGCCCGTGCGCAGGGCCAGATAGGTGTGCAGGATCCGCTCGACCGCCGGCACGATCTGGTCGTGCGCGAAGCCCGGGCCCGTGCGTTCGCCCAGAACGGCGTCTTGCGACCCGTCGCCGCCCAGCGTGATCTGGTAATTCTCGACCCCGGCACGATCCAGGCCCAGAATGCCGATATGGCCGACATGGTGGTGCCCGCAGGCGTTGATGCAGCCCGAGATCTTGATCTTCAGCGGGCCGATGTCATGCTCGATCTTCAACGCCTCGACCCGCCGGGCGATCTGCTGCGCAACCGGAATCGACCGGGCCGTCGCCAGCGCGCAATAGTCCATGCCGGGGCAGGCGATGATGTCGCTCACCAGCCCCACGTTCGCGGTGGCCAGCCCCTGCCCTTTCAGCGCCTTGTGCAGCGCCGGCAGATCGGCGCGGGCGACATGCGGCAGGACGATGTTCTGCTCGTGCGAAAAGCGGATCTCGCCGTGGCCAAGCCGTTCCGCCAGGTCCGCGATGCACCGCATCTGGTCAGCGGTCACGTCGCCCGGCGTGGCACCGTGGGCCTTCAGGCTGATCGTGACGATGGCATGGCCCGAGTCGCGGTGGGGGTGCAGGTTGGTGTCGGCCCAGGCGCGGAACACCGGGTCGGCACCGCGCGCCGCCTGATAGGGCAGATCCCCCGCCGCGCCCAGCGCGGGCGGCGCGAACATCCGCTTGAGCCGGGCCAGATGCGCCTGCGTCGCCGCCGCGTCGAAACCGGGCGCGATCTCGGCAAAGCGGGCCTCGACCAGATCGCGGACGGTTTCGAGCCCGTTTTCGTGCACGGTGATCTTGATACGGGCCTTGAACTTGTTGTCGCGACGGCCCAGCAGGTTGTAGGTGCCGACCACGGCCTCGAGGTAGGGCAGCAGATCGGCGGCGGGCAGACGGTCGCGCAGCACCTTGCCGATCATCGGCGTGCGGCCCAGCCCCCCGCCCACGATCACCTCGAACATATCGGGCGCGACCATGCGCAAGCCGATGTCATGCGCTTTCGTCACCGCGCGGTCGTCGGGCGATCCGGTCACCGCCACCTTGAACTTGCGCGGCAGGAACTGGAATTCGGGGTGGTCGGTGGACCATTGGCGGATCAGCTCTGCATAGGGCCGGGGATCGGCGATCTCGTCCGCCGCGGCGCCCGCGAACGGGTCCGAGGTGACGTTGCGGATCGTGTTCCCCGATGTCTGGATCGCGTGCAGGCCGACCTCGGCCAGCGCATCCAGCATGTCGGGCACGTCGGTCAGCCGGGGCCAGTTGAACTGCATGTTCTGGCGGGTGGTGACATGGCCATAGCCCTTGTCCCAGCGATCCGCGATCGCCGCCAGCGCGCGCAATTGCCCGGGGTTCAGCGTGCCATAGGGCACCGCCACCCGCAGCATGTAGGCGTGCAGTTGCAGATACAGGCCGTTCATCAGCCTGAGCGGCTTGAACTCGTCTTCGGTCAGCGAACCGTCGATGCGGCGCGCCACCTGATCGCGGAATTGCCGGTTGCGTTCCGCGACAAAGGCGCGGTCGAAATCGTCATAGACATACATGATGGGGTCCTCAGGCGGCGGCCTGTTTGCCGTGCACATAGTTCGAGGGGCCGCGACGGCGGAAATCCTCGCGGAAATGGGCGGGGTCCAGCCCTTGCGGGGTCTGGCGCGCATCGGCGAGGTAACAGCCCACGACCTCGTGCCCGCGTTGCGCGGCGCTGGCCAGCGCGGCCTCGGCCTGCGTCTTGTCGGCAAAGGGGGCCGCCTGGGCCAGATGGCGGGTCCAGCCACCGGCGGCAGTCAGGTAGACCACGTCGCCCTCGATCAGGGCGTTGGCGGTGACGATTTTCACGATGGGGTCACGGGTCATCAGGCCATATCCTCGATGCGTTGGGAAAACGAGGCCGCCGCCTGTGCCGGCCCCAGGCCGACCAGCAGGATCGCCGGGCCGGACAGTTGCGCGGCATCGGCTGCCAGCCGATCGAGCCGCGAGGTCAGGATGCGCTGATCCGGGCGCGCGACGTTCGCGACCAGCGTGACCGGGGTCGCAGGCGATGCGCCGTGCATCATGAGGCGCCCTTGCACAAAGCGCGCGGCCGTCCTGCCCATGTAGACCGCCGCAACGGCACCCGGGCGGGCCAGCGCCGGCCAGTCGAGTTCGGCAAAGCCCTGCGTGTCATGCGCGGTGACAAGGCGCAGTTCGGCATTGCGCCCGCGCCGGGTCAGGCTGCGGCCGATGGCTGCGGCGGCGGCGCTGGCGGCCGTGATGCCCGGCGTCACCGACCAATCGATGCCGGCGGCGGCGAGCGCCTCGGTTTCCTCGTCCAGGCGGGCAAAGACGCTGGCGTCGCCGCCTTTCAGCCGAACCACGCGGGCGCCGGTCCGGGCATGATCGATCATCGCGGCATTGATCGCGTCCTGCGGGGTCGAGGGGCCGAACCCCTCTTTCCCGACCGGCACGAACAGCGCCTCGCGGCGGGCGAGGTCCAGGATTGGCCGGGGAACCAGCCGGTCGTGGATCACCACGTCGGCGGCATCCAGAAGCTGCCGGGCCTTCAGCGTCATCAACGCGGGATCGCCCGGCCCCGCGCCGACCAGATCGACCCGTCCGACCCCCGCCTCGGCGCGCAGATGACGCTCAAGCAGCGCATGAAGCGCGTGGTCCAGCAATTCCGCGCCGGCCTCGGCCAGAACCTCGGGGCCGGAGCGGGTGTAATAGTCGGACCAGAACGCGCGGCGGCGGCGGCCCTGCGGCAGGGCCTCGGCCGCAGGGCGGAACAGCTTGCCCGCGCGCGCGAGCGTGCCCAGCCCCTGCGGCAGGCGTTCCTCCAGGTCAGCCTTGATCGCCCGGGCCAGCACCGGCGCCGCGCCTTCGGTGCCGATGGCGATCGTCACCGGCGCGCGGTCCACGATCGCCGGGGTGATGTGGTCGCTGGCTTCGAGGTCGTCCACCACGTTGACCAGCGCACCCGCCGCCCGCGCAAGCCGCGCGAACCTGGCGTCCGCGGCACCCTCGCCATGGGCGGCATAGGCCAGCCGGGCACCGTCGAGATCGGCGGCCTCGGCCGGGCGGCGCAAAAGCGTGGCGCCGTGTTCGCCGGCCGCGACTTCGAGATCGCGGGCGGGCGCCGGGGCAAAGAGGGTGATCCGCGCCGGCGTCCTGGCCAGCAGCCGCAGCTTTGCCAGGGCAAAGGCGCCGTTCCCGGCAATGACCACCCGCGCGGCCGCGAGATCGAGGTAGACAGGAAAATGCTGCATCGCCGCACCCTTGGAAAGCACGGCCCGATGATGGGAAAAACTCCCGAAATACGCAAGCTACACAAGAAAACAAGGTCAGTTTACCGCCGGTTCACGGCCGTTTGGAAGAATATTGTCCCGTACCCCCACGCGACGGGACGTTTCAACCCGAACCGCCCGGCAACCCGGGACAGGGTCACCCTGCGCCGTCGGAGGGCGGGCCGGAACGCGGCGCCCCGAGCCGGGCTCAAGGCCCTGCGAATCGCGCGCGACCTGCCGCCTGCCGATCTTTGGCGGCGGCGTTCTGGGCATGGGTCCTGGGGAAAGGTGGTGCTGCAAGAGAGGATTGAACTCTCGACCTCTCCCTTACCAAGGGAGTGCTCTACCACTGAGCTACTGCAGCGTTGCCACGGGCGGCTGATTAGACGCAAAGCGCGCGTTGTGCAAGCCCTGTCTGGACGGTTTTTTCACCACGCGGTAAGAGGGTCGCCATGAACAGCGGCAAAGATACCGAACCCGCCGGGGACCGCGCGCGCCGCGTGCAGTCGGTCAAGGGAACCAAGGGCGACCAGGCCAGAGAGGCGCGCGTCAAAGCCGCGCTGAAGGCCAACATCGCCCGTCGCAAGGCGCAGGCCAAGGCCCGCGCGGAAGAGGACGAGACATGAGCGACGCGCGATTCGAGGACGGGGCCGAGGCGCCCTTGCGGCTGATCGCGCGCGACGCGGCCGATCTGGGCGTGCTGTCGGCGCTGGTGCAGGATGCGGTGCTGACCGGGGCGGATCTGGCCTGGGCCCGGGGGCGGCGTCGATTCTCGCTGTTGCTGAACCGGTTCCGCTGGGAGGACGCGCCGCAGGCCGAGGCCGCGGGGCGGCGCTTTGAGCGGGTCCGCGCGGTGCTGGAATTCGCCGATGTCCGGGAGGTGCGCCACCAGGGGCTGTCGCGCGACAAGGACACCGTGCTGTCGCTGCTGTCTGTGGCCTATCGGCCCGCGACAGCAGACGCGCAAACCGAACAAACCGGGCGCGCAGAGACCGAGCCGGCGGGGCCCGGCACGATCACGCTGACCTTTGCCGGTGACGGGCTGCTGGAGTTGACGGTCGAGTGCATCGAGGCCGAACTTGTGGATGTGACGCGACCCTATGGCGCGCCGTCAGGCCAGGCGCCGAGCCACCCGAGGTAGCGCCCCGGGAGCCGGCAAGCGGCGGGGGGCCAGCCCCCCGCACCCCCCGCCAAAGGGGGTTTTCCACCCCCTTTGGATACCCCCGAGGATATTTCCGGCACAAAGAAGGCGCGGGTTCGGCCCCGGGCCATGACGGAGGAACTGGACGCTGCGGGCGCGATCCCCTATGCCCTCGGGCATGCAAGGAGGCCCGCCATGCCGCAGTTCCTGACCACCCGTGACGCCGATTTCGAGGCCCGTTTCACCGCCCTTCTGGGCATGAAGCGCGAGGACAGCCCCGATGTGGATGCCGCCGTCGCCGCGATCATTGCCGACGTGCGGGCGCGGGGCGACGCGGCGGTCATCGAATTGACCGAGCGATTCGACCGGCTGGCCCTGACCCCCGCGACGCTGGCCTTTTCCCCGGACGAGATCGAGACGCTCTGCGCGCAGGTAAGCCCTGGCGACCGCGCGGCGCTGGAGCTGGCGGCGGCGCGCATTCGTGCCTATCACGAGCGCCAGATCCCCGAGGATGCGCGCTGGGAGGACGCCAGCGGGGCCGCGCTGGGCTGGCGATGGACTCCGGTCGCGGCGGCCGGGCTCTATGTGCCTGGCGGCCAGGCGAGCTATCCGTCGTCGGTGCTGATGAACGCGATTCCGGCCAAGGTCGCCGGGGTCGCGCGGCTGGCCATCGCCTGCCCCACGCCCGGCGGCGCGGTGAACCCGCTGGTGATCCTGGCGGCCCGGCTTTCGGGTGTGGATGTGATCTATCGGATCGGCGGCGCCCAGGCGATTGCGGCGCTGGCTTATGGCACCGAGACCGTGGCGCCGGTGGACAAGATCACCGGCCCCGGCAACGCCTATGTGGCGGCGGCCAAGCGGCGGGTCTTTGGCCGGGTCGGCATCGACATGATCGCCGGTCCCAGCGAGATCCTGGTCATCGGCGACGGCACTGGCGATCCCGACTGGATCGCCCTGGATCTGCTGAGCCAGGCCGAACACGACCAGGTGGCGCAGTCGATCCTGGTGACGACCTCGGCCGTCGAGGCCGAGGCGGTCATGGCGGCGGTGGAGCGGCACCTCGAAACCCTGGAACGGCGCGCAATCGCTGGCGCAAGCTGGCGCGATTACGGTGCGGTGATCGTCGTCGATACGCTGGCGCAGGCGGCGGCGCTGTCGGACCGCGTGGCGCCCGAGCACCTGGAACTGTGCGTCGCCGACCCCGAGGCCCTGCTGGCAGAGGTCACCCACGCCGGCGCGATCTTCCTGGGGCACTGGACGCCCGAGGCGATCGGCGACTATGTCGGCGGGCCGAACCATGTGCTGCCGACCGCGCGGTCGGCGCGGTTCTCGTCGGGGCTGTCGGTGCTGGATTTCCTGAAGCGCACGACGCTCGCCCGCATGACGCCCGAGGCCCTGCGCGCCATCGGCCCGGCGGCCGAGACGCTGGCCGTCAGCGAAAGTCTCCAGGCGCACGGGCTGAGCGTGCGGGCGCGGCTGGACCGGCTGAACGGTTAGCGGCGGGCCTCGCGCAGCCAGGCCGCCAGCACCAGGCCCAGCCCCAGCACCAGCCACAGCCAGACCGGCGCCAACGCGGCCAGCCTGAGGTCGGTGGTGACATAGGCGCCGCGCGGCGTGACCCCCAGCCAGCCGCGGCCCCAGGCCTGACGGCCCGCATCCACGGCGCGCAGCGCGGGCAGGCCGGCGGCGACGGGCGCGACCCCGCCGCGCGTGGCGTCGATCAGCGGCGCCAGGGGGGCGGCATCGGCCACCACGCGTTCGTATTCGCGGGGGTTGGCGGTGCCCAGAACGGTGACGGTATCCAGCCCTTCGGATTGCAGCCGGTAGAGGCCCGGCTCGTCGCCCTGCCAATGCGCGGTAAACCGGCCCGGCGCGGTTTCCGTCAGATCCAGCGTGACGCTGCTGTCGTCGGGGCGGGTCACGGTGACCGTATGTGGCCCATCGTGCAACGAGCGGCGGGTGATCGTCATGTCCAGCCCCTGCGCGTCGGCACTCAGGGCCTCTTCCTCGAGGTCGGGCTCGCGCATCAGCCAGTGGGCGAGACGGCGCAGCAATTCGGCCTGCGGCCCGCCACCTTCGAAGCCGCGGTCCCAAAGCCAGGCCTGATCCGAGGCCAGCATCGCCACCCGTCCCTGCCCGGCGTGGTCCAGCACCAGAAGCGGGCGATCCGCCACGCCCTGCATCACCACCTCGCCCGAATGCGGCGCAAGGTCGATCTGCCTGAGCCAGCGGCCCCAGCCCGGCGCGCCGCCTTGGGTCGCGGCGGGATAGCCCTGGTCCAACCCCTCGGTCACCGGATGGCGGGCGCCGGTGGGCGACAGATGCGGCGCAAAGGGTTGTTCCAGCACCCGCGCGGTCGGTTCGGCCGGCAGGATCTGGCCCAGCGGCGAATGATAGATGCTTTCCGCGCTGGCCAGTTCCGGCCCACCGACGACCAGCAGCGCGCCGCCCTCGGTCACATAGCGGCGGATGTTGTCGAAATAGCTGTTCGGCAAGATCCCACGGCGGCGATAGCGGTCAAAGATGATGAGATCGAAGTCGTCGATCTTTTCCACGAACAATTCGCGCGTCGGAAAGGCGATCAGCGACAGTTCCCCGACCGGCACCCCGTCCTGGCGATCCGGCGGCCGCAGGATGGTGAAATGCACCAGATCGACCGAGGGGTCGGATTTCAGAAGGTTGCGCCAGGTGCGTTCGCCCGTGTGCGGCTCGCCCGAGACCAGAAGCACGCGCAACCGGTCGCGAATGCCGTTGATCTGCACCACGGCCGCGTTGTTGCGGTCGGTCAGTTCGCCCTCTTCGGCCGCCAGCACGAAGCGCAGCACATTCAGCCCGCCACGATCCAGCGTCAGGGTCAGCGTCATGTCCTCGCCCACCGGGGCGGTGGCATAGCGCAGGGCCTCGCCGTTCAGCGCAAAGCCCACGCGCACCGGCTGACCGCGCAGCGCCTCGGGGACGCGGCCTTCGTCCTCGATCCTGAGGGTCAGGGTCAGGGTCTCGCCCAGGATGCCATAGGCGGGCGCGTTGCGCACGATCAGGCGGCGGTCCCAGTCGGCCGGTTCGCCGGTCTGCACCAGATGCAGCGGCGCGGGCGGGGTCACCAGCGGCGGGTCATGCGCCAACCCGTCCGACACCACGAACACCCCCGCCAGACGGTCGCGCGGCAGATCCGCCAGCGCCTGATCCAGCGCCGCGTTCACCTGCGAGCCGCCGTTGTCGGGCCCGTCGGGGATGGTGGCGACGCGGCCCTCGATTCCCAGCCGCGCGAGTTCGGCGCGCAGATGGGTCACGGCGGCCTCGGTCTGCGCGGCGCGCCCGGCCAGCCGGTTCGAGCCCGTGGCATCGCGCAGGATCAGGGCGATGTCGGGCAGCGGCTGGCGGTCCTCGGTCTGGATGGCGGGATTGGCCAGTGCCACCAGGATCAGCCCCAGCCCCAGCGCGCGCAGCGGCCAACCCGCCAGTCCGCGCCACAAGGACACCGCCGTCACCGCCAGGGCCAGCGCGCCCAGGGCCCAGACGACGACCCAGGGCAACAGCGGATCAAAGACCACCGAGGCGCCGTTCATTGTCCCAGCCTTTCCAGCAACGCGGGCACATGCACCTGGTCGGATTTGTAGTTGCCCGACAGCACATACATGATCAGGTTGACACCGAACCGCATCGCCATCTCGCGCTGGCGGTCGCCGGTGGTGCCGCGCCCGACCGGCGCCATCGGCAGCCCTTGCGCGTCCACCGCCCAGGCCGAGGCCCAGTCGTTCGACCCCACGACGACCGGCGACACCCCGTCATTGAGGTTGCGAAACGGCATCCCCTCGGCCTGCTGGGCGTCGGCGGGCGCGGCCTCGACCCAGACGGTGCCGCCCTGATAGCGGCCCGGGAAATCGCTGAGCAGATAGAATGTGCGGGTCAGCACATGGTCGGCGGGAACGGGTTCCAGCGGCGGGATGTCCAGCCCCGCCGCGATCTGCTGCAGGCGTCGGCCTGCGGCGGTGGTGCCGCCGGTCAGGCGCGCCTGCTCGGCATCGCGGGTGTCGAACAGGATCATGCCGCCGGTGCGCAGATAGCGGTTCAGCTTGGCATAGGCCTGCGGCGAGGGCAGCGGGCTATCCGCGATCACCGGCCAGTAGAGGAACGGAAAGACCGACAGTTCGTCGGTCTCGATGTCCACGCGCATCGGCGCCCCCGGCTCGACAGACGAGCGCGCATAAAGCGCGTCCGACACCCCCCTCAGCCCGGCCAGCGCGACCTCGTCAACCTGCGCATCGCCCGAGGCCACGGCGGCCAGCACGACGTTCTCGGTGGCTTGCAGGATCCGCGGGTCCACGTCGCCGGTCTGGGCCTGCGCGCGCGGCGCCGCCGCAAGGCCCAGCGCCAGCACCAGCATCGCCGCGCGCAGCAACCGCCCGCCCAGCGCCAGGGTGGCCAGCGCGTCCAGCGCCAGCACGACGGCGGCCAGCGCGAACAGGAACCCCGCCAGCGGGACCTCGGCCGGCCGGGTGCCGGTTTCGACCTGGGTGCCCAGCGGCCATTGCGCGGGCGTCAGGGGCGTTTGCGCGTCGGTGGCGTTGACGGCGATGCGCAGCGCGGTGCCGGCATACAGGCCCGGCGGCAGGTCGGGCCCCGGTGGGCGGTCGCCCAGCAGCACCGGCGCCAGGGCCTCGCCGGTCACCGCGGCGCGGTCGTCGGCGCGGCTGAGCAAGCCGAAGCCATCCATGATCTCTTGCGGTTGCCAATGCGTGCCGGCCATGTCTCCGGCCTCGGGGCGGGCGCCCCGGGTCGAGATCGCGAGCCGGTCCAGCATTTGCACGAACAGGCCCGAGAGCGGCAGGTTCGACCATTCGGCATTCGCCGTCACATGGAACAGCACCACCTGCCCCGCACCACGCGCCGCGCGGGTCACCAGCGGCGTGCCGTCGGCCAGCGCGGCGATGGTATGCGCCGCCAGATCGGGGCCCGGCTGGGCCAGGACCTGCGCGCGGATACCGACGTCGGCGGGCACCGGCAGGCCGACAAAGGGCGAGGTCTCGGGAAAGGGCGCCAGAGAGCGCGGATCGCCCCAGCTCATCGCGCCGCCCACGGTGCGCCCCCCGGCCCGCAGGCGGACCGGCAGCAACGGATCGTCCGTCTGGCTCAGCGCGCCGCCCAGCGCCGCGCTGGCGCCGGCACCCGCCATCCGCGGACCGGCAAAGCGCAGCAGCAGGCCGCCCTGCTCTACCCAATGCAGCAGGGCCTGCGATTCGGTGTCGGTCAGGCCCGGCATGTCGGCCAGCACCAGGACATCGGGACCGGCCAGCAACAGGTCGTCCAGGCTGGCGCTTTCGATCACGTCGGCATTGGGGCGCAAAGCCTCGCGCAGGTAGTGCAGCGGTGACAGCAGCGCCAGCCGCTCGCTGCCCTCGCGCACGCTGAGCAGCGCCACCTTGCGCCGTTGCAGCCCGTCGTCGGTCAACGTGACCGCCCCCGCGCCGCGGGCGCCGTCGATCTGGAACCGGGTCACGCGGTTCCTGAGCTCGGGGGGCAGGTCGAACCGCACCTCGGCGCTGACAGCGCCCGCGGCAAAGGTCAGCGCGGCATGGTCCAGCACGCGCTCGGCCCCGGCCGGGTCGCGGCCGACCGCATCGAGGACCAGCGCCTGCGCCGGGCCGGGTGTGCGCCGCGCGGTCACGCTGACGATCTGCCCGTCAAAGACCGCCGGCGCCAGGGCCAGCACCGGCGACGCGGGTTCGAACACCGAAACCGGCCCGACCTGCGCCAGCGCCGCCAGCAGGGCGGCCCGTCCGTCCCGCGCCAGCCCGTCGCTGACCCACAGGGTTTCGGTGCCCGCGGGCAGGCCGGCGATCCAGTCGGGCACCGCGCCGGCGGCCGGCGCCCAAGGGCGCGGCGCCAGCCCCGTCAGGCGCTCGCGCCAGTGATCCGCGGCACGGAATTCGGGCGCGCCCTCCGGCGCGTCGGTCCACGAGACCACCGACACGGTGCGCCCGGCGCGTTGCGCGGCCTCCAGCGCCTGGCCGACCCTGTCGATCCGGCGCGGCCAGTCGCGGGCGCTGGCCCAGCTTGCGTCCATCACCACCAGCAGCGGCCCCTGCCCCGGCACGCCCCGCGCAGGGTTCAGCACCGGCCCCGCCAGCGCCAGGATCAGCGCCGCCAGTGTCAGCACCCTGAGCAGCAGCAACCACCAGGGCGTGCGCTGGCTTTCCGGGTCCCTGTCGCGCAGGCCCAGAAGCAGGGCGACGCCGGGAAAGCGGCGGCGCACCGGCGCCGGCGGCACCGCGCGCAACAGCCACCACAGAATCGGCAGCGCCAGCAGAGACCACAGCACCCAGGGCGCGGCGAAACCCAGCGCGGACAGGCTCATCGGTGGCCCCCCAGCGCCTGATAGAGCCACAGCAGACCCGGCGCCGGCGCGCTGTCGGTGTGCAGCGTCGTCGCGTGCCAGCCGGTGTCCCGCGCCAGCGCGGCCAGCCGGTCCTTGCGCGCCGCCAGCCGGTCGCGATAGGCGCCGCGCAGGTCCGCGGCGCGCAGGGTCTCGTGGCTGAGATGGCCCGACATGCTTTCGAACCTTGTGCGCCCGTCAAAGGGAAAGTGTTCCTCGACCGGGTCCAGCACCTGCACCAGGATGCCACGCATGGACCGCGCGGCGGCCAGCGCCAGCGCGGCCTCGAGCGGCGCAAGATCGCCCAGGAAATCGGAAAACAGCACCACATGGCCCCCGGCTGGCGCGGCGTGCAGATCGACGGCGCCATGCTCGGCCCCGGCGGCGTCCTGGTCGGCCAGCGCCAGCGCCAGGGCTTCGGCCTGCGCGCGGCCCGCGCGGGGGCGCAGGTCGGTCCGCGCCAGCCCCACGCGCTCGCCGCCCCTGAGCAGCACCAGCGCCAGCGCCAGCGCCAGCAGACGGGCCCGCTGCGCCTTTGTCTGGCGGGACGGATCGGCGCGAAAACCCATGGCGGCGCCGTCATCGACCCACAGTGTCACCGCCCGCGCCGCCTGCCATTCGCGCTCGCGCACAAAGAGATCGTCGCCCCGCGCCGACCGCCGCCAGTCGATGCGCGAGGCCGCGTCGCCCGCGTGCACCGGGCGGAACTGCCAGAATTCAGCCCCCGGGCCGGCGCGGCGACGGCCATGCGCGCCGGGCAGCGCGCTGTTCGCCAGATGCTCGGCCGCGACCAGCAGCGGCGGCAACGCGCCCGAGAGCGCCTCGGCCGAGCGGCGCAGGGCGGGCCCGGATGGGTTCACGCAGCCGCCTCCGTCACGCCGGTGGCGCGTGCGACGACGCGGTCGATGACGCCGCCCAGATCCTCGCCGCGGGCGCGCGCGGCAAAACTGAGCGCCATGCGATGCACCAGCACCGGGTGCGCCAGCGCCGCGACATCCTCGGCCGAGGGCGCAAGCCGGCCTTGCAGCAGGGCGCGGGCGCGCACGGCCAACATCAACGCCTGCGCCGCGCGCGGTCCCGGCCCCCAGGCCAGCGCGTCACCCAGCGAGGGGTCGGCATCCGGCGTGCCAGGCCGGCAGGCGCGCACCAGACCCAGGATCGACGCGACGACGCTGTCGCCCACCGGCATCCGCCGGATCAGGGTCTGCGCGGCCAACAGGTCGGCCGGGGTAAAGACGCCGTGCACTTGCGCGTCCTCGGTCCCGGTGGTGGCCATCAGGATCGCGCGCTCGGTCTCGCGGTCGGGATAGGGGACGTCGATCTGCACCAGGAACCGGTCGAGCTGGGCCTCGGGCAGGGGATAGGTGCCCTCTTGCTCGATGGGGTTCTGCGTGGCCAGAACGTGGAACGGCGCGCCCAGCCTGCGGTGTTGGCCGGCGATCGTCACCTCGCGTTCCTGCATGGCCTGAAGCAGGGCGGATTGGGTGCGGGGGCTCGCGCGGTTGATCTCGTCCGCCATCAGGAGCTGACAGAACACCGGCCCCTCGATGAAACGGAAAACGCGCTTGCCGTCCTGGGCGGTTTCCAGCACCTCGGAGCCCAGGATGTCGGCGGGCATCAGGTCGGGGGTGAACTGGATGCGGTTCGATTGCAGGCCCATGACGGTGGCCAGCGTATCGACCAGCCGGGTCTTGCCCAGCCCCGGCAGGCCCACCAGCAGCGCGTGCCCGCCCGACAGGAGCGCCGTCAACGCCAGGTCCACGACCGTTTCCTGGCCGATGAAGCGCGGCGCGATGGCGGCGCGGGCCTGGGACAGCCGGTCGCCCAGCGCCTCGATGGCGGGGAGCAGGGTGTCGCTCATGCGGGTTCCTCCGGGCGTGACCTTGGTTCAGCGCCGGTTATATGTCAGGTTGAACCCGCTCGCCCAGACCTCGTTTCGGAAAATGACTGTGCCACAAGACAATGTGACCCCCGCCCCCCCGACCCCCGAGTCCGCCAGCGCCGACAGCCTGGCCAAGGCCGCCGGGCAGGCTGCGGCGAAAGGCGGTTTGCCGCCGGTGCATCTGTGGGACCCGCCGTTTTGCGGCGATCTGGACATGCGCATCGCCCGGGACGGAACCTGGTTCTACCAGGGCACGCCGATCGGGCGCGCGGCGTTGGTGCGGCTGTTCTCGACCATCCTGAAGCGCGAGGATGGCAGGTATTTTCTGGTCACGCCGGTCGAAAAGGTCGGAATCACGGTCGATGACGCGCCCTTTGTCGCGGTCGATTTCACCGCCCGCGGCGCGGGACGCGACCAGGTTCTGACCTTTGAGACCAATGTCGGCGACACCGCCGTGGCCGGGCCGGCGCACCCGATCCGGGTGACGCGCGACGCCGCGACCGGTGAGCCCGCACCCTATGTGATGATCCGCGCGGGCCTGGAGGCGCTGATCGATCGCAAGAGCTTTTACCGGCTGGTGGATCTGGGCGCTCACGCCGAACACGCCGGGGCCCGCTGGTTCGGGTTGTGGTCGGGCGGGGCGTTCTTTCCGGTGATCCCCTCGGCCGAGATGGTCTAGGTGCCGGGGGGCTGCCGCCCCCCGGACCCCCCGCTTCAAGGGGGCCACGGCCCCCTTGAAAATCCCCGTGCGTATTTCGGACAAGATGAGAGGGAGCGTTGGAATGCTGGTGTTCGACGGTCACAACGATGTTCTGAGCCGTTTGTGGTGTGCGGGCGGCGATCCCGTGGCGCGATTTGCGGGCGGGGAGGGCCACATCAATCGCGCTGCCGCCCGGGCCGGCGGGTTCGGCGGGGGGTTCTTTGCGCTCTATTCCCCGGCGGTTCGCCAGGCCTTCGATTTCAGCGGGTTCCGGGGCCAGTCCATGCCGCTGCCGGCACCGATGGATCAGGCCCCCGCGTTGCAATCGGTGATGGCGCAGGTGGGCGTCCTGCGGCGGTTGCAGGGCGCCGGGCTGGTGACCCAATGCACCACCGCCCGGGACATCCGCGCGGTGATGGACGCGGGCGGTATCGCCGCCTTGCTGCATCTCGAGGGCGCCGAATGCATCGACGCCGAGCTGCTGGTGCTGGACGCGCTGCATGCCCTGGGTTTGCGGTCCCTGGGGCCGGTCTGGTCGCGCCCGACGATCTGGGGCGAGGGGGTTCCCTTTTGCAGCGGGCGCGACGGCGACACCGGCCCCGGGCTGACGGAGGACGGCAAGCGGCTGGTCCGGCGCTGCGCGGCGCTGGGGATGGTGGTGGACACCAGCCATCTGACGATGAAGGGGTTCGAGGACATCGGCGCGATGGGCCTGCCCCTGGTCGCGACCCATTCCAACGCCTGGGACCTGGCGCCCGTGACGCGCAATCTGACCGCGGCGCAGCTGCGCGCGATCGGCGAATCGGGCGGCATGGTCGGGTTGAACCATGCGACCGTGTTCCTCTCGCCCGAGGGATGGCGAAGCGGGCGGGCGACGCTGGAGGATTGCCTGCGCCAGTTCGACGCGCTGATCGAGGGCGCCGGCGAGGACCATGTCGGCCTCGGTTCGGATTTCGACGGCGCGCCGCTGCCCGACGGGCTGCGCTCGTGTGCGGACCTGCCGGCGCTGATCGGCGCGATGCGCAGGCATGGCTATGGCGAGGCGCTGATCGCGAAGCTCGCCCGCGACAACTGGCTGCGGTTTCTGGGCGGCGTGCTGGGCGGCTGACCCGGCCGCCCCTTCGGGGGGCCTTGCACAGGCAAGCCCAAGCCGCTAAAGCAGAGCCAGCCTCGGGCAACGGTGGGTTGGCGGAGAGGTTACGCACCGGATTGCAAATCCGTGAAGACCGGTTCGATTCCGGTACCCACCTCCATCCTAGCCATTCGAAATCGCGAGCCGGCCCGACCGGCCCTCGGACCCGGCCGTGCGATTCGCAGGACCGCCGCCACGGGGCACGACACACCGCGCGGCGCTTCAGCGCCGCGCCGGGTCGCCCGAGGGCTGAAGCCCGGAGGGCTTCCGGCCGAGGGCGAAACCCCCGTGCGCCTGGCCTTTGTTCAGTCGTGGCGGGTCAGGATAGTGCCCAGCGGGGCGCGGTCGGTGCGGGCGGCGTTCGCCGGGTGCGTGGGGTCCTCGTAGCCAAAGGCGATCCCGCACATCAGTTGCGCGCCCGGGTCCAGGCCCAGATGCGCGCGCACCACGTCGGGATAGAGCGACAGCGCCCCCTGCGCGACGGACCCGATGCCGCGCGCGGTAAGCGCCAGCAACACCGTCTGCACGAACCCGCCCAGATCGGCGGCTTCGCGCGTGCCGAACCCCTCGGGCAGGAACACGAACGCCGCATGCGGCGCGCCAAAGGCATCGAGGTTGCGCAAGAACGCGTCCACCCGCCCCTGCCGGTCGTCCCGCGCAATCCCCATCGCGCCGTAAAGCGCCTTGGCCGAGCCGATCTGACGCTCGCGGAATGGCCCTGCATAGGCGGTGTCCATCGGCACATCGGGCGCCGTCGGTCCTTGCGCGGCGCGCGCGGTCATCGCCCGGCCCAGCGCACGCAGGCTGTCGCCAGAGACCAGATGCACCGTCCAGGGCTGCACGTTGCAGTTCGACGGCGCCCAGAGCGCGGTTTCGAACGCCAATTCGATGTCTGCGTCCGGGACCGGGCGCGGCAGGAACCCGCGCACCGACCGGCGGGCACGGACAAGCGTAGCAAAGGCGTCGGGGGTCATGGCGGGGGGCTCCGGTTGGTCTGGGGCTGCGTTCAGCGCAGGCGGCGCAGGGCGGTGGCAAGCTGGCGCAAACCCGGCGTCCGGTCGAACCAGCGCGGCCGGGCGATGTCGCTGCGCGAGGCGCGCTGCGTGGCCAGCGCGGGCTGCGCGGCCAGCGCCCGCAGCCCGGGGTGGGACCGGCGCACCCAGTTGAGCGCGCCATCGACATGCATCGGCCCGCCCTCGGGGCTGCCGGGCGCGCGGACCGCCATGGCATCGAGTTCGGGCAGCGCGATTTCCGCCGCGCGCCGGGTCAGGCCCAGGAAATGCAACTGGATCAGCCCCAGGTCCGGGGGCAGCGCCACCAGCCCGGCCTGCGCCTGCGGCAGGGCCTCGGGCCGGTCGCCGGGATGGCCGTAGAGCAGGTCCCAGTCCTGCGTCGCCAGCGCCTGGGCCAGCGCCGGCAACCGGGCCACCGCGCCCGTCGCAAAGGCCATGTCGTCCTCGAGCACCAGCGCCCTGGGCCACCCCTGGGACAACAGCCGCGCCATCACGCCGCGATGGCTGCGAAAGGCGCCATGCGCGCCGACCGAAGGGAAGCCGGCGGCGTTGTCGGGGCGGATCGCGGCGAACAGCTCGACCGCCGGGTGATCCAGCGACAGGCCGGCCTTGCGCAACTCGGCGTCGATTCCCCTGCGGCGATCGGCGCGATCGCGCAGGTTGATGACGACGATGTGCCCGAAGGTATCGAGCAGCGCCTGGGCGGCAGGGGTGTCGGGCATGACGGCTCCGGAACTGGTGCCCCTTACATGCCGCGCGGACCGCCGGGTTTCAACCGCTCTTGCGGCGAAGGCCGTGGCGTGGTTGAGAAACGGCGCAACCCGAACCAGGAGTTCCCATGACCACCGAGATCACCCGCCTCGAACCCGGCCGCCGCATGAGCGCGGCGGTCATCCATGGCGACACCGTCTATCTGGCCGGCCAGGTCGGCGAAGGCGCCGGCGTCACCGAACAGGCGCGGGCCGCGCTGGCCGAGGTCGATCGCCTGCTGGCCTCGGCCGGCACCACCAAGTCGCGCATCCTGACGACCACCGTCTGGCTGGCCGACATGGCCGATTTTGCTGCCATGAACGCCGTCTGGGAAGCCTGGATCGACCCGGCGAACCCGCCCGCCCGTGCAACCGGCGAGGCCAGGCTGGCGACCCCTGACTACAAGGTCGAATTCATCGTCACCGCCGCGCGCTGACCGGGCGCCGGGGCCCGGCCCCGGCCTGCGCCGGCTTGGGGGTGTTGCAGAACCGTTCACGGCGGCCGGATCGCGTCTGCCCGGGGCTGGAAGCTTTCCGGCGGGCGTGGCAAAGTGCGCGCGGGATTCCGCCGTGACACAAGGCCGGACAATGGCCATTCCGGACGGCGGAAACGCGCGCTTTGCGCGTTCAAGGGGACAGGACAGTTGCAAGGAAGCTTGTCATGACGACCGACGTTCGAAAATACACCGCCACCCAAAGGGTGCTGCATTGGCTCATTCTTCTGCTGCTTGCCGTCAGTTTCTTCAGCCATGAGTGGATGAACGACAGCTGGCGCGCGCTGCGTCGCACCGGCGAGGCGACGATCACCACCGGCACCAGCGTGCACGTCTGGGTGGGCGTGTCGATCCTGGTGCTGATGCTGCTGCGGCTGGTGCTGCGCTTCGTGCATGGCGCACCGGCGCCGGTGGACAACCAGCACCCGATGCTGACCCTGGGGTCGAGCATCGTGCACGGGCTGCTGTATCTGGTGCTGCTGCTGCTGCCGCTGTCGGGGATCATGGCCTGGTTCTTTGGCGTGACCGACGCTGGCGACGTGCACGAGGTGATGTTCAACATCGCCTGGGTTCTGGCCGCGCTGCATGTGGTGGCCGCGCTCTATCACCAGTTCGTTCTCAAGGACAATCTGATCGCCCGGATGCGCTGATGCGCCTGGGGTTTGTCGGAACCGGCACCATCGCCTCGGCGGTGGTGCAGGGACTGGCCGACGACGGGCACGTCATCACCGTGTCCGAACGCGGCGCCGCGCAGTCGGCGGCGCTGGCCGCCCGCCATGACTGCGTGCGGGTGGCCCCCAATCAGGGCGTGGTCGATGCCAGCGACACCCTCTTTCTGGGCCTGTTGCCCGCGGTCGCACCCGAGGTCCTGCGCGCCCTGCGCTTCCGGCCTGAGCAGACCGTGATCTCGTTCATGGCGGACCTCCCGCTCGAGGTCCTGGCGGACCTGGTCGCCCCGGCCCGGGCGGCGGCGATCGTGCTGCCGTTCCCGGGGATCGCGCGGGGCGGCTCACCCTTGCTGGTGCTGGGCGATCGGGCCCCGGTCGATTCCCTCTTTGGCGCCCGCAACACCCTCTTTGTCCTGCGCGACGCCGCCGAACTGGACGCCTTTCTCTGCGCCCAGGCGGTGCTGTCACCCGCTGCCGCGCTGGTCGGCGCGGCTGGCGACTGGCTGGCCGAGCGCGGCTACGACGGCGCGGATTTCCTGCGTCTTCTGGTCGGCTCCAGCCTGATCGATTCGCCCACCGCGCCGCTGTTGCGGGCCCTGGACACGCCCGGCGGCTACAACCAGCGGCTCAGGCAGCACCTTGAGCGCGCGGGCATGGCGCAAACCTTGCGCCAGGGGCTCGACTCGCTCGAGGGTTAGTGCGCCATCGCCAGAAGCGCATCGACCCGGGCGCGGCCCAGGGCGATCCGGCAGGCGCGTATGGCGATGGTCGTGCCCGATCCGCCGCCAAATCCCGCGCCCACGGCCTCGCACTGGGCATCGCGATAGGCGCTCCAGGCGGCCTGCGCCGCGTCGATCGCCGGCAGCGCGTCCTCGCGTCCCGTCGTCTCGTCCAGATCGCTGGCCGAGGCCTGGGCATAGCCCAGCGCCACCACGATGGCCTGATCGACGCGGTCCAGCGTGTCGCCCAGGCAGACCGAGATTTCGACCTGGCTGCCGCCGGGGCATTCCATGGTGGGGTCGGCCAGCAGGGGCGTGGCGGCAAGGAACGGCGCGGCAAGCGTCAGCGCAAGGGCGAGCGGGCGAATCATGGGGACCTCCGGGTTCTGGGCGCAGCATAGGCCCGCCCCCCTTGCGCCCGCCAGCCCGGGACTCCAAGCTGCCCGACAAAGGAGCCGCCACATGTTCACCCTGTCCGAACTGGAGACCGCGCAACGCCTGGTCAGCGCCCATGTGCCGCCCACCCCGGCGCTGGACTGGCCGCTGCTGGCGCAGGCGCTGGGCGCGCGGCAGGTCATCGTCAAGCACGAGAACCACGCCCCCACCGGCGCCTTCAAGGTGCGTGGCGGTGTGACCTTTCTGGACTGGCTCAGGCGCGCGCATCCCGACATGCAGGGCGTCATCACCGCCACGCGCGGCAATCACGGCCAGTCGCAGGCCCGCGCCGCCCGCGCGCTGGGGCTGCGGGCGAAGATCCTGGTGCCGCAGGGGAACTCGGTGGAAAAGAACGCCGCGATGCGCGCTTATGGGGGCGAACTGGTGGAACACGGCGCGGATTTCGACGAAGCCCGCGAAGAGGCCATGCGCCTGGCCGGCCAGGAACCGCTGTATCCGGTCCCGCCCTTTCACCGTGAACTGGTGCGCGGCGTCGCCACCTACGGGCTGGAGCTGTTCCACGCGCACCCTGATCTCGACCGGGTCTATGTGCCGATCGGCTGCGGGTCGGGCATCTGCGGGGTGATCGCCGCCCGCGACGCGCTGGGCCTGACCTGCGAAGTGGTCGGCGTGGTCAGCACGGGGGCGGACGGCGCGCTCAGGTCGGTGCGGGCGGGCCACGCCGTGGAAACCCCGCAAGCGCGCACCTTTGCCGACGGCATGGCCGTGCGCGTTCCCGTGCCCGAGGCGCTGGCCATCTACGGACCGGGCGCGCACCATCTGGGCGCGGTCAGCGATGCCCAGGTGGCCGACGCGATTCGCCTCTACTTCACCGCCACGCACAACCTGGCCGAGGGTGCCGGCGCGGCCGCGCTGGCCCTGGCGATGGCCGAGACCGGGCAACTCGCCGGCCGCAAGGTCGGTCTGGTCCTGTCGGGTGGCAACATCGACCGCGCCTGGTATGCACAGGTGCTGGCCGGTGGTGTGCCCGCCGTCTGACACCGCCCCATCTTGCGCAGCGGGGGCGTTCCGGGTCAGATGGCGCCCGCAACGCAGGAGGCCCCATGTCCGACACCCGAAAGCAACCCTCGGCCCTGGTGAAACAGGCGCTCGAGTTCGGCCCCCTGCTGGTCTTTCTGGCGGTCTACCTGTGGATGCGCCACGCCACGGTGACCCTGGGCGGCACCGAGTATGCGGGTTTCGTGGTGGCGGTCGTCCTGTTCGTGCCGCTTCAGATCGCCGCGACGGTGGCGCTGCGGCTGCTGACCGGACGGCTGAACCGGATGCAGATCGTCACGCTGGGGCTGGTGATCGTGCTGGGCCTGGGCACGGTGTTGTTCAACGACGAGCGGGTGTTCAAGATGAAGAGCACCTTCATCTTTGGCCTGTTCGGCATCTTGTTGTTCATCGGCCTGTGGCGCGGCCAGTCCTGGCTGGCCTTCGTGCTGGACCAGGCCCTGCCCCTGGACCGCGAGGGCTGGATGATCCTCACCCGGCGGATGGCCTGGTTCTTCCTGGCCTTTGCCGCCATGAACGAGGTGATCTGGCGCAACTTTTCCACCGACGTCTATGTCCTATGGGACACATTCGGGCAGATGGCCGTGATGTTCGTCTTTCTGATGGGGAACTATCGCCTGATCGAAAAGCACTGGACCGGCGAGAAGTGACGCCTAGCCGTTCGCCAGCGTCACCCCGGCCGCGCGCATCTGCCTGAGCGCCTCGTCGAGCGACCCGTTCAGGTCGATCGCCCGGCAGGCATCGAGTCGCACCACGACCGTGAACCCCAGCCGCGCGGCGTCGAGCGCGGAATAGGCCACGCAGAAATCGGTCGCCAGGCCGACCAGTGTCAGATGCGTGACGCCCCGGGTGCGCAGATACCCCTCGAGCCCGGTCGCCGTGGTGCGGTCGTTTTCGAAAAACGCCGAATAGCTGTCGATTTCGGGGCGAAAGCCCTTGCGCAGGATCAGATCGGCCGGATTGGTGCGCAGCGCACGGTGAAAGGCCGCGCCCTCGGTCCCCTGCACGCAATGGCGCGGCCACAACACCTGCGGGCCATAGGGCATCTCGGTCATCGAAAACGGCGCGGCGCCCGCGTGGTTCGCGGCAAAGGACAGGTGGTCCTCGGGGTGCCAGTCCTGGGTCAGGACGCGCACCGCGAAATCGTCCATCAGCGCGTTGACCTGGGGGACAACGGCATCGCCCTCGTCCACCGCCAAGGCGCCGCCGGGGCAGAAATCGTTCTGGATGTCGATGGCGATCAGCGCATGTTCGGCGGGCTGCATCCGGGAACCTCCTGTCCGCTCAAGGGGTGTTATGCCGGCCACCGCGCCCCCAGGTCAAGGCAAGGATCGCCCCTTGCGCCACTTCGGCCAATCCCACAAGATGCGGCCGAACCGACGGGGCAGCGCCGCATGAGTATCGAGTCCTGGGACGAAATCCGCACCGCCTGGCAGGTCGCCCGCGCGGGAACCGTCAGCGGCGCGGCCGAGGCCCTGGGCGTGCACCACGCCACCGTGATCCGTCATATCGACGCGCTGGAATCGCGGCTGGGGGTCAAGTTGTTCCAGCGCCACGCCCGCGGCTACACCCCGACCGAGGCCGGCGCCGCGCTGGCGCAGGTGGGCCGGGTCACGGACGAACAGTTCGCGCAGCTCGGCACCCGGCTGACGGGCACGGATTGCGCCATCTCGGGCGAACTGGTCATCACCACCCTGCCCGGCCTGGTGCCATTGCTGCGGCCGGCGACACGGCAGCTTTGCGCGGAATTCCCCGACCTGGCGCTGCGCATCCAGACCGACCGGCGGCTGTTCCGCCTGGAATACGGCGAGGCCCATGTCGCCATTCGCGCCGGCACCCGCCCGTCCGAGCCCGACAATGTCGTGCAACCGCTGTCCAAACTGTCGGTCGCGCTTTACGCCAGCCAGTCCTATCTGGACCGCTACGGCGCGCCGCGCGACGATGCCGATCTGGTCAACCACCGTTTCGTGACCGAGGAACTGGACGACAGCCGCGCCCCCTTTGCGCAATGGCTGGCCGGGCGCAGCCCGGCGCCGCGCGTCGTTTTCCGCTCGAACGAGGCGGCGGCGCGGCGCGCGGCCATCGCTGATGGGCTGGGCCTGGGCTTTCACTACGGCGAAACCGACCCGGCCGACCTGATCGAAGTCCTGCCCCCGCGCCCGGAATGGCAGGCGCCGGTCTGGCTGGTCACGCATGTCGATCTGCACCGCACGCCAAAGGTCCAGGCGGCCGTGCGCATCATCAAGGACACGTTCAGCGCATGAGCGACGCCTATGCCGACACCCGCGGGCGGGCCCAGGCGCTGCGGGGCCATGCCGCGATGCTGGGCTTTTCGGCCGCGGTGTCAGGCAGTTTCAGCCTTGGGGTGATGGTCGCGAACGACATCCCCCCGGTGGCGCTGACCGCTGCGCGGTTCCTGCTGGCCTCGGCGGTGCTGGCGTTGCTGGTGGTGCTGACCGGCGGCGGGCGCGGCGGGCGCCACGGGTTCAGCCGGGCGGACCTCGCCCAGCCCTGGCGCTATGGGCTGCTGGCGGTGCTGTATGGCGGGTATTTCGTCCTGATGTTCGAAGGCCTGAAGACCGCGCACCCGGTTTCGGCCGGTGCGGTGTTCACGCTGACGCCCCTGATGACCGCGCTGATCGCCTGGCCCCTGCTGGGTCAGCGCCCCTTGCCCTATGTCACGGCGGCGCTGGCGGTCGGCGCGGCGGGGGCGGTCTGGGTGATCTTTCGCGGTGACTTGCGCGCGCTCGTCGGTTTCCAGATCGGCAAGGGCGAGGCGATCTATTTCCTCGGCTGCATCCTGCATGCGTTCTACACGCCGATGCTGCGGCGCCTCAATCGCGGCGAAGGGGCGATGGTCACCGCGTCGCTGGTGACGCTGGCCGGCTTCGCGGTGCTGATGGTCTATGACGGGCGCGCGGTTCTGGCGACCGACTGGCTGGGCCTGCCGCTGCTGGTCTGGGTGGCGCTGGGCTACCTGGTGATCCTCGCCACCGCGTTTTCGGCCTCGGCCATGCAGTTCGCGGCGCAGCGGCTCCCCGCGTCCAAGGTCATGGCCTACACCTATGCGACGCCCGTCTGGATCATCCTGTGGGAATTGGCGCTGGGCCATGGCGCGCCCGGTCTGGCGGTCTTTCCGGGGGTTTTCCTGATCGTCGCGGCCTTGCTGATCTTGCTGCGCGCGGACTGACCGCCCCGCGCGATCACGCGCAAATGCCTTGATTTCGCGGCCGGGCCGGCGCAGCATTTCCGCGTTTTTATTAATCGCGTTCCCGGACGTCCCCGCGCCCGGCCATTTCCTGAACGGAGGAGTCCATGTCCCCGACCCCCGGTCTTTTCGTCATCCGCGCGCTGACCGCGATGCTGTTTTCCCTGGTCGCGGGCGCCGCCCTCGGCTGTCCCAATCCGAACGCCAACGGCCAGATGGTGAGCGCCAGCAGCCAGCAACTGACGTCGGGCCTCAGCCGCTCGATCACGGCCGGAGGCGGCCAGGACCTGGGCGCCTGCCCCGGCGTGCCGGGTCAGGGCCGTGTCGCCGTGCAACCCGATGTGACGCTGAACCTGACCCACAACGCCCCCGGCCGCGCGCTGGTGCTGAGCGTGAACGGGCAATGCGACACGGTGCTGCTGGTGCGCGGGCCCAACGGGCAATGGCTGTTCAACGACGACAGCAACGGGCTGGACCCCGAGATCACGATCCCCGCCGCCGCGACCGGCGAATACGACATCTGGGTGGGCACGTTCGGCGCGCAGCTCTGCGGCTCGACCTTGAGCGCGCGCACCACCGGCGGGGGCGGGTTGCCGCAACTGCCGCTGCCGCCTCAGTTGCCGCTGCCATTGCCGCCGGTCCTGCAACCGCCGCAGCTGGTGCTGTGCCCCAACCCGAATCTGAATGGCCAGGGACTCAGCTATTCCGGCCAGCAGTTGTGGACCCCGCAATCGCATGGCGTGACGGCCGGCGGCAACGCCGACCTGGCCAATTGCGCGTCGGTTCCAGGGCATGGCCATGTCGCCGTGCAACCCGATTTCACGCTGAATTTCACGCACAATCTGCCGGGATACGATCTGGAGTTCCGGGTCGCGGGCCAATGCGACACCGTGCTGCTGGTGCGCGGGCCCAATGGGCAGTGGTCCTACAACGACGACAGCAACGGCGTGAACCCGGCGATCCGCCTGTCCCATGCCGCGACCGGCGCCTATGACGTCTGGGTCGGCACCTTTGGCGCGCAGACCTGCGCCGCGACCTTTACAGCCGAGACCTTTGGCGGGCAGGTCATCCCCCAGCCGCCCCAGCCGCCGCAACCCGCGGCCTGCCCGGACCCGGGGCAGAACGGCCAGATGCTGGTCTATTCCAGCCAGCAACTGACCACCGCGCACAGCCACGGCGTGACCGCCGGCGGCGCACTGGATCTGGGCGCTTGCGGCAGCGTTCCGGGGCACGGTCACATCGTGCAGGGCCCGGATTTCACGCTGAACCTGACGCACAACGCGCCCGGGCGCGACCTCAGACTCAGGGTGAACGGGCAATGCGACACGGTGCTGCTGGTCAACGGGCCGAACGGGCAATGGTCCTATAACGATGACAGCGACGGGCTGAACCCGGGGCTGGTGATCCCGGCCGCGCAGACCGGGCTCTATGACATCTGGGTCGGAACCTTTGGCGCGCAGACCTGCCCGGCGACGCTGATCGCCGACACGCTGGGCAACGCGCCACCGCCCCAGCCGCCGCAACCCCCGCAGCCACCCCAGCCGGCGCTGTGCCCCGATTATCACCTGCCCGGGCAGTTGCTGACCTATTCGGCCGCGCAGCTGGGCCTGCCACAGACCCAGGGCGTGATCGCGGGCGGCACCCTGGATCTGGCGGCTTGCGGCGTGGTGCCGGGGCACGGGCACATCATTCAGGCGCCCGATTTCTCGATGAACCTGACGGCCAACCCCCAGGGCGCGGGCTTGCGCGTCACGGTGAACGGGGCGTGCGACACGGTCCTGCTGATCAACGACGCGCTGGGGCAGTGGCACTACAACGACGATTCGAACGGGCTGAACCCGGCGATCGACCTGCCCCAGGCGGCGGTCGGCCAGTATGACATCTGGGTCGGAACCTTTGGCACCCAGACCTGCCAGGCCACGATGGCCGTGCAGGCGATCGGCGGCCAGCCGGTGCCGCCACCGGCGCCTGTGCCCCCCCCGCCGCCCCCGCCGCAACCCGTCACCTGCCCGGATCCGGCGGCCAGCGGTCAGGCGATCACCCTGACGGCGGCCGATCTGATGACGCAGCGCAGTTTCGGCGTGGTCGCGGGCGGCAATGTGGATCTTGCGCAATGCGCCGCGGTTCCCGGGCACGGGCATGTCATCCAGGCGCCGGACTTCTCGCTCAACGTGACGGGCGATCTGTCCGGCTATACACTGGAGCTGGGCCTCGACGGCAGTTGCGATCCGGTGATGCTGGTCTATTCCCCGCGCGGCGTCTGGAGCTTCAACGACGATGCCGCCGACCTGAACAGCCGCGTCATCCTCGAACAGCCGTCGGCGGGCGTCTATGATGTCTGGGCCGGGACCTTTGGGGCGCAGACCTGCCAGGCGACCCTGCTCGCGCAACTGCATCCGGTGGTGGCGGCCGACCCCGACGTGCTGCCGGACCCCGGCGGGTTGACAGGCTACCGCGACCGGGTGGGACAAACCTTCCGGTTTGGTGTCACCGGCGCCGAGACGGGCAGCCTGTGGGGCACAGGCACCTACACCGACGATTCGCGGCTGGCGCGGGCGGCGGTCCACGCGGGGCTGCTGCATGTCGGTCAGTCCGGGGTGGTGACGGTGCAGATCCTGCCCGGACAGGACAGCTATCAGGGCAGCGACCAGAACGGCGCGCATTCCGCCAGCTACGGGCGCTGGAACGGCAGCTACGCCTTTGTGGACGGCGCCGCACCGACGCCGGGCCTGGCGGCCGCCGGAACCTGGCAAATCAGCGCGAACGCCTTTCCCGGCGTGCTGACCCTGTCCTGGGACGGCACCGAATGGCAGGGCACGCTGGCCTTTGCCGCGCTGGGCGCGCCCGAGCCGTTGCAGGACATCAGCTACGACCCCGTCACCGGCATCGTGCAGTTCACGCGTGCGATTCCCGGCGCCGTGCAGATCTATCGCGGCACGCTGACAGACGGCCAGATCAACGGGATGTTCAACCAGGGGGGCGGCGATTTCGTCTATCCCTGGAGCGCCATGCCCTGACCACAGACCCTTTCAAAACAGGAGATTACCGATGCTGACCAAAACCTTGCGCCTGATCCCCATGGCCCTTGCGGCGCTGGGGACCTCGGGCGGGATCGCCGCGGCGCAATCCTGCCCGGACTGGAGCCTGACCGGCGCCCAGATCGCCTATTCCACCGCCGACCTGGCGATGCCGCGCAGCCATCCGGTCGTCGCCGGGGGCAATGTGGACCTTTCGCAATGCGGTCTTGACGGCTGGGGCTACGTCGTTACCCAACCCGATTTCGACCTCACCGTGACCGACAACAGCGGGCACAACGATCTCGAGATCCGGGTCAACGCCGCCTGCGACACCGTCCTTCTGGTGAACGACGCCAACGGCCAGTGGCATTTCAACGACGACACCAACGGGGTCAACCCGGCGGTGCGGCTGACCGATGCGCCGGCCGGGGCCTATGACGTGTGGGTGGGGACCTTTGGCACGCAGACCTGCCAGGCCGCGCTGGAGCTGCAAAGCTATGGTGCCGCCGCGATGGGCGGACAGGACGCGGGCAAGGAACCCGGCGGCCAGGCCGAGCAACCCCAGGTCCAGGCCATGCCCGACCCCGGCAACCTGGTGAACTACCGCAACCAGGTCGGCCAGACGCTGGCCTTCACGGTGACAGGCACGGCCTCGGGGTCGGTCTGGGGCAGCGGGGTTTACACCGACGATTCCTCGCTGGCGGCGGCGGCGGTCCATGCCGGCGTGCTGCGCGTGGGGGAAACCGGCACGGTGCAGGTGACGATCCTTCCCGGGCAGCAGAGCTATCAGGCCTCGGCTGCGAATGGGGTGCGCTCGTCGAACTATGGCTCGTGGACGGGCAGCTACAGCTTCGTCTATGCGCCCGCCCAGTCCGCGGCTCCGGCTCCGGCTCCGGCCCCCGCGCCAACCCCCGAGCCGTCGAAATAATCACGATACAGAAAGGGGGCCCCAAGGCCCCCTTTCCCATTCCGTTGCGCACATGCGCCGGTCGAAAGCGATCAGGCCGAGGCCAGGCGCGCCGCGACGTTTTCCCAGTTGACCAGCTTGTCCAGGAAGTTGGTCAGATACGCCGGGCGCTTGTTGCGGAAGTCAATGTAATAGGAATGTTCCCACACATCGCAGCCCAGCAGAGCGGTCTGGCCAAAGCACAGCGGGTTCACGCCGTTTTCGGTCTTGGTGACCTTGAGGCCGCCGTCGGTGTCCTTGACCAGCCAGCACCAGCCCGAGCCGAACTGACCCGCGCCGGCAGCGGCGAAATCGTCCTTGAATTTCTGCACCGAACCAAAGCTGTCCACGATCGCGGCTTCCAGCGCGCCGGGCATCAGCTTGGTCTCGCCCGGGCCCATCATCTCCCAGAACTGCATGTGGTTCCAGTGCTGCGAGGCGTTGTTGAAGATGCCGTTCTGCGCCACCGCGCCGGCCTTGTAGGTGCCCTTGACGATGTCTTCCAGCGACTTGCCGTCCCATTCGGTGCCGGCGATCAGCTTGTTGCCGTTGTCCACATAGGCCTTGTGGTGCAGGTCGTGGTGGTATTCCAGCGTTTCCTTGGACATGCCGAGCGCGGCCAGGGCATCGTGGGCATAGGGCAGATCGGGCAGGGTGAACGACATGGTGTCCTCTTTTCGTTGGGGTTCCCGTTGAGGGTAATAAGGGCCCGGACCGGGCAAAGGTCAACCCCGGGTCAGGCGCTTCACGCCTTTGGGTGGTCGTCGTAGTCGCCGCGCAAGATGCGCTGGCTGTCGCCCTCGGGATCCTCGTACTGGCCCCGCCTGAGCGTCCACCAGAACCCGAACAGCCCCCCCAGCCCCAGCAACAGAGACACGGGGATCAGCACAGCCAGAATGTCCATGACCTATCCTACCTCAGCCGCAAGGCGTTCAGCGCGACCGTAATCGACGAGGCCGACATTGCCAAGGCGGCGATCAGCGGCGAGGCCAGCCCCACCAGGGCGATCGGCACGGCGATGATGTTGTAGCCGAACGAGATCGCGAAATTCTCGCGGATGCGGCGCACGGCGCGGGTGGCGATGCGATGCGCCACGGGGATTGGCGCCAGCGATTGCCCCAGCAACACGATGTCCGACGCGACCCGCGCCGCGTCCAGCGCCGAGGCCGGCGAGATCGACACATCCGCCGTGGTCAGCGCCACCGTGTCGTTCAGCCCGTCGCCCACCATCAGAACCTTGTGCCCCTGCGCCTGCATGGCCGCGATGGCGTCGGATTTGTCCTGCGGCAGCGCCTCGGCCTGCCAGTCGTCGATGCCCAGCCGCAGGGCCAGATCGCGCACCGCGCCGGGCACGTCGCCCGAGATCAGCACCACCCGCCGGCCCTGCGCCTTCAGCGCGGTGACGGCCTCGGCCGCGCCGTCGCGCAAGCGGTCGGCAAAGGCGATGGCGCGCGGCGCGCGGTTGCCGATGGCCAGATAGGCGGCGGTCACCTCGAGCGGCTCTGCGCCCACCCAGTTCGCGCGCCCCAGACGCACGCGCATCCCGTTCCAGTGCGCCTGAACACCGTGGCCGGGAACCTCGGCCACATCCTCGAGCAGCACGGGGATCACGCCGCGCGCCCGCGCCGCCTGCGCCAGCGATTGCGCCAAAGGATGCGAGGACGCAGCCCCCAGCGCGGCGCCGATGGCCAGGTCCTGGTCGGGGATATCGTCCAGCGACACGGGTTCCGGCGTGCCCATGGTCAGGGTGCCGGTCTTGTCGAAGACGACGGTGTCCACCTCGGCCAGGCGTTCCAGCGCCGAGCCATCCTTGATGAGCAGCCCTTGCCGGAACAGCCGGCCCGAGGCCGCCGTGACCACCGCCGGCACCGCAAGCCCCAGCGCGCAGGGACAGGTGATGATGAGCGTCGCCGCGGCGATGTTCAGCGCGTGGCGCGCGTCGCCCCCGGTCAGCCACATCCACACAAGGAAGCCGCCAAAGGCCAGGATATGCACCGATGGCGAATAGAGCCGCGCCGCGCGTTCGGCCAGGGTGGTGTATTTGTTGCGGGCGTTTTCCGCCACCGCCACCAGATCGGCCATGCGGTGCAGCGAACTGTCCTTTCCGGCCGCCGTCACGCGCACCGTCAGGGGCCCCGTCAGGTTGACCGCGCCCGCCGTAACCACCAGGCCCGCGCCGGCAAAGACGGGCAGCGTCTCGCCGGTCAGCAGCGAACGGTCCAGTTCGGATTGCCCGGCGACGATCACGCCGTCCACGGGAATGCGGCCGCCGGGGCGCACCAGCACCAGATCGCCCGGCACCAGATCGGCGACCGAGACGGTCTCTTCGTCACTGCCCGTCAGGCGGATCGCGCGCGGCACTTCCAGCGCCGCCAGTTCCTGCGCGGCCGAGCGCGCGACGGCACGGGTGCGAAAGTCCAGATACCGCCCCGCCAGCAGGAAAAAGGTCAGCATCACCGCGGCGTCGAAATAGGCGTGCGCGCCGCCGTTCAACGTTTCGAAAAGCGACATGCCGGTCGCCAGCAGGATCGCCAGCGAAATCGGGAAATCCATGTCCAGGCGATGCGCCTTGACCCCGGCCCAGGCCTTGCGGAAAAAGGGCTGGCCGGAAAAGGCGACGGTCGGCACGGCGATGATCGCGGAAATCAGGTGGAACAGGTCGCGCGTCGCGTCGGTCGCGCCCGACCAGACCGCCACGGACAGCAGCATGATGTTCATCATGCTGAACCCGGCAACCCCCAGCCGCATCAGCAGGTCGCGCCCCTGCCGGTCGGTTTCGGTCATCGACAACTGACCCGAGTCGAGCTCGAAGGCCGGATAGCCCAGCGATTCCAGTTTCGCGATGACGGCGGCGGGCGTCACCTCGGCGTTGCCCTCGACCGAGACGCGGCGCAGGGTCAGGTTCAGGCGCGCGCTCTTCACGCCGGGCATCTTTTCCAGGTCGCTTTCGATGGTGGTGATGCAGACCGCGCAATGGGCGTCGGGCACCGACAGCATGATCCGCGCGCCGATCGCGTTCGCGGCCGCCTGCGCCCGGTCCAACGCCGAAGGCGTGGCGATGCAGGCCGGGCAGGCCGAAATCGGGGCGGGACCGTGCAGGGTGTCGGTCATGGTCGGATCATCCCTGCCGGTGGATCAGGCCCACGCGCAGGTCGTATTCGGTGCCATCCATCGCGTGGCCCGTCAGCCGCAGGTCCCAGTTGCCGTAATCGACATCGACGTCGGCGACATAGGTGCCGCCCTCGTAGCGGAATTGCGGCACGGTATCCTCGCGTTCGGTCGTCGGCCGGCCCAGGATGCCGCTCAACGAGGCGATCCGCGCGGGCGCGCCGGTCGGATCGGTGATGCGCACGGTCAGGTGCCCGCCGACCAGCTCGGCGTCCGTGGTCCAGCCCAGCGCCTGCTGCTCGCGCAGGCGCTGGTTGAAGCCCTGGCTGGCGACATAGGTGTTCTCGACCTCGAGCCCGGGGAAGGTTTCGATCGCGAACCAGGCCATGACCAGGTTCACCCCGATGATGACCGCGAAGGCCGAGACCGTGATGGCCAGCACCATCCGGCCGGTCAGCTCGCGACCCTGTGTCCGTTGCGCGCTCATTGGCCGCTCCCATTGAAGACCGTGTCACCATAGATGCGGGCGGTTTCGCCCGTGACCGAGACCCAGATGCGCACCGGCGTCGTCGCCTCGCGGGCGGGATCGGTGCCGGCCGAGGCCGTCAGATAGACGCGCTGGTTCAACTGCTCGTCCGGTCCGACCGTGACCATCTGGCCCTGCACGCCCTCCATCGTCAAGGTGATCGACGGATCGTTCGCGACGGTCAGGAAGAACTGCCGCGGTTCGGCAAACATGTTGCGCAGCCGGATGTCATAGGCGTTGCGAACCGAGCCATCGCCCAGCACGACATGCGTCGGGTTGCGGATCGGCGAGATCGACATGTCGATATCGGTGCGCAGGAACAGCGCCACCAGCAGGCCCAGCCCGATACCGGCCCACAGCGTCGTGTAGACGATGGTCCGCGGACGGAAGACGTGTTTCCAGATCGACTTGGGCGCCTCGCCGCCGCGCTCGCGGGTCTCGTCCGTCAGGGCCATGTAGCCGATCAGGTGGCGCGGTTTGCCGATCTTGTCCATGATGTCGTTGCACGCGTCGATGCACAGCCCGCAGGTGATGCAGGCCAGTTGCTGGCCGTCGCGGATGTCGATCCCCATCGGGCAGACGTTCACGCAAGCCATGCAGTCGATGCAATCGCCGTGGGCGTCCTCGGCCTCGCCCTTGCGCTGCTTGCCGCGCGGCTCGCCGCGCCATTCGCGGTAGCTGATGGTGATCGTGTCCTCGTCCATCATGGCGGCCTGGATGCGCGGCCAGGGGCAACCGTAGATGCAGACCTGTTCGCGGAAGAACCCGCCGAACAGGAAGGTCGTGCCGGTCAGCACCGCGATCGTGCCATAGGCGACCGGGTGGGCATTCAGCGTCACCAGATCGTGCAGCAGCGTGGGCGCGTCGGTGAAATAGAACACCCAGGCGCCCCCCGTGGCCATGCCGATCAGCAGCCACAGCAACCATTTGGTGCCGTATTTGCGGATTTTCTCGGCGCCCCAGGACTGACGATACAGCCGCAGGCGCGCATTGCGGTCGCCCTCGACCCAGCGTTCCACCAGGATGTAGAGGTCCGTCCAGACGGTTTGCGGGCAGGCATACCCGCACCACACGCGCCCCAGCGCCGAGGTGAACAGGAACAGCCCGATCCCGGCCATGATCAGCAGGCCCGCGACGAAATAGAATTCGTGCGGCCAGATCTCGACCATGAAGAAGAAGAAGCGGCGGTTCCCCAGATCCACCAGCACCGCCTGGTCGGGCATCGCCGGGCCGCGATCCCAGCGAATCCATGGGGTGATGTAGTAAAGGCCCAGCATGAGCCCCATCAGCCACCACTTGAGGGTGCGGAAGCTGCCCTTGACGCGGCGCGGAAAGACCGGCTCGCGGGCAGCATAGAGAATCTCGGGTTCATTGTGCGGGTCGGTGGAACTCACGGAATCGCTCCCTTCGGGGTGGCCTTGATGGTCAATCGCACGGCGCGCGACACGCATCCTTGACTTGCATCAAAAATCCGAATCGAGGAAACCGAATAAATGCGGCAAAGGCGCGCACCGGCGGGACGACCGGGCGCGCCTTGTCGATCTTGTGACTGCACCGGCCCCGGGAAACGCGCGAACAGGAACGGAGCCGGTGCAGCCCCTGACGCCCCGGTTGCCCGGGACGCCAGATTCTCAAACCTTACTGACCGCCGCCCAGCTGGTGCACATAGGCCGCCACAGCGCGGATCTGCGCTTCCGGCAGACGGTTGGCAAAGCCCGGCATGATGCCGAAATGGGCGTTCGTCACCGTCGCGCGGATATCGGCCTCGGTGCCACCGTAGAGCCAGATCGCGTTGTTCAGCGCGGGCGCGCCGACAAAGGTGTCGCCGGCGCCGTTGTCGCCGTGGCACGAGGCACAGTTGTCCAGGAACACCTGCTCACCGGCCGTCGCGAGAGCGTTGTCATGCGGCTGCCCCGAGAGCGCCAGCACATGCTGGACGACCTCGTTGATCTGGTCTTCGGTCAGCAGCTGGTCGCGGCCAAAGGACGGCATTTCCGAATAGCGCGTATCCGGGAAATCCTCGTTCCGGATACCGTAGGTGACGGTCTGGACGATGTCGTCCATGGTGCCACCCCACATCCATTCGTCGTCCAGCAGGTTCGGGAAACCCGAGCCCATCCGCACGCCATCCGCACCGGCACCGTGGCACTGCGAGCACTGCGCGCGGAACACCGCGGCCCCCGCGTTCACCGCGAACCGCTGAAGTTCGGGATCGGCGGCGATCTGGTCGGGCGCGGTGGACACCAGGCGGTCATACCAGACCTGGTTTTCCGCGTCCCAGGTGGCCATCTCGGCATCCACGTCGGCGCGCGAGGAATACCCCAGCACCCCGGCGGTCGCGCGGCTGACCATCGGCCAGGCCGGATACAGGACCCAGTAGACGATCGACCACAGGATGGTTGCGTAGAAGATCCACAACCACCACCGCGGCAGCGGGTTGTCGAACTCCTCGATGCCGTCCCAGGAGTGGCCCGTGGTCTGCTGGTCTTGTTTCTTGTTCGGTGTGGCCATCACTGTGCCCCCTGGCTCAGGCTGCGGGCGGGGGTGTCCCCCCCTTCCCGAGCCGGTCTGTCGTCATTGCGGAAGATGCTGGTCGCCACTTCGTCCTGCGTCGGGCGGCTGCCGGGGCGCCAGGCCCAGGCAATCACGCCGACAAAGAACATCGTCATGAACAGCAGATACCAACTGTCGGCAAAGTGCCGAAGGAGAGTGTAGAGTTCCATGCCCTGCCCTCCCTGTCAGCGGCTCGCATCGCGCACGAAGGTATTGAAGTCCACCAGCGTGCCGACCATCTGCATGTAGGCGATCAGCGCGTCCATCTCGGTCAGTTCGGGCTGACCGTCGAAGTTGCGGGTCTGGGCGCCGTGATACCGCTCAAGCAGACCGGTATGATCGGCGAAGGCATCCGCCTGGTTGACAAAATCCTCGGGCGCGGCCGCGATCTCCTCGTCGGTGTAGGGAACGCCGACCAGACGATAGGTGCTCATGAGGTCCTGGATGTATTGCCCGGTGATCGGGCGATTCAGCAAGAACGCATAGGGCGGCATGACCGATTCCGGCACCACGTCACGCGGGTTGCGCAGGTGGGCGACGTGCCATTCGTCCGAATAGCGGCCACCGACGCGGGCCAGGTCCGGCCCGGTGCGCTTGGACCCCCACTGGAACGGATGGTCATACATCGACTCCGCCGCCAGCGAGTAGTGGCCATAACGCTCGACCTCGTCGCGCATCGGGCGGATCATCTGGCTGTGGCAGACATAGCACCCTTCGCGGACGTAGATCTCGCGGCCGGCCAATTCCAGCGGCGAATAGGGACGCATCCCCTGCACTTCCTCGATCGTGTTCTGCAGGTAGAACAGCGGCACGATCTGAACCAGGCCACCGATCGTCACGACCAGAAAGCTCAGAACCAGCAGAAGGGTGGCGTGCGTCTCGATTTTCTTGTGATGATTGAGAATACCCATTTCACCCTCCGCTTATTCAGCGGCAACCGTGGCGGTCGAGGGCTTTGCTTCGCCCACCTTCCGCACGGTCATCCACAGGTTGTAGCACATGATCAGACCGCCGGTCAGGAACAGCGTTCCGCCCAGGGCACGGACGACATACATCGGGAACTTGGCGCCCACGGTGTCGGCGAACGAGTTGACCAGGAAGCCCTGCGCGTCAACCTGACGCCACATCAGACCTTCCATGATGCCGGTCACCCACATCGAGGCGGCGTAAAGCACGATCCCGATGGTCGCCAGCCAGAAATGCCAGCTCACCAGCGACAGGCTGTAGAGGCGCTCGCGCTTCCACAGTTTCGGCACCAGGTAATAGAGGGCGCCGAAGGTGATCATGCCGTTCCAGCCCAGCGCGCCCGAGTGAACGTGCCCGATGGTCCAGTCGGTGTAGTGCGACAGCGAGTTGACGGCGCGGATCGACATCATCGGACCCTCGAAGGTCGCCATGCCGTAAAAGCCCACGGCCACGACCATCATGCGGATCACCGGGTCGGTGCGCAGCTTGTCCCAGGCCCCCGACAGCGTCATCAGGCCGTTGATCATCCCGCCCCAGGACGGCATCCACAGCATGATCGAGAAGGTCATGCCCAGCGTCTGCGCCCAGTCCGGCAGCGCCGTATAGTGCAGGTGGTGGGGACCCGCCCAGATATACAGGAAGATCAGCGCCCAGAAGTGGATGATCGACAGCTTGTAGCTGTAGACCGGGCGTTCGGCCTGTTTCGGAATGAAGTAATACATCATCCCCAGGAAGCCCGCGGTCAGGAAGAAGCCCACGGCGTTGTGGCCATACCACCACTGCACCATCGCCGACTGCACACCCGACCAGACCGGAACCGAATCCGAGCCGAAGAACGACACGGGTATCTGGACGTTGTTCACCACGTGCAGCATCGCGATGGTCACGATGAACGACAGGTAGAACCAGTTGGCGACGTAGATGTGGGGTTCCTTGCGCTTGATGAGCGTGCCCATGTAGACCAGCAGATAGGCGACCCAGACGATGGTCAGCCACAGGTCGGTCAGCCATTCGGGCTCGGCGTATTCCTGGCCCTGGGTCGAGCCCAGCACATAGCCGGTCGCCGCCATC
This sequence comes from Rhodobacter sp., assembly GCA_020637515.1. Lineage (NCBI taxonomy): Bacteria > Pseudomonadati > Pseudomonadota > Alphaproteobacteria > Rhodobacterales > Rhodobacter > Rhodobacter sp. Next base: position 1,341,694 of record JACKKG010000001.1, on the reverse strand, counting down.
AGGATGAAGACCTGATAGCCCCAGAACACGAACCACGCCAGGTTGCCGCCGAACAGGCGCGCCGCGGTCGTGCGCTGCACCACATAGAACGACGTCGCCAGCAGCGCGTTGCCGCCAAAGGCGAAGATCACGGCCGAGGTGTGCAGCGGGCGCAGACGGCCAAAGTTGCCGAAGCCTTGCAGCAGTTCCAGGTTCAGCGACGGAAACGCCAACTGGAACGCGATGACCACGCCGACCAGAAAGCCGACGACCCCCCAGAACGCCGTCGCCACCACGCCATAGCGCACGACGCCGTCCAGATATTCGTTTTGATTATGAACCGTTTCCCCCATGTGGCGGATTTGCCACAGGAAAAACACCACCGCGGCGCCCATGAAGATGATCATGTGCGTCAGGTAGGCGAGGTCACGCGCGTGACTGGCTGCCACCGCGGCAAGAACCGCGACGGCGGCAAGCACGATCAGCTTGACGTAATCCCACATTGTTTGCGTCCCTTTGTTCAATTCGTTGGCGTTTCCCCCTCGTCTGGGTAGACTCGGGGCCTGTTCCGCCGTTGCCGTTATCCGGCCTTGGCCTTACCGAAACCTTGATTCAGGTCAAGTCATCGTGAGCGCAACGGTTGATTGAGATCATGGCGGCGCGCCGACTCGCCGCCAAGGCTACAGCAGGAAACACGGGGCCCGGCCGCACCCGCCAAATCGGCCCCGGAGAGGAGAATGCGCAATGGACTACAAGTCTATCCTGACCTTCCTTGGCAGCGAAGCGGAAATCGACGCGACGCTGCCGCAAGCCATCCGTTTCGCCACGCGGCACGAATCCCACCTGACGGCCTGCTGCCTGGGCGTGGACATGACGCCGGCGGGCGGGTTCTACATGGGCGCCTCGCCGATCCTGCTGCAAGAGACGCTGGAACGGGCCCAGGCCGATGCGTCGGTCCTCGAGTCACGGACGCGCCGCCTGTTCGAGGGGCAGGCGCTGCGCTGGGGCGCGGAATCGGCGGTGGTCCAGTTCGGCGGCCTGCCCGCGCTGGTCGGCCTCAGGGCACGCTTTTCCGATCTGGTGATCCAGCAGCAGCCCTATGGCGAAAACACCATGCCGACGCAGGAGGCCGTGATCGAGGCCGCCCTGTTCGAGGGGCAGGCCGCCGTTCTGGTGCTGCCGCCGCAGGGGTTGGTGCCCGATTTCGGCAAGCGCGTGATGATCGCCTGGAACCAGTCGAACGAGGCCCTTTCGGCCGTGCGCCGCGCGCTTCCGCTGTTGCAGGCGGCCGATCACGTCTCGGTCGTGGTGGTCAACCCGCCGGTGCACAGCCCCGAACGGTCAGACCCGGGCGGGTTGCTGACGCAGATGCTGTCGCGCCACGGGGTCCGGGCCGAAGTCTCGGTGCTGGCCAAGACGATGCCGCGCGTGTCCGATGTGCTGATGCGGCACATGGACGATACCGATGCCTCGGTGATGGTGATGGGGGCTTACGGCCACTCGCGCCTGCGCGAGGCCATCCTGGGCGGCGCCACCCGCAACGTGCTGGAAAACGCACGGCACGCGGTGTTCCTGGCGCACTGATCGCCCGGGCGCAGGGCGCCCACGCAGACCACGGGCGCGGCGGCCCCGGGGGCCTGCCGGGCCTGGTGGTTCGGGTGTCGGTGGTGGCTTGCCCGGCTGGCGGCGTTACATCGACGTCACGGCCAAATACATCGTCTGAACCGAGGTGGAGCTGTCGTTCGGCCTGGCGCCCTGGTTGGCCAGAACCTGCTCGACGGCATACATGTGATCGACCATCAACCCGGCGAAACTGGCATTGCCGGAACTGATGTAGCTGCGGGCTGCGTTGGCATAGCTGTCATAGGCTGACTGCAACTGCGTGGACGTATAGTTCCACGCCGAAATCTGCGCGATGAGCCCGCTGTCGCCGGTCATCCAGTCCATGGTGATCCCGGCATAGAGCGGCGAATAGCTCCAGCCATTGCCCCCCAGCATACCCAGGCTGGCAACGGTGGTCGAGGACAGCGCGGCCTCGATATCGTCGCCCAGGTCGATCACCCCCGTGCGAACCGCGCTGACGGCAGAGATGCCCAGCCCGACGATGGCTGCGGCGAGAACGGTCCAATCCACGGTAACGGCGCCGGACTGGTCTTTCAGGAAATGAAAGGGGGACATGGTATTCTTTCTCGGACAGAGCCATGACTTGCGGGAAACCGCGACAGGGCGGGCGCGATGATGGGAATGGGCTTGCGCCCAGCGCCGCGACCCCGTGGCCGGGTCGCTGTCGTAAGCCTGAATTCGCATCGGAAGCACTCCACTTGATTTGCACGGAATCAGAATGCGTGCGGAATATGGCAAGAAACGGGACACGATTCGGGCGGTGTCATGGCCGTGACACGCGGCAGCGCGATGACGGAATCGCGGGCGTGCCAACACAGAATTGGACCCGGCGGTCAAATTCCTTGCCGCAATCCCGTGCCGGGTTCACCATGGCGCCTTCGCCGCAGAAACGACTCACTCATTCCGGAGTTCACCATGCACCGCCTTTCGCGCCGGGCTTTCCTGGCCTCGACCACCGCCACCGCCGGCCTGATTCTGTTGCACCCGTTCTCGGCCCGGGCCGCCGCAGGGCAGGCGCATCTGCGCATCCTGACCACGACCGACCTGCACTGCCACGCGCAGGCCTATGACTATTACGCCGACCGCCCCTCGGACACGCTGGGGCTGGCGCGCACGGCGTCGATCGTCACCGCGATCCGGGCCGAGGCTACGAACACCCTGACCGTGGACAACGGCGACTATTTCCAGGGCAACCCGATGGGGGACTGGATGGCCTATTCGCACGGGATGCACGAGGGCGACCTGCACCCGATCATGGCCGCGATGAACACGTTGGGCTATGACGCCGGCACGCTGGGCAACCACGAATTCAACTATGGCGTCGGGTTCCTGGACCTGGTGAATGCGCGCGCCGAATTCCCCATCGTCTGCGCCAACTTTGCCCGCTCGCTGGGGCCGACCCCGCGCGAGGACCAGTTGCACCTGCCGCCCTATGTGATCCTCGACCGGATGCTGACCGACGGCGCGGGCGCCGCGCTGCCGATCAAGGTGGGCTTCATCGGCTTCCTGCCGCCGCAGATCATGCAGTGGGACCGCGCACATCTCGAGGGCAACTTTGCCGTGCGCGGCATCGTCGAGGCCGCCCGCGCCTGGGTGCCGCAGATGAAAGAGGAAGGCGCCGACATCATCATCGCGCTGGCGCATACCGGCATCTCGGATTCGACGTTCGACGAGTATATGGAAAACGCCGCGCTCTATCTGGCGGGCGTGGACGGTATCGACGCGCTGGTCTGCGGCCACCAGCACCTGGTGTTCCCGTCCGCCACCTTCTCGGGCGAGGGGATTGACGCCGACGCCGGCACGCTGATGGGCAAACCCGCGGTCATGGCCGGGTTCTGGGGCTCGCATCTGGGGATTCTGGACCTGATGCTGACGCGCGACGGCAATTCCTGGCGCATCGACACGTCGGAAAGCTCGACCCGGCCGATCTCGCAGCGGAACGAGGACCGCTCGATCACGGCGCTGGTGTCGGATTGGCAACCCATCGTCGAGGCGACCGAATCGGCGCATGAATCGACCCTCGCCTATGTCCGGGCCGAGGTGGGGCAGACCTCGGTGCCGCTCTATTCCTATTTCGCGCTGGTGGCGGACGATCCCTCGGTGCAGATCGTGTCGGAAGCGCAGAAATGGTATGTCTCCGACATCCTGTCGGGCACCGAACACGCCGCGCTTCCGGTCCTGTCGGCGGCTGCGCCCTTCAAGGCGGGCGGACGCGGCGGGCCCGAGTATTATACCGATGTGCCGGTGGGGCCGGTCGCGATCAAGAACGTGGCCGATCTCTATCTCTATCCCAACACGCTGATGGCGGTGCGGATCACCGGCGCGCAGGTGCGCGAGTGGCTGGAACGCTCGGCCGGGATGTTCAACCAGATCACCCCCGGCGGCGCCGACCAGATCCTGCTCAACCCCTCGTTCCCGTCCTACAATTACGACGTGATCGACGGCGTCACCTATCAGATCGACCTGGGCCAACCCTCGCGCTACGACAACGACGGCAACATCGTCGCGCCCGATGCGCACCGGATCGTCAACCTGATGTTCGACGGCGCGCCGATCGATGAAACGGCCGAGTTCATCGTCGCCACCAACAACTACCGGGCCGGCGGCGGCGGGCATTTCCCGGGCGCTGACGGATCGACCATCGTGTTCCGCGCCCCGGACACCAACCGCGACATCATCGTGCGTTATATCGTCGAACAGGGAACCATCGCGCCGGCGGCGGATGGCAACTGGGGCTTTGCGCCCATGCCCGGCACCTCGGTCCTGTTCGAGACCGGCCCGGCGGCGGCGCAATACGTCGATGATCTGCGGGCGCGCGGTTTGCAGGTGGAGCCGGCAGGCGACGGCGCAAACGGCTTCGCGCTGTATCGCATCGCGCTGTAATCTGGCGCCGGCGTAACCTGGCGGGGGCGCGGCGACGCGGCGCCCCTGCCCTTTGCCGGACGGACTTGCCGCTTGAAGGCCCGGCTGCACGGGGGCCGCGCATCGACGGGATCGGCGCCGCGCGGATGTGGCGGGCCGCGGTCACGGCGCGCGCGTTCCGGCAAGGCCCTTGCCGGTGCGTGGTGGATGCCGTGGCTCAGCAGGCGACGCCGCCGGCCCCGCCTCCGCCAAAGGCGGCGGGGCTGCGCATCGCTCCTTCGCGGTCCGAACCATAGAGATAGAGGGTCACGTTTTCGCGGCTGCGACGCAGGGCACGTTTCTGGCGACGGGTCTTGCTCATGGCGGTTCTCCTCCGATCGGCGGGGGCCCGGTGCCGCCCGCGTCCAGCCAAGCCTGCGCAATAAGCGTGGCGGCATCAGGGGCGAAGCGTGGAGAATTTGTGGCGCGCCAGTATGTTAGCGATATATCGCCTAGTGGACGCGCGGCAGATCGGCGGCCGTGCGCAGGCCACGGCGATCCATTTCCTGACGCACCAGCACCAGCGCATCCAGCATCGAGGCCGACATCGGATTGTCCACCGCACGGATGTCTTGCAAGGTGCGGCGGGCATAGGCGCGCAGCTCGATGTCGCTGAACCCGACGATCCCCGCGCGGAAGTTGTCAAACTGGCTTTGATCGTAGGTGACCAGCCCGGCGGGCATCGTCAGGGCCGACGGCGCGTGCGCCGTTCCCGGCCGCGCGATCAGGCCCATCCGGTCCGTCGCCAGCCACGCCGCGCCCAGACCGATCACCAGCCCCGCCACGAAGGGCAGCGAGGACCGCACCCAGGACCGCAAGGGTGAGACCGCGCGGGCCTCGGGACGGGCCTGCGCCCGCGTCACGGCTGCGTCCGCCCCGGTCCGCGCGATGCGCGCCGGGTATTCGTCCAAAGCGTGGCTGCGCGGGATGCGCGACGGCGCGTGCACGAGCGTATCGAAATCCTGATCCCAGTCAAAGGCGCCAGCCGAGCTCATCTTCAAGGTGTCCCCGTTTCTAGAATCACCTTGTGGTTGTATCAGAAATCGGCGGCAGAATTACGACGCGGGCCAGACCATTTCCGGGCACGGCCATGCAGCCCGACACGCGGCGACCGGCGGCCGACAGCGGGCCTAGCCGGATCAAACCAGGAAACCGCCGTCGCTGTCGTCGCCCGCCTCTTCGACCAGCAGGTCGAAATCGGGAATGATAATGTGGCGCTTGCCCTCGATCTCGATGATGCCGTCCTTGCGCAAGGCGCTGATCTGGCGGCTCACCGTTTCCAGCGTCAAGCCCAGATACTCGGACATCGCCTCACGCGTGAGCGGCAGATCGACCACCACGCGCCCCTCGCTCTTGGCCATCTTCAGCGAGGCATCGCGCCGGGCGATGATGGCGATCAGGCTGGCGATCTTCTCGCGCGCGGTCTTGCGGCCCAGCAGCAGCATCCATTCGCGCGCCGCGTCCAGTTCATCGAGCGTCATCTCCAGCAACCGCTGCCCGACATGCGGCGTGGTCACCATGATATCCTCGAAGGGTTTCTTGCGGAAACAGCACATCACCAGATCGGTGGTCGCGACGACGTCATAGGGCGCGGTCTCGCGGCCCGGGCGGCCGACGAAATCCGACGGCAGCAACAGGCCGACCATCTGGCGGCGCCCGTCCTCCATCGTCTGGGTCAGCGTGGCGATGCCGGACACCACCGAGGCGACGAAATCCATGCGGTCGCCCGACCACACGACCGTCTGCCCGGCTTCGAAACTGCGGTAATATTTCGTCTCTTCGAGGCGCGAGAGTTCGTCCTCGTCGCAGCGTGCGCAGACCGCGCGGTGCCGAATGGGGCAGTCGCCACATTGCACATGTGTAAATTTCAAGGGAGCAAGCTGGGATTTCGGCATCGAATTGATCTATGTCAAGGCCTGTCGGCGGTCGCGCGACAATCTAGGGCAATGAACACCGTATCGCAACTCGCCCGACTGGGTCTCTTTGACGCGCGCGTTCCGCGTTACACCAGCTATCCCACCGCGCCCCAGTTCTCGACCGAGGTCGGTGCCGCGCAATTCGCCCGATGGATCGCCGCGATCGCGCCGGGAAGCCGCATTTCATTGTATCTGCATGTGCCGTTCTGCCGCCGGCTTTGCTGGTTCTGCGCCTGCCGCACGCAGGGCACCAGTTCCGACGATCCGGTGCTGGCCTATGTGGAAACGCTCAAGCAGGAACTGGCCCTGCTGAAGGCCACCCTGCCCGAGGGCATCACCCTGTCGCGCCTGCACTGGGGCGGCGGCACGCCGACGCTGTTGCCCGCGCCCGCGATGCGCGCGTTGGCGGCGGCGATCTTCGACGTGGTGCCGCTGGGCAAGGATGCCGAATTCTCGGTCGAAATCGACCCGAACGAAATTGACGGCGCACGGCTGGACGCGCTGGCCGAATTCGGCATGAACCGGGCCTCGATCGGGGTGCAGGATTTCGACCCCGACATCCAGGCGATCATCGGCCGCGACCAGAGCTATGAGGTCACGCAGGCCGCTGTCGAGGCGATTCGCGCGCGCGGCGTTCACAGTCTGAACGCCGATATCCTGTATGGCCTGCCGCAACAAAGCCGCATCCGGCTGGCCGATTCGGTGCAGAAGCTGATGTCGCTGTCGCCCGACCGGGTGGCGCTTTACGGTTATGCGCATGTGCCCTGGATGGCGCGGCGCCAGCAGATGATCCCGTCCGACACCCTGCCCCGCCCCGAGGAACGGCTCGAACTGTTCGAGACCGCGCAGGAGCTGTTCACCTGGGACGGCTATCAGGCCATCGGCATCGACCATTTCGCACGGCCCGGCGACGGCCTGGCGGTGGCGGCGCGCAACGGCACGCTCAGGCGGAATTTCCAGGGCTACACCGACGACACCGCCGAGGTGCTGATCGGGCTGGGCGCGTCGTCGATCTCGCGGTTCCCGCAAGGCTATGCGCAGATGAACGCGGCGACCTCGGGCTGGACCAAGGCGGTGCGCGAGGGGGTCTTTGCCACGGCGCGCGGCCACGCATTCCGGGGCGAGGACCGCTTGCGCGCCCGGATCATCGAGGCCTTGATGTGCGATTTTCGCATCTCGGCCGATGAGATCACCCGCGATTTCGGCCTGACGCGCGCCGCGCTGTCGGCGCTGTTCGCCCCCGTGGCCGAGAAATTCGGCCGCTTCGTCACCGTGGATTCGCAAGGGCTGTCCATCCCCCCCGAGGGCCGCGCCCTGACGCGCATGATCGCCACTCATTTCGATGCCTACGCGATGGCGAAAACCGGGCATTCTTCGGCGATCTGAGGGGGGCGGACCCCCGGGTCCGGGTTGCCGATCCCCACCGCGACGCGGTTCCGACGGGTGCTGGACGCGCCTAGCGCGCCTGGGCCCAGGCGCGCACCGCCTGCCCAAAGGCCGCGAACAACGGGCGCGAGACCGGGTCGGCGGCGGCGTTGTATTCGGGGTGCCACTGCACCGCCAGCGTGAAGCCGGGGGCATCCTTGACATAGATCGCCTCGGGCGTGCCGTCGGGGGCATAGCCATCGATGACGATGCGCGCACCGGGGTCCTTGATCCCTTGCCCGTGCAGCGTGTTGGTCATCACTTCGCGCGCGCCCAACAGGCCGTGGAACGGCCCGCCTTCGGTAAAGGTGACGGTATGGCGCAGGGCGAATTTCTCGTCGAGCGTGCCCTCGGGCGGCATCCGGTGGTTCATCCGGCCCGGCAGGTCGCGGATCTCTGGATACAGCGTGCCCCCCATGGCCACGTTGACCTCCTGAAAGCCGCGGCAGACACCCAGAAAGGGCTGGCCCCGTTCGACGCAGGCGCGCACCAGCGGCAGCGTGATCGCGTCGCGGCACCGGTCGAAATCGCCATGCGCGGGCGTCGGTTCCTCGCCGTATTCCTCGGGATGGACGTTGGGCCGCCCGCCGGTCAGCAGGAAGCCGTCACAGACATCGAGCAGTTCCTCGACCGAGACGTAGTGCGGATCGGCAGGGATCAGCAACGGCATGGCGCCCGCGACCTCGGCCACGGCGACCGAGTTCATCGTGCCCCCGGCGTGCACCTGGTAGGATTCGTTCAGGAGGGCGCTGTTCCCGATAACCCCGACGACCGGACGCTTGCGCGGCATGTCTCGTTCCTGCGGCTGACTGCGTTGGGGCCAACCTAATGCGCTGAACGGGTGAAGGAAAGGGGGCTCACGCCTCGCCGGTGAACCCTGCCGCGACGGCCCCCTCGAGCCCGGCCTCGGCGTCGTTGTCCGAGGTGTCGCCACTGACGCCCAGCGCGCCGACGATGGCGCCCGAGGCGTCGCGCAACAGCACGCCACCCGGCACCGGCAGCAGCTTGCCGTCAAAAACCCCCGCCAGGGTCTGGGCAAAGACCGGCCGCCCCTCGGCCAGGCGGGCCAGCGCGCGCCCGCCCATGCCCATCATGACCGCGCCATGGGCCTTGGCGCGGGCGACCTCGAATCGGCCGACGGGCGCGCCGTCCTCGCGTTCGAAGGCGACCACATGGCCGCCTGCGTCCACCACCGCAACCGCCAGCGGGCGCATCCCGCCGGCGCGCCCCGCCGCAAAGACCGCCGCCATTGCGGCGCGCGCCTGGTCCCGTGTCAGACTCATGTCCGCCCCCCTTTCTATAACGACCACTTCGGCGTAAAGGGATGCTGCGCCGACAATCCGCCGTCAACGGCCAGAACCTGCCCGTTGACATATCCGGCCGCATCCGAGGCCAGCCAGGCGACCGCTTCGGCGATTTCCTCGGGCTGACCGCCGCGACGGGTGGGATTCAACTGCCCGATCCGGTCCTCGCGCCCCTTGGCGCGGGCGTCATCGTACAGCAAGGCGGTCATCGGCGTATCGATCAGCCCTGGCGCCACTCCGTTCACGCGAATGCCGCGACCGCTCAGCGCCATGGCGGTGGATTGCACCAGATTGATCACCCCCGCCTTCGAGGCCGAATAGGCGATCGGCCCCGCGCCGGCCCGCAACCCCGCGACCGAAGCGGTGCACACGATCGCCGCGCCCCGCGTCATGTGCGGAAGCGCCGTGCGGATCGCCACCCAGGGGCCCAGCAGGTTGACTCGCAACACCTCGAGAAACGTCGCGCTGTCCTCGTCCAGGCGGGGCACCAGGCCGCCGGTGATGCCGGCGTTGGCGTGCAGGACGTCGAGCCCGCCGAAGCGGTCGATGGCGGCGCCGACAAAGGCCTCGGCCCCGGCGTCGGTGGCGACATCGGTCACCACCGCCTCGGCCCGGCCGCCCGCGTCGCGGATCATCGACGCGGTGTCGCGCACCGCCGGGTTCACATCCGCAGCCACCACCGACGCGCCCTTGCGTGCCAGCAGCAAGGCGGTGGCCCGCCCGATGCCGCCAGCGGCGCCGGTGACGATGGCGGTCTTGCCGGTGAACTCTGTCATGACGCCTCTCCTTGTGGAAACCCGGTCAGGGGGGCCGTCTGCCCCCCTCGCCCTTCGGGCTCACCCCCCGAGCGTATTTTGGACAAGATGATGAACACTTTGAATCAAATTGTTCTCAACTGCCCCCTCACCTTGTTGCAAATACGCAATCGACGCGGCCCTCAGGCGCGCGCTTACGCATCGAGCGCGGGGTTGCGGCCGCGGCTGGTGACCATGGGTTCCCACCCCGGATGGTTCAGGCCCTTGCGCTTCTTGATCTCCATGCGGGCCAGTTGGTCGCGGTGGACCTCGTCGGGGCCGTCGGCCAGCCTGAGGGTGCGCAGGCCCGCATAGGCCAGCGCGGTGCCGAAATCATTGCCGGTGCCGCCGCCACCGCAGGCCTGGATGGCCCAGTCGGCAATCTGGCAGGCCATGGTCGGCGCCGCGATCTTGATCATCGCGATCTCGGCCCTGGCTTCCTTGTTGCCGACGGTGTCCATCTTGTGGGCGGCGTGCAGGGTCAGCAGACGGCACTGGTCGATCATGATCCGCGCCTGGGCGATGCGTTCGCGGGTCACGCCCTGCTCGGCCACCGGCTTGCCGAAGGCGACGCGTTGCAGCGTGCGGTCGATCATCGTTTCCAGCAGGCGTTCGGCCAGGCCGATGGTGCGCATGCAGTGATGGATGCGGCCCGGTCCGAGGCGCCCTTGCGCGATCTCGAAGCCGCGCCCCTCGCCGAGCAGGATGTTCGAGGCCGGCACACGGACGTTTTCGAACAGCACTTCCGACGCGCGGTCGGGCACACCGTAGTAACCGAAAACCGGCAGCGAGCGGGTCACGGTGATGCCGGGCGTGTCCATGGGCACCAGGATCATCGACTGCTGGCGGTGACGGTCGGGGTTGGTGGGATCGGTCTTGCCCATGAAGATGCAGATCTTCGTCTTGGGGTTCGAGGCGCCGGTCGTGTACCATTTGTGGGCGTTGATGACATAGCTGTCGCCGTCGCGCCGGATCTCGGCTTCGATGTTCGTCGCGTCGGACGAGGCCACGCCGGGTTCCGTCATCGCAAAGCACGAGCGGATCTCGCCGTTCAGCAGGGGTTTCAGCCAGCGTTCGCGGTGTTCGTCGGTGCCATACCGTTCGATCACCTCCATGTTGCCGGTGTCCGGGGCATTGCAGTTGAACACCTCGGGCGCCAGCAGGCTGCGGCCCATGATCTCGCACAGGTAGCCGTATTCGACATTGGACAGGCCGGCGCCACGATCGGACTCGGGCAGGAACAGGTTCCACAGCCCGGCCTCGCGCGCCTTGGGCTTGAGCCGGTCGAACATCGGATAGACCGCGAAGGGGCCCAGTTCCTCGGCCTCGCGCAGGAACTGCGCTTCGTTGGGATAGATATGGTCGTCCATGAAGGCCTTGAGCCGGGCTTCGTAATCGAGGACGCGGGCGGATTTGTCGGGGACCATGGTTTCCTCCTGTGCTGGGGCAAGCCTAGCGCGCCGGATCGCATCTGACAAGATCGTCTGACGATCCGGCTTGACGAAAGCCACCCGCTGCGGGCATCCTGCCGCAAAGCAGCAGGAGCGCGCGATGGCCGAAGCAGACCTTACCCGCTGGATGAAAGCGCATGTCGCGGGGTTCCGGGGACCTCTCACGCTGACACGGCTGACGGGGGGGCAATCGAATCCGACCTGGCGGATCGACGCCGCATCGGGGCGATACGTTCTCAGGCAGAAGCCGGTGGGCAAGGTGTTGCCCTCGGCCCATCAGGTGGACCGCGAATTCCGGGTGATGCAGGCCCTGGGGCAGACGGATGTGCCGGTGCCCCGGATGCTGGGCCTGTGCACGGACGACAGCGTCATGGGGTCGATGTTCTTCGTCATGGAGCATCTTGAAGGGCGCACCTTGTGGGACCCGCGGCTGCCCGACATGACCCCGGCCCAGCGCGGCGCGATCTTCGAGGCGATGAACGACACGATCGCGCGTATCTCGCTGGTCGATCCGCTGGCGATCGGGCTGGGCGATTTCGGCCGCCAGGGCGGCTATGTGGAGCGGCAGGTGACGCGCTGGTCCAAACAGTATCGCGCGTCGGAAACGGTGCGGATCGAGGCGATGGACCGGCTGATCGACTGGTTGCCGCAGAACCTGCCGACCGCGCCCGAGGAGGTGCGCATCGCGCACGGCGATTTCCGTCTGGACAATCTGATGTTCCACCCCACCGAGCCGCGCGTTCTGGGCGTGCTGGACTGGGAACTGGCCACGCTGGGCGATCCGTTCGCGGATTTCGCCTATAACGTCATGGTCTGGCGGATCGTGCCGGGGATTTTCCGGGGGCTGGGCGGCACCGATCTTGCCGGCTCCGGGATCCCGACCGAGGACGCCTATATCGACCTGTGGTGCCGCAAGACAGGCCGCCAGCGGCCGGCGAATTTCGATTTCTACGTCATCCTCAGCCTGTTCCGCATTGCCGCCATCGTCCAGGGCATCGCCAAGCGCGCGCAGGAAGGCACCGCAAACGACCCCAAGGCGGCCGAGATGGGCAAGGTTGCCGCGCCGCTGGCCGATATCGCCTGGGCCATGGTGCAACGGTGAGCGCGCTCCCTCCCTCGCGGCCCGAGGTGCTGGTGCGCGAGGTGTTGCAGGGGCTGGCGGAGGGGCGCTATGTGCCCGGCCAGAGACTGGCCGAACCCGACCTGATGGCGCGCACCGGGCTGGGGCGGTCCACGGTGCGCGAGGGGCTGGGGCGGCTCGCGGCTTCGGGGATCGTGGTGCAGGCGCCGCACCGGGGCGCGCAGATCCGCCACCTCACGCGGCGGGCGACCTGCGACGTGCTGCGGGTGACGGATCCCCTGCTGGGCCTGGCCGCCCGGCAGGCGGCCGAGGCGGTCCTGGGCGGTGCGGATGCGGCGGCGCTGGTCGCTGCCGCGGCGGACTACGACGCGGCCGCCGACGACGAGCGGCCCCGGGCGAGGGCGCGCTATTACCGGGCGCTGACGGTTCTGGCGGGCAATGCCGAACTGGAGCGGTTGTTGCCGATGCTTCAGGTGCATCTGATCCGGGCCCAGCTCAGGGCGAGCCGGCCGCCCGGGCGCGCGGCGCGGCGGGCGCTGGTCACAGCGGTGGCGGCGGGGCGGCCAGACGAGGCCGAGGCGGCGGCACGGGGTCATGTGCGCGCGCTGATCGCCGCCTTGCCGGGGATGCCGGACGCGGCCTTTGCAAGCGAGTGAGCGTTGGGGGGCTGCGCGCCCCCCAAACCCCCGCGCCAAAGGGGGCCACGCCCCCCTTTGGAAACCCCGTGCGCGGCGCCCTGTGCTGGCGTCAGCGGGCCGAAGGAAAGAGCGTCCGGCGGATCACCTCGAGGTCCAGGCAAAAGCTCTGGTTCTGCTGGTAGATCAGGTCGAGCCGGGCCTTTCTGGGGATACAGGCCCGGCAATAGATCGCATCGGTTTCCTGGGCCGAGGTCGAGCGGGCCAGCAGCCGGCTTTCATGCCGGCTGAAATAGATGGAGCCGAGGCCGGTCAGTCCCGGCCGGTTCTTCAGCACCTGGTTGTAGATCGCCGGAAAGCGTTCCACGTATTCGCGCAGCGGCGGGCGCGGGCCGACGACCGATATGTCCCCCACCCAGAGGTTCCACAACTGCGGCAATTCGTCGAAGCGCCGCCGCCGGAGCCAGGCGCCGAAGGGGGTGATGCGGTCCGCCTTGTCCGCGCCCGAGACGCCGCGGTCCGCACCATCGACGCGCATGGTGCGGAATTTCCACAACCGGAAGCCCCGGGTCGGGGTTTTCATCCGCTCGCCGCCGTAAAACACCGGGCGGCCGTCGCGGATCAGCACGATCAGACCGAAGACGATCACCATGGGCACCACGAACGGGGTGATCATGGCCGCCGTCCACAGGTCGAAGGCGCGTTTGAGCGGGGTCATCGGTCCTCCTGGCAGGCGCGCCATTGAGCGATCAGGCCCTGCGCGGAACTGTCCGTATCAGCGAAGGACATCAGGGTTTCAAGCCGGTCGATGGACAGGGTCAGCCGGGCAATGGCCTGCGGCGGCGCGGGACGGCGTTCGACAGGCAGGCCCGCCGCCTGCGCGAGGTCGGACATGTCCACGGGCCGCGGCGCGCCGATGTTCAGAACCGGCGGCAGCGCGGGGGCCAGGGCCAGGGCGGTCAGCGCCCGCGCGAGGGTCTGCGGACCGATATAGCTGCGCACCGGGCCGCTGCCGTCGGCGAACCGGTCCAGCAGCAGGGGCCGGCGCGGATTGGTGAGCAGCGCGTCCGCGCCGGCGACATTGCCAATCCGCAGCATGGTGACGCCAGGCCCTGCGCAGGCACGTTCCATCGCCAGCTTGGCCTGCCCATAGGCCGAGGGCGGGACACAGGCGGCGTCCTCGGCCCAGGGCTCGGCACGGTGCCGGCCATAGACCGCCGAGGACGAGGCCAGCAGCACCCGTCCGATCCCCGCCGCTCGCGCCGCCTGCAATGCCGCCAGGCCCAGTGCGCGGTTGTCATCGATCGCCGCCCCCTGCCCCGGTGTGACGCCTGCCAGCACGACCAGCGCGCCCGGCGCCCCGTAGCGCGCGCACCAGTCCGTCAGCGGCGCAGGCCCGTCCAGGATCGGCCAGTCCAGATCGGCGCCGGGGCCACGTTGGGCCCAGGCGGCGGGCAGACCGGCGCCCTTCAGCAGCCGCCCGACACGGCTGTTGGCTCCGGCGATCATCAGGGGCGGCGGGGTCGGTCGCATGTCCGGGGTGATGCCACGCGGACCGGTGCAACACCATCCCGAACCGCCGCACCCGGCGGAAAATTGATTGACCGCTCGGTCGGCCTATGCAAGATCAAGGCAGCGCAGGCTCGGCGCCCGGAGGAGATCATGAGCGAATCGCACGACGCGGCCACCCCTGTTCTGGTGACCCTGACCGACGGCGTGATGGAAATCACGCTGAACCGCCCCGAGCGGCTGAATTCCTTCAACGAGGCCCAGCACCTTGGGCTGCGGGCCGCGCTGACCCGCGCCGCCGGGGATGCGGCGGTGCGCGCTGTCCTGCTGACGGGTGCGGGGCGCGGGTTCTGCGCCGGGCAGGACCTGGGCGACCGCGACCCACGCAAGATGGATGGCCCGCCCGATCTGGGGGCGACGGTGCGCAATTTCTGGGCACCGTTGGTGCGCCAGATCCGCGCGCTGGACAAGCCCGTGATCGCCGCCGTGAACGGGGTCGCGGCCGGGGCGGGCTCGTCTCTGGCGCTGGCCTGCGATCTGGTGCTGGCGGCCGAAAGCGCGAAATTCATCCAGTCGTTTTCCAAGGTGGGGTTGATCCCGGACACCGGCGGCAGCTGGAACCTGACGCGGCTTCTGGGCGAACAGCGCGCCAAGGGGCTGGCGCTGACCGCGATGCCCCTCGGAGCGAAGCAGGCGGAATCCTGGGGGCTGATCTGGCAATGCCTGCCCGACGCGGCGCTGATGACCGAGGCGCGGGCCCTGGCCGCGCGCCTGGCCCAGGGGCCGACCTTTGGCTATGCCCAGACCAAGCGCGCGATCCAGGCCGCCGCGAACCAGTCGCTGGACACGCATCTGGACCTGGAGGAACAGTTGATGAAAGCCTGCGGCGAAAGCGCCGACTATGCCGAGGGCGTGGCCGCCTTCCTCGACAAACGCCCAGCGGAGTTTACGGGACGATGACCCCCGATCACCTTGCCCGGGCCAGCGCGCAGGCGATGCTGGCCGATGACAACGCGAGCCGACATCTGGGCATGTCGCTGGATTTCGTCGCGCCCGGTCAGGCGACGCTGACGATGACCGTTAGGCCCGAGATGACCAACGGCCACAAGACCTGCCACGGCGGCTATATCTTCACGCTGGCCGACAGCGCCTTTGCCTTTGCCTGCAACACCTACAACCAGCGGACCGTGGCGCAGATGGCCGCGGTCAGCTTCCTGGCCCCGGCGTTCGAGGGCGACCTGCTGACCGCCACCGCGCAAGAGGTCTGGCGCCAGGGGCGCGGCGGCATCTACGACGTGCGCGTCACCAATCAGTCCGGCACCCCGATTGCCGAGTTCCGCGGCCATTCCCGCACCGTCAAGGGCACCCACCTGCCCGAACCCACGGAGTAACCCATGGAAGACCTGTCCCCCCGCCCCGGCGATCTGGAACCGATCGAAACCGCCTCGCGCGATGAGATCACGGCGCTGCAACTGGAACGGCTGAAGTGGTCCCTGAACCACGCCTACGCGAATTCGCCCTTCTACCGGCAGAAATTCGACGCCCACGGCGTGCATCCCGACGACCTGAAAAGCCTGAAGGATCTGGCCAGGTTCCCGTTCACGGTCAAGACCGACCTGCGGGACAATTACCCGTTCGGCATGTTTGCCGTTCCGCGCGAAAATATCCTGCGGATTCACGCGTCCTCGGGCACGACGGGCAAACCGACGGTGGTGGGCTATACCAGGAACGACCTCGATGTCTGGGCCGATTGCGGCGCGCGGTCGATCCGGGCCTCGGGCGGGCGCGCGGGGGACATCGTGCACGTGGCCTATGGCTATGGGCTGTTCACCGGGGGCCTGGGCGCCCATTCGGCGGCCGAACGGCTGGGCTGCACCGTGGTGCCCGTCTCGGGCGGGATGACCGAGCGCCAGGTGACGCTGATCCAGGATTTCAAGCCGCGCATCATCATGGTGACACCCAGCTACATGCTGTCGATCCTGGATGAATTCCGCCGCCAGGGGATTGACCCGCGAGACAGCTCGCTGGCCGTCGGCATCTTTGGCGCCGAACCCTGGACCAACGCCATGCGCCGCGAGATCGAGGACGCTTTCGACATGCATGCCGTGGACATCTACGGGCTCAGCGAGGTGATGGGCCCGGGCGTCGCCAACGAATGCGTGGAAACCAAGGACGGGCTGCATATCTGGGAGGATCACTTCTACCCCGAGATCATCAACCCCGAGACCGGCGAACCCGTCGAGGACGGCGAAATGGGTGAACTCGTGTTCACCTCGCTGACCAAGGAAGGTCTGCCGATCATCCGCTACCGCACCCGCGATTTGACGCGGCTGTTGCCCGGCACGGCGCGCTCGATGCGGCGGATGGAAAAGATCACCGGGCGGTCGGACGACATGATCATCCTGCGCGGTGTCAACGTCTTCCCCACCCAGATCGAGGAACAGATCCTGAAATGCGCGGGCCTGGCACCGCATTTCCAGATCGAACTGGTGCGCAACGACCGCATGGACGCGATGATCGTCCATTGCGAGGCGACGGCCGCCGCCGCCGGAAACGACGCGCGCGCCGCCTCGAGCAAGGAACTGGCGCATCACATCAAGTCGGTGGTCGGCGTGTCCACCAGGATCACCGTGCATGAACCCGGAGGCGCGCCGCGATCCGAGGGCAAGGCCAAGCGCGTGGTTGACAACCGGCCCAAGGGCTGACGCCGCCGGCGTGCCCCACAGACACCCGGGTGCAAGGGGGGCGCGGCCCCCCTTGCACCGTTCCAACAGGAGCCGAGGCCATGGCCCGCACCCGCGCCGCCGATTTCGAGGACAAGCAACGTGCCATCCTGGCCAGCGCCGCCGCGGTGCTGACCGAACAGGGCATGGACAAGGCCTCGATGGCGCAGATCGCCACCCAGGCGGGCGTGTCCAAGGCGCTGCTCTATCACTATTACCCCGGCAAGGACGCGCTGATCTTCGACATCATCCGCACCCATCTGAGCGAACTGGACGAGGCCGTCGCGGCGGCCGACGACCCCGCGCTCGAACCCCGCGCGCGGCTTGGGGCGCTGGTCGGGGCGGTGCTCGAGTCCTATCGCGACGCCGACAACTTTCATGTCGTTCAGTTGAACGGCACCCCCACCCTGCCCGCCGCCCAAAAGGACGAGATCCACGCCATCGAGCGGCGGATCGTGCGGCGCTTCTCGGATGTGCTGCGGCTGGTGCGCGCCGACCTGCCCGCGCCGCTGCTGATGCCGGTGACCATGTCGCTGTTCGGGATGCTGAACTGGGTCTACATGTGGTTCCGCGAGGGCGGCCCCGTCACGCGCGAGGATTACGCCGAGATCGCCACGCGCCTGCTCCTGGACGGGATTGGCGGGGTCGGGCGCTAGCCGCCCTTTCCCTTTGGCGCGCGCTTGGCTAAACACCGGCCAAAGCCCTGGGGACACGACCGATGACGATGGACAAGACCTTCAACGCCGCCGAGGCCGAAGCGCGCATCGCCGCGCAATGGGAAGCCACCGGCGCCTTCCGCGCGGGCGCGAACGCCAGCCGCGACGAGACCTTCTGCATCATGATCCCGCCGCCCAACGTCACGGGCAGCCTGCACATGGGCCACGCCTTCAACAACACGTTGCAGGATATCCTGGTGCGCTGGCACCGGATGCGCGGTTTCGACACCCTTTGGCAGCCCGGTCAGGACCATGCGGGCATCGCCACGCAGATGGTCGTCGAACGCGAACTGGCCAGGGACAAGACGAACCCGACCCGCCGCGAAATGGGCCGCGAGGCCTTTACCGCCAGGGTCTGGGACTGGAAGGCGCAGTCGGGCGGCACCATCATCAACCAGTTGAAGCGTCTGGGGGCCTCGTGCGACTGGTCGCGCAACGCCTTCACCATGTCGGGCGCCCCGGGCGCCCCCGCCGGCGACGAGGGCAATTTCCACGACGCGGTCATCAAGGTCTTCGTGGACCTCTACAACAAGGGCTACATCTATCGCGGCCAGCGGCTGGTGAACTGGGACCCGCATTTCGAGACCGCGATCTCGGACCTCGAGGTCGAGAACACCGAAGTCGCCGGGCACATGTGGCACTTCAAGTATCCCCTGGCGAATGGCGCGACCTATGAATACGTCGAGCGCGACGAGGACGGCCGCGTCACCCTGCGCGAGACGCGCGACTACATCAGCATCGCCACCACGCGGCCCGAAACCATGCTGGGCGACGGCGCCGTCGCGGTGCATCCGTCGGATGCGCGCTACCAGCCCATCGTCGGGATGCTGTGCGAGATCCCCGTGGGGCCCAGGGAACACCGCCGCCTGATCCCGATCATCACCGACGAATACCCCGATCCGAATTTCGGCTCGGGCGCCGTGAAGATCACCGGCGCGCATGATTTCAACGACTACGCCGTGGCGCAGCGCAACGGAATCCCGCTTTACAACCTCATGGATACCAAG
Organism: Rhodobacter sp.; assembly: GCA_020637515.1. NCBI lineage: Bacteria > Pseudomonadati > Pseudomonadota > Alphaproteobacteria > Rhodobacterales > Rhodobacter > Rhodobacter sp. Next base: position 1,322,630 of record JACKKG010000001.1, on the reverse strand, counting down.
GCGCGGATGCGCGCCGACGGCCTGTCCTACGCGGAAAGCGCGGCCATCGCCGGGCAGATCGCGCGCGGCGAACACCCGGCCGGCGATGTCAGCCAGATCAACCTGGTGCCCGACGAGCTGCGCGGCCTGGACCGCTACGCCGCGCGCGAGGCGGTGATCGAGGCCGTCACCGCCGAGGGGCTGGCCGTCACCGTGCTGCGCAAGTCGATCGACCCCGAGACCCGCGCCGAACATCTCGAACGCGTGCCCCTGGTCGAAGACAAGCCGATCATGCAGCCCTTTGGCGACCGCTCGAAGGTGGTGATCGAGCCGTTCCTGACCTGGCAATGGTTCGTCGATACCTCGAAACTGGTCGGCCCGGCGCTGGACGCCGTGCGCAAGGGCTGCGCGGCCGACCGCGAGGGGACCTTTGACGAACACGCCGGCATGACCCGCATCCTGCCGGAATCGGGCGAAAAGACCTATTACCACTGGCTGGAGAACATCGAACCCTGGTGCATCTCGCGCCAGCTTTGGTGGGGGCATCAGATTCCGGTGTGGTATGACGACCAGGGCAACCAGTATTGCGCCGCCTCCGAGGCCGAAGCGCAGGCCATGGCGCCCGGCGCAATCCTGACCCGCGACCCCGACGTGCTGGACACCTGGTTCTCGTCCGGCCTGTGGCCGATCGGCACGCTGGGCTGGCCAGAACAGACGCCGGAACTGGCGAAATACTTCCCCACCGATGTGCTGATCACCGGCCAGGACATCCTGTTCTTCTGGGTCGCGCGGATGATGATGATGCAGCTGGCCGTGGTCGGTCAGGTGCCCTTCCACACGGTCTATCTGCACGGCCTGGTGCGCGACGCCAAGGGCAAGAAGATGTCCAAGTCGCTGGGCAATGTCGTCGATCCGCTGGAGATCATCGACGAATTCGGGGCCGATGCGCTCAGGTTCACCAACGCGGCGATGGCCAGTCTGGGCGGGGTTCTGAAACTGGACACCCAGCGGATCACGGGCTATCGCAATTTCACCACCAAGCTGTGGAACGCCACGCGTTTTGCCGAAATGAACGGCGTGTTCGAGGGCGCGCCGCAGCCCGGCGTGCCGCAGGCCACCGCCACGGTCAACCGCTGGATCGTCGGCGAGACCGCGCGCACCCTGGCGGCCGTGAACGAGGCCTTTGCCAGCTACCGGTTCAACGATGCCGCCCAGGCGCTTTACGGCTTTGTCTGGGGCAAGGTCTGCGACTGGTATGTCGAGTTCGCCAAGCCGCTGTTCGACGGCGCGGAGGCGGCGGAAACCCGCGCGACGATGCGCTGGGTTCTGGATCAATGCGTGATCCTGTTGCACCCGATCATGCCCTTTATCACCGAGGAACTGTGGTCGCTGACGGGGCCGCGCGACACGATGTGCGTGCACGCCGACTGGCCGACCTATGGGCTGGATGTGGCCGACCCCGAGGCCGACCGCGAAATGGGCTGGGTGCTGAACCTCATCGAAAGCGTGCGCTCGTCGCGGGCGCAGATGCGCGTGCCGGTGGGGCTGAAGCTGCCGATGCTGGTGGTGGATCAGGATGCGACCGCCACGGCCGCCTATGCCCGCAACCAGGTGCTGATCGAGCGGCTGGCGCGGATCGACGGGCTGCACGCGGGCCAGACGGTGCCCAAGGCCGCGCTGACCGTCGCCGTCGAGGGCGCCACCTATGCGTTGCCTCTGGAGGGGGTGATCGACATCACCGCCGAGGCGCAGCGTCTGGGCAAGAGTCTGGAGAAGCTGGAAAAGGACATCGGCGGCCTGGAAGGGCGGCTGAACAACCCGCGCTTTGTCGCCAATGCGGCCGACGAGGTCGTCGAGGAGGCGCGCGGCCAACTGGCCGAGAAGGCCGACGAGGCGGCGCGACTGCGCGAGGTTCTGGCCAAGCTCAGCGCGATGGTGTGACGGGCGCGGCGGGGGGCCAGCCCCCCGCACCCCCCGCCAAAGGGGGTTTTCCACCCCCTTTGGATACCCCCGGAGGATATTTCCGGCACAAAGAAGGGCGCCGTCCGCGCACCCGCTCAGCGCTGGCGTTCGCGTTTGCGCCTGGCATTGTGTTTTGCGGATTTCGCGGCCGAGCTCTTGCGGGGGGCGGTGCGGCCGCCCTTGCCGCGCCGCGCGCGGGCGAGCGGTTGTCCGGCGACCTCGACCAGTTCGAGGACGAGGCCGCCGGTCAGGGCCTCGGCCTCGGCCAGTTTGACGGTGACGCGCTGGCCCAGCCCCAGCGTGGTGCCGGTCTTCTCGCCCGTCAGCGTCTGGGTGTCGGCGTCGTGGCGGAAGTATTCGTCGCCCAGCGAGCGGATCGGCACCAGGCCGTCGGCCCCCGTTTCATCGAGTTTCACGAACAGCCCGAAGCGCGCCACGCCGGCGATCCGCCCGGCAAAGCTGGCTCCGATGCGGTCGGCCATAAAGGCCGCGAGATAGCGGTCGGTGGTGTCGCGTTCCGCAGCCATCGAGCGGCGTTCGGTATCCGATATCTGCTTTGCGGTCTCGGCCAGGGATTCGATGTCGCGATCGGAAAGCCCGTCATCGCCCCAGCGATGCGCCGCGATCAGCGCGCGGTGCACGATCAGGTCGGAATAGCGCCGGATGGGCGAGGTGAAGTGCGCGTAATTCCTGAGCGCCAGCCCGAAATGGCCGAAGTTCTCGGGGGCGTAGTAGGCCTGCGTCATGGACCGCAGGGTGGCCATGTTGATGAGTTCGTCGAACTCGGTGTTCGCGGCGTCAGCGAGCAGCCTGTTCAGGTGGCGGGTTTGCAGCACCTGCCCCTTGGCCAGCGTCAGGCCAGCGCCCAGGGCCACCTCGCGCAGGGCGTCGATCTTTTCCAGCGCCGGTTCCTCGTGCACCCGGAACAGCAGCGGCGAGCGGCGGGCGATCAGCTCTTCGGCGGCGGCGACATTGGCCATGACCATGAATTCCTCGATCACCTTGTGGGCGTCGAGCCGGTCCTTGAACGCGACGGATTGCACCGCGCCATCCTCGCCCAGAACGATGCGCCGTTCCGGCAGGTCGAGGTCCAGCGGCTGGCGCGCGGCGCGGGCGGCCAGGGTCGCGCGCCACGCCGCATGGAGGGTGGCCAGCCCCTCGGCCAGCGGCGCGGTCCGGGCGTCGGGGCGTCCCTCGAACGCGGCCTGGGCCTGTTCGTAGCTGAGCGAGGCGCGTGAGCGCATCATCGCACGGGTGAAGCGGTGCGCGGTCTTTTCGCCCTGCGCGTTGACGCTGAGACACACCGCCAGAACCGGCCGGTCCACCCCCTCGTGCAGGGAGCACAGCTCGCCCGACAGCCGGTCGGGCAGCATCGGCACCACGCGGTCGGGGAAATAGGTGGAATTGCCGCGCACCCGGGCCTCATGGTCCAGCGCCGAACCCGGGCGCACATAGGCGGCGACATCGGCGATGGCAACCCAGACGGCAAAGCCGTCGCCGTCGCGCGTGGCGCAGACCGCGTCGTCATGATCGCGCGCGTCGGACGGGTCGATGGTCAGCAGGGGCAGGTCGCGCAGGTCCTCGCGCCGGCCCAGGGGCAGCTCCCGCGCCGCCGCGACCTGGGCAAGGGTATCGGGCTGGAACCGGTCGGGAATGCCGTGCTGGTGGATCGCGATCAGCGACACGGCGCGCGGTGCGCCAGGATCGCCCAACCGTTTCACCACCCGCGCGCGCGGCAGGCCCAGCCGGGCGGGGCCGGTCTGCTCGGCCTCGACCAGTTCGCCGTCCTTCGCGCCGGCGGCATCGGCACTGGCGACCCGCCATTCCATGTCGGCGCCCTTGTCGATCGGCAGGATGCGCCCGCCCTCGGACCCGGCGCGGTAGATGCCCAGCACGTTGCGCGGCCCGGCTTGCAGGCGACGGATCGGGTGGGCGTGATAGCCGCCCTTGACCTCGGTCAGCTTGGCCAGCACCCGGTCGCCGGCGCCCATCGCGGGTTGCCCGGCGCGTTCGATCACCTGGATGCGGGGCGGCGGCGCGTCGCTGCGCCACTCGGCGGGTTCGGCCAGCAGGTCGCCCTGAGCGTCGGGCCCGGTCACGCGCACGATCCCCACCGGCGGCAGCGCGCCGTCGATGAAGTGGCGCTTGCGGCGAACATAATGGCCCTCGGATTCCAGCTCGGCCAACAGGCGCTTCAGGTCCACCTTGTCCGCGCCGCCCTTGATACCATGGGCACGGGCGATGTCGCGCAGCGTCGGGCGGCCTTCCTGTTCGGACAGCCAGCGGATCAGATCGGGTTTCGAGGGCAATCGGCTCATGCCCAGCCGCTACCACGCGCTGCCGGACAGGTCACGCGGAAAGCGGGGGGCGCGCGCCGTGCACGCCCCCCGGGAACCCGTCAGGTCAGACGGATTTCAGACCGGCGTCCAGCGCCGTCAGGATGGTCTGCACGTCCGCCGAGGTCAGCACCAGCGAGGGCGACAGGATCACGTTAGGCCCCGACACGCGGACCATCGCGCCGGCCTCGTAGGCGACCTTCTGCACCTGGCCGGGCACCGCTTTCGGCGGTGCGGCCTTGGTCGCGCGATCGCTGACCAGTTCCAGCGCGATCATCAGCCCGTGGCCGCCGCGCACGTCGCCCACCACGTCATGTTTGGCCTGCAACGCCTGCACACCGGCAAAGAGTTCGGCCCCGCGCGCGGCGGCGTTCTCGTTCACCTTCAGGCGGCGGGTTTCGGCCAGGCAGGCCAGCGCGGCCGCGGCGCCGACCGGGTGGCCTGAATAGGTATAGCCGTGACCGATGGCGGCTTTGCCGGTTTCGTCCTTTTCAAAGACCTCGGCGACGTGTTCGGCGATCATCAGCGCGCCAAAGGGGAAATAGCCGTTGGTGATGGCCTTGGCGGTGGACATCATGTCGGGCTGGACGCCCCACAACCGGCTGCCGGACCAGGCGCCGGTGCGGCCAAAGGCGGTGATGACCTCGTCCGCGATCAGCAGGATGCCGTTGCGGCGGCAGATCTCGGCCACGCCGGGCATGAAGCTTTCATGCGGCGGGATCACGCCGCCCGCGCCCAGGATCGGTTCCATGATGAAGGCCGCGATGGTGCCCGCGCCCTGGAACGCGATCTCGTCCTCCAGCTCGGCCAGGATCAGTTGCGCCAGTTTCGCGGGGTCGGATTCGTTGAACGGGTTGCGATAGGGATAGGGCGCGGTGATGTGGAAACAGCCGGGCAGAAGCGGCTCGTAGGCGGTGCGGAAGTTCGCGTTCCCGTTGACCGATGCGCCGCCGAAATGGGTGCCGTGATAGCCCTTTTTCAGGGACAGGAACTTGACCCGGCCGGCCTCGCCGCGGATTTTGTGATACTGGCGGGCGAGGCGCAGCGCGGTCTCCACCGAATCCCCCCCGCCCGAGGTGTAGAAGGCTCGCGTCAGCCCGTCGGGGGCGAAGAAATCCTTCAACTCCTCGGCCAGTTCGATGACCTTGTCGTTCGAGGTGCCGCGAAAGATCGAATAATAGGGCAGCGCATCGAGTTGGGCGGTGATGGCGGCCTTCACCGGCTCGCAGGAATAGCCCAGGTTGACGTTCCACAGCCCGCCCACGCCGTCCACGACCTGGTGTCCGTCGATGTCGGTGATGCGCACGCCCTGCGCGCCGGTGATGATGGTCGGCGGGTTCGCCTGACTCTCGGCCGGATGGGCCATCGGGTGCCACAGGTGGCGGGCGTTGTTGGCTTTCAGAAAATTCTCGTCGCGCGGCATGGTGGGCTCCTCAGATTGCGATACGGTGGTTGGGGGGGACACGGCCACCCAGTCCCAGCGTCGCCTCGCGGGCGGCGGGGGCCAGCGCGGAAACGATCGCGGCCATGTGGTCGGCGGTAATGCGGGAAATGGGGCTGGCCACGGCCAGCGCGCCGGTGGCAAAGCCGTCGGCGCCGAAGATCGGCACGGCGATGCCGAAAACCTCGTCCTCAAAGGTCTGGTCGGCGGTGGCATAGCCGTTGCGCCCGGCGGCATCGAGCAGGTCCACCAGGCGGGCCCGTTCGGTGGGCGTCGTCGTGGTCGTGGCGGTCAACGGCGCGGCCAACAGTTGCGCGCGAACCTCGGGCCGGGCAAAGGCCGTGTAGGCAAGACCCGAGGCCGTGGCGTGCAACGGCAGGACCTGGCCGGGCTCCAGCGACACCCGGTTCGAGCGGGTGCTTTCGACGATGCCGATGGTGCCCAGTTGCCGCCCCGAAATCAGCGAGGCATGGGCCGTCTCGCCCGTGAGAGACGCCAGCCGTTCCAGGATCGGCGTCAGCACGCGGGTGACGGGAAACGTCGCCTCGCGCAGGCGCGCCAGCCGCAGGATTCCCGCGCCCAGGCGCCATTTGCGGCTTTCGGGATCCTGATCGACCAACCCCGTCGCGGCCATGTCGCCCAGCATCCTGAGAACGGTCGCCTTGTCGATTCCCGACAGGCGCGCCAGATCGCTGAGCCCGAACTCAGGGTTCTGGCCATCGTAAAAATCCAGCAATCTCAGGGCCTTCTCGACAGTGCGCATGGGGGTGATCCCGGGTCGCTGAAAAAACGCTCATTGCAGGTGCAAGAAAAGTCTTGACCGAATCCGATCGGTCGCGCAAGCTGTTTTTGAAACATCGGTGTAAATAATGAACCGATGAGCACAAAACCCAATTCGGAGGATCGCATGAACAGAACCCCCCTCACGCTGGCCCTTGCGGCGGCGCTGGCCATCCCTGCCGGCGGGGCGTTGGCCGAATACCCGGAAGGCCCGGTCACCTTTGTCGTGCCGTGGCCCCCGGGCGATCTGGAAGACGTGCTGACCCGCATGATCGCCGAGGATTTCCAAGCCGCCTATGGCCAGCCGGCGGCGGTGCTGAACCGGCCGGGCGGCGGTGGCGGCCCGTTCCCCGGCGCGGTCGAGGTGGCGGCGGCGCCGGCTGACGGTTCGACCGTGGGCTCGTTTGTGATCGGCGTGCCGGTCGTCGGGCCGACCATCGGCATCCCGGAACTGAACCCCGACCCCTTCGCGCCCGTCGGCATCTTCCTGACCTATCCCTTCGTGATGGCGACCTCGGCCGACGCGCCCTATCACACGATGCAGGAACTGGCCGCCTATGCGCAGGACAACGATGTGCTGTTGGGCCATTTCGGCGCGCAACTGACGCCCACGCAGGTCAGCTTTGCGCTGGCGCATGAGATGGGCTTCGCCTGGGGGGCGGACGCGGCCTATGACGCGCTCGATTGCAACACGCTGGCCTCGGGGGATGTGGATGTCATCAACACCACGATCCAGTTGATCATGCCCTGCCTCGATCAGGTGACGATCCTGGCCGCGATCACCGGCGACCGGTTGGCGCTGGCCCCCGATGCGCCGACCGTGGCGGAACTGGCCCCCGATCTGGGCATCTCGCTGTGGAACGGCCTGTTCGTGCCCCGTGGCACCCCGCAAGAGGTGATCGACCGCATCGCCGCCGTCGCGCAGCAAACCATCGCCAGCGATCGCGCGCAGCGATTCGCGGCCGAAACCGGCGCGCAGATCTACTGGATGAACGCCGCCGATTCCGCCGCGCGGATCCAGGCCGACATCGCCACCGTCGGCCATATCGGCGCGATGCTGGCCGAGTGACCATCCCGGCCCCGGCGCCCAGCGCGCCGGGGTTTTCCGTTGGCCACACGAGATGCCGATGACCGACCCCGAGCACGACCTGTCCGAGTTGACGCACCCGCCCCACCATCGCGCCGAGATCGTGTTCGCGGTGGTCTCGTTCCTGATCGCGGTGGCGCTGGCGCTGGCCTGGTCCACCGAAACGCAATGGATCGACGGCCAGGCCTGGAGCCGCCAGCCGGGCCTGTGGCCGCTGATCGCCGTGGTGGGGATGCTGGTCTTTGGCATCGGCGAACTGGTCGCCTGCCTGATCCGCAACCTCCGCAATGGCGGCGGCGACGTGCTGGCCGAGGTCGCCTTGTGGGCCCGCGCGGGGGAATACCTGGCGTGGTTCCTGGTCTATGTGCTGGCGACGCCCTGGATCGGCTACCTGCCGGCGACGGCGATCTTCATGACGGCGCTGGCCTGGCGGCTGGGCTATCGCGGGCGCAGTCTGGCCTTGGCGCCGCTGGTCGCGGTGGTCATCGTGGTGATGTTCAAGGCGGTGCTCGCGGTGCGCATCCCGGGGGGCGCGATCTATGACGTGTTTCCGCAGGCCGTGCGCAATTTCCTCGTCATCTATCTATAGGGGGCCCGGCCGTGGACATCCTTCTAGCCGCCCTCGCCATCGTGTCGCGCTGGGACGTGATCGCGGCCTTGCTGGTCGGATCGGTCGGCGGCGTCATCATCGGCGCGATCCCGGGCGTGGGTCCGGCGGTCGCCATCGCCATCCTGCTGCCCGCGACCTTTGGCATGGACCCGATCGTGGGCCTGACGCTGCTGCTGGGCATCTACGGCTCGGCGCTGTTCGGGGGGTCGATCCCGTCGATCCTGATCAACACGCCCGGCACGCCGGTCAACGCGCTGACCACCTATGACGGATATCCGATGACGCAAGCGGGCCAGGCGCCGCGCGCGCTGGGGCTGAGCTTTGGCGCCTCGTTCTTTGGCGGCATCTTCGCGGTCGTCGCGCTGATCCTGCTGTCGCCCGTGCTGGCGCGGGTCGCGCCGATGTTCGGCTCGCGCGAGATTTTCCTGGCCGCGCTGCTGGGCTGCGTTCTGGTGGTGGTCGCGCATCGCGGCCAATCGCTGGCGGCGGGCGCGCTGCTGATGTTCGGCCTGTTCCTGAACACCATCGGGATGGAGGCCAACAACTACACCCGCCGGTTCACCTTTGAGCTGACGTTCCTGGATCAGGGCGTGAACCTGATCGTCGTGGTGCTGGGCCTGTTCGCCGTGTCGCAGGCCTTTGTCCTGCTGGTCGGCAAGGACGACCAGGAGGCCGCGCCAACGATCAGCGGCAGTGTCTGGAACGGCGTGACCGAGGTGTTCCGCAACCTGCGCGTCGCCGTGGTCGGGTCGCTGTCGGGCACGATCATGGGGATCATCCCGGGCGTGGGCGAGTTCACGTCGCAGTTCCTGTCCTACAGCCATGCGCGCAGCGTCTCGAAGACGCCCGAGCTGTTCGGCAAGGGCAGCCCCGAGGGGTTGATCGCCTCGGAAACCGCCAACAACTCGGTCCCGCCGGCCGCCATGGTGCCGTTGCTGGCGCTGGGCATCCCGGGCGAGGCGCTGACGGCGATGATGCTGAGCGTGTTCTATGTGCACAACGTCATCCCCGGGCCGGGCCTGTTCCGCGACCACATGGATTTCATCGTGGCGCTTTACATCTGTCTGGCGCTGCTGAACATTCTGGCGCTGGGGTTCCTGCTGGTGGCGACAAAACCCTTGCTGAAGGTCCTGCTGATCCCGAACCGCTATCTCGGGATGATCATCCTGACCCTCAGCTTCGTCGGGATCTATTCGCTCAGGAATTCGGCCATCGATTGCGTGCTGGCGGCGCTGTTCGGACTGCTGGGCGTGATGCTGAAGCGGCTGAACCTGCCGATCGTGCCGATCATCCTGGGGATGGTGCTGGGCGGCATCATGGAAACCAAGTTCCGCACCTCGTTGCCGCGCATCCGCGGCCTGACGGACTGGATTGACCGCCCGGTTGCAATGGCGATCTTCTCTCTCATATGCATCGTCCTGGGCCTGCACGTCTGGGGACTGTGGCGCGATTGGAAAGGAAAACGGAATGGATCAATCCAGCATTGACGCGCTTGCCGCGGCGCCGGTCGCGGCGCGCGGGCTGTTCATCGGCGGCCGGTGGGTCGCGGCGGCGAACGGCGCCGTTCTGCCGGTCACCTCGCCCATCGACGGCCAGCGGCTGACGACCATCGCCGACGCGGGCGCCGCCGATGTGGACGCCGCGGTCGCCGCGGCCCGGCGCGCGTTCGACGCGGGGCTGTGGTCGCGCGCCGCACCTGCCGAGCGCAAGAAGGTCCTGCACCGGATCGCCGACGCCATCGAACGCGAGGCCCTGGCGCTGGCGGTGCTGGGCGTGCGCGACAACGGCACCGAGATCTCCATGGCGATCAAGGCCGAACCCGGCAGCGCCGCCGGCACCTTCCGCTATTACGCCGAGGCGCTGGACAAGATCCCCGGCGAGATCGCGCCCACGGCCGAAAACGTTCTGGGCCTGGTGCATCGCGAACCCGTGGGCGTGGTCGGCGCGATCGTGCCGTGGAACTTCCCGCTGATGATCGGCGCGTGGAAGATCGCGCCGGCGCTGGCGGCGGGCAACTCGGTGGTGCTGAAACCCTCCGAGGTGGCGTCGCTGTCGCTGCTCAGGCTGGCCGAGATCTGTGCCGAATGCGGCCTTCCCGAGGGGGTGCTGAACGTCGTCACCGGCATGGGCGCGGTCTCGGGCGAGGCCCTGGGCCTGCATCCCGACGTGGATGTGCTGGTCTTCACGGGTTCGGGCGGCGTCGGGCGGCGGTTGCTGGACTATAGCGCGCGGTCCAATCTGAAGCGCGTCTACCTGGAACTGGGGGGCAAATCGCCCAACGTGGTCTTTGCCGACGCGCCCGATCTGAAACAGGCCGCCAGGATCAGCGCGGCAGGGATCTTCCGCAACTCGGGGCAGGTCTGCGTGGCGGGCTCGCGGCTGCTGGTCGAACGCGCCGTGGCCGAGGAATTCACCGAACTTCTGGCCGCCGAGGCCCGCGCCATGAAGGTCGGCAACCCCTTGCGGCTGGACACCCAGGCGGGCGCGATCGCTTCCGAGATGCAGCTTGCCCGCGTCGCCGGCATGGTCGCGCAGGCCACCGACGAAGGCGCCGCGCTGGTCACCGGCGGGGAACGCCTGCTGCCCGAGACCGGCGGCAGCTATTTCGCGCCGACGATCCTTGCCGGGGTCGCCCCCGACATGACCATCGCCCGCGAAGAGGTGTTCGGCCCGGTGCTGGGGGTCATCCCCTTCGACACCGAGGCCGACGCGGTCCGCATCGCCAACGGAACCGACTATGGCCTCGCCGCCGCCGTCTGGACCGGCAATCTCAGCCGCGCGCATCGCATGGTGCGGGCCATCGACGCGGGCGTCGTGCACGTCAACACCTATGGCGGGGCGGACAACACCGTGCCGCTGGGCGGGCACCGGCAGTCGGGCAACGGGCACGACAAGTCGCTGCACGCGATGGACAAATACGTGAACCTGAAAACCGCGTGGATCCAGTTGTGAGCGAAACCCTGATCGAACGGCGGGCGCGGCTGCTCGGGCCCAACATGTCCACGTTTTACACAGACCCCGTGCATCTGGTGCGGGGTCAGGGGGTGTGGCTGTGGGACGCCGACGGGCGTCAGTATCTGGATTGCTACAACAACGTCCCGCATGTCGGCCACTGCCACCCCCGCGTGGTCGAGGCGATCTGCCGGCAGGCGGGCACACTGAACACCCACACCCGCTATCTGCACGAGGGGATCCTCGATTATGTCGAAGCCCTGACCGCGACCTTCGACGCGCCCTTTGACACCGCGCTCCTGTGCTGCACCGGCTCCGAGGCGAACGACGTGGCGCTGCGCATGGCGCAGGCGCTGACCGGCAAGACCGGCGTGATCGCCACCGACCACACCTATCACGGCAACACCACCGCCGTGCACCAGCTTTCGCAGACCAACCCGCCGCCGGGCGGGTATTGGGATTCCGTCGTATTCGTGCCCGCGCCCGACAGCTATCGCCCCCTGGGCGGTGAGCCGGGCATGGCCCACGCCCACGCCTTTGCCGCCGAGGTCGCGAAGCAGATCGCGGTGCTCGAGGACCGCGGCTGCGGGTTCTCGTCGTTGATCCTCGATCCGTTCTTTGCCAATGAAGGTTTCCCCACCCTGCCCCATGGCTGGCTGGACCCCGTGGTCGCCGTGGTGCGCAAGGCCGGCGGCGTCATCATCGCGGACGAGGTTCAGCCCGGCTTTGGCCGCGTCGGCAGTCATTTCTGGGGGCACCAGAAGATCGGCCTGACGCCCGACATCGTGACCCTGGGCAAGCCGATGGCGAACGGCCACCCGGTCGCCGCCGTGGTCGCGCCCGCCCAGACGATGCAGGCGTTTCGCAGCCGGTTTCGCTATTTCAACACCTTTGGCGGCAACCCCGTCAGCGCCGCCGCCGCCATGGCCACCCTGCGCGTCGTGCAGGACGAAGGGCTGCAAGCCAACGCGGCCGAGGTCGGCGCCTACGCCCTGTCAGGACTGCGCGAACTGGCCACGCGGCATCCGGCGATCGGCGATGTGCGAGGCTCGGGCCTGTTCTTCGGCGCCGAAATGGTGCTGGACCGGGGCACAAAGGCCCCCGCGACCGCCTATGTCAAGGCGCTGGCCAACGGGATGCGCCAACGCGGCGTGCTGCTGAACTTCCTGGGAATCCACTACAACGTGCTGAAGATCCGCCCGCCGATGCCCTTCGCGCGGGCCCATGTCGATCAGTTGATCGACACGTTGGATGCGGTGATGACCGCAACACCGCTGGCATGACGGGCCTCGCGCATCAGGCGGCGCCTTTGTGGGGCCTCTCGCCCGACGCGATCACGCTGGCCGCCCAGCGCGAGAACGCCGTCTGGCGCGCCGAGGGTGCGGGCGGCCCCTATGCGCTCAGGCTGCACCGCCCCGGGTATCGCACGGCCGATGAACTGCGCTCGGAACTGGAATGGATGGCGATGCTGGCCCGGGGGGGGCTGGCCGTGCCGCGCCCGGTGCCGTCGCGGAATGGCCGCCTGGTCGAAGACGTCGGCGGCACCGCCGTGGATCTGCTGACCTGGCTGCCCGGACAGATGGTCGGCAAGCAGGGCGCCCTGGACGGGATCGGGGACCGCGCGGGCCACATGCACCGGCTGGGCGGGCTGCTGGCGCGCCTGCACGACCTCTCCGACGGCTGGACCCCGCCTGCGTGGTTCACCCGCCCCCGCTGGGACCGGCCCGGGCTTTTGGGCGACGCACCGCTGTGGGGGCCGTTCCAGACGAACCCGGATCTGTCCGACGCCGACCGTGCCGCCGTGGACGCCGCGCGGGACCGCGCGCAGGCCGACCTGGCCGCGCGTCACGACGCGCTGGATTTCGGCCTGATCCACGCCGACGCGATCACCGAGAACGTGATGGTCGATGGCCAGAGCCTGAGCCTGATCGACTTTGACGACGGCGGATGGGGCTACCGCGATTTCGACCTGGCAACCGTGCTGCTGCGCCAGCTTGCCGCCCCCGACTATCCGGCCCTGCGCGCCGCGTTGATCGCAGGCTATGCCACCCGCCGCGCGGTGGATGCGGCGACGCTGGACCTGATGCTGATGTTGCGCGCGCTGACCTATCTGGGCTGGATCATTCCCCGGATGACCGAACCCGGCGGGCGGGCGCGCTCATTGCGCGCCGTCCGCACCGCGATGCCCCTTGTCCATGCTTACCTGCGAGGCCCCGATGCCTGAGACCACCACAGACCGCACCATCCTCATCGTCGGCACCTACGACACCAAACAGGACGAACTGGGCTATCTGGCCCAGGTGATCCGCGCCCAGGGCGGCGCGGTGAGGACCATGGATGTCAGCGTCCTGGGCGACCCGCGCGAACCCGTGGATTATTCCAAGCACCAGGTCGCCGACGCGGGCGGATCGTCGATCGCCGAGGCCATCGCCGGCGAGGACGAGAACCTGGCCATGCAGATCATGGCGCGCGGATCGGCGGCGCTGGCCGCGCGGCTCTTCGCCGAGGGGGCGTTCGACGGGGTCGTCGTGCTGGGCGGCTCGATGGGCACGGATCTGGCGCTGGATCTCTGCGCGGCTCTGCCCCTTGGCGTGCCGAAATACATCGTCTCGACGGTGTCCTTCTCGCCGATGATCCCGCCCGAACGGCTGGCGGCGGATGTGCAGATGATCCTCTGGGCCGGCGGGCTTTACGGGCTGAACTCGGTCTGCAAGGCGTCGCTCAGCCAGGCGGCGGGGGCAGTGCTGGGTGCCGCGCGGGCGGTGGAACGGCCAACCCGCGACCGGCCCCTGATCGGCATGACCAGTTTCGGCAAGACCGTGCTGCGCTACATGGTGACGCTGAAACCCGCGCTGGAAGCGCGCGGATTCGAGGTCGCGGTGTTCCACGCCACCGGCATGGGCGGGCGGGCGTTCGAATCGCTGGCCGCCGAAGGAGCCTTTGCCGCCGTTCTGGATTTCGCCCCGCAAGAGGTGGGCAACCACCTGCACGGATCGGCCATCAGCGCCGGCCCCGACCGCATGACCAACGCCGGCAAGGCAGGTATCCCGCAGATCGTGTCCATCGGGTGCTATGACCTGGTGGACCTGGTCGGCTGGCACGAGATGCCCGCGCATCTGAAGGACCGCCCGGCCCATGCCCACAACCGGCTGCTCACCTCGGTCATCATGACCCCCGACGAACGCCGCGAAATGGCGCGCGTGATGTGCGAGCGGCTGGCCCTGGCCCGGGCGCCCGTGGTGTTCCTGCTGCCCACGCAGGGCGGCAACGAATGGGACCGCCCCGGGGGGCCCCTCAGCGACCCCGAGGGGCTGGCGGCCTTTGTCCAGGGGGTGCGCGATTTCTGCCCCGCCAATGTCACGCTGATCGAGATGGACGCACATATCAACGATCCCCTGTTCTCGGACAGCGCGCTCTCGGTGGTGGACGACTGGATCGCCGAAGGGGTTCTGACACGCTGAGGACACTTTTTATCGGGCGGTCAAACTGCTAGCCTCGGGAACCTTGCGAACAGGAGGCTTTGCATGACCGTCCATATCGGCGCGAAACCCGGCGACATCGCCCCCACCGTGCTTTTGCCCGGCGATCCCTATCGCGCCCGCTGGGCGGCCGAGACCTTTCTCGACCAGCCGCGCCTGGTGAACGAGGTGCGCGGCATGCTGGGCTATACCGGCACATGGCGGGGCCAAGCGGTGACAATCCATGGCTCGGGCATGGGAATGCCGTCCTTTTCGATCTACGCCAACGAACTGATCCGCGACTTTGGGGCACAGACCCTGATCCGGGTCGGATCGGCCGGCGGGATGCAACCGCAGGTCCGGATCCGCGACGTGGTGCTGGCTATGAGCTGCAGCGCGCTCTCGACCCCGTCGAAAGGGATCTTCCGCGACCTCGGGTTCGCCCCCTGCGCCGATTTCGGCCTGCTCAGCGCCGCGCATCGGGCAGCGACGGACAAGGGCGTCACGGTGCATGTGGGCAATGTCTACTCGTCCGACGTGTTCTACGACGAACGCCCCGACCTGAACGAGATCATGACGCGGCACGGCGTCCTCGCGGTCGAGATGGAGGCGGCGGAACTCTACAACCTCTGTGCCCGCCATGGCCGGCGCGGGCTTGCGGTGTTGACGGTCTCGGACCACCTGCAAACGGGCGAATCGCTGCCCTCGGCGGATCGCGAACGCTCGTTCGGCGACATGATCGAGATCGCGCTGGCCGCGGCTTTCGCGGGTTGACGAGGCGGCGGGGGCTGCCGCCCCCGCACCCCCGCTTCAAGGGGGGCACGCCCCCCTTGAAAATCCCCGTGCGTATTTCGGACAAGATGATTGGGGGCCTTGAGCCAGGAATTACCCGATCTTTGTGCCCGAAATATCCCGGGGGGTGTGGGGGGCAGCGCCCCCCACCGGGTCGCCCGAGGGCTGGAGGCTGGAAGCCTCCCGGCCGAGGGCGAAACCCTCCGCCGGGTGGTCGCGCTGGACGCGAACGTGAAAGCAGTTGTTCGTAGCCGAGCGGACATGCACGAAAGCGATCGCGTCGCACGCAAGAAGATTGGCGCAGGCCGCGACGATCCTGTCGGTCGGCGTGACCGCGCCGGTCCCGTAGACGATACGCTCGTCGAGCGAATAGCCGCGCACGATATACGCGGCCGCCGTCAGAAACGGCGGCAGTTCGGTGGTGGGCGCGGCGCCCGGGGTATCCTCGGCCGCCAGGAAGATCGGCCCGGTTTCGGCATAGGGATTCAGCCCGGCAAAAGGGCGGTGGGCAACGATCAGGTAGGGCGTGCCGGCCGGCAGCAGGCGCAGGCTGTGGCGGCAGGGTATGGCGCCGCCATCCGCCACGCGGCGTTCGGGGCGCAGGCCATAGGCATCGGGACCGCCAGAGCGGTAATGGGCGGCGGTGGCATCGGGCAGGGGCAGGAAGATCGGACGCATGGGACCCTCGGCGTTGGTGAGGGCCTCAGTCTGCCCGCGAGCCTCCGCGCCCGCGACCCGAAGCTTGCGCAATCACCCCCGCCAGAAGCGCGGCAGCACCAGCACCAGCACGGCGACCATCTCCAGCCGCCCCATCAGCATGGCCAGGATCATCAGCCATTTCGACAGCTCTGGAAAGGCATCGAGGGCGCCGGTCTCGCCCACCTCGGCGCCCCAGGCCGGGCCAACGTTGCAGATCGCCGTCCAGGCGCCGGTAAAGGCCGACCGCATGTCCAGCCCGGTCAGCGACATCAGGACCGTGAGCACGCCGAAGCCCACGACAAAGGCCGTGAACATGACCACCACCGAAACCACCACCTCGTCGTCCAGCCGACGGCCGTCCAGATGCAGCGGGATCACCCGGTTGGGATAGACCAGTTGCCGGATCTGCGCCTTGATCGCCTCGAACAGCACCAGGTAGCGGAACACCTTGATCGAGCACCCCGTCGAGGCGGTGCAGGCGCCGATGAAGCCGGTCACGATCAGCACCAGGATCGGGAAATCGCCCCAGGCCTCGACGTCGGCGGAACCGTATCCCGTGCCCGAGAACATCGACACCACGTTGAAGGCCGTGTCGCGCACGATCTCCTCGACATCGCCGGTTTCGTGCAGCAGCCGGTACCCCACCACCGCACCGACCGCGTAAAGCGTCCAGCGGAAATAGGCGCGAATCTGGATGTCGCGGAACAGCGGCTGCCAGGCGCCGTTGATGAATTGCAGGTAGCGGATGAACGGCAGCCCGGCCAGCCACATGAAGATCACGCCCACCCAATGGGCCCCGGGGCCATAGGCCCCGAACGACGCATCGCGAGTCGAGAACCCGCCGGTCGAAAGCGTCGTCAGCGCGTGGTTGATCGCATCGAAGGCGTTCATCCCCGACACCAGGAACGCCGCCGCGCACAGGATCGTCAGCCCGGCATAGATCTGCAACAGCATCCACGAGATGTCGGCCGCGCGCGGCAGCACCTTGCCCATCGTGTCGAACCCTTCCGAGCGGAAGTGCTGCATCCCGCCGACCTTCATCACCGGCAGGAAGATCAGTGCGACCAGCACGATCCCCAGACCGCCCAGCCATTGCAGGGTCGAACGCCACAGCAGGACCCCCGGGGGCATCGAGTCCAGCCCGGAAAACACCGTCGCGCCGGTGGTGGTGATGCCCGACATGGCCTCGAACATCGCATCGACGAAGCTGAGGTGGTCCAGCGCCAGAAGAAAGGGAATGCCGCCGAACAGCGGCATCACCATCCACGACACGGTGGTCAAAAGAAAGCTCTGGCGGATCGTCAGCCCGGTGCCGCGCGCGTTGGCGGTCGCCAGCACCAGCAGCCCGCCCGCAACCACCGTCAGGATCGACGAAACCAGGAACACCCGCCAATCCTGCGAGTCGGTCCACAAGTCCACGCACAGTGGCACAAGCATGATCGTGCCCAGCGCCACGAGCAGCCAGCCAATGATATTCGCGACAGGTCGGACGTCGATCATGGCCAAACCCTTGGCCGCAGCACCCGACGGTGTCAAGCCACGCTCAGGGTGCAGCGCGCGGCCAGGGCGCGGGCATCCTCGCCGCGGCACAGTTCGGTGCCGGGGGTCATCACCGCCGCCGCCGCCGCCGCAGTGCCGGCAATCATCGCAGCGCCCCAGTCGCCGCCCGCAGCCAGCGTCAGGGAAAAGCCGGCGGTGAAGCTGTCGCCCGCACCGATGCGCGATTCGACGGACACGCGGGGCGGGGCGGCGTGCAGGCGGTCGATGGCGGTGGCCAGGACCGACCCCTCGGCCCCGCGCGCCAGCACGACGCAATCCGCCACCCCGCGCGCCACCAGCACCTGCGCGAAATCCAGACTTTCGCGCACCCCGGGCAAGGGGTGGCCGGCGGCGGATTCGGATTCGGCCTGATCGAGGCGCAGCACATGCGGTCGCGCGCCGGGCTGCGGCGCTTCGATCAGCCGCGCCAGCGCCGGGCCCGAGGTATCGACGACCAGCCGCGCCCCTGGCCCGAGCCGGCGCGCCGCATCCTGCGGAAACGCGGGCGACAGGCCCGGCGGCTGGCTGCCGCTCAAAATGACGATGGCGCCGGGGTCCAGCGATCGGACCTCGGCCACGAGGCGGTCCAGCATCGACGCGGCCAGAACCTCGGTCCAGACAGGGCCCGGAAATTGCAGGCGATACTGCTGACCGTCCGCGCGGTCCAGCACGGCGAGGTTCTGGCGCGTTTCGCCGGGCACGGGAACCGCGACCAGTTCGACGCCGCTGTCGGCCAGCAAATCCGCGATGCGTTGCCCGGCCGCCCCGCCCAGCGCCGCGATGGCGCGGGCCCGGCCACCCAGCTTGACCGCCGCGCGGGCCACGTTGATACCCCCGCCGCCCGGTTCGGCCACCGGATCGTCCAGCCGCAGCTTTGGTCCGGCCTGCATCCGCGCGACCGAGGCCCCGATATCCAGCGCGGGATTCAAGGTCACGGTCAGCAGCGCGGTCATGCCCGGGTCAGCCGACGTGAATCAGCGTCGCGAACAGGCGCGGGTCCAGACTGTCGGCGGCAAAGGTCGGCCCCTGGGTCAGCACGCTCACCGCGTCATGGCTGTGCAGGCTTTCCTGATGGCTGGCGACAATGCGGAAATCGCCCACGCGCGGGTCATCTTGCAGCACCTGGCAGAACAGCCGCGCCGCGTCTTCGACAAAGATCGGGTTGGCGGCGTTGAGTTCGGCAAAGGCCTGCTCGTCCTCGCGCTTGACCATGACCTGGGTTTCGGTCGGCACGGCGGCGCGGCACATGTCGATCAGGTCCTCGAACCACAGAACCGCGCCCGGCAGGGCCTCGACCGACAGACGCGCGACCGACCGCTGCGAATGCGGTGTCGCCAGTTGCCCGCGCCCGGCGCGCGCGTGTTCGCTGAGCTCGAGCGAACAGGGGCAGGTCGAGGAATAGACGAAATCGAGGTGAATGAACTGGCGGCGCACGCCGTCGTGTTCGACCAGCTCGATGGCGATATCGTAATACTGCCAGCCGCTCAGCCCCGAGCGCAGGCTGTCCACCTGCAACGGGAACTGGAACCGCATCTGGATGCGGGCATCGAAACTGCCGAGATCGGCCTTGTAATCGTCAAGCGCGGCCTCGACCACCGCCGTGCTGAACCGCTTTTCAGCGTGGCGGTAGAAGCTGCGCATGATGCGCGACATGTTGATGCCCTTCTTGTCGGCATCCAGGCTGACGGTGCCGGTGACCGAGGCGTGCAGTGTCACCTCACCCGGATCGTCGGCGCGGGTGCGAAACCGGACCGGCAGGCGGAAATTCGAGATCCCGACGTGCTGGATCGGCGCGTGCGCGCCCCGGATCAGACTGGAGGGCCCGTTCTGAAGGTCGGGCATGGACCGCTTGTAGGCCGCGTCCGGCACGAAATCGGCGGGATAGTCGCGCTTGAGCACGGGATAGGCGGGATCGGGCACGCCGGGAAGCAGCCGGGCCACGGCGGGATCCAACGCGGCGATCTCGGCCTCGCTGGCGCGCGCGGCCCAGGCGCGCAGCGTGTCCAGCGCCGCCTCGGCCTGGGTGCGATCGGGGTCCTGGCCCGTGACGGTCCGTTGCATGTTCATCGCTTCGCCCTCCGGTTGGCGCGCAGGCCTGTAAGGTAAGCCCTTATCGCGCGCATTCAACGGTTCTACGACATCGCGCGGCGATCGGATCACTTGGGCGCGACCTCAGATCGCATTCAGCGCCCCCGTCAGATCCGCCAGCAGGTCGTCGGCGTCCTCCAGCCCGACCGACAGGCGAATCAGGCCCGGGGTGATACCCAGCAGCGCCTTCTGGTCGGCGGGCAGGCGCTGGTGCGTCGTCGTCGCCGGATGCGTCGCGATCGAACGCGCGTCGCCCAGGTTGTTCGAGATCAGCACCACCTTGAGCGCGTTCATGAAACGAAAGGCCGCGGCCTTGCCACCGGCCAGATCAAAGGTCACGACGGTGCCGGGCCCGGCCATGACCCGGCGCGCCAGATCGTGCTGCGGGTGGCTGGGCAGGCCCGGGAACAGAACCCGCGCGACGGCGGGATGCCCCTCGAGCGCCCCGGCCAGGCGCTGGGCGGTCGCAGCCTGCGCCCGGACGCGCAGGTCCAGCGTGGTCAACCCGTTCAGCAGCACCCAGGCGTTGAACGGACTCATCGCCCCGCCGGTGTGTTTCATGTAGGCCTCGATCGGGCCGCGCACCACGTCGCGCTTGCCGCAGATCACGCCGCCCAGGCAGCGGCCCTGCCCGTCGATATGCTTGGTTGCGGAATAGACGACGATGTCGGCGCCTTGCGCCACCGCCTGCGAAAAGACCGGCGTGGCAAAGGCGTTGTCCACGATCACCACCGCACCGGCGGCATGGGCCAGTTCGCAGACGGCCTGAAGGTCAATCACCTCGAGCGTGGGGTTCGACACGCTTTCCAGGAACACCAGCTTGGCGCCATCCGCCAGGGCCGCGCGCCACTGGGCCAGATCGGTGCCATCGACAAAGACGACCTCGACCCCGAATCGGGCCAGCACATCCTCGAGCACATAGAGGCACGAGCCGAACAGCGCCCGGCTGGCGACGATACGGTCGCCGGCCCGGCACAGCGCCGTCAACGCGCCCGAAACGGCCGCCATCCCCGAGGCCGTGGCAAAGGCGGCCTCGGTCCCCTCGATGGCGGCGATGCGGTCTTCAAAGGCGGCGACGGTCGGATTGCCGTAGCGGGCATAGATGAATTCGTCGGGCCCCGATTTCAGGAACCGCGCCTCGGCGCTTTCCGCGTCAGGATAGGCAAAGCCCTGGGTCAAATAGATGGCCTCGGCCATCTCGCCATACTGGCTGCGCCGCGCGCCACCATGCACGGCGATCGTGCGACCCTTCCAAAGGTTCCCGGGATACTCGGCCATGTGTTTGCCCCTTCACTGCGCGGCACGCGACCGCGGATCCGAAACCGGCAGGGGCGGCCCGCCATTGGGGGACGGGACACAGCCTCTTTAGCGGTTTCTTTTCCGTGGGCCGCAAGCCGGCACAAACCCCCACGCTGGCCCGGGCTTATGCCAAACGCGATCCGAGGTCAACGCCAGCAGGGCCCCGGGGCGTCCGCACAACCTGAGCGTGCCGACGAAAGGTCCCCGAATGGTCCCTGAATCGTCCAGACCCTGCCCCTGAATCGCCCCGATTCGACCCGAGAACATCTGCATCGCAATGTCAGGCAGGATGCCGAACCCATGAAACCGATCCTAATCTGTGTGCGTGACGAGTTCGGGGGTGTTCCCCTCAATGCCTTTGCTCTGGCGGCCTCGGTCTTTGGTGCCAGTCTGTTCGGAGCGGGCCGTTTTGTTGAACAGGCGCGGGCGCAGACCGCGTTGCAGACGGAAATCTCGCTGACCTTGCCGTTGAGCGAATTGCGCATGACCGCCGCGGCCCGGGCCGAGGTGGAGGCCGCCTTGCATGGCATGACCAATGACGCCCTGCGCGTCACCTATGCCCGCATTCACGCGACCTTCCGCCAGTATATCGGCCAGGACGACCTGTCCGTGGCGCGCGCCCTGGTCGATTACGCGCTGCTGGCCGAGGCCGAGCTGGGCCTGCGAAACCTGCGCCGCCCCGCCGGCACCGAAAGCGCGGGCGAAATGCTGACGACCTATCAACTGGTGCTCTGACCCCACGGTCCCGGGGTCAGGGACGGACAGAACGCCGCGCGCCGGGAAACCGCCGCGCGGCTTTCACATTTTCGACACCGACTCGGCTCAGGCTGAGCGCAGGGGACGGTTCGACCGACCCACCACCACCGAACGCCCCGGTCACCGGGATGAAACCCGCCATACCGGACAACAAGGACCCGACCCGTGCCCTGACCAACCGCGAGACGCCACCATGACGCTGATCCCCATCACCGCAACGCGCACCGGCCTGTGCCTGGGCACAGGCACCGGGGTCACGCCCGAGGGGGCGCTCGCCCGTGCCATGGCAGATCTGCCGCCCGGCGCGCCGGTGGTCATCATGGTGCACGGACGCGGCTATCGGCCCGGTCAGCCCCAGGTCTGCCCCCATTCCCTGATCTTCGCCCCGCGCGGCGGCCATGGCGCCAGCCGCTTCGTGTCCTGGCCGCGCCGGCTGGGCTTTGCCCTGCCCGGCCCGCGCCGGCCGCTGGGCCTGTGCCTGGGGCTGGGCTGGGATTCGGCGGGCAGCGTCTGGCGCGCGACCCGCGCCGCCGACCGCACCGCGCCGATGCTGGCGCGCCTGGTGCAGGCGATTCGCCGCATCGATCCGGGGCGTCGGGTGGACCTGATCGGCCATTCGCTGGGCGCGCGGGTGATCCTGGGCGCGGTGCCGCTGCTGGCGGCGGGGATGCTGGGTCGGGTGATCCTGCTGGCGGGCGCCGATTTCACCGGCCGCGCGGCGGCCGCGCTGACCAGTCCGGCCGGGCGCGCGGCCGAGTTCGTGAACATCACCACGCGCGAGAACGATCTCTACGACTTTCTGTTCGAACGCGCGCTGGCGCCCTTTGCGCCCCGCGCGGCCCTGGGGCGTGGGCTGCCGGGCGCGGCGAACTGGCTGGACATCCAGATCGACCACCCGGCCACCGCCGCCGCGCTGAAATCGCTGGGCCTGCCGCTGGCGCGGCCCCGGGCGCGGGTCTGCCACTGGTCCGTCTACCTCAGGCCCGGGACGTTCCGGCTGTATCGCGCGCTGATCCACGACCGCGCGCGGCTGAGCCTGCCGGTGCTGCGCGCCGCGCTGTCGCAGCCGCCGCAGCCGCGCTGGACGCGGCTGATGGCGCTGCGGCCGGCCTGATCACTGCACCTCGGGGACCAGGATCTCGCGCTTGCCGACATGGTTCGCGGGGCTGACGACGCCCTCGTCCTCCATCTGTTCGACCAGGCGCGCGGCCTTGTTGTAGCCGATGCCCAGCTTGCGCTGGATGTAGCTGGTCGAGCATTTGCGATCCCGTGCGACGATCGCCACCGCCTGGTCATAGAGCGCGTCGTCGCCGCCGCTGCCGTCGCCCAGCCCCAGCACCGCGTCGATATCCGCCTCGCGGTCGCTTTCCGGCCCGTCCAGCACCCCTGAGACATAGTCCGGCGAGCCAAAGCTCTTCAGGTGCTGCACGACCTCCTCGACCTCGCTGTCGGACACAAAGGGCCCGTGCACGCGGGTGATCTTGGCCCCGCCCGCCATATACAGCATGTCGCCCATGCCCAGCAGTTGCTCGGCGCCCTGTTCGCCCAGGATGGTGCGGCTGTCGATCTTGGACGTGACCTGAAAGCTGATCCGCGTGGGGAAGTTCGCCTTGATCGTGCCGGTGATGACATCGACCGAGGGGCGCTGCGTCGCCATGATCAGGTGGATCCCCGAGGCCCGTGCCATCTGCGCCAGGCGCTGGATGCAGGCCTCGATCTCTTTCCCGGCGACCATCATCAGGTCGGCCATCTCGTCCACGATCACCACGATGAACGGCAGCAACTCGGGCGCGAATTCCTCGGTCTCGAACACGGGATCGCCGGTTTCGTCGTCAAAGCCGGTCTGCACGGTGCGCTTGAACATCTCGCCCTTGGCCAGGGCCTCGCGCACGCGGCCGTTGAAGCCCTCGATGTTGCGCACGCCCATCTTGGACATCTTGCGATAGCGTTCCTCCATCTCGCCGACGACCCATTTCAGGGCGACGACCGCCTTTTTCGGGTCGGTCACGACGGGCGACAGCAGATGCGGGATGCCGTCATAGACGCTGAGTTCCAGCATCTTGGGGTCGATCATGATGAGGCGGCATTCCTCGGGTGTCAGCTTGTAGAGCAGCGACAGGATCATGGTGTTGATCGCCACCGACTTGCCCGAACCCGTGGTGCCCGCGATCAGCAGGTGGGGCATCTTGGCCAGGTTCGCGACCACCGCCTCGCCGCCGATGTCCTTGCCCAGCGCCAGCGGCAGGCGCATCGTGGTATCGCCGAAATCGCGCGCCGACAGGATCTCGCGCAGGACCACGGTCTGGCGGTAGTCGTTGGGCAGTTCGATGCCGATGACCGACCGTCCGGGCACCGTGGACACGCGCGCCGACAGGGCCGACATCGAGCGCGCGATATCGTCGGCCAGACCGATCACGCGGCTGGCCTTGAGGCCCGGCGCGGGTTCCAGTTCATACATCGTCACCACCGGGCCGGGACGCACCGACAGGATCTCGCCGCGCACACCGTAGTCTTCCAGCACGCTTTCCAACATCCGGGCGTTTTCTTCCAGCGCCTCGTTCGGAACCTCGACACGCTTTTCCAGCTTGGGGTCGCGCAGCAGCGAGAGGGGCGGCAGTTCGAACGCCGGCGCCGCCGGTTCGAGGGGCAGCCGCGGCTGGGCCTCGGCCTGCGCCTGACGCGAGGGGACGGGCCGGCGCGAGGGGGTCTGAACGACGCGGCGGTTCAGCACGCCCGCACGCGGCTCGGCGGCGCGCGGGGGCGGCGGCGGGGCGTCATAGCGGTCGTCGTCCGCGTCGTCATCGTCGTCGAACCCGCCGAAATCGTCGTCATCGTCCTGATACACCGGCTCGGCGCGCGCGCGTGTCAGCACGCGCGGTTGCGGCGTGGCCGGGGCGCGGCCCGGCGCCGGGGGGGCGGCGGGCGCATCGATGCTGGCGGGCATGGCGCCCGGATAGACCGTCTGCGTCGGCTGAAACCCGAAGGCATGGCTGTAGGAATAGCTGCCGGGGTCGGCCTGCGCCGGGGCGGGCTGCGGTGCAGCGGGGGCGGGGCGATGCGCGGCGGTCAGGGGCGGCTCGACATGCGCGCCGGGCACAATCGACGGCGGCGTATTGGGGTATTCCTCAGGGTTGAAGCGCAGCACGGGTTTCGATTTCTGCCGCCCGGTCATCAGTTCGGCGATGCGCGAGCGCACGCGGTCCGGCGGCGGTGCGGCGGCGGTGCGGGCCTGCGGCGCAAGGTCGGGTTCGATCAACTCGCCATCGGGCAGCGCCCAATCCTGCGGGTCGAGATCTTGCTGACGGCGGCCCAGCGCCGCGACGCGGCCCAGCAGACCCTGCTTTTCCGCCGGGCGGGCCCAGGATTGCGGGGACTGCGGCGCGACAGGGTGCGGCGCGACGGGCGGGGATGCGGGCGCCGGCGTGCGGTGGTGCGCGGACGGCACGGGTTGGGCCGTGTCCTCGTAGGGATCGGCGTAGGGGTCGGGCTGCCAATCCCGCGGCGCGGGCGCGCGCGGGGCCGACAGCGGCGGCGCGGCGTGGTGCATCGGCGGTTCAGGCCGGTAGATGCGCGGCGCCGGGCGCGGCGCCTGGGGATGGCCATAGGCTGCGGGCGCGGGCTCGGACTCGGTCCAGTGCGGCTCGGTCCAGGGTTGATGCTGGGCCAGCGCCTGTTCGGCCGCGGCCCGGGCCTGGGCGCGGGTCTCGCGTCGATGTTGCCATTGGTCGTGGCTGCGCACCGCCAGCCCCCCGGCCCCGCGCGCGGTCATGCCCAGCAGCGACAAAAGCCCGTGATAGGACAGGATCAGCCCCGACAGCAGGAAGCCGGAAATGCGCAGCACCTCGGGGATCGAGGACCCCAGGACGTAGAGATACAGACCCACGGTCGCGGCAAAGGTGAGCAAGGTCAACAGGTTGGCGACAAAGCTGGACATGCCCAGCGCGGTCAGAACCGCCGCCAGAACCGTGTCGCCGAACATGCCGCCCAAGCCGAAATCCAGCACCCAGTTGTTGCCCGGCACCAGCGAGGCCAGCCAGACCGACCCCATCGCCACCGCGACGGGCACGAACAGGCTGCGGCCCAGGATGTTCTGTTCGCCCTGGTGGATGACCAGCCGCAGGCCCCAGATGCACAGCGCCAGCACCAGCCCCCACGCCCCGCGGCCGGTGATCGTGTAGAGCGGCCCGGCCAGTGCGGCGCCCAGCCGGCCCAGCGCGTTGTGGACCGGAGCGTCGGTCGCGGCCATCCACGAGGGGTCCTCGGGCGAATACGAGCCCAGGATCAACGCCAGAACCAATCCCGCGCCGATCAGGCCCAGACCGATCAGTTCCTTGCCGCGCTGCGAGAGGATCTCTTGCAAGCGAGAGTCGATCAGCGGTTCGCGTTGGGGGCTGGGATAGCTGGCCATCGGGTCCTCACGCATAAAGGCAGTTGCGCAACAGCGTCAGTCCGCGCAGGGTTTCCTCTTCCGAGGCAACCAGGGCCACGCGGACATACCCCGCTCCGGGGTTCTCGCCGTTCACGTCTCGTGACAGGTAAGCGCCCGGCAGCACGCGCACGCCGGTTTCGCGCCAGAGTTTCAGGGCCGCCCCCTCGCCATCGGCGACCGGCAGCCACAGGAAGAACCCCGCTTCCGGGGGCATGTAGGCATTCAGCCCGCCAAAGACCTGATCGGCGATCGCGTATTTGCGCTGATACAGCGCGCGGCTATGGGCGACGTGGTCCTCGTCGTTCCAGGCGGCGGTGGCGACGGCTTGCAACGGATCGGGCAAGGGCGCCCCGGCATAGGCCCTGAGCTGGCGGATCGCCTTGATCGACGCGGGGCCGCCGGCGACAAAGCCGGACCGCAGGCCGGGCAGGTTCGAACGTTTCGACAGCGAATGGAACGACAGCACCCGCTCGGGATCGGCGCCGACCTGCTGCGCCACCTCGAGAATGCCGGGGGGCGGTGCGTCGCGGTAGATCTCGGCGTAGCATTCATCGGCGAAGATGCGAAAATCGTGCTTTTCCGCCAGCGCCAGCAGTTCGGCCCAATAGTCGCGGCTGGCGACCGCGCCCTGGGGGTTCGCGGGCGAACACAGATAGGCGATGGTTACCCGGTCCAGCAGCGCGGGCGGCAGGCTGGCGTAATCCGGCAGGTGCCCGGTCGCGGCGGTGGCGGGAACATAGACGGGCTCGGCCCCGACCGTCAGCGCGGCGATGGCATAGACCTGATAGAACGGGTTCGGTGTCAGGATCACCGGGGTCGCGCCGTTCTTGCGCTCGGCCGACAGGGCGACGGCGGCGTTGAACAGCCCCTCGCGCGTGCCATTGAGCGCCATGAGGCGGTCGGGCGTCACAAGGGTGCCATAGCGGCGCTGCAACCAGCGGGAAATGGAGTCGAGCAGCGCGGGCGTGCCGTCGTTCGCCGGATAGCGGCCAAACCCCGCCAAGGCGTCGTTCAGCACCTCGGCCACGAAGGGCGGCATCGCGTGGCGCGGCTCGCCGATGGTCATGGCGATCGGCTCGCCTCCCGCCGGGTGGGGATCGAGCAAAGCGCGCAGGCGCGGGAATGCGTATTCCGGCAGGTTCGAGAACCGCTCAGGAAATGCCATGACTGCCTCATCCATCGGGGTCGTAACGCCCCGTTTCGTGCGACGATAGCCTGTGGATCGGCGCAGGTCCAGAAAAACGAAAGCATTCCCGCCGGTTGTCACGGCCGCCTGTGGCTTTTGCGCCGCGATCCGGGCGGCGCAAAGGCGCCCCAGCCGCGCCCCTCAGGCCGCCGCGAACCCCAGCAGGATCTCCGCCAGATCCTGCGCGCGGGTCAGTTGGGGCACGTGGCCGCAGTCCATCGTCACCGTGGCCTCGCACGGGGTCGCCGCCACCATCTGCCGTTGCAGCGCGGGCACCACCACCAGATCTTGTGAGCAAAAGACGTAGGCGCGCGGCACGCGGGCAAAGCCGGGCGCGATCTGGACCGGGTCCATCTGGGCCTTGTTCGACTGCGGGCTCATGGCCGCCATCGCCGCCGCCGCCAGCTTGGGCGTGGCCTCGGGGAACAGTGCGGCGGCGGCCGAAGGGTCCAGCACCGTCGTCCCCGGCACCGGCCCCGGGCGCACGGCGGCCTGCACGCCCGGCGCGTCCTGCTGCCGGATCAGCCCCAGCAGGCTTTCGCCATCGCGTGGCAACAGGGCGGTGACGAACACGGCCTTGGTCACATGCCCGGGCTGTCGGCCGGCGACCTGCGCGACCACCATGCCGCCCATCGAATGCCCGACCAGCATCGCCGGCGGGCCGTCCAGCAGGCGGGCCTCGACGTAATCGGCATAGGTGCTCTGACCGATCGCGCCCGATGCCGCGCCGTTGGCGCCGTGGCCGGGCAGGTCCAGGGCCTCGACCGTGTGGCCGGCGGCTTTCAGCACGGGGGCGACGGACACCCAGTTCAGCGCATTGCCCCATGCGCCGTGGATCAGGATGATGCGTGCCATGTGCCCCTCCGCTTGCCTCGCGGGGTCATCCTGCCCCGGGGCGCGCGGACTGGCAACGGCCCAGTCAATACGGCAACCCGACGTAATTGCGCGCCATCGTCTCTTGCGCGCTGACCATCCATTCCAGCTGGTGCAGCTCGGCCTCCTGGATCTTCTGGTCGAAATCGGTCTGGTCGGGGAAGCGATGCATCAGCGTGGTCATCCACCAACTGAAGCGCATCGCGGCCCAGACCCGGGTCAGGGCGCGCGGACCGTATTGGCCCAGCGCCGCCGGGTCGCGGTCCAGCACCGCCGCGCGCAGGGCCTCATAGAGGTAATGCACGTCAGACGCGGCCAGATTGAGCCCCTTGGCGCCCGTCGGCGGCACGATATGCGCCGCGTCCCCCACCAGGAACAGCCGGCCATATTGCATCGGCTCGCTGACAAAGGACCGCAGCGGCGCGATGGATTTCTCGATCGCGGGGCCGGTTTCCATCGACTCGGCGACCTGGGCCGGCAGGCGGCGGCGCAACTCGTCCCAAAACGCCTGGTCCGACCAATGCGCGACCTCGTCGGTCAAGGGCACCTGGATGTAATACCGGCTGAGACGGGCGCTGCGCATCGAAGCCAGCGCAAAGCCGCGCGGGTGATTGGCATAGATCAATTCCTCGGCCGCGGGGGCGGTGCGCGACAGCACCCCCAGCCAGCCAAAGGGATAGACCCGTTCGAAATCCTTGCGCAGGCCGTCGGGGATGGTTGGGCGGCTGACCCCGTGGAACCCGTCGCAACCGGCGATATAGTCGCAATCCAGCCGGTGGCTGCGGCCGTCCGTGTCATAGGTCACGAAGGGTTGCGTGCCGGTGACGTCGTGCAGTTGCACGTTCGCCGCCTGATGAACGATCCGCGCACCCAGCGCATCCTGCGCCTGATACAGGTCCTGCGTAACCTCGGTCTGGCCGTAGACCAGGACGCTTTGCCCGCAGCGTTCCTTGAAGTTGATGCGGAACATGCCGTGCGCGGTGGACAGGTTCGTGCCGTCGTGCACATGCCCCTCGCGGTCCATGCGCGCGCCGACGCCGGCCTTGCGCAACAGGTTGACGCAACCCTGTTCCAGCACGCCGGCGCGGATGCGCGCCAGGACGTAGTCGCGGCTCTGGCGTTCCAGCACAACGGTGTCGATGCCTGCCCGCATGAGCAATTGCGACAGCAGCAGGCCCGAGGGCCCGCCGCCGATGATGGCGACCTGCGTGCGCATGGGTGTGATCCCCTCCCGGTATCGCGTGGCGGGGCTTATGATAGATGCGCGATGCATATTTTACAGGGACGGGCCGAGCGGACACTTGGACGATTCGAACGCGCGCCTGACGTCGCGCCATCGTCGGGCCGGCACCCTTGCCGCAAATCCCCGCGCGGATAGACTGTCCCAAACGGAGGATCCCATGACTCACCCCACCACCACCCTGGCCCTGGCGCTGCGCGAAGGCGGCTTTGCCAAGGCTCCCACCCCGCAGGTGCCGCACGCCATGGCGCCCCATCTCGAACTGCGCGAGGTGATGCTGCCGCCGCTTGGCCCCGGGCAGGTGCTGATCGCGGTGACCCTCAGCCCGGTGAACCCGTCGGACCTGTTCTTCGTTCAGGGGGGCTATGGCCAGCCCCGGGTGCAGGGTCAGGCGGCCGGGTTCGAGGGCGTCGGCCGGGTCATCGCCAGCAACGGGGCCGAAAGGCTGGTGGGGCGGCGGGTCTCGTTCCTGGGCACCGGGACGGGGGCCTGGGCGAAACATGCGGTGGCGGATGCGGCGCTGTGCATCCCGCTGGACGACGCTGTGGCGGATGTGGACGGCGCGGCGCTGATCGTGAACCCGCTGACCGCCGTCGCCCTGGTCGAGCGCGCGCGCCAGGGCGGCAACGCCTTTGTGCTGAACGCCGCCGGGTCGCAACTGGGGCGGCTGATGCTGGGGCTTGCCCGCGACGAGGGGCTGAGCCCCATCGCCGTGATCCGTCGCCCCGACGACGCCGAGGCCCTGCGCGCCCTGGGCGCGGCCGAGGTTCTGGTCACCTCGGCCCCGGATTTCCATGCGCAGGCGGGGGCGGCCATCAAGGCGCTGAAACCGCGCGTCCTGCTGGACGCGGTGGGCGACCAGGCAACGGCGGACCTGTTCTTCGCCATGCCCGCGGGCGCGGCCTGGGTCAGCTATGGCAAGATGAGCGACGACGCCCCCAGCCTGAACCAGATGGGCCAGTTCATCTTCATGGCCAAGACCATCGAAGGCTTCTGGCTGAGCCGCTGGCTGCCCGCCGCCCCCGCCGACCGGCAGGCGGCGGTGGTCCGGCAGGTGCAGACGCGCTTTGCCAGCGGTCAATGGGCGACGCGGGTCGCGGCAGAGTTGAGCCTCGATCAGGCGATCGACGGCATCCTGCCTGCCTATGCGACCAGCAGCGGCAAGGTCATGATCCGGCCTTGAGCCCCTGCGCGCGGGCGGCGTGCAACTCTTGCCCCGGTGCCAGGGCCTCGGGGTCCAGTATCAGTTCGATCACCGCGACCGTGCCGGCGTCGAGCGCGCGGGCAAAGGCGTCGGGGAAATCCTGCGTCCGGGTCACCGTTTCGCCGTGGCCGCCATAGGCGCGCGCCAGCGCCGCGTAATCGGGGTTGAACAGATCGGTGCCCGAGACACGCGCCGGATAGGTCCGCTCCTGATGCATCCGGATCGTGCCGTAGCGGCCGTTGTTGGCGACGATGACGACCGGATGCGCGCCATACTGGCGGGCGGTGGACAGTTCGTTCAGGGT
Organism: Rhodobacter sp.; assembly: GCA_020637515.1. Taxonomy (NCBI): domain Bacteria; kingdom Pseudomonadati; phylum Pseudomonadota; class Alphaproteobacteria; order Rhodobacterales; genus Rhodobacter; species Rhodobacter sp. Next base: position 1,291,616 of record JACKKG010000001.1, on the reverse strand, counting down.
CATCTGGAAATCGCCGTCGCCGGCAAAGCACAGCACAACCTTGTCCGGGCATTCCAGTGACGCGGCGACCGCGGCCGGAAAGCCGTAGCCCATGCTGCCCGAGGTCGGCGCCAGTTGCCCGGGCCAGGCGCGCGGGCGGAAATAGCGGTGCATCCAGGCCGCGTAATTCCCCGCGCCGTTGGTGGCGATGGCGTCGTCGGGCACATGGTCCGACAGCCAGCGCATGATCGATTCCAGCTTGACCGCGCCGGGGGTTTCCCGCGGCGTGACAAAGGCCTCGTAGTCCGCGCGGGCGCTGGCGGTCCAGGCGCTCCAGTCCGGCAGGCCCTGCGGCACGCTGGCGCCCAGCGCGGCGACCATCGCCGGCGCCTGCGACACTACCGCCAGATCGGGGCGCCAGACATGGCCCAGTTCGTCGGGGTCGGCGTGGACGTGCAGCACCGTCCTGCCGGGCGCGGCCGGGTCCATCAAGGTGTAGCCGTTGGTCGCCGTGTCGCCCATCCGGGCGCCCAGGATCAGCACCAGGTCGGCCTCTTGCAAGCGGCGCCCCAGTTTGGGGTTCATGCCGACCCCCAGGTCGCCCACATAGTGTGGATGGCGGTTGTCCATTCGGTCCTGCCGGCGAAAGGTCACGGCAACCGGCAGACCGGTGGCGCTGGCCAGATCGCCCAGATCGGCCGCCGCCTGCCGCGACCAGTGCGGGCCGCCGACCACGACCAGGGGCTTGCGCGCGCCCATGAGCGCATCCCAGATCGCCCCGACCTGTGCCGGCGCGGGCGCGGCGACAGGCGCGCGGCGCGGCGCGATCGCGGGCACCTCGGCGCGGGCCGACAGCATGTTTTCGGGCAGCGCCAGAACCACCGGCCCGGGGCGCCCCGACTGCGCCAGATGAAAGGCCCGCGACAGGTATTCGGGCAGGCGCGCGATGTCATCGACCTCGGCCGCCCATTTGGCCAGCCCGCCAAAGACGCGGCGATAGTCCACCTCCTGAAACGCCTCGCGGTCGCGGTGGGCGGTATCGATCTGACCGACGAACAGGATCATCGGCGTCGAATCCTGCCGCGCCACATGCACCCCGGCCGAGGCATTCGTCGCTCCGGGACCACGCGTGACAAAGGCGATGCCGACCTCGCCGGTCAGCTTGGCGTGGGCCTCGGCCATGATCGCGGCCCCGCCCTCGTGCCGGCAGACGATGTTCTGCACACCGCTGTCATGCAGCCCGTCCAGCGCCGCCAGAAAGCTTTCGCCCGGCACCGAAAAGACGCGCCGCACCCCTTCGGCCTTCAGGTGATCGACCAGGATTTGCCCGCCGTGCCGCATGTCTGGCTCCTTTGAAATGCCGCGCGAAGGTGGCGCAAGCGGCGCGCCGTTGCAAGCCGCCGCATGACCCCTTTGTGTGTTGCACCGCGCCACCGGGCCGGTAGACTCGGCACCATGTGTTTGCGCGTCCGTCCATGACCCCCCGCCCCGCGGCCCTGATCCTGATGCTATTGAGCGGCCCGGCCCTGGCCTGGGACGGCCCGCCCCCGCCCCGCGCGGGCGGGGCCATCGGGGCATTGGTCAACGCCGTCCGTGCCGGGGACGCGGCGACCTTTACCGCGCTGCGCGAAGCCGCCGGGCCGATCGGCGTGCGCATCGCCACCTGGCGCATCCTGCGCGAGGGGATCGCGGGCGACCTGTCCACCTACGCGTTCTTCGACAGCCACCACGCCGGCTGGCCGGGCATGGACCTGCTGCGCCGCCGGGCCGAATCGCGCATGGCGGGGGAACCGGCACAGGCGGTGCTGGACTGGTTCGCGACCCGCCCGGTGCAGACGCAAGAGGGCGCCCTGGCGCTGCTGGCCGCGCAGGAGGCGACGGGCCAGGACCCCACGGACACGCTGCGCGCGCTCTGGCTCGATCAGGACCTCGGCGCCGCGATCGAGGACGACCTGCTGGCCCGGCACGGCGATTTGCTGCGGCCCCTGAACGACCGGCGGCTGGACGCCCTGCTGTGGCGCGGCGCGCGCGATGCGGTCGCACGCATGATCCCGCGCGTCGGCGCCGGGCCGGCCGCGCTGGCGCGGGCCCGGCTGGCCTTGCAGGCGCAGGCCGACGGGGTGGATGCGCTGGTCGCCGCGGTGCCGGCCGCGCAGGCCGGCGACCCGGGGCTGGCCTATGACCGGTTCCGCTGGCGCCTCAACCGCGGCATGACGGACGAGGCGGCGCAACTGATGCACGACACGCCGCCCGATCGCCTGGGTCAGCCCGACCGCTGGGCCGGGCAGCGCGCGCGCCTGGCGCGGCGGGCGATGGCCGCGGGGCAGGCCCAGTTCGCCTATGACCTGGCGGCGAACCACGGACTCGACGACAACGGCACCGATATGGCCGATCTCGAATGGTTGGCGGGCTATGTCGCGCTCCGGTTCCTGAATCGCCCCGCCGACGCGCTGGCGCATTTCGCCCGCCTGCGCGAGCGTTCGACCAGCCCCATCACCCTGAGCCGCGCGGGCTATTGGGAAGGGCGCGCGCACGACGCCCTCGACCAGCCGCAAGAGGCGCGGGCGGCCTATGCTTTCGGCGCGCGCTTCCAGACGGCGTTCTACGGCCAGTTGGCGGCCGAACGTCTGGGCATGGACCTGGACCCCGCGCTGATCTCCGACCCGTCCTATCCCGACTGGCACAGCCTGCCCTTCGCACAATCCGATCTGCTGGAGGCGGCGCTGCTGCTGCACGCCGCCGGCGACTGGTACGAGGCGCGCCGCTTCACCTTGCAACTGGCCGAACAGCTCGACACCGAGGACGAGTTCGGCGCGCTTGCGCAGCTGTGGCTGGACCGGGGCGAGCCGCATCTGGCCCTCAAGATCGCCAAGGAGGCGATCACCCGCGGCTTCGTGCTGCCACACGCCTATTTCCCGGTGACCGATCTGGCGACCCAGCCGCTGGCCGTGCCCGCCGACCTGGCGCTGGCCATCGCCCGGCGCGAAAGCGAGTTCGACTTTCGCGTCACCAGCCACGCCGATGCGCGCGGCCTGATGCAGGTGCTGCCGGCGACCGGGGCGCATACCGCGCGCCGCCTGGGCATCGCCTTCGACGAGGCGCGCCTGACCACCGACCCCGCCTATAACGCCACGCTGGGCGCGGGGTATCTCCAGGAACTTTCCGACCTCTTTGGTGGCACGCTGTCGCTGGTCTCGGCCGGCTACAACGCAGGCCCCGGGCGCCCCCGCCGCTGGGCGGCCGAGAACGGCGACCCGCGCGAAACCGCCACCGATCCCGTCGATTGGGTCGAGATGATCCCCTTCACCGAAACCCGCAACTATGTCATGCGGGTGACCGAGGCGGTGGTGATCTACCGCGCGCGGCTGGCCGGCCATACCGGGCCGATCCGGCTGACCGACATTCTCAGGGGACGGGACTGATACGATGTTGCTTCGGGGTCATTGCCTGTGCGGGGCCTGCACATTCGAACTGGACGGTCCGCCGCGCTTCGTGTGCCATTGCCATTGCGAAAGCTGCCGGCGCGCGACCGCCGCGCCCTTCACCACCTGGATCGGCCAGCCGGACGGGCACTGGCGCTTTACCGGCACCCCGCCCACCTGCCGCGAAAGCAGCCCGGGAACGCGGCGCGGCTCCTGCCCGGTCTGCGGCTCGCCGATGTTCTACGAATCCGACCGCTACCCGGGCGAACGGCATTTCTACGCCGCCCTGCTCGACAACCCGGGCGCCGTCACGCCCACGCTGCATTTCCACGCCGCCGAACACCTGCCCTGGATCGCCCTGAATGACGGCCTGCCGCAGCACTGAGGCCCGCCTTCTTTGTGCGTCAAATATCCTCGGGGGTTTCCAAAGGGGGCAGAAGGCCCCCTTTGGGCGGGGGGTTCGGGGGGCGGCAGCCCCCCGACGCCTGCTCACAGCTCGATCAGACGGATCTGCTGACCCTTCGCCGCCAGAGCCAGTTCACCGTCGCACAGCCGCATCGCGTCGGTGCCGAACAGCGCGCCGCGCCAGCCCTTCAGACAGGGCAGGTCGCGCTTGCCCGCGGCGATCGCGTCCAGCTCCGAGGTCGGCGCGATCAACCGTTGCGCCACTCCCGATTCATCCGCCTTGGCCTTCAGCAGCACGCGCAGCAGATCGGCCAGCGCCGGGTTCACCTGCAACGGCGCCTCGTCCTTTTCGGGTTTCGGCCAGTCCTCGGGTTTCATCGCCTGCGCGACCTGCACCGCCTCGAGGATCCCGTCCGCAATCTCGCCGCGCCGGGCTTCGCGCAACAGCAGCCGCGAGCGGCCCAGCGCCTCCAGGCTGTCGGGCTTGGTCGAGGCCAGTTCCAGCAGCGCATCGTCCTTGTACACGCGCGAGCGCGGCACGTTGCGGGTCTGGGCATAATCCTCGCGGAAGCGGGCCAGTTCGCGCACGATGGCCATGAACTTGCCCGACTGGCCGCGCGTGCGGATCTTCTGCCAGGCTTCGTCCGGGCGGGTGATGTAGGTTTCGGGCGAAGTCAGCGTGCCGATTTCCTCGGCCACCCAATCGGCCCGACCGCTCTTGTCGATGTCGCGCCGCAGGTGCTCGTAGATCTGCCGCAGATGCGTCACGTCGTCCAGCGCGTAGCGCAACTGCGCCTCGGTCAGCGGGCGCTGCGACCAGTCGGTAAAGCGCGAGGCCTTGTCCAGCGGCGCCTTGCAGATCTTCTTGACCAGCGTCTCGTAGCCGACCTGTTCGCCAAAGCCGCAGACCATCGCCGCGATCTGGGTGTCGAACAACGGGTTCGGGATCACCCCGCCATCGACGAAGAATATCTCCAGATCCTGCCGCGCCGCGTGGAACACCTTGACCACCGCCGGATTGCGCATCAGCGCCAGCAGCGGCTCCATCGACAGCCCCTCGGCCAGCGGGTCGATGACATAGGCCCGCTCGGGGCCCTTGCCCGGCAGCGCCATTTGCACCAGGCAGAGTTTGGCGTAATAGGTGCGCTCGCGCAGGAATTCGGTGTCGAGGGTGACGTAGGGTTCGTTCGCCGCCTCGTCGCACAGGGCGGCCAGGGCCTCGGTCGTGGTGATGATCTTCATGGGGCCTCGCAGGTCGCGGGGTCGTCCCGCTGTCATGGGTCAGCCCTATAAGCGCCGCTTGCCGGAATGGAAAGCCCGCTCACTCCTGCGGTGTCAGCACCGCTTCGCCCCGGGCCGGGCCGCGGCTGTCGGTGCCGGCAAGGACGAATCGCAAGGTGCCGCCGTCCCGGCGCAACTCGAACAGCGCGCCCTCGCCGCCCTCGAACCGCAGCAGCCCCTCCGCGGCGCGCCCCTGCATCACCGCCGGCAGTTCGCTGTCGCCCTCGGCGCGGTTTTCCGCCCTGAGCGCGCCGTCGGCGCCTTCGAACAGCATGTAGGTAAAGCTCTGCGCGGCCTGGGCAGTGGCACACCGGCCCGAGAAGAAGCTCTGCCCCGGTTCGATGGGCCTGAGGCGGATCTGGCAGCGGAACCGTTGCGCGGGCTCGTCGCCCAGCCGAAGGTCGCCCTCGCCGCGCCAACGGCCCTGCATCGTGTCCAGGGTCAGCGCCCCGGCGGGCGCCGCCAGCAGCAGGCAGAGGGCAAGACGCGGAACAAGACGCAGCATCATTTCAGGCTCCATCGGATCAGGCCGGGCAGAAGGAACAGGTCGGCGGCCAGCGCCAGCGCCACCGCCAGCGCGATCAGCCCGCCATAGACCGCCAGCCCAGGCAGGGTGGAAAACAGCGTCACGACCAGCCCCGCCAGCAAGATCGCGGTGGTCGCGGCCATGGGCGGCGCGGCCTCGGTCAGGGCGCGGTCCACCCGCGCCGCCGTGTCGCCCCGCGCCAGGGCCAGCCGGTTGAGAAAGTGCAACGTGTCATCGACGGCGATGCCAAAGGCGACGGTCAGCGCGATCATGTTCATGATCGTCAGTTCGCGGCCCTGCACGACCAGCCAGGCCTCGACGCCCAGGATGGGGATCAGGTTCACCACCAGCGCCACCAGCGCCAGGCGCCACGAGCGATGCACCGCCGCCACCAGAAGCGTGATCGCCAGGATGGTGGAATAGAGGCCCCAGCGCAGGTTCTCGACCAGCTTGGGGCCCTCGGTGATCAGCGCCTGTCCGGGACCGATGACCTGCACCTGCCCGCCAAGGCCGGCCGCGTCGAACGCCGCCATCACGGTACTGAGCGCGTGGTCCGCCGGCACGTCGCGGGCCGAGATCGGCAGTTGCAGCGGCAAGGCGTGGGCGCTGCCGTCCGTCGCCGCCATCCGCGCCAGCATCGCCTGACCCGCCGGGCTGCGGGCCCAGTCCGAACCCTCGGGTCCCCAGATCGCTGCGGCGGCGCGGGTCACCCGGTCCAGGGGCGCGGCCGGGTCGGTTTCGACAATGGCGAGCATCCGGTCCGAGCCCAGCCCGGCGGCATCCATCTGCGCCAGCGCGCGCGTCACCGGCGCGCCGCGCGGCAAGTAGTCGGCATAGCGGAAGCCCAGGCGCGACTGGCTTTGCAGCGCCAGCGCCCCCAGCAGCACCAGCACCGCGATCAGCGGCACCGCGCGGGTCCAGCGCGCGACGCGCCGCGCGGGCGGCACGACACCGGCGAACAGGCGCGGCGGGCGCCCGCCGGCGCGGGGGACGCCCAGCGCCCACATCAGGACCGGCATCATCCACAGCACCGACAGCAGGCACAGCCCCATGCCGACGCCCCCGGCCCAGGCCATGGTGTTCATCGACGGCGAATCCGGCCAGGCGAGCGAGGCGAAGGCGATCACCGTGGTGAGCGAGGTCAGCGCCGCCGCCGGCGCGGTCTCGGCCAGGGCGCGCGACAGGGCCGCGCGGCGGTCGGCCGCCGCGTCGAGCGCCTGGATCGCCGCGTGATAGACGTGGATCGCGTCGGAAAAGGCCAGCACGATCAGCACCACCGGCAGCGAGCCCATCAGCGGGTCGATCGGCGTGCCCGTCGCGCCCAGCCAGCCAAAGAACCACACCAGCCCGGCAATCGGCGGCAGGGCGATCACCGCCACCGCCCGGGCGGACCGGAACAGCACCACCGACAGGATCAGGCACAGGCCGATGGCGGCGGGGGTCAGAACCTCGATATCGCGGATCAGTTCCACCGAAATGGCGCGCTGCACCGCAAGCAGGCCCACATGGGTGACGTGCAACCCCTCGAACCCGTCGGCGGCGGTCTGCACCCGGTCGGCCAGCGCGTCGCCGGCCTGGCCGGGTTCCGGCACCACGGCGATCATGGCGGCGGTCATGTCGGCACTGATCAACTGTCGGGCCAGCGGGTTCAGCCGGCGCATGGTCTCAAGCCGTTCGGCCGGCGGCAGATCGGCCAGTTCGGGGCCCGTCAGCCAGGACCCTTCGCGCCCCGGCGCCGGCAACGAGGCCAGGCTGATGACGTTCTCGACCCCATCGACGAACTGCAATTCCAGCACCAGATCCTCAAGCGCGCCCAGCGCCTGGTCGGTGGCAAAGCTGGGCGCCTGCACCAGCAGCACCTCTTCGGCGCGCAGGGGGGCGAAGCGGGTCTCATAGCGGCGGATCGCCTGCGCGCCCTCGGTGCCTTCGCCGATCAGCCCCGACAGGTTGACGGCAACCTGCACCCGCGTCGCCTGCCAGCCGGCCAGCAGCGTGACCAGCACCAGCAGCAGCGCAGGCCACAGCGGGCGGGACAGCAAGCGATTGAAAAACCGCATCAACATCGCCCGGCTGTTCCTGTCTTCCTGTGCACGCATGGGCGGGACCTTAGCACGCGGGCGGGCGGCGTAAATGCCGTTTCGCCCGCAGAACGCTTGCCCGGCGTCGGCACCGGTGCTAGCCCGGAACGAAGACGCAACGAGGGGTCCCATGTTCCTGAAAGACCGGCCAGACGGCACCCGTGTCAAGGACCTGCCTCGCCTGCGGCGCATCATGCCCTTCATCATGCCCCGGCGCGCCGAGGCGGTCGTCTATTTCGAGCAGCGCCTGGATCTGGAGGCAGCGCAGGATTACCTGGCGCGCTGGAACGCCGATCCGGCGCGGCCACGCCTGACGCTGTTCCACATCCTTCTGGCCGCGGTCGCGCGCACCCTGCACGAGCGTCCGCGCATGAACCGCTTCATCGCCGGGCGCCGGGTCTGGCAGCGCAACGCGGTCGAAATCGCGGTGTCGGTCATCAAGGCCAAGGACGACGACGCCAGGCTGAGCGTGGTGAAAAAGGACTTTCCCGCCGGGCTGGGCCTGACCGCCACCCGCGCCCGGATCGAGGACAACACCGCCACCGGCCGCAGCCCCGTCCCCACCGCCTCGGAGAAGGAGGTGGATCTGGTCACCCGCCTGCCGCGCGCGGTGCTGTCCTTTCTGGTCGGCCTGCAACGCTGGGCGGACCACTGGAACCTGTTGCCCGCCAGCCTGATCCGGCAAGACCCGCTTTATGCCTCGCTTCTGGTCACCAACCTGGGGTCCATCGGCATCGACGCGGCCTGGCATCACTTGTACGAACACGGCACGCTGTCGCTGTTCATGGCCGTGGGCAAGGCCGCGCCCATGCCCTTTGTGACCGCCGAGGGCACGCTGGCGGTTCGGCCCGGGGTGATCTTGCGCTACGCCTTTGACGAACGGATCGCCGACGGGTTCTATGCCGCGCGCAGTCTCGATCTGCTGCAAACGCTGGCCGAACAACCCTGGCGGCTGGAAACGCCCGAGGACGCGGGTCCCGGGGCGCCCGCCCCATGACGCTGCGCCTGCGGCTGCGGCTGGATCTCGGCGGTGTGCGGTTCGGCCCCGGCAAGGCGGAATTGCTGGAGCGCATCCGCGAGGGGGGCTCGATTTCGGCGGCGGGGCGCGACATGGGCATGAGCTACAAACGCGCCTGGATGCTGGTCGAGGAGATGAACACCGCCTTTCGCACCCCGCTGGTGGACAGCACGCGCGGCGGCGCGCACGGCGGCGGCGCGCGCCTGACCGAGGCCGGCGCGGCGGTGCTGGCGCATTACCGTCGGGTGGTCGCGCAGGCCGAGCGCGCAGGCGCGCAAGACATCGACGCGATCGCCGCAATGCTGAGCGATATTCCCGATGAGAAATAACGGTTGCCTCGCCGTCGCCGCCCTGCGATATGTTTGCAAGAACATATCCAGAGGGTCCGCCATGCTCCGCACCTTTGTCCTGATCCTCGGGCTTTTGCCCGCCGCCGCCGAGGCCCGCGACATCACGGTCTTTGCCGCCGCCAGCCTGAACGACGCGCTGACCCGCGCCGCTGCGGCCTATGAGGGCGCGACCGGCGCGCACACGGTGCTGTCCTTCGCCGGGTCCTCGGCGCTGGCACGCCAGATCGAGGCCGGCGCGCCCGCCGATCTGTTCGTCTCGGCGAACGAGGCCTGGATGGACAGCCTGCAATCCCAGGGGCAGATCGACCCGGACAGCCGCGTCGATCTGCTGGGCAATACGCTGGTGCTGATCGCCCATGGCGCCGCCGATCCGGTGCCGCTGGACGCTGACCTCGACCTGGCCGCGATGCTGAACGGCGGGCATCTGGCGATGGCGCTGGTCGATGCGGTGCCCGCCGGAATCTACGGCAAGGCGGCGCTGCAATCGCTGGGCCTTTGGGACCGCGTGGCGCCGATGGTCGCGCAAACCGACAACGTCCGCGCCGCGCTGGCGCTGGTGGCGACCGGCGAGGCCCCCCTGGGCATCACCTATGCCACCGACGCCGTGGCCGAACCCCGGGTCAGCGTCGTCGGCACCTTTCCGGCCGGCACGCATCCCGCGATCGCCTATCCCGCCGCCGTCCTCAGCGATGCCGCCGACCCCGAGGCCGCGCGCGCCTTCCTGACCTGGCTGCAATCGCCCGAGGCCCGCGCGATCTTTGCCGCGCAGGGGTTCCGCATCCCCTGATGGCAAACTGGCTTGGACCCGAGGAATGGCGCGCCGTGGCCCTGTCGCTCAGGGTCTCGGTCTGGGCGACGCTGATCGCGCTGCCGTTGGGCATCCTGTGCGCGCACGCGCTGGCGCGCTGGTCGTTCCCCGGCAAGGCGCTGCTGAACGGGCTGGTGCACCTGCCCCTGGTCTTGCCGCCCGTCGTCACCGGCTACCTGTTGCTGCTGACCTTTGGCACACGCGGGCCGGTCGGTGGCTGGCTGGCCGAAATCGGCATCGTTCTGGCCTTTCGCTGGACCGGGGCGGCGCTGGCGGCGGGGGTGATGGGCTTTCCGCTGATGGTGCGCGCCATCCGCCTGTCGATCGAGGCCGTGGACCCGCGCCTGGAACAGGCCGCCGCCACGCTGGGCGCCTCGCGCGGGTGGGTGTTCCTGACGGTCACCCTGCCCCTGATCCTGCCCGGCGTGCTGGCCGGCGCGGTGTTGGCCTTCGCCAAGGCGATGGGCGAATTCGGCGCGACGATCACCTTTGTGTCCAACATCCCGGGCCAGACGCAGACGCTGCCCTCGGCCATCTACGCCTTCCTTCAAGTGCCGGGCGGCGAGGCGGCGGCGCTGCGGCTGGTCGCGGTGTCCCTGGGCATCGCCATGGGGGCGCTGGCGCTGTCGGAATGGCTGGCGCGGCGGGTCGCGAAACGGGTGGGCGGCGCATGACGCTGTCGGTCCGCCTGCACCACCGGCAGGGTGCCTTTGCCCTGGACGCCGCGTTCGAGGCGCCGCCCGGCCTGACGGTTCTGTTCGGGCGCTCAGGGTCGGGCAAAACGACGCTGGTGAACGCGCTGGCCGGGCTGATCCGGCCCGATGCCGGGCGCATCGCGGTCGGGGACCGCGTGCTGTTCGACAGCGACCGCGGGCTTTGCCTGCCGCCGCACCGCCGCCGGCTGGGCTATGTGTTCCAGGAGGGGCGGCTGTTTCCCCACCTGAGCGTGCGCCAGAATTTGCTCTATGGCCGCTGGTTCGCCCCCCGCGGCGCCCGCGCCGAGGACCTGTCGCGCGTGGTTGCGATGCTGGGCATCGAGGGCTTGCTGGACCGCCGTCCGGCCGCGCTGTCGGGCGGCGAAAAGCAGCGCGTCGCGATCGGCCGGGCGCTTCTGGCCGCGCCCGGGCTGATCCTGGCCGACGAGCCCCTCGCCGCCCTGGACGAGGCGCGCAAGGCGGAAATCCTGCCCTATTTCGAGCGTCTGCGCGACGCAACCCGGGTGCCGATCCTCTATGTAAGCCATTCCGCCGCCGAGGTCGCGCGCCTGGCAACGACCGTGGTCGTGCTGGACGGCGGGCGGGTGGTGCGGCAGGGCCCCGCCGCCGAGGTTCTGGGCGATCCCGGGGTGACGCCCCTGGGCGCGCGCGCCGCCGGCGCCGTGCTGGAGGCGCGCGTGCGCCGCCACCATGACGACGGGTTGAGCGAACTGGACGCCGGCGGCCTGCCGCTGTTCCTGCCGCGGGTGCCGCAGGCGCCCGGGACCGCGCTGCGCCTGCGCATCGCCGCGCATGACGTGCTTTTGTCGCGCGAGCGCCCGCAGGGACTGTCCGCGCTGAACATCCTGCCCGCCGTGGTGCACGAGGTCCGCCCGGGGGGCGGGCCCGGGGCGATCGTGTCGCTCGATACCGCGGCGGGGCGGGTGCTGGCCCGGGTCACGCAACGCTCGGCGCTGGCGCTGGGCCTGGCGCCAGGCGTCGCCTGCCACGCGGTCATCAAGACGGTCGCCGTCGCGCCCGAGGATATCGGCCGCTGACCCCTTCCGCCGGGTCACGAGACGCGGCACTGTGGCACCATGATCGACAAGCTGGAAATGCTCATCGCCCTGGCCCGCGAGCGCCACTTTGGCCGCGCGGCCACGGCGTGCAACGTGACCCAGCCGACCCTCAGCTCGGCGATCAAGTCGCTGGAAGAGCACCTTGGCGTGCAACTGGTCCAGCGCGGCGCCCGGTTCATCGGCCTGACGCCCGAGGGCGAGCGCGTGCTGGCCCGCGCCAAGGCCATCGTCGCCGAGGCGCGCGCGCTGAAATCCGATGTCGCGGTCGCGCGCAGGGGGTTGTCGGGCACGCTCAGGCTGGGGGTGATCCCGACGGCGCTGGCGGCGGTGCACGACCTGACGCGGCCCTTTCTGGATGACCACCCGGGCGTTCGGCTCAGGATCGACTCGCTCAACAGCCACGAGATCCTGGAACGTCTGGCCGATTTCGAGATCGACGCCGGGCTCAGCTATGCCACCGCCGACAATCCGCGCGACCGGCTGCCGGGCTTCAAGTCGCTGCTGCTTTATGAGGAGCATTACGCGCTGGTGACGCCCGCCGACCCCGACCTGCCCGAGACGCTGACCTGGGCGGATCTGGGCGGGTTCGAACTGGGCCTGCTGACCCCCGACATGCAGAACCGGCGGATCATCGACCGCAATCTTGCCAAGGTGGGAATCGTCGCCTCGCCGCGAATCGAAAGCAGTTCGATCGTCGCGCTGGTCAGCCATGTGACCGAGAAACACACCGCCACGATCCTGCCCGCCCGCACCGCCGCCTTCTTTGCCGAGGGGCGCGGGCTGGCCTGCATCCCCCTGACGGGCGGCGTCGCGGGCATCGCGAATGTCGCTTTCATTCTGCCGCCGGTCGGTCGCCGCACCTTGTTGCTGGATGCGTTCGTGGAATGTCTGGCCTGAGCCGTTTCGATAGATGCAATCTATCAAACAACGGAAATCATAATTTGATTGTCAATCGACTTGGCGTTACCCCGGCGCCAACCGATCGGAGAAGCCAGATGTCAGCCACCCCGTCCCTCGGCACCGCCCAGGAGCAGACCCTGCACGAAATCCTCGAAGCCCATCGCGGGATGGAAGGCGCCTTGCTGCCGATCCTCCATGCCGTGCAGGCGGCTTTTGGCCATGTCCCCGAGGCCGCGCTGCCGGTGATCGCCCAAGATCAGGCGATCAGCCGCGCCGAGGCCCATGGCGTCATGTCCTTCTATCACGATTTCCGCAGCGAACCGGCCGGGCGCACGGTGCTGAAACTGTGCCGCGCCGAGGCCTGCCAATCGGTCGGCGCCGACGCGCTGGCCGATCACGCGCGCGGCAAGCTGGGCATCGACTGGCACGAGACCACGGCCAACGGCGCCGTGACGCTGGAACCCGTGTTCTGCCTGGGGCTGTGCGCCTGCGGTCCGGCGGCGATGGTCAACGGCAAGCTGGTGGGCCGCGCGGACGCGGCGAAACTGGACGCGATTCTGGACGAGGTGCGGTGATGAAACTCTATGTTCCCATGGATTCCGCCGCTGTCGCGCTGGGCGCCGACGATGTCGCCGCTGCCATCCGCGCCGAAGCCGACAAGCGCGGCGTTGCGCTGACGCTGGTGCGCAACGGCTCGCGCGGGATGGTCTGGCTGGAACCGCTGGTCGAGATCGAGACCGACGCCGGCCGCCTGGCCTTTGGCCCGATGGACCCGGCCGATGTGCCCGCGCTGTTCGACGACGCGGCCGCCCACCCCAAGGCGCTGGGCCTGACCGACAAGCTGCCCTGGATGGCGCGCCAGACCCGGCTGACCTTTGCCCGCGTGGGCCTGACCGATCCCTTGTCGCTGGACGACTACCAGGCGCACGGCGGGTTGAACGGGCTGAAACGCGCCCTGACGATGACCCCCGCTCAGGTGGTGCAGGACGTGACCGCCTCGGGCCTGCGCGGACGCGGGGGCGCCGGCTTTCCGACGGGGATCAAGTGGAAGACCGTGCTCGATGCCCGGGCGGCGCAGAAATACATCGTCTGCAACGCCGACGAGGGCGACAGCGCGACCTTTGCCGACCGGATGCTGATGGAAGGCGATCCGCTGACCCTGATCGAGGGGATGGTGATCGCCGGCATCGCCGTCGGCGCGACGCGGGGCTATGTCTACACGCGGTCGGAATATCCCGTGGCGATCGACCAGATGCGCCAGGCGATCGCGGTGGCGCGGGCCGCCGGGGTGCTGGGCGCGCGCGTCCTGGGGTCGGACCACGCGTTTGACATGGAGGTCCGCGTCGGCGCTGGCGCCTATGTCTGCGGCGAGGAAACCAGCCTGTTGAACTCGCTCGAAGGCAAGCGCGGCGTGGTCCGCGCGAAACCGCCGCTGCCCGCGCTCGAGGGGTTCCTGGGGCAGCCGACGGTCGTGAACAACGTGATCTCGCTGGCCTCGGTGCCGGTGATCCTGGACAAGGGCGCGGCGTTCTATCAGGACTTTGGCCTGGGCCGGTCGCGCGGCACGATGGCGCTGCAACTGGCGGGCAACGTCCGGCGCGGCGGCCTGTTCGAGGCCGCCTTTGGCCTGACGCTGGGCGAGATCGTGAACGACATCGGCGGCGGCACGGCGACGGGCCGGCCGGTCAAGGCGGTGCAGGTCGGCGGCCCCCTGGGCGCCTGGTTTCCGCCCGCGCTGTTCGATACGCCCTTCACCTACGAGGATTTCGCGGCCAAGGACGGGCTGATCGGCCACGCCGGGCTGACGGTGGCCGACGACAGCCTGGATATGCTGGCCATGGCCCGCTTCGCCATGGAATTCTGCGCCATCGAAAGCTGCGGCAAGTGCACGCCGTGCCGCATCGGGGCGGTCCGCGGCGTGGAAACGCTGGACCGCGTGGCGGCTGGCGATGCCTCGGCGCTGCCCTTGCTGACCGACCTGTGCACCACCATGAAGGCCGGCTCGCTCTGCGCGCTGGGGGGGTTCACCCCCTATCCGGTGATGTCCGCCGTCACCCATTTCCCCGACGATTTCGCCCGTGCGCGCGAGGCGGCGGAATGACCGCCTCCCGGCCCGCGCCCGCGCCCGACCTGCTGACCCTGTTGCGCAGCGAGCTGATCGACCGCTGCACCCAGCCCAAAGCCCAGCCCCGAGGGGAGACCACGAAATGAAGGACTTCATCATTCCCTGGGATGACCGCGACTATGGCACGCCCGCGTCGAAATCCACCAGGCAGGTGTCGCTGACCATCGACGGTTTCGCGGTGACGGTGCCCGAGGGGACCTCGATCATGCGCGCGGCGGCGCTGGCCGGGATCGACATTCCCAAGCTGTGCGCGACCGACAGCGTCGAGGCCTTCGGCTCGTGCCGGCTGTGCCTGGTGCAGATCGAGGGGCGCAACGGCACCCCCGCGTCCTGCACCACCCCGGTGGCCGAGGGACTGACGGTCCACACCCAGACCGACACCTTGCAGCAACTGCGCAAGGGGGTGATGGAGCTTTACATTTCGGACCACCCGCTTGACTGCCTGACCTGCGCCGCCAACGGCGATTGCGAATTGCAGGACATGGCCGGGGCGGTGGGTCTGCGCGACGTGCGCTACGACGCGATCGACACCCATTTCCGCCCGCGCCAGAACGGCCACGCCAACCCGCAATGGATGGCCAAGGATCAGTCGAACCCCTATTTCGATTATGACCCCTCCAAATGCATCGTCTGCTCGCGCTGCGTGCGCGCCTGCGAGGAAGTGCAGGGCACCTTTGCGCTGACGATCCAGGGTCGGGGCTGGGACAGCCGCGTCTCGGCGGGGATGAAGGGCGACACCTTCCTGTCGTCGGATTGCGTCAGCTGCGGCGCTTGCGTGCAGGCCTGCCCGACCGCGACCCTGATCGAAAAGTCGGTGGTCGAACTGGGCACCGCCGCGCGCAGCGTCGTCACCACCTGCGCCTATTGCGGTGTCGGCTGCAACTTCAAGGCCGAAATGCGCGGCGACCAGCTCGTCCGCATGGTCCCGCACAAGAGCGGCAAGGCCAACCACGGCCACAGCTGCGTCAAGGGCCGCTTCGCCTGGGGCTATGCGACGCACAAGGACCGCATCCTGTCGCCGATGATCCGCGACAAGATCACCGATCCCTGGCGCGAAGTCTCGTGGGACGAGGCGCTGAGCTTTACCGCCGCGCGGCTCAAGGGGCTGATGGCCGAATACGGCCGGCAGTCGGTCGGGGTCATCACCTCGTCGCGCTGCACCAACGAGGAAACCTTCCTGGTGCAGAAGCTGACGCGCGCGGTGTTCGGCAACAACAATACTGACACCTGCGCCCGCGTGTGCCATTCGCCCACCGGCTACGGGCTGGGGCAGACCTTCGGCACCTCGGCCGGCACCCAGGATTTCGATTCCGTGGACGAGGCCGATGTCGTCATGATCATTGGCGCCAACCCGACGGACGCGCACCCGGTCTTTGGCAGCCGCCTGAAGAAGCGTCTGCGCGCCGGGGCCCGGCTGATCGTCGTCGATCCGCGCCGCACCGAACTGGTGCGGGACAGCGCCCATATCCGCGCCGCGCACCACCTGGCCTTGCGCCCCGGCACGAACGTCGCCGTGGTCACCGCGCTGGCGCATGTGATCGTGACCGAAGGGCTGGCGAACGAGACCTTCATCCGCGAGCGTTGCGACTGGGACGAATTCCAGGACTACGCCGCCTTTGTCAGCGAAGCGCGCAACAGCCCCGAGGCGACCGAGGCCCTGACCGGCGTTCCCGCCGACACCGTCCGCAAGGCCGCCCGGCTTTACGCCACCGGCGGCAACGCGGCGATCTACTATGGACTCGGCGTGACCGAACACAGCCAGGGCTCGACCACGGTGATCGGCATCGCCAACCTGGCCATGCTGACCGGCAACATCGGCCGCCGGGGCGTCGGCGTGAACCCGCTGCGGGGCCAGAACAACGTTCAGGGCAGCTGCGACATGGGCAGCTTCCCGCATGAACTGCCGGGCTATCGCCACGTCAAGAACGACGATGTGCGCGCGCTGTTCCAGGGCGTCTGGGGCACCGCGATCGACCCCGAGCCGGGCCTGCGCATCCCCAACATGCTGGACGCCGCGGTCGAGGGCAGCTTCAAGGCGCTCTATTGCCAGGGCGAGGACATCCTGCAATCCGACCCCGACACGCACCACGTCGCGGCCGGTCTGGCGGCGATGGAATGCGTCATCGTGCACGACCTCTTCCTGAACGAGACGGCGAATTACGCGCATGTGTTCCTGCCGGGTTCGACATTCCTGGAAAAGGACGGGACCTTTACCAACGCCGAGCGGCGCATCAACATGGTGCGCAAGGTGATGGCGCCGAAGAACGGCTATGCGGACTGGGAAATCACCCAGATGCTGGCCAACGCGATGGGCGCGAACTGGAACTATGCGCACCCCAGCCAGATCATGGACGAAATCGCCCTGCTGACCCCCAGCTTCGCCGGTGTCAGCTACGATCTGATCGAGGAGATGGGATCGGTCCAGTGGCCGTGCAACGAAAAGGCGCCCGAGGGCACGCCGACCATGCATGTCGGCGGGTTCGTGCGCGGCAAGGGCAAATTCATCCGCACCGACTATGTCGCGACGGACGAACGGACCGGGCCGCGCTTCCCGCTGCTGCTGACCACCGGGCGCATCCTCAGCCAGTATAACGTGGGCGCGCAGACGCGGCGCACCCCGAACACCGTCTGGCACGATCAGGACCTGCTGGAAATCCACCCCCACGACGCCGAAAATCGCGGCATCCGCGAGGGGGATATGGTGCGGCTGACCTCGCGCGCGGGCGAGACGACGCTCAAGGCGACGATCACCGACCGGGTGTCGCCCGGCGTGGTCTATACCACCTTTCACCACCCCGACACGCAGGCCAACGTCGTCACCACCGATTTCTCGGACTGGGCGACGAACTGCCCGGAATACAAGGTGACGGCGGTGCAGGTCGCGCCCTCGAACGGGCCCAGCGCCTGGCAGGAGGATTACACCGCCCAGGCCAACCAGTCCCGCCGCATCCTGCCCGCGGCGGAATGATGCAGGGCGCGGCGCCCCGTCCCCGGCTGGCCTTTGGCGCGGCGATCGCGCCGGGCGAGCGCGTGCTGCCGCAAGAGGTCGCGGTGGCGCTGACCTTCAACGGCACCACGCAGGCGGTGATGATGGCGACGCCCGACCACCTGGCGGATTTCGCCTATGGTTTCGCCCTGACCGAAGGGCTGGCGCGGCCCGACGAGATCGAAAGCCTGGACGTGGTGGACACCGCGCGCGGGCTCGACGTGCAGATCTGGGTGTCGGCCGCGGCCGAGGCCCGGCTCAAGGCCCGACGCCGGACCATGGCGGGGCCGGTGGGCTGCGGGTTGTGCGGCATCGACAGCCTGGAGCAGGCGCTGCGCGCGGTGCCGGCGGTGCCCCATGGCCCGTTTCGCCTGTCACCGGCGCAGGTCATGGCGGCGGTCGCGGCCCTGCCCGGGCAGCAGACGCTGCATGACGCCACCCGGTCGGTGCATTGCGCGGCCTTCTGGGATGGCACGCGGATGATTGCCGCGCGCGAGGACGTGGGCCGCCACAATGCGCTGGACAAGCTGGTCGGGGCGCTGGTGTCGGGCAAGTCGGGCGATCCCGTCCGCCCTGCGCAGGGCGCGGTGATCCTGACCTCGCGCGTGTCGATCGATCTGGTGCAAAAGGTCGCCGCACTGGGGGCGCCGGCGATCGTCGCCTTGTCCTCGCCCACCGCCGACGCCGTCGATCTCGCCGAGACCGCCGGCCTTACATTGATCGCCCAGGCCCGGCACGACCGGTTCGAAGTCTTCACCCATTCCGACCGCATCACCTCGGAGCCCCAGAATGTCCGCTGAAAAACTGATCCGCATGGCGAACCAGATCGCCACCTTCATGGAATCGAAACCTCACGCCGAGGGCGTCGCGGGTCTCGCCGCGCATATCAACGATTTCTGGGAACCCCGGATGCGCCGCCAGTTGTTCGACATCCTCGACGCGGGCGGGGCCGGGCTGAAGCCGCTGGTGCTGGACGCCGCCGCGCTGATCCGCCGGCCGGCCGCGGCCGCCTGAGGGGGCAGGCGCCGGGGCAGACGACGCCGCCCCGGGGTCTGCGGTTCAGTTCGCGGCCGCGTTGCGCAGAACCGCGGTCAGCGTGACGGTGCAGCCCACCTCGCCGTTGAAATTGCGGATCAGGAACTCGCCATAGCGCGAGTTGCCGCCCTGGCCGGACCGCGTGTCGTTCGCCCGCCAGTCCACAACCCGCACCCGGGGGTTGCCGCCGAGCCAATACATGCGGTCCCAGACCGAGCGCGCGGTCGCCGCGCGGAACCATGCGGTCGCGTTCAGCGCGTTCGGAATGCGGTAGGTGTTGATCCCGCCCACCATGAAGGCAATCGTGATGTGGCTGTTGCGCTCGCCCTGGTCGGCGCCGTTGCGCACGCGCACGCGGACCATCTCGGGGCCCGTCGGCCAGCCGTAGCGTTCGCAGCCCTGCGGGCTGTGGACCGTGCCACCGCCCAGCCATTCCGCCTGCGCCGGCAGCGCGCCCAGCACGAGGGTCGTCAGCGCCAGCGGGGCCAGCACGGCACGAAGCGTCGATCGCATCGAAATACGGGTCATGATCCGGTCCTCAAAGCTTGCTCATGGTCAGCACGACCCGCATTTCGCAGGAATCGGATTCGCTGAAATGGGTCAGGCCAAAGACCATTTCGGTCTGATCGACCCAGGGATTCGGCCCCTCGCCGATGACGATCTGCATGCGCGGGTTGGTCGGGGTCCAGACATCGTTCCAGATATACGAGGGCGTCGTCGGCAAGGGCTGGAATTCGCGCCGTTGCTGCGACGTGTCGAACCCGAACGAGATCGTGCCGGTCGGCAGCAGCAGCGTGATATGCGAGGTGTTCCACGCGTTTTCAGGCGTTCCCTGCGGGGCCCAGCGCGCCAGGATCTGGTGCGTTCCCGTCCAGCCGATGGTCGCGCAGCCGTCCGACCATGCATACATGTAGCCGCCGCCAAAGAATTCCGTCGCAGCCAGCGTCGGGTGTGCCGTCGCGGTCGCCACGCAGGCCGCCAAGGTCGCCGCCGCCGCCCGACCCCGTGCCGTGCCGCGCGGTTCGGGCCTCTCCGTCACCGTGGTGAACATCGCCATACTCCGCATTCGTTACAAATTGTCGGCAATTTCTGACCAGACAAAACGGCGGAATTGCGGAACGGATCGGGTCTTTTTGCGAGAAGCCCGGATCAGCCCCGCCCCAGTGTTTCCAAATCGGCATCAATGAGTTGCAACCGCGCCCGCATGCTGCCGGCGGTATCGAGGGGGCCGTTCTCGCGGGTGAAGCGCGTCAGATCCTCGCGCGCGCCCTCCAGCAAGGCGCGGGTCGCGGCATCCGCCTGGCCCTGCGTCAGCCGCGCACGCGCCGCCTCGTGCCGGGCGGTGCCGCGCACCGCCAGGGCCGAGGCTTGGATGCTGCCGTCCCGGCCCGCGATCAGCGGATCGGCGGCGGCGATGGCATCGTCGTAGCGGTTCGCGCGCAGCAGGGCGTGAGCGTATTCCAGTTGCACCCGCGAGGCGCTGCCGCTGTCCAGCGACCCCATCAGCCGCCCATACCGCTGCACCGCCAGGTCATAGTTCCCGGTCTCCAGCGCCTGGCGGGCCACCAGATAGTCGGATTGCGCCCCCCCGCCGGCCAGCGTTCCGGCGGCCTCGCACGATGTCAACAGCACAAGCGAAACCACGGCCAGTCGCCGGCCGCCGGACAGGATGGAAGGGATCACTGCTCTCACCTTCGGTTTATTGGTTGTTATGGGCTTTTTTCTTTTCAATTTAGGATTATCGACAGATAATGTCCAGAAAAACACCCCGAGGCCCATTCGCGCATGACCCTTGCCGCACCGTTTCGTGCGCCCGACCGCGCCCGACCGCTCGCGCTGCTGCCCGCAGCCGCGGTGGCGGGCTTTGGATTGGGGTTGGCCGGGCTGGCGGTGACGGCGCCCGCCCCCCCTGTCACGCCCTTGCCGCCGGTCAGCGCGCTGGCCGCCGACCGTCCCGCCGACGCGCCCGAGCGCGCGGCACGCGTGGCCTGGCCGCCCCTGTTCGGAACACCCGCTCCGCAGGCCGCGCCGGCCCCCGTTTCGGCGCCGCGCGACCCTGAGCCCGTCGCCGAAACCGGCCCGATCTTTGACCCCGGCACCCTGGTGCTGCGTGGGGTGGTGGTGGATGCGCAGGGCTCCATCGCGCTGATCGACACGCCCCAGGGGGCGGTCCTGGGCCGCGTCGGCGACAGGTTGGCCGATGGCGCAGAGATCGTCACCATCGACCCGGAAGGTATCGAGGTGGTGCTGGACGACCAGCTTTTCGCGATCACCTTTGACGAGACCGCGCCACCGCCCACCGACGACCGCTCGGTCGAGGGGCCGCTGGACGAGCCCGCCCGCCCGGTTCGGCAAAGGGCCCCGGCGCGCGACGAGGGGCCCGTCGAACCCGCCCCGCGCGGCATGTTCGGCGCCCTCGCGCCCTATGTTCCCAGCCCGCCACAGATCGGCGGCCCGCCCCCCCGAACGACGCCCCAGGGCGCGCGCGCGGGCCAACCGACAACCGGGAGCAACCGATGACGGCCCTTCCCTGCCCGCCTGCCTTTGACTGCGCCGCAGTTGACCTTGTGCTCGAAACGGAAACAATCGCCCCATGATCCGCATCGTCGCCTTTCTGGTCCTCAGCCTCGGCCTCGTGCTGGCATCGCCCGGCGCGGCGCCGGCGCAGATCCGTCTCGATCTGCGCGACGTGGACCTGCGCAGTTTCATCCAGCTTGTCTCGGAACAGACGGGGCGGAATTTCCTGGTGGACCCCGAGATTCAGGGCCAGGTGTCGGTCTATGCGCCCGTGTCGGTCACGCCGGCGGCGATGTACGAGATCTTTCTCAACGTGCTGGAAATGAACGGCCTGACCATCGTCGAGGGGGAGGGCATCGACCGCATCGTGCCGATGCACGCCGCCGCGGGGCTGGCGTCCGGCGCGCCCGGCGCGCGACAGGGCGGCGCCTACGAGACCCGTGCGATCCCCGTGCCCGCCGCCGACCTGAACGAGATCTACGACGTGGTCGAGCCGCTGATCGCCCCCGATGCGATGCTGACGCCGATCCCTTCGGCGGGGCTGCTGGTGCTGTCCGACCGGCACGAGAACATCGCCCGCATCGAATCGCTGGTGCAGCGGCTGACGCAGGCCTCGAGCCGGTCGGTCGAGGCAATCCGCCTGAACCACGCCAATGCCGCCGAATTGCTGACGGTGCTGCAAAGCGCGACGCCCGCGATCAACGGCGCCAGCCTGGCGGCGGACACGGGCGCGAACAGCATCGTCGTGTCGGGTCCGTCGGAATACCGCGACCGGGTGCGCGCGATCGTACGCGAGCTGGATCAGCCGCAGGTGCGCCCGACCTCGCGCGTGGTGCGGCTGAACTATGCCCAGGCGCCCGAATTGGCCGAGGTCCTGCGCCAGTCCCTGGGTGTGACCGGCGAAGGCGAATCCACCGTCACGGTGGTGGCCGAACCGCAGTCCAACGCGATCCTCATCACCGCCCCGCAAGAGCGGCTCGATTCCATCGCGCAGGCGGTGCGGGCGCTGGACATCCGCCCCTCGCAGGTGCTGATCGAGGCCGTGATCTTCGAGATCAGCGCCGAGAATTTCAGCGACCTGTCGGTGCAGTTCGGCGGGCTTCTGAACCAGGCGATCGGGGGCGGCACCTCGTTCGCGCTGGACGGGCGCAGCAGCCTGATCACGCTGATTTCGGCGGCCATGGCGGGCAACAGCCTGGACCCGGGAACGGGCGGGACGATCGCCGCGTCGGATGGCAACTTTGCCGCGCTGATCACCGCGATCGCGCGCGAACGCACCACCCGGTTGCTGTCCACGCCGGCGGTCCTGACCCTGAACAACCAGGAGGCCGAGATCGTCGTGGCGCAGAATGTGCCCTTCGTCACCGGCAGCTATTCCACCGTCGGCACCAGCCCGGTGCCCAACCAGCCCTTCCAGACGATCGAGCGCCAGGACGTGGGCCTGACCCTGACGGTGCGCCCCCAGATCACCGAGGACGGCACCGTGCGCATGTCCATCGCGCAGGAGGTGTCGAACCTGACCGGCACCACCGCCGCCGCCGGAGGCGAGGTGACGGCGCGCCGGCGGCTCAGCACCAACGCGCTGGTCGGCAACGGCGAGGTCATCATCCTGGGCGGCTTGATCGAGGACAGCTCGAACGCGCAGAACCAGCGCGTGCCGGGGCTCAGCAACCTGCCGGTGATCGGGCAGCTGTTCCGGGGCCGCAGCGTGCAGGAGGGGCAGCGCGTGCTGCTGGTCATGCTGCGCCCGCGCGTCGTCAGCACCGAACGCGAGGCCACCGTGCTGACCCGTCAGATCGCCCGCGAATCCGAAACCCTGAGCCGCCGCATCGCGCCGCGCAACAACGACAGTCTCTATCCGCAGGTTCGCCGCACCGGGTTCCCGTTCGATGGCGTGGACCTGAACCAGCCGTTCGACGAAACCTATGTCGATCAGGCGGTGCGCGAGCGGCTGTTCCCGGCGCTTCCGCCCCGGCTCAATGTGGATGTGGGCCAGTAGCCCATGAGCGGCGCGCGCCTGCCCTTTGCCTTTGCCCGCGACAATCAGGTCGCGATCGAGGACGGCACGCTGCTGATCGGCCCCGAGGCCAGCGCCAACGGCCTGCGTGCCGCCCGGCTGATCGCCGGGCGCCCTCTGGAGGTCGCGGTGCTGGACTCTGACGGGTTTCCCGCGCGTCTGGCGCAGCTCTATGACGGCGGAACCGAGGACGCGGCCGCCGAGGTCGCCTTTGACCTGGAAGAGGCGCGTGCCGAAACCGGCCGCGATCTGCTGGAGGACCCCGAAGACGCGCCCGTCATCCGGCTGGTGAACCAGTTGCTGCGCCAGGCGGTGCGCGGCGCGGCCTCGGACCTGCATCTGGAACCGCACGAGGACGGATTGCGCGCGCGGATGCGCATCGACGGCACGATGCAGACCGTGTTTGACCGCCGCGACGTGCCCGCGCGGCGGGTGGTGTCGCGGCTGAAGGTGATGGCGGGGCTGGATATCGCCGAAACGCGGCTGCCGCAGGACGGGCGCATCGCGCTCAGGCTGGGGGGGCGGGCCATCGACGTGCGCCTGTCCACCCTGCCCGGCCACCACGGCGAGCGGGTGGTGATGCGCCTGCTGGACCGTTCGGGCGGGCTGATGGCACTGGACCGGCTGGGCCTGTCCGACGCCGACGCGCAACGCCTGAACCGGCTGGCCGCGCTGCCCAACGGCATCATCCTGGCGACCGGGCCCACCGGGTCGGGCAAGACCACCACGCTTTATTCGCTGCTCAGGCTGGCGGACCGGCGCGAACGCACGATCCTGACGGTCGAGGACCCGGTCGAATACGACCTGCCCGGCATCTCGCAGACCCCGGTGAACCCCGACATCGGCCTGACCTTTGCGCGCGGTCTGCGCTCGATCCTGCGCCAGGACCCGGACGTGATCCTGGTGGGCGAAATCCGCGACGGCGAGACGGCGCAAGTGGCCAGCGAGGCCGCGCTGACCGGGCATCTGGTGTTTTCCTCGCTGCACGCGAACACCGCGCTGTCGGCCATCGTGCGGCTGCGCGAACTGGGGGTCGAAGGGTATCTGATCGCAGCCACGCTGCGCGGCGTCATCGCCCAGCGGCTGGTGCGGCGCCTGTGCCCGCACTGCGCGCGCACCGCCCCCCTGTCCGACATCGAGGCCGCGCCCTTTGCCGCCCATGGCCTGCCCCGCCCCGCCGAAACCGCCCATGCGACCGGCTGCGAGGCCTGCGACAACACCGGCTACAGCGGCCGGCTGGGTGTGTTCGACATCCTGGAAATCGACGAGGCGCTGAAAGCGGCGATCGACACCGACGCCTCGGAGCTGCGTCTGCGCCAGGCCGCGGGCGAGCGCCCGTCGCTGATGGCGGCGGCCCTGATGCGGGTGGCGGCGGGCGAAACCACCCTCGCCGAGGTCCGCCGCGTCATGGGCGACACGCCGTGAGGACCTTCGCCTATACCGCCTACACGCCGCAGGGCAAACGCAGGCGCGGCGTGGTGGTGGCCGAGGACGAAAGCGATGCCTCGGCCCGGGTCGCGGCGCTGGGGCTGATGCCGTCAACGGTTGAACCTCAGTCCGGCCCGGTGCGCGCGCGGCGGCGTGAGCGCCGCATCGACCGCGACCTGTTGTCGGTGTTCACCCGCCAGATGGCGGTTCTGCTGGGCGCAGGCCTGACCGCCGAAGCCGCACTCGAGGCCGTGCAGGGCGCCGCCGGGGCCGCCCGCATCGAACGCCTGGCAGCCGAGGCCCGCGCCGGCCTGACCGAGGGCGAACCCCTGGCCGAGGCCCTGGGCCGCGCGGGCGGCGCGCTGCCGCCCTGGTATGCGGCCGCGATCCGCGCGGGCGAACAGTCGGGCGATCTGACCGCCGTGTTCGACACCCTGGCCGACCACCTGGAAACCAGCGCGGGCGACCGCGCGGCCATTGCCTCGGCGCTGGTCTACCCGGCCTTTGTCACCGTCGTCGCTGTCGTCGTCTGCGCGATCCTGATGACCACCGTAGCGCCGCAGATCGTCGCCATGTTCCAGGATTCGGGCCGGCCGCTGCCACCGCTGACGGTGGCGGTGATGGCCATCGTCGATTGGGTGCGCGACGACTGGGGGCTGCTGCTGGTGCTGCTGGCGCTGGCGGTTGCCGGCTGGATCTGGGTCGCGCGCACCCCCGCGCTGCGCGACCGCCGCGACGGGCTGTTCCTGCGCCTGCCGCTGATCGGGCGGTTCCTGCGCATGGCCGAAGCCGCGCAATACCTGCGCACCATGGCGGTGGTCATCAACGCCCGCCTGCCCCTGCCCGAGGCGCTGCGCTATTCGGCCGGCGTGCTTGAAATCGCGCGCTACCGCCGCCTGGCCGACGACGCGGGCGAGGCGTTGCGGCGCGGGGAAAGCCTGTCGCAGGCGCTGGCGCGGCTGCCCTTCCTGCACCCGGTGGCGCGGCAACTGGTGCAGGCGGGCGAGGCCTCGGCACGGCTGGGGCCGATGACCGAACGCGCCGCCGTGCTGGCCGAAAGCTGGCTGAGAACGGAACGCAAGCGCGTGTCGGTCATCATCGAGCCGGCCTCGATGGTGATCGTGGGCGCCATGGTGCTGACGATCGTGCTGGCCATCCTGCTGCCGATCTTCGACATGCAGTCGCTGGTCACGGGGTAACCGGCGTCCAGCGGTCGCCAATCCAGCGCAGATGCAGCGGGCCGTCCTGCGTGCGGCCGTCGATGTCGCCCGCGACCGTCCGCCCGCCCCAATCCAGCGTCAGTGCGCCGCCCTCGACCGCCAGCGCGCCGGTGCCCGCCTCCAGGACCGAAAGCGGCAGCACCCCGCGCAGGTCGGACAGGACCAGCCCCCCGTTGCCCGGCCAGGCCTGCGCCTGCGCCTGCCAGTCGGCGCCGCGCAGCGTGACGGTCCAGCCGTCCAGCCCGTGCCAACGCCACGACAGCGCCGCCCCGGCCAGCGTGCCCCGCCCCTCGGGCAGGCCCGCGTCGGGCGACATGTTCGCCATCCATGCCGGGGCCAGACGCAGCGCGCGCAGATGCCCGACCCGCCCGCCCACGGCGGCGGCCAGGCCCAGCCCCAACAACAGGCCGACGATCACCGCGAGGGTCCGGGTCATGGCAGCGGCTCCAGCGTCAGCGCGGCATCGACCAGCCCGGGACCGGCGCGCGTCAGCCCGAGCGTGCCGATCGCGTAGCCCATTGGCGCCGCCTGATCGAGCCAGGCCATCAGCGCGTCGAACGGCACGGCCCCCAGTTCGATGGACACCGCGCCGCCGGGCGCGTTCTGCAACAGCCGCACCGCGGGGCGCAATCCGGCGTCGATCAGCCGCCCCTCGATCCCGCCGGGACCGATCGGCGCGGGATGCGCCGCGGGGCCCGGTTCGCCGGCCACGGGCAGCGCCGCGATCTGGGATTGACGGGCGCGATACCAGAGGTTTTCGGCCTGCGCGGTCTCCAGGTCTGCCCGGGCCGCGGCGCGCGCGTCGATCAGCGGCAGCGCCACCAGGCCGACAAAGGCGACGGGCAGCGCCAGCAACACCAGCAGCGCCAGAAGGCCCCGTTCGCGGGGGCTGCGGCCGGCCAGCAGATGGGCAAGCGCGGCGATCACGGCGCCTCCTCCAGCGTCAGGGTCGCGGCCACGCCGCCGGCGTCGATGCCCGAGCGCGCGGTGCCGGCACGGATGCCGGCCTGCGCCAGCCCGGCGATCAGCGCGTCGAGAGCGCGGAAATCGGGCAACGCCACATCGACCTGCACCCGGTCCCCGCCCAGCGTGAGCGTGCCGACCTGCGCGCCCTCGGCCAGCACCGGCGCGGCGCGGCGCAGCAGATCCAGGGGTCCCAGCGGCGCGGCCCGGGGCCGGGCATCGCGGGTCCGGCGGTCGATCTCGCGCGTGACCTGGACTTGCAGGTCCAGGATCGGCCCCGCGGGCAGCAGGTCGCGGCGCACGGCCGACAGGGTCTCGGACCGGATCGCGGCCGCCTGGGCGCGGTCGTCGCGGATCGTCACGGCCTGCGACCCCGCCCAGCCCAGCGCCCCCAGGACGACCAGCGCGGCCGGCCACAGCGCCCGCCTGAGACGGGTCTCGATCCCGGCAGCATCGGCGTGGGGGTCGCGCGCAAAGTCCACCGCCAGATCGGCGGCGGCGAGGGGGCGCGGGACGATCCCGGCGGGCAGCTCGGCGGGATCGGTTGCCTGCGCAAGCCCGTCGAACAGGGCGTCCAGCGCCGCATCCGCGCCGAGCCGCAGCACGGCCGCCGGGCCGGGGCCGGCCAACGCCTGGCGCAGCATCTGCCGCGCCAGGTCCGGCTCGGCGGTGAAGCCGTCCTCGGGGCCCAGCCGCACGACCAGACCGTCGCGCCCGGCCTGCACCGACCAGAGCCCGGGCGCCGTGGGCAACGCCAGATAGTCGGGCAGGATCCCCCGGCAGCGCGCCGCCGCCGTTCCCAGCGCGCCGCGCCAGCGCAGCACATCGGCGCGATGCGCGACGGCGGCGCGGGTCCAGCCCTCGGCGCCAAGCGGGCGCAGGTCCAGCCCCGGGCCCAGCCGGTCACGGATCTGGCGCCGCGCGACATCCTCGCGCGCGGGGCCCTTCAGCGTCGCGGGCAGCGTCAGGGTCAGCAGCGGCGCATCGGCCCCCGGCGCCAGCGCCACGAACGGCCCGGCGGGCGGCGCGCCGTCACCGATCCGCCAGAACGCGAGCGGGGTAGAAGAAGGCGGGGCTTTGCGCATCAGTCGAACTCGGGCATGGACAGGATGACGGCAAAGCGCCCTGTGGGACCGCCGGATCTGAGCACAACAGACCGGCGCAGCACGAGGCTGTCAAGCCGCACCTCCAGCCGGGCGAGAAACCACCGCGATCCCGTGGTCAGGGGCAACACCGCCAGCACCCCCGCCGGTCCGTCGCCCAGGCTGCGCCGAGCCCAGTCGATCAGCGCCGCGATCTCGCTGGCCGGTTCGGTCGCGACATGCCGCAAGAGCGCGTCGCGATCGCCCCCGGACAGGGCGGGCGCCAGGGCGGCCAGCACCGCGGGGGACAGGGTGTTGACGTTCAACCCCTCGGCGTCGGGCAGCGCGGCGATCAGCGGTTGCAGGTCGGACCAGACCTGTCGCGTTTCGGTGTCCTCGGTCAGCGCCCAGGGCGTCGCGGGCGACAGCGCGGGCATCGCCGCAAGCCGCGCCGCCACGCGCCGCGCCACGCTGCCCGCCAGCCCGGCGCCCCGCGCAAGACGCACGAAGGCGTCGCGCCAGGCCTCTTGCGGATCGGTCAGCAGCGCGGTCAGGTTGAACCGGCCTTGCAGATCCTCGACCTGCCAGGACAGCGTGGCATCGCCGATCCGCACACCGGCGCGCGGCTGCGCCCAGGGCTGCCGCGTCGTGACCGGACCGTCCCGTGGCAATGTCGCGCGCAGCTGTTCGACCGCGCCGTCCAGATAGACCGAGGCCTGCACCGCCTGCTGGCGCAGCGCCAGCCGTTCTGTCGCCTGCCCCGCCCGCAGCATCAGCGCCGCCGCCACGGCGGCCAGCGCGGCGACGATCAGCAGCGCCTGGATCAGCGCCATGCCCCGCTGCCGGCTCATCGCGCGACCACCAGCCGCAGGGGCCCCGGATCGTCGGTCTGCACCAGCGCCTCGAACCCGGCGGCCAGCGACCAGGGATCGTCGTCGGGCTGAAGGGGTGTCACCGACAGCGCGCGCACCCCGGTCAGAACCGGCTGCGCAGCGCCGTCGAGCGCGCGAAAGAGCGTGCCGTCGCGCACCTGCCAGGTCACCGTCGCCAGGCCGCTGCCCGCCCGCGCGGGCGCGCCGCCGGCCACGGCCACCACCCCCCCGATCCGCACGGTGACGCCGGTCGCGTCGATCAGCAGGCCCCCGGTCGGCGTGCGCGCGCCCGGGTCCATCGGCACCGCACGCGCCAGGTCCAGGCGCAGCAGGCTGAGCGTGCGGATCACCGCGCGGTCGCGGTCGTCATGGCGGGTCAGAACGGCGCGTTGGTGGAACACCCCGCCCAGCGCCTGCACCGCCATGACCGAGACCACGGCAAGGATCGCCATCGCCGCCAGCAGTTCGATCAGGGTGAAGCCCTTGCGCATCACGACCCCCGTGCCGGCACGGCGGCGACCAGCCGTGCGCCGGGGCGTTCGGGCGCGGTTACGGCGATCGTGGCCTCGATCAGGCCTCCGGCCATGGCGGACTCGGTCACCGAAACGGCCCAGTCACGCCCCCCCTGCGACACCACGGGCGGCAGGCCGCGCCCCGCCTGCATCCCCTGAAGCCGCAGTTCGGCGGCACGGTTCAGCGCGACCTCGGTCGCCAGGGCCCGGTCCAGTTGCCCGCCGATGCCGCGCTGGGCCGCGTCAAAGCTGCGATAGGCGGCCATGGTGCCGATGGCCAGGATCGCCACCGCCACGGCCAGTTCGATCAGCGTGAAGCCCGCCCTCACCCGCATGTCAGCGCCCCCGCGGCGGGCGCGGCGCAGGCGCGCCGGCCCGCGCCGGTCACCAGAACCGCCGTGAAGGGCGTGCTGCCGCCGTCGGGCGCGAACAGGATAGGCGGCGGCTGGCCGGTTCCCGGTGGCGTCAGACGCGCCGGCGCGGCGCGTCCGGCGATCTGCCAGCCGACGGTCAGCCCGCGCGTCCGTTCGGCGACGCCGAGATCCTGCCACAGCCCCTGCGCGTCGCGCTGGCGCAACTGCCAGCCATCGGCGCGCGGCTCGATCCCGATCAAACGCTGGCCCAGCAGGGCACGGTCACGAGCGCGCTCGACCGTCGCGGCCAGTTGCGCGGCCGGATCGGTGCCCGCACGGAACGCGCCGCCCGCCGTCAGGCCGACGCCCACCGACAGGATCGACACGATGGCCACGACAACCAGCAGTTCGATCAGGGTGAACCCTGCCGTGGCGCGCCCCGGGGCCGGGTTAGTCCGCCTGCCAGCTTGTGATGTCGGCATCCGCGCCGCTGCCTCCGCTTTCGCCGTCGGCGCCCTGGCTCACGATGTCGAAAGCCCCGTGTACGCCGGGCGCGAGGTAGAGATAGGGGTGGCCCCAGGGATCTTGCGGCACGCGCTCGAGATAGCCGCCGTCGGCCCAGTTCGCGGGCGCCGGATTGGGCCGGGTGACCAGGGCCGCCAGCCCCTGTTCGGTGCTGGGGTAGGCGCCCGTATCCAGCCGGTAGAGGTTCAGCGCCGAGGCAATCGCCGCGATGTCCGACTGCGCCCGCGCCGCGCGCGCCTGATCGGGGCGGTCGATGACGCGCGGCACGATGACCACCGCCAGAAGGGCCAGAATCACCACCACGACCATCAGTTCGATCAGCGTCAGCCCCGCGTCGCGCCTGAGCCGCCGCGCTTGCGCGTGCCGCGCCGCCCTGCGAATACTTGTCGTCATGTCCTGCCCCGCATTGCGCCCCGTTTTGCCCCGCGTCCAGACTACCGCCAAGCCCGCCGCCGCACAACCTCGGGCCGGGGGGCGCGGGTGCTGAGCCTGGTGGTGCTGATGACGCTGGCGGGCGCGGCGGCGGGATCTTTCGCCGCGCTGGCCGCTGAACGGTTGCTGCGCGGCGAGGCGGTGCTGTGGGACCGCTCGCGCTGCCGGTCGTGCGGCACCGTGCTGGGCGCGCGCGACCTGGTCCCGCTGATCGGCTATCCGCTGTTGCGCGGCCGCTGCCGGCACTGCGGCGCGCGCATCCCGCCGGCGCTGTGGCAGGCGGAACTGGTCGGCGCGGCGATGGGGGCCGCGGCGGGCCTGATGGCCCCCGACCCGCTGCGCGCGCTGCTGCTGGCAGGCTGGTGCTGGGCGCTGCTGGCGCTGGCGGTGGCCGATCTCAGGCGCTTTCGTCTGCCGGACGCGCTGCTGCTGGTGGCCGCGGCGCTGGCCCTGGCCCTGGCCCTGGCGGGCGACGGCAGCGGCTGGCCGGCCTGGCCCGAACGTCTGGGCTGGGCCCTGGCCGGCGCCGCCTGCGGGGGCGGGGCCTTCTGGCTGGTGCGCAGACTCTATCGCTGGCGCACGGGACGCGACGGCATGGGGATGGGCGACGTTCTGCTGGCGGGCGTTCTGGGCCTGGGCCTGGGCCCCGAGCGACTGCCGATGACGGTGCTGCTGGCAGCCCTGAGCGCGCTGGCGCTGGCCGGCCTGCGCGCCTGGCGCCGGTCGCGCCCCCTGCACCGGCTGGGCCGTGTGCCGTTTGGCGCCTCGCTGGCGCTCGCGGCCGTGCTGATGGCGCTTTTTGGGGAATTTGTGCAATTTGGAACAATGCCTTAACGGGTATTGGTGCTTGACAGGCCTGCAACCGGCGCTCACCCTTCCGGCCATGGATACCGCACGCCTCGCCGCCGACCGATTTCCCGCCCATGTCGAAGCCTGGGGGGCGGACGGCGGTGCCGGGCGCGACGACCGCCCGGCCGGACTGGTCCTGATCTGCGAGCATGGTTCGAACGCGCTTGCGATCGACCGGCCCGACCTGGGCGGCGATCTGGGTATCGACGCGGCCACGCGGGTTTCGCACGCGGCCTGGGATATCGGCGCGCTGGGGCTGGCGCGCGGGTTGGCACGGCGTCTGGCCCCCGCGACGCAGGGCGCCGTGCTGGTGCATGCGCCGCTCTCGCGCCTGGTGTATGACCTGAACCGCGCGCCCGATCATCCGGGCGCGATGCCCGCCCGCTCGGAGGTCTACGACATTCCCGGCAACCGCGACCTGACAGCGGCACAGCGCCTGGCACGGACCCAGGCGGTCTGCCTGCCCTTTCACGCCACGCTGCACGCCGAGATCGCGCAACTGGTCGCGCTGGGCCGCCGGCCCGCGCTGATCGCGGTGCATTCGTTCACGCCGGTCTATTTCGGCGCGCGTCGCAGCGTCGAATTCGGCGTGATTCCCGACGAGGACCCGCGCCTGAGCCTGGCGGTGATGGACGCCGCGCGGGGCTGCGGGTTGGACACGCGGCTGAACGAACCCTACGCGGCGGCGGGCGAGGTCACCCACACCATTCGCCTGCACGCCGTGCCGATGCGGCTGGCCAACACGATGATCGAGGTGCGCAACGACCTGATCGCGACCCCGGCCGCGCAGGAGGCGATGGCGGATCGGCTGGCGCCGGTTCTGGCGCGCGCCCTCGCCGGATGACGGGTTGACGGGGCCGGGTTGACGGGGCCGGGTTGACGGGGCCGGGTTGACGGGGCCGGGTTGACGGGGCCGGCGGGGGGCTGCCGCCCCCCGCACCCCCTGCCCCAAGGGGGTGGTCCACCCCCTTGGGAAACCCCCTGGGCACCCCCGGGGGAAAGTTCGGGCACAAAGGAAAGGGCGCGGTCGATGTTGACACTCGAGGGATTGCAGGCGGCCTTTGACACGGGCGCGATCGACACCGTCGTGGTCGCTGCCGTGGACATGCAGGGCCGATTGATGGGCAAACGGTTCCACGCAGCCCATTTCCTGGACCATGGCTGGCAGGAAACCCATTGCTGCGACTATCTGCTCACCGTGGACATGGAGATGACCCCGGTGCCAGGCTATGCCGCCGCCGGTTGGGACAAGGGGTATGGCGACTATCTGGTGAAACCCGATCTGGCCACGCTGCGCCCGCTGCCCTGGCTGCCCGGCACGGCGCTGGTGCTGGCCGATCTCATGGACCCCGCCACGCACGCCGACATCGCGCAATCCCCCCGCGCAATCCTGAAGCGTCAGATCGCGCGGGCGAGGGCGCTGGGGTTCCAGCCGATGATGGCGACCGAGCTTGAATTCTTCGTGTTCGAGACCCCGTATGCCGCGCTGCGCGACCGGGGCCCCACCGGGCTGGTGCCGATCTCGGGCTACAACGAGGATTACCACATCTTCCAGACGACCAAGGAAGAGCCGCTGATGCGCGCGCTGCGAAACGGGCTCTATGGGGCGGGGATCCCGGTCGAGAACACCAAGGGCGAGGCCGAGGCCGGCCAGGCCGAGATCAACATCCGCTATGCCGAGGCCCTGACCTGCGCCGATCACCATGCGATCACCAAGACCGCCGCCAAGGAAATCGCCCATGCGCAGGGCCAATCGGTAACTTTCATGGCGAAATATGCGACCGACCGGGCAGGGTCTTCGGCGCATGTCCATCAATCGCTGTGGACGCTGGACGGGCGGCCCGCGTTTCGCGACCCCGACGCGCCGCTGGGCATGTCCGGCGTGATGCGGCATTTTCTGGCCGGGCAACTGGCCCATGCAGCGGACATCACCCTGTTCCTGGCGCCCTATGTCAACAGCTACAAACGGTTCTGCCCCGGGCTCTTTGCGCCGACAAAGGCGGTGTGGTCGGTGGACAACCGCACCGCAGGGTTCCGGGTCTGCGGGGCCGGAACCGGCGCGGTGCGGGTGGAATGCCGGATCGGAGGCGCGGACCTGAACCCCTATACCGCCTTGGCCGCCCTGCTGGCGGCGGGGCTGGACGGGATCGAGCGGCGCCTGCCGCTGGGCCCCGCGCAGACCGGCGACGCCTATGCCGCGCAAGGCGTCCCCGAGATTCCCGCCACCCTGCGCGAGGCGGCCGGAATTGCCGACGCGTCGGACTGGTTGCGCGGCGCGCTGGGCGATGACGTGGTCGATCACTACGTCCACGCGGCGCGCTGGGAAATCGCCGAAGCCGACCGCGCCGTCACCGATTGGGATCTCAAGCGCGGGCTGGAGCGGGCCTGAACCGGCCGACCCGGCCCGTGCGG
The DNA here is from genome assembly GCA_020637515.1 of Rhodobacter sp. Lineage (NCBI taxonomy): Bacteria > Pseudomonadati > Pseudomonadota > Alphaproteobacteria > Rhodobacterales > Rhodobacter > Rhodobacter sp. The sequence continues at coordinate 1,257,747 of JACKKG010000001.1, read as the reverse complement.
CTGGGTTCTGGGGGCATTTCCTGCTATGCTGGGGCCCTTGGAGCCCCGTCCGGGCACAACCGAGGATGGAGATCATGACCCGTTTCCCGCTGCTGCTGCTGGGGCTTTTTGCCCTTGCCCTCGGCTCGCCGGCGCGCGCCGACATCACCCGCGGTTGCCGCGCCTCGATCATGGTGATGGGGCCCGAGATCACCGCGAACCTCCAGCGATTGATCGAAATGGACGCCAGCGGCACCTGTCGCCGCACGCAACCGAACCAGTGCCGTCTGCGCGCGCACCAGACCCTCAGGGCCTGCATCGGCGCGCTGTGGGTGGGGCGCGGCAACCACGCAATCCCCGCCGCTTGCCAGACCGGCATGGGCGGGAGCGGGCGCATGAACTGGACCCGCTGGGTCGGAATCTCGCCGAATCTGCCGCATGGCCCGAACAGCCTGGTGGACCGCATCCGCCGCGAGGCCTGCTGCCCGACCCGCCGCTTCGACGTGGTCCACGTGCGGGTGCGCTACGGCATCACCGGCGATGACGGGTGCAGCGGCAGCGCCGGCGGGCGATACGAAACCGTCGATCAGGACGATCTGGACACCCGCTACCGCATCGACTGCGGCCGCCAGCAAGCCCTCGGCATCTGCGGGTCGGTTCCTCGGCGCACCAACCCTTGACCGGACCCCGGCGCGGGACACATCCCCGAATGTTGTTTCGGGGGTTGCGCCGGTTGGGGCGCGGGCTATAACCCGGCTCAATTTGCGCGCTGCCCACAAAAGGGACCGGCGCGCCCACGCACGCACGGGGTCCGACATGCCGAAGAGAACCGATATCTCGTCCATCATGATCATCGGCGCGGGGCCCATCGTCATCGGTCAGGCGTGCGAGTTCGACTACTCGGGCGCCCAGGCCTGCAAGGCGCTGCGCGAGGAAGGCTATCGGGTCATCCTGGTCAACTCGAACCCGGCCACGATCATGACCGACCCGCAACTTGCGGATGCCACCTATATCGAGCCGATCACCCCCGAAGTCGTCGCCAAGATCATCGAAAAGGAACGCCCCGACGCGCTGTTGCCGACGATGGGCGGGCAGACCGGCCTGAACACCGCGCTGGCCCTGGCGGACCTGGGCGTGCTGGACAAGTTCGGCGTGCAACTGATCGGCGCGAACCGCGAGGCCATCGAAATGGCCGAGGACCGCAAGCTGTTCCGCGAGGCGATGGACCGAATCGGGCTGGAAAACCCCAAGGCGACCATCGTGGCGGCGCCCAAGCTGCCGAACGGAAGATACGATGTTTCGGCGGGCGTGCGTCAGGCGATGGTGGACCTCGACCATATCGGCCTGCCGGCGATCATCCGCCCTGCCTTTACCCTGGGCGGCACGGGCGGCGGCGTGGCGTACAACCGCGACGATTACGAAGCCATCGTGCGCTCGGGCCTCGATGCCTCGCCGGTGGCGCAGGTGCTGATCGACGAAAGCCTGCTGGGATGGAAAGAATACGAGATGGAGGTCGTCCGCGACAAGGCGGACAACGCGATCATCGTCTGTTCCATCGAAAACGTCGATCCGATGGGCGTGCACACGGGCGATTCGATCACCGTCGCCCCGGCGCTGACGCTGACGGACAAGGAATACCAGATCATGCGCAACGGCTCGATCGCCGTGCTGCGCGAGATCGGCGTGGAAACCGGCGGGTCGAACGTGCAATGGGCGATCAACCCGAAAGACGGCCGCATGGTCGTGATCGAGATGAACCCCCGCGTGTCGCGATCCTCGGCGCTGGCGTCCAAGGCCACCGGCTTCCCCATCGCCAAGATCGCGGCGAAACTGGCGGTGGGCTACACGCTGGACGAGCTGGACAACGACATCACCAAGGTGACGCCGGCCAGCTTCGAACCGACCATCGACTATGTCGTGACCAAGATCCCGCGCTTTGCGTTCGAGAAATTCCCCGGTTCGAAACCCGACCTGACCACGGCGATGAAATCCGTGGGCGAGGCGATGGCCATCGGCCGCACAATCCACGAATCGCTGCAAAAGGCGCTGGCCTCGCTGGAGACCGGGCTGGCGGGCTTTGACGAGATCGCAATCCCCGGCGCGCCGGACCGGGCCGCCATCTCGGCCGCACTGTCCAAGGCCACGCCCGACCGGCTGCGGGTGATCGCCCAGGCCATGCGGCACGGGTTCACCGATGACGAGATCCTGGCAATCACCGCCTTCGACCCCTGGTTCCTGGCCCGTATCCGCGAAATCGTCGAGACCGAGGACACGGTGCGCGCCAACGGCCTGCCCACCGACACCGACGGCATCCGCGCGTTGAAAATGATGGGCTTCACCGACGCCCGGCTGGCCGCGTTGTCCGGCAAGTCGGAGACCGAGGTGCGCCGCGCGCGCCTGGCCGCGAACGTGACCGCCGTGTTCAAGCGCATCGACACCTGCGCCGCCGAATTCGAAGCCCAGACGCCCTATATGTATTCGACCTATGAAATGCCCGCGATGGGCGAGGTCGAATGCGAGGCGCGCCCATCGACCCGCAAGAAGGTGGTGATCCTGGGCGGCGGTCCGAACCGGATCGGTCAGGGGATCGAGTTCGACTATTGCTGCTGTCACGCCTGCTATGCGCTGACCGACGCCGGCTATGAGACGATCATGGTCAACTGCAACCCTGAAACGGTTTCGACAGACTACGACACCTCGGACCGGCTGTATTTCGAGCCGCTCACGCTGGAGCATGTGCTGGAAATCCTGCGCGTCGAACAGTCGAACGGCACGCTGCACGGGGTGATCGTGCAATTCGGCGGCCAGACCCCGCTGAAGCTGGCCAACGCGCTGCACGACGAGGGGATCCCGATCCTCGGCACCTCGCCCGATGCCATCGACCTGGCCGAGGACCGCGAGCGGTTCCAGAAGCTGCTGAACGACCTGGGTCTGAAACAGCCGATCAACGGCATCGCCTCGTCCGACGAACAGGCGATCGCCATAGCCGAGCGCATCGGCTTCCCGCTGGTCATCCGCCCCAGCTATGTGCTGGGCGGCCGGGCGATGGAAATCGTGCGCGACATGGATCAGTTGAAACGCTATATCACCACCGCCGTGGATGTTTCGGGCAAGAACCCGGTGCTGCTGGACAGCTATCTGTCCGGCGCGATCGAGGTCGATGTGGACGCGCTGTCGGATGGCAAGACCGTGCATGTCGCCGGCATCATGGAACACATCGAGGAAGCGGGCGTCCATTCGGGCGATTCGGCCTGCTGCCTGCCGCCGCATTCGCTGGGTGCGGACCTGGTGGACGAAATGAAGCGGCAGGCCGAACAGATGGCGCGGGCGCTGGGTGTCATCGGCCTCATGAACGTGCAATTCGCGATCAAGGACGGCGTGATCTATGTGCTCGAGGTGAACCCGCGCGCCTCGCGCACGGTGCCCTTCGTCGCCAAGGCGACCGACAGCGCCATCGCCTCGATCGCCGCGCGGCTGATGGCTGGCGAACCGATGTCGGCCTTCCCGCTGCGCGCGCCCTACCCCGCCGGCGTGGGCCCCGACAGCCCGATGCCGCTGGCCGACCCGAACACGCTGGCCGATCCGATCACCCCCTGGTTCAGCGTCAAGGAAGCGGTGCTGCCCTTTGCACGCTTCCCGGGCGTGGACACGTTGCTGGGGCCGGAAATGCGCTCGACCGGCGAGGTGATGGGCTGGGACCGCACCTTTGCGCTGGCCTTTCTGAAGGCGCAGATGGGTGCCGGCACGCATCTGCCCGAGGACGGGCGGGTGTTCGTCTCGGTGCGTGACGCCGACAAGACGGTGGCCCTGGCGGGTGCGATGCGCGATCTCGCCGGGCTGGGATTCGAGATCGTCGCAACCGGCGGCACCGCGAAATGGCTGGACGCCGAGGGCATCGCGACGACCCTGGTCGCCAAGGTCTACGAAGGCCGGCCGAACATCGTGGACCGGTTGAAGAACGACGATATCGCGCTGGTTTTCAACACCACCGAAGGCGCGCAGGCGGTCGAGGACAGCCGCGACATCCGGCGTGTCGCGCTGATGGACAAGATCCCCTATTTCACCACCGCCGCCGGCGCCATCGCCGCCACCGCAGCGATGCTGGCCCGGCGCGAGGGCTACGGGGTGCGGACCCTTCAGGGCTGACGCCGCGCGGGGCGAGGGTCGGCACGGCGAGGATCGGCAAAGCGCGGATCGGCCGCCGCGTCCGTCACCAGAAAGGGGCCGTTCGCGGCCCTTTTCCAAGGGGCTGAACGGGGCTGAACGCCCGCTTGCGTCCGGCGCCGGTCCGTTTCCGTGCAGGGCGTCTGTCGCGCTCGGGTCGCCTATGTGCCGGTCCGGGGCGCCGCCCCGGGGCCCGTGGGTCAACTCTCCTGTCTGAGCAATTCGGTGATGAGCACGTCGTGCACCGCGGGGCCGATCTCGCGCCGGGCGGCCTCGATCAGGGTGCGGCGCAGCGCCAGCAACGCCTCGCCCGAGGTGAAGAGGCCGTTGAAGCCGCCGATGTTCGCGTGATCGAACAGCAGTTGCAAGAACACCGCCCTCAGCCGCGGTTCGTCCCGTGACAGGTTGAAATCATGCCCCGGGGCCAGGTCCAGCGCCAGGCCGATCACCACCATCGAGGTCACGCGCCCGTCCACGATCACCGGCACCACGAACTGGTTGGGCAGGCGGACGGTCTCGGTGTCGGCGGGCGCGGGCTGATAGACAGGCGCGTCATGCCCGGTGCTCTCGGCCTGGGCGGCGTGTCCTTCGGTCTCGCCGTGGGCGGCGGCCGCGGGGGTGTGATCCGTCGCGGGTCTCAGGACCCATCCGACACCCCCCCCGGCGCCGAGACCGACCAGAAGCAACAGGATGGGCAGGAGCTTTTTCATCGGCTTTCCCCTCAGAACGGCAGGATGATGTCGGCGATCTGTTGGCCATAGGCGGGTTGCTGCATCTGCGAGATCTGGCCGCGCCCGCCATAGCTGATGCGCGCGCCGGCGATCCGGTCATAGGCGATCTCGTTGCGCCGCGAGATGTCTTCGGGGCGGATGTAGCCCGTGACGATCAACTCGCGCAGTTCGTTGTTCACCCGCACCTCCTGGCTGCCCTCGATCCTGAGCACACCGTTGGGCAGGCGCTCGATGATCGTTGTGGCGACACGCAGGGTCAGCTGTTCGTTCCGGCTGACGCTGCCCTGGCCCTGAAAGTTGGTGGCGGAATCGACCGATACCGCGTTCGCCATGCTGGCGCCGGTCGGTAGCTGCGCGTCGATCGCCTGGGGAATGCCCAGGAACTGGGGCACGCCCATGCTTTGCGACCCGCTGCGCCCGCGCTGGCTGGAGTTCGAAATCTGCGCGGAATCGTTGATCTCGATCACCACGGTCAGGATGTCGCCCGGCTGGCTGGCGCGCCTGTCGCCGAACAGCGACCGCTGGCTGGCCGTCCACAACGAAGCCGTGTCCACGGCGCGCGCGCGCTCGGTCACCTCGGGCAGCGGGACGTTGTAAAGCGCGTGGTGTTCGAGCTGCGGGTCCAGCGGCGAGAACGCGGGCGGGCGCCCGACCTCGGCAAGGTCCGAACAGGCGGCGAGCGGAAGGATCAGAAGCAGGCGGCGCATGGATTGCCCTTTCATGGCACGCTCACCAGCCCGGGACCGGTCACCGTGCCGGACACCGTGCTGCGCGAGCCCAGGTTCATGATGCGGATCGCGTCGCCCTCGGCCCCGCGGCCCAGCGCACGGCCATCCGCGCGGATATCCAGGCCCCCGCGCCGGAAGATCAGCGTGACCAGCTGGTTGCGTTCCACCACGGCCGGCGGACCCAGGCTGGCCAGCGGGATCGGCCGGCCGGCGTAGAGCGTGACGCGGGCCTCGAGACCGATCGCTTCGTCGGGGGTGGTGGCGGCGCCCGGTGGGGCGGAATCGCTGGCGATCACCACATCGGCCGGTTCGACCAACGTGCCGGCGCGCAACGTGCGGCCCGCCAGCAGCACATCAGCCTGCGCCGGGGCGGCGAGGACCAGCAGAAGGATCAGGACGCGCATCACCGCACCTGCGTGGTGGCCGCCAGCATCTGGTCGGCGGCGGTGATGACCTTGGCGTTCAGTTCATAGCCGCGCTGGGCCTTGATCATTTCGGTCAGTTCGCGCACCGGATCGACCGAGCTTTCCTCGAGATAGCCCTGGCGCAGCGTGCCCAGACCGTCCTGTCCGGGCACCGAGGCCAGCGCCGGGCCCGAGGCCTCGGTCTCGACGAACAGGTTGGATCCCAGCGCCTCGAGGCCGCGTTCGTTGGTGAAGCCGGCCAGCGTCAGTTGCCCCAGCCGTTCCGGCGTGACGCGGTCGGCGAAATAGGCCCAGACCTCGCCTTGCGCGTTGATCGATATCTGCGTCGCATCGACGGGAATCGTCAGGCCGGGCGCGACTTCGTAGCCATCCGAGGTGACGATCAGCCCCTCGCCGTTGCGTTTCAGCCCGCCGTCCCGGGTATAGGCCGCGCGACCGTCCGGCAACGTCACCTCCAGCCAGCCGCGCCCCTCGATCGCGACATCGAGATCGCCGCCGGTCGCCGTGACGACGCCTTGCTGCACCATCATCGCGACCGAGGCCGGGCGCGCGCCCAGCCCCAGTTGCACGCCGGTGGGCACGATGGTGCCATCGGCGGCGCTGATCGTGCCGGCGCGGGTGTGCTGCTGATAGTGCAGATCGGCGAATTCGGCGCGGCGGGCGTTGTAGCCGGTGGTGGACATGTTGGCGAGGTTGTTCGCCACGGTATCGACCCGCATCTGCTGGGCGCTCATGCCGGTGGCGGCAATCTGAAGGGCACGCATGGGGTTCTCCTATCGGCCGAGGGTTGAGACCACGTTGCGGATGCGCTCATCCTCGCGGTCCAGGAATTTCTGCCCGGCCTCATAGGCGCGCTGGACCTCGATCATGCGCGCCATCTCGGTGATCGGGTTGACATTCGAATCCTCCAGAAAGCCCTGGAGGATGACGGGCTCGGCCACGGGCCGGGTCTCGCCGTTGATCTCGTGCAGGACGCCGGTCGAGCGGCGCAGTTCGGACGGATCGTCCGGCACCACAAGGCCCAGTTGGGCAAGCGGCTGCCCGCCAGCCGAGATCGTGCCATCGCGCGACACCGCGACCGGGCCCGCATCGGCCGGCACGAAGACCGGCGCGCCCCCCGAATCGAGCAACCGCAGGCCGTCCACCGTCACAAGTTCGCCGGCGGCATTCGGGGTGAAGTGCCCGGCGCGCGTATAGGCCTGGCCCTGCGGGGTCTCGATGGTGAAGAAACCCTCGCCCTCGATCGCCAGATCCAGCGCGCCGCCGGTCATCGTCAGCCCGCCCTGCGTCAGATAGGTCTGATGCGCGTTGGCGGCGGCCATCGACAGCGTGTCCTCCTGCCGATCCAGGCGCCGGACGTATTCCGAGAACACGATCCCTTCGCGCCGGAAACCCGAGGTCGAGATGTTGGCGATATTGTTGGCGATCGCCTGCAATTCGCGCAGGAGACCGGATTGCCGGGTGATCTGCGTGTAGCCCGCGTTGTCCATGCGTCAGCCTCCGATCATGGCGGGGATCACCTGCCGCTGGAAGAAATCGACCAACAGCGCGGTCATCGCGCTCATCGAGATCCAGAAGACCGCCAACATCGCCAGGATCTTGGGCACAAAGGTGAGGGTCATCTCCTGCACCGAGGTCAGGGCCTGGAACAGGCCGACGACCACGCCCGCCACCAGCGCAACGCCCAGCAGCGGGGCCGACATGACCACCGCGGTCCACAGGCCCTGGCGCAGGATGTCGAAAAACGCGGCCTCGGTCATCACACCGGCATCCTGAGGATTTCGAGATAGGCCTCGACCACCTTGTCGCGCACCGCGACGGCGGTTTCGACGGCCATCTGGGCCTCGGACAGCGAGGCGACCAGGGCATGGGGATCGGCGTTGCCCGCCATTGCCTGCTGCGCGGTCGTGTCGGCGCGGTCGAGAACCTGCGCAAAGCTTTGCGCGGCCTGGCTCAGGCTGGCGCCGGGGCCGCCGGCGACGTCGGGTTCGGGGGATGTGAGGGGTCGGGCCGCGCCGTAGGAACGGGCGGCAAGCGATGCGGCGATGTCCATTCTGGTCTCTCCTTATCTGCGCAGAAGTCCGATCAGGCTTTGCGACATCTGTCGCGCCTGATCGAACATCCTGAGGTTCGCCTCGTAGGAACGCTGCGCTTCGCGCGCGTCTGCGATTTCGACCATCACATCGACATTCGAACCGAGGTAATGGCCGGTCTCGTCGGCAAGAATGTTGCCGGGGTCGTAGATCTGCGTCAGGTCGGTGCGGTCCAGGCTCACGCGGCCCGCGCGCACGCCGGTGGCCTCGCCCATGCCGTCGCCGGGCAATGACAGGGGCTCGAAGGCGATGGTCTTGCGGCGGTAGCCGGGGGTGTCGGCGTTGGCGATGTTTTCGGACACATGCCTGAGACGCATGGCCTGCGCCTGCATCCCCGAGGCCGACAGCGCCAGTGTGCGGTCCATGGTGCTCATTGCGGGATCTCCTTATCGGCCGATCACGGCGCGCATCAGGTCGCGCGTCATGGAATAGATGCCCAGCGCGGTTTCGTGCTGCTGCCGGGCCTCGACCCCGCGCATCATCTCGAACTCCAGCGACACGGTGTTGCCATCGGGCGCCATCGTGACCGGCGTGGCATCGGCGCGGATCATCGCCTGCGTATCCGGATCGCCGCGCTGCACGGCCTGCCAATAGTCGGAAAAGGGCACGGCGTCGCGCGCCCTGTAACCGGGCGTATCGGCGTTCGCCACGTTCTGCGCGATCGCCTGCTGGCGGGTCGCGGCATGGGTCGCATAGGCTTGCGCCATGCGCAGTATGTCCAGGCTCTGAAACATGGGGCTTCTCCCTCGGCTGGCCTACACGAAGCTTTAAGGGTGATTCGTTTAGAAACCGTAATCGAGCGTCACCAGAACGCCCGTTGCGCCAGGAGGGCCCCATGACCGTGTTTGAAACCCTGATGGCCGAACTGGCCGAGGTCCGCCCGGTCCGCCATTTCGGCCAGGTCACAACCCTGCACGCCGCCACGCTGATGACGCAGGGCCTGTCCAAGCGCGCGCGCCTGGGGGACCGGGTGATGATCGCGGACCCGCACGGCCGCGCGATCGGGGGCGAGATCCTGGCGCTGAACCGCGACGGGGCCGAGGTCTTGCCCGAATCGCCGGTCGAGGGGTTGGCCATCGGCGACCGGGTCGAACACCTGGGCCGCAACACCATCGCGCCCGACATCAGCTGGATCGGCCGGGTCATCGACCCCTATGGCACGCCACTGGACGGCCGCCCGCTGGCACAGGGCGCGCGCCCCCGCGCGTTGCGGATGCCCCCACCCTCGCCCACGCGGCGCAAGCGGCTGGGCGGGCGGTTGTCCACCGGTCTGGATGCGTTCAACACCGTTCTGCCGATCGTGCGCGGCCAACGCATCGGCCTGTTCGCGGGCTCGGGCGTGGGCAAGACGATGCTGCTGGGCCAGCTTGCCCGCGGGATCGAGGCCGACGTCGTGGTTCTGGCGCTGGTCGGCGAGCGGGGGCGCGAATTGCGCGATTTCACCGAAAGCGTGCTGGGCCCCGAGGGGCTGGCGCGGTCGGTGGTGGTCAGCGCGACCTCGGACGAATCGCCGCTGGCGCGCCGGCGCGCCGCCTACAGCGCCATGGCCGTGGCCGAGCATTTCCGCGATCTCGGCCAGCATGTGCTGCTGCTGTGCGACTCGGTCACCCGTTTTGCCGAGGCCCACCGCGAGATCGCGCTGGCGGCGGGCGAGGCGCCGTCGCTGCGCGGGTTCCCGCCCTCGACCGCGCATCAGATCATGGCCCTGGCCGAACGCGCGGGCCCCGGCGAGGCCGACCAGGGCGACATCACGGCGGTGTTTACGGTGCTGGTCGCGGGCTCGGACATGGACGAACCCGTCGCCGACATCCTGCGCGGCGTGCTGGACGGCCATGTGGTCCTGGACCGGACCATCGCGGAACGCGGCCGGTTCCCCGCGATCGACCTGATGCGTTCGGTCTCGCGGTCGCTGCCGGGCGCTGCGACGCCGACAGAGAACGCCCAGATCGCCGAGGTCCGGCGCCTCGTCGGGGCCTGGGAGCGCGCGGAAATGATGGTCCAGGCAGGGCTTTATGCGCAGGGCTCGGACCCATTGACGGACCGCGCGATCAAGCTGTGGCCCAGGCTGGACGCCTATCTGGGCGGCCAGGGCGCGGCGTCGCCGGGCGACAGTTTCGCCCGGCTGCGCAAGGTGCTGGACGGCTAGGCCCGCCCGCCTTTCAGTGCGCGCTGACCGGGGTCAGGTCGTTTTCGCGCGCGACGAAAAAGGCGGTGCGCCGGTCCTGGGTCAGGGCGATGCACTCGCCTGCCTCGTCATGGACGCCCCAGACCTGCGTGTCCTCGGGGATCTGGTTGCGGATCTCGTCCGGCAGGGTCTGGGGGTCGATCCGGCGCACATAGGCGATCTTGCCCTCGGGCAAACCGGGATACGGGGTTTTCATCGTCGCCTCCTGTCAGCCACGGTTGATGGGAATTGTGCGCACGACCGTCTCCGGTTCGCGCCGCTCCAGCATGATTTCCAGCAGGCCGTTGTCCAGCCGGGCGCCGGTCACCTCGACCCCTTCGGCCAGGGCAAAGACCCGGCGAAACTGCCGCGTGGCGATGCCGCGATGCAGGAAAACGCGGTCCGGCGTCGGATCGGCCTGCTGGCCGCGCACCACCAACTGGCGATCTTCAAGGGTGATGGCGATGTCCTCGGCAGCAAAGCCGGCCACGGCCAGGGTCACGACATAGAGGTTCGGTTCGCGCAGCTCGATGTTGAAGGGGGGATACCCCTCGGCACCCGCGCGGGCCGTGCGTTCGACCAGCCGTTCGAGGGGCTCGAACCCCAGCAGCAGCGGGTGCGAAGGAAAGGCGAATTTGGTCATGGTCCGGTCCTGCATCAGCGACACACACGCCGGCCCCCGCACAGGCGGCAAACCGGCTTGACCCTGAATATGGGGGCCGCCACCAGCCCCTGCAAGGGGCCCGAAGGCTTTGCCTGCGCAGGGAAAACCCGCTACACTGGTGAAAAATCAGAACCGAGTCGCCGCCGATGAACGCACCGATGGAGCTGAACCACGAAGAGGTCCTTCGCGTGAAGCTGGAGGTTTTGCGGCGCGAGCATCGTGACCTCGACGAGGCGATCGCGGCGATGCACCAACGCGGCACCGGCGACGAACTGGCGATGAAACGCCTGAAGAAGCGCAAGCTGGCGCTGAAAGACACCATTTCGCGGATCGAAGACGAATTGACCCCAGATATCATTGCGTGATGCGGCCCGCGCCAGCATCGTGCCTTCACAAGGAGTTTGCGATGTCCCGACTGGTTCCCGCCGTTCTCGTCGCAGGGTCCCTTGTTGCCGCCGCAGAATCCGCGCAGGCGCAGGAGGGCATGGCCTGGACCTATGCGCGGTCGGTCGCGGCGAATCCGCTGGACACGATCCTGAACCTGGCCTTTGGCGTGCCCGAGACAGACGACATGCGCGCCTTCATCACCTGTTCGATCGGCGCGAACTGGATCTACGGCGACGTCAATCTTGGCGCGCCCGTCGATGGCCTGCCGGACGATGCGCAGGTGTCGGTCAGCCTGCACGCGAACGGCTATGACAGCGCCATCGACGGCAGGGTGCAGCGTATGGAAGAAGGCATCTGGGGCGTCAATTTCGCGGTCGGCCTGGACGATCCGTTCTGGTTGGCGTTGATGGCGGGCGGCGATCTGCGCTATTCGGTGAACGGCCGGGGCGCGGTGGTGCTGCCGCTGGCCGGCGCCTCGGAGCCGGCGCATGCCTTTCTGGGCGATTGCCTGTCGATCGGCGCGCTGACACCGGACGCACCGCAGGCGCCGGCCAAGTAGCGCCAGCGCCCGCCCGAATCGGGCCCCCTCAGACGGTGCCCTGCCACAGCGTCACGCGGGTGCCGCCCATGTCGATGGTGGGCCCCGCCGCCGATAGCGCCAGACCGGTCGCCTTGACCAGCCCGGCATCTGGCGCGATCAGCCCGACGCGCCACCCCTTGAACCCGTCAGCCAGGCGCTGGCCCAGAGCACCATAGAGGGCGAACAGCAACTTGCGCTCGCCGATGCGCGCGCCCCAGGGCGGGTTGGCCAGAACGATGCCCGGCGCGACCCCGTCAGGCGCGGTCAGCTCGCTGACCGGCGCGCGATCGAACCGGCACCATTCGGCGACCCCCGCCTGTTCGGCGTTGGCCCGGGCCCCGGCGACCGCACCCTGGTCGCGGTCCGCGCCAAAAAAGCGCAGCGCGGGCGGGACCGAAGGCGTGACCCGCATCGCGGCAAAGGCGGCCGGATCGAACCCCGCCAGCCGCTCGAACGCGAACGCCCGCCCGCGCCCCGGTTGCAGCCCGGCGGCGATCTCGGCGGCCTCGATCACCAGCGTGCCCGAACCGCACATGGGATCGACCACGGCCTGCGTGCCGTCAAAGCCCATCTGCCGCAAGATCAGGGCGGCCAGCGTCTCGCGCAGGGGCGCCTTGCCGGTAAAGGTCTTGAACCCGCGCTTGTGCAGCGACTCGCCCGACGTATCGACCGAGATTGTGCACAGGTCGTCCTCGATTCTCAGCTTGATGCCGATCCCGCCGGGGCCCAGCGGCGCACCGATCCCCTCGGTGATGGCGCGTTCGACACGCTGCGCGGCGGCCTTGTCGTGGTAGATCTTGGACTTGCGGCAGGTCGCCTCGACCCGCACGGGCACATCGGGGCGCAGGATCGCCGCCCAGTCCACCTTGCGCGCGCGCTTGTCCAGTTGCGCCAGGTGCATCGCGCGGAACTCGGCCACCCGCGCCAGCACGCGCACGGCGCCGCGCAGCACCAGATTGGCGCGCCAGACCTCGGGCCAGCCGCCCGCGACCTCGACCCCGCCGATACCGGGGGTCACGTCGTGAAACCCGGCGGCGCGGGCCTCGTCGGCAAGGGCGGGTTCCAGACCCGGGGCGGTGACAAGATACATGCGGTCGCTCATGCCCCCCGCATATCCGCAAACGCCCCAGGCCGCGAGTGCCTTTGCATCCGGCCCGCAAAGTGCTAGGGCGCGCGCAGGCAAACGCCCGAATAACGCCGGAGAGACGCGATGACCGTGGACGTGGGAATCATCATGGGCAGCCAGTCCGACTGGCCGACGATGCGCGACGCGGCCGCGATCCTCGACGAGCTGGGGATCGGATACGAGGCTCGGATCGTCAGCGCCCACCGCACGCCCGACCGGCTGTGGCAGTATGGCAAGACCGCCGTCGCGCGCGGGCTGAAGGTCATCATCGCCGGCGCCGGTGGCGCGGCCCATCTGCCAGGCATGATGGCGTCGAAAACCCGCGTGCCGGTGATCGGTGTGCCGATCCAGACGCGGGCGCTGTCGGGCGTGGACAGTCTCTATTCCATCGTGCAGATGCCAAAGGGCTATCCGGTGGCGACCATGGCGATCGGCGGCGGCGCGAATGCCGGGCTGATGGCCGCGCAGATCCTGGCCATGAGCGACCCGGCGCTGGCGGCGCGGGTCGATGCCTGGCGCGAGGCGCTGAGCGCCTCGATCCCCGAGGAACCCCGCGATGAGTGACCCCCTGCAACCCGGCGCGTGCATCGGCATTCTCGGCGGCGGCCAGTTGGGGCGGATGCTGTCCGTCGCCGCCGCGCGTCTGGGCCTGCGCAGCCACATCTACGACCCGGGCGCGAACCCGCCCGCGGGCCATGTCGCCGAGCGGGTGACGACCGCACCCTGGGATGACGAGGGGGCGCTCAGGGCCTTTGCGGCCTCGGTCGATGTCATCACCTACGAATTCGAGAACATCCCCACCGCCACGCTGGACCTGCTGGAAAGCCTGCGCCCGGTGCGCCCGAACCGGCGCGCGCTGGCGGTATCGCAGGACCGGCTGACGGAAAAGGATTTCCTCACGGGGCTGGGCCTGACGACCGCACCCTACCGCGACATCCCCGACGCCGCCGCGCTGGACGCCGCGCTGGCCGCGATCGGTGCGCCGGCGATCTTGAAAACCCGCCGCCTGGGCTATGACGGCAAGGGGCAGGTGCGCATCGTGGACCCGGCCGAAGCCCCCGCCGCAATGGCCGAACTGGGCGGCGCCGAGGCGATCCTGGAGGGGTTCGTGACCTTCACCCACGAGGTCAGCGTGATCGCCGCGCGCGGCCCAGGCGGCGAAGTCGCCTGTTTCGATCCCGGCGAGAACGTGCATCGCGACGGGATCCTGCGGACCACCACGGTGCCCGCGCGCCTGACCAACGCGCAGCGCGTGGACGCCGTGCTGCTGGCCAGCCGCGTCCTGACCGCCCTCGATTATGTCGGGGTGATGGGGGTGGAGTTGTTCGTCACCGCGCAGGGGCTGGTGGTGAACGAAATCGCGCCCCGGGTCCACAACTCGGGCCACTGGACGCAGGCGGGCTGCGCCATCGACCAGTTCGAACAGCACGTCCGCGCCGTCGCCGGCTGGCCGCTGGGCAATGGCGAACGCTATGCCGATGTGGTGATGGAAAACCTGATCGGCGACGATGTGGACCGCGTGCCCGATCTGGCCAGGACGGCCGACGTGCAGATCCACCTCTACGGCAAGGGCGCGCCCCGGCCGGGCCGCAAGATGGGCCATATCAACCGTATCCTGCGCGGCTAGAACCCCGGGGCCGGCCCCAGGGAGCCTCGGCGCCGCAATTTGATTGACATTGGTAATCATTTTCGCCACTCTCCCGCTTCAGGGTCGGGGGTCCGCGTGTCCGGGTATCGTCTGCACAATCGTCTGGGGTTCCGCGTCTCGCGTCTGGCGCGGCTGATGCAGGCCCGGCACGAGGCCGCGCTGCCCAAGGGGTTGACCCGCCTGGGCGCTACGGTGCTGGCGGGGGTCGGCGACGAAGGCGTCGCCACGCCGTCCGACCTGGCGGCCTATGTCGGCATCACTCGGCCGGCCATGTCGCGCCTGCTCAAGGGGCTGGAAGCCAAGGGGCTGATCGCCCGCGCCCCCGGCGGCACCGACGGACGGCAGACCGCGGTTGCGCTGACCGCGCCCGGACAGGCGATCCTGGCGCAGGTGCGCGCGGCCTCGGACGCGTTGCAGGCGCATTTCGCGGCCAAGCTTTCGGACGACGACCTGACATGCCTGACCCAGGCCCTGGCCCGCCTGGCCGAGGGCGAGCCCGACCCCACCGACTTCTGATCCCGACCCTGACGGAGCGCCGCGATGCCCTTGTTTTCCCATGCCGATCGTCCCGTCCATCTGGGCCCCTTCCCGATGGAGCGTCTGCGCCGGGGGGGCACGCCCGACCTGTCGGCCCTGCCCTGGTCGCGGCCGCTGGCCTTTGACCATCCCGACCCGCAATCGCTGAGCCACGCCATGGCGCGCTATCAGACGATGTTCGACACCGTGCGCCAGGGTCCCGTCGTCCATGCCGAGGCCGAGATCCCAGACGACCCGCAGGACCGTTCGAACCACCTGAAGGCCGCGGGCCATTATTTCGACGCGGCGCTGATGGGGGTCTGCGCGCTGGTGCCGGACCATCATCTGCCCAGCCCGCACCGCAACCCGATGATCGACGCCCTGCGCGCAGAACTGGAGCAGGGCCAGCCCAAGACCCACGCCGCCGGCATCGACGCGATCTATGCCGACATTCTGGATGCCGCGCGCAGCCCCCACGGGCCGGTCACCGCGCACCGGTTCGCGCTGGTGATCGCCGTCGATTACACCCGCGACCCCGTGCAGGGCGAACCCGGCACCGACTGGTTGCACGGCACCCAGGCGCAGCGGGCGGCGCTTTTGGCGAACAACACCGCCGTGGTGCTGTCGTCCTATCTGCGCATGCTGGGCCATGATGCGCGGGCGCATTCGGCCTCGACCTCCGAGGTGGATCTGCCGCGCCTCGCGGTCAGTGCGGGGTTGGCCTTTGCCCGGGACGGGCAGGCGGTGAACCCCTATCTGGGCACGCGCTACGGGCTGGCCGCCGTGACCACCACCTTGACGCTGGCACCCGATCAGCCGCTGGTGGGCGACGGGCGCACGGGCCGCAGCCACGGCGTCGCGTGGTGGACCGGCGCCGCCGCACCGCGCCGCGCCGCCACGGCCGAGGCCTTTGCCCACCGCGAATTCCGCATGGGCCCTTATCCGTTCGAGCGCCTGAAACGGGTCGAGGAACCGACCACGCTGATCGACGAGGCCCGCGTGCCGCGCTTTCCCAAACGCGCCGATTTCTTTGCCCGCGCGCTTTACGGCGACATGGGCAAGGCCGTGCAGGAGGGCGCCAAGGGCGGCCGCTACGTGGCGAAATCCCCGATCGGCGCCTGCGCCCGCCGCGCGCTGGGGGCGCTGTTGCTTCTGCAATTCGGCGAGGCGCGGGGCCCGGTCGTGGCCTCCGACCCCGAGAGGAACGCCGACAACCTCAAGGCTGCCAGCTATTACCTGTCCACCGACGCCGTCGGCCTGAGCCGGGTGCCCGACTGGGCCTATTACTCGCACAATTCCGCCGGCGAGGCGATCACCCCCTATCACGCGAATTCGGTCAACATGTTGCTCGATCAGGGGCACGAGACGATGGAGGGCGCCTCGGGCGACGACTGGATCAGCGTCGCGCAGTCGATGCGCGCGTATCTGCGGTTCTCGCTGCTGGGGGGCGTGGTGGCGGAACAGATCCGCCGGCTGGGCTATTCCGCCCGGGTGCATTCGGTGATCGACGGGGACGTGCTGCAACCGCCCCTGCTGTTGCTGTCCGGCCTGGGCGAGGTCAGTCGCATCGGCGAAGTGATCCTGAACCCCTATCTGGGCCCGCGCCTGAAATCGGGCGCGGTCACCACCAACATGCCCATGCGCCACGACAAGCCCATCGACTTTGGCCTGCAACGGTTCTGTGGGGCGTGCAACAAATGCGCGCGCGAATGCCCCTCAGGGGCGATCACGGCCGGTCCAAAGCTGATGTATAACGGCTATGAGATCTGGAAATCCGACGCCGAGAAATGCGCGCGTTACCGCATCACCAACCAGGCCGGCGGCATGTGCGGGCGCTGCATGAAGACCTGCCCCTGGAACCTGCAAGGGCTCTTTGCCGAGGCTCCCTTCCGCTGGCTGGCGATGACAGCTCCGGGCTCGGCCAGGGCGCTGGCGGCGCTGGACGACCGGCTGGGGCGCGGGGCCATCAACCCGGTCAAGACTTGGTGGTGGGACATCGAACTGGACAAGCCCGGCACGCGCTATGTCCGCGCGGGCGCAACCAATCGCCGGGATCTGAGCCGCGACCTGGACCTGAAATACGAGGATCAGACCCTGGCGGTCTACCCGGCGGACGTGATGCCCCTGCCCTTTCCCATCACCCAGCCCCTGAACCGCGAGGCCGGGATCGAACGCTATCGCCAGTTGCTGACACCCGAGGAATACCGCAACCGCCTGGCGCGCGGCCAGATCGCGGGGCTGGCCCCCGGGCCGGGCGTGGCCGGTGAGCCGCCGGTCTTTCCGGTGACGATCACCCGGCGCGAGGATCTGAGTGACGACACCGTGCGCTTCGAACTGACCCGCGCGGATGGCCAGCCGCTGCCGCCATTCGACGCGGGCGCGCATATCGACGTGATGATCGCGCCCGAATATCAGCGCGAATATTCGCTGGCCGGCGATCCGGCGGACGGATCGAAATACGTGCTGGGCATCCAGCGCGAACCGCAGGGGCGCGGCGGATCGATCCTGATCCACCGCGTGTTCCGCGAGGGGCGCCGGCTTTTCGTCACTCCGCCCACGAACCTGTTCCCGCTGGACGAGGACGCGCCCTTTACCCTGCTGATCGGCGGCGGCATCGGCGTCACGCCGATGCTGACCATGGCGCACAGGCTTCACGCGCTGGACCGCGACTTTCGCCTGCACTATCTGGCGCGCGGCGTCGCGCCCTTCGCCGCCGAAATCGCCGCCGCCCCCTGGGCCGCGCGCGCGCAAACGCATGTCAAGACGGATGGCCCGCGCGTGGACCTGGCCACGTTGATCCCACCCTACCGGCCCGGCGCGCGGCTCTACACCTGCGGCGGCGCGGGGTTCATGGACGGCGTCTTTGCCACCGCGCAGGCGCAGGGCTGGCCCGAGGACGCCCTGGCGCGCGAATATTTCGCCGTGCCCGAGGCGCCCGAGTATGTGAACCACCCCTTTACCCTGCATCTTGCGAAATCGGGACGCGACATACCCGTGCCGGCCGATCAATCCGCGACCGAGGCCCTGGCAGGGGCGGGCATCGCGGTGCCGGTGAAATGCTCGGACGGGATCTGCGCGGTCTGCGCCGTCGCGCATCGCTCGCCCGACGGGATCGAGCACCGCGACTATGTCCTGTCCGCCAGGGAACGCGCCGCCAAGGTGGTGCTTTGCTGTTCGCGCGCCGCCACCGAGGGGGGCACGATCACGCTGGACCTGTGAGCCTGCGCACACTCCACCCTGCGCGCCCGCGCCTTTACCGGCGGCGGGCGGCGGGCTAGCTGTGGACCACCAGCAGGAGCTTTCACATGACCCCGATCTCGATGGGACTGGATACCTTTGGCGATGTTTCCACCGGCGCCGACGGGCGGCCGAAGCCGATGGACCAGGTGCTGCGCGACGTGGTGGACGAGGCCGTCTATGCCGATGATCTGGGCATCGACTTCATCGGGCTGGGCGAACACCACCGCGACGACTTTGCCATTTCCGCGCCCGAGATCGTGCTGGCGGCGATCGCCGGGCGCACCGCGCGTATCAAGCTCGGCACCGCCGTCACGATCCTGTCCACCGACGACCCGGTGCGCGTATTCCAGCGGTTCTCGACGCTGCACGCGGTGTCGGGCGGGCGGGCGGAACCGATCCTGGGGCGCGGCAGCTTCACCGAAAGCTACCCGCTGTTCGGCTACGACATGCAGGACTATGACCAGTTGTTCGAGGAAAAGCTGGACATCTTCGCCCGCCTGCTTCGCGACAAGACCGTGACCTGGCGAGGTCAGACTCGCGCGCCCTTGCAGGGGGTTACCGTCTATCCGCCGCTGTCGCAGCCGATGACCACCTGGGTCGGCGTCGGCGGCAGCCCCGAATCGGTGGTGCGCGTCGCCCGGCAGGACCTGCAACTGATGCTGGCGATCATTGGCGGCGATCCGTTGCGCTTCAAGCCCTATGTGGACCTTTACCACCGCGCGGTCGCGCAACTGGGCACCCCCGCCCGGCCCATCGGCATCCATTCACCTGGTTTCGTGGCCGACACCGACGAGGCCGCGCGCGAGGGGATGTGGCCCCACTATCAGGCGCAGTTCGGCCGCATCGGGCGCGAACGCGGCTGGCCGCCCGTGACCCGCGACCGCTTTCTGGCCGAGGTCGAGCAGGGCGCGCTGTTCGTCGGCGCGCCGGACACCGTGGCACGCAAGATCGTGCGCGCGGTCCGGGGGCTGGGGGTGCAGCGGTTCGACCTGAAATACACCTCGGGGCCCGTGCCGCACGCCGCGAACATGGCCTGCCTGAAGCTTTACGGCGAACGGGTGATCCCGATGGTGCGCGACATGCTGGCCGGCTAGAACAGGCTGCCCTGGCCCGGCCCCGGTTCGGTCGGTTTCTTGCGCGGGCGCGGCGACGCGGCCAGCGGCATCGCGTCCAGGGTGCCGTCGCGCATCTGCACGGTGAACTGCGCCAGCGCCCGCACCGCCTCGGCATCGGTGAGGGGCCGGCCGTCGGCGTCACGCACCACGGCATAACCGCGCGCCAGCGTCTGCTCATAGCCCAGTGAACCGTGCATCCGGCCCAGCGCGTCCAGCCGGTCGCGCCGGCGCGCCAGATCGGCCAGCAGCGCGGGCCGCATCCGTTGTCCCCGCGCCTCGAGCCGTTCGGCTGCGCGGGCCAGGTCGCGCACAAGCTGCCCCTGCGGCAAGCGCAGCGCGGCCAGGCGGTCGCCCTTGCGCGCCAGACCCGCCGCCAGCGCGGGCGCCAGCCGCCCGGCGCCGGCCGCCAGCCGGTCGGCGCGCTGTTCCAGCCGGTGCCGCAGCACCCCCGGGCGCAGCCCGGCTGCCGCGCGATTCAGGTCCAGCGCCTTGCGCTGCGCCAGGGCCTTGAGCGATCCCGCGAACCGGTCCGACACGCGGTCGAAGCGTTGGGTCGGCGTGGCCAGCAGCGCCTCGGCCCGGGGCAGCGCGCGCGACAGGTCCCTCAGACGCTGCTCGCGCGCCTGCACCGCCCCCGTCGCCGCCCGATGAAGCCGGGCGCCCAGCGTTGCGACATGCGCCAGCAGGTCCGCCCGCACTGGCACGGCCAGCTCGGCGGCGGCGGTCGGCGTCGGCGCGCGCAGGTCGGCGGCGTGGTCGATCAGCGTGGTGTCGGTTTCATGCCCGACGGCGGAAATCAGCGGGATCTCCGACGCTGCCGCCGCGCGCACCACGGCCTCGTCGTTGAAGCCCCACAGATCCTCGATCGAGCCGCCGCCGCGCGCAACGATCAGCACATCGGGGCGCGGCACCGGCCCGCCCGGCGCGATCGCGTTGAACCCCTTGATGGCGCGCACCACCTCGGCAGGGCAGCGTTCGCCCTGCACCGCCACCGGCCAGACGATCACCCGGCGCGGAAAACGGTCGGCCAGCCGGTGCAGGATATCGCGGATCACCGCCCCCGAGGGCGAGGTGATGACGCCGATCACCTGCGGCAGATAGGGGATCGGACGTTTGTTCCCGGCGTCGAACAGCCCCTCGGCCGCCAGCGCCTTGCGCCGCGCCTCGAGCATCGCCATCAGCGCGCCGGCGCCGGCGGGTTCGACATTGTCAACCTGAAGCTGGTATTTCGATTGCGGCGCATAGGTGGTCAGCCGGCCGGTCGCGATGACCTCCATGCCTTCCTCGGGTCGGATCGCCATGCGCGCGACCTGCCCCTTCCAGGACACCGCGGCGATCACCGCACGGTCGTCCTTGAGGTCGAAATACATGTGCCCGGTGCGCGCGACCATGACGCGCCCCACCTCGCCGCGCACCCGCACGCGGCCGAATTCGCCCTCGAGCGCGCGCTTGACCGCCCCGGACAGGTCCGAAACGGTGAATTCATGCGCATTGCCGCCCGGGCCGGGCAGGTCGTCGTCGATCAGGTCCATCGGTCTCGCTTGTGTCGGTCCGCCCCAGACCTTAGAACGCCGGGCAACGGCGGCCAAGGGGTGCGACATGAACATTCTGGTTCTTGGGGGGGGCGGACGCGAACACGCGCTGGCCTGGGCGATCAAGCAGAACCCGAAATGCGACCGCCTGATCGTCGCGCCCGGCAACGCCGGCATCGCCGCGATCGCGGAATGCGCCGCGCTGACGCCCGAGGACGGCGCGGCGGTCGTCGCCTTCTGCGAGGAAAACGCCATCGATTTCGTGGTGATCGGCCCCGAGGCGCCGCTGGCGGCCGGGGTCGCGGATGCGCTCAGGACGGCGGGCATCCTGTGCTTCGGCCCCTCGGCGGCGGCGGCGCGGCTGGAAAGCTCCAAATCCTTTGCCAAGGAAATCTGCGACGCGGCCGGTGCACCCACGGCGGGCTGGGCCCGGTTCTCGGATCTGGCGGCCGCCAAGGCGTATGTCCGCGCGCAGGGCGCCCCGATCGTGGTCAAGGCCGACGGTCTCGCCGCGGGCAAGGGCGTGATCGTCGCGATGACCCTGGACGAGGCCCTGGAGGGCCTGGACGAGATCTTCGGCGGGGCCTTTGGCGCGGCCGGCGCCGAGGTCGTGATCGAGGAATTCATGCAGGGCGAGGAGGCCAGCTTTTTCGTGCTGGTCGATGGCGAGACCGTGCTGCCCATCGGCACCGCCCAGGACCACAAGCGCGTCGGCGAAGGCGACACCGGCCCCAACACCGGCGGCATGGGTGCCTATTCCCCGGCTCCCGTGCTGACCGATACCATCGCCCGCCAGGCGCTGGACGCGATCGTTCGCCCGACCATGGCCGAAATGGCACGGCGCGGCACGCCCTATCAGGGGGTGCTCTATGCCGGGCTGATGATCGACAACGGGCGCGCGCGGCTCGTGGAATACAACGTCCGCTTCGGCGACCCCGAATGCCAGGTGCTGATGATGCGGCTGGGGGCCCAGGCGCTGGACCTCATGCTGGCCTGCGCCGAGGGGCGCCTGGCCGAGGCCCGGGTCAACTGGGCCGACGACCACGCGATGACCGTGGTCATGGCCGCGAACGGCTACCCAGGCGCCTATGACAAGGGCACCGAGATCAAGGGCCTGGACGCCCTGCCCGAAGACAGCTTCACCATGGTCTTCCACGCCGGCACCCGCACCCACGAGGGCCACCTGCTTGCCGCGGGCGGGCGGGTGTTGAACGTCACCGCGCGCGGCGCGACCCTGGCCCAGGCCCACGCCCGCGCCTATGCGCTGGTGGACGGCATCGACTGGCCCGGCGGGTTCTGCCGCCGCGACATCGGCTGGCGGGCGCTCTGACGCATGGAATGGACGGGTGACGGCATCCTGCTGACGGCACGTCCCCACGGCGAGAACGCCGCCATCGTCGAGGTTCTGACCGCAGCCCACGGCTTGCACAAGGGCGTGGTGCGCGGCGGCACCGGGCGCCGCATGGCGCCGGTGCTGCAACCGGGCAACACGCTGGCACTGACCTGGCGCGCGCGGCTCGACGATCACCTGGGCCATTTCACCGCCGAAATGCAGCGCAGCCGCGCCGGCGCGATCCTGGGCGATGCCGACCGGCTGGCGGCGCTGAACGCCCTGACGGCCCTCGCGTCCTTCGCCCTGCCCGAACGCGACCCGCAACCGCGTCTCTACGCCGTGACCCAGGGCCTTCTGGACCGGCTGGCGACCGGCGCGCCGTGGTTCGGCGCCTATCTGGGCTGGGAGCGCACCCTGCTCGAGGAAACGGGCTATGGCCTCGACCTGGGCGATTGCGCGGTCACCGGCGAAACCGGGGAGCTGGCCTATGTCTCGCCGCGCAGCGGGCGGGCAGTCAGCATCCGCGGCGCGGGCGCGTGGGCCGATCGCCTGTTGCCGCTGCCGGCGCTTTTGCGCGCGGCGGACGGGCCGGACGACCGCGCACAGATGGCACAGGGCTTGCACACGACGGGCCATTTCCTGCGCGACACGCTCGCCCCGGGGCTGGGCCACCGCCCCTTGCCAGAGGCCCGCGCCCGCCTGGAACGCCGCTTCGCCCCACGCTGACCGCACCCGCCTGCGGCGTCGCGCCACCGCCACCCCTCGCAGAGTGCGGGCACGGGGTTTCCAAAGGGGGTGAAGACCCCCTTTGGGCAGGGGGTGCGGGGGGCGGCAGCCCCCCGCCTGCCCCGTCAACCCGTCAACCCGTCAACCCGCCCGGGCAAAAACGCAAAAACCCCGTCACTCGGGACGGGGTCTCGGCGTGCCTCGAGGGCAGATCGCTCAGGCAGCGGCCTTGGCGATTTCCTTCTTGATGGCCAGCGCGCGGTCCGACAGTTCCACGTCCTTGGCCTTCGCCAGGAAGGCGTCCAGCCCGCCCCGGTGATCGACCGAGCGCAGCGCGGCGGCCGAAATGCGCAGCTTGTAGGCCTTGCCGGTGACTTCCGAGGCCAGCGTCACATCCACCAGGTTCGGCAGGAAGCGGCGCTTGGACTTGTTGTTGGCGTGGCTCACGTTGTTGCCCGACATCGGGCCTTTTCCGGTCAGTTCGCAACGGCGCGACATGGTCTCATCCTCGTCTTTGTCAGGCGGGCGCGGGCCCCGAAATGGGAAAGCGCCGTCAACAGCAAAGGGCGCCACCGCAGCAGCGCCCGGAATCTCGAAGGGCCTATTAGGCGGAATCGGCACCCCCGTCAAGGGATTCGCCATCCGATTGCGGCCCGCTCTGCAGGCTGGCCAGCATGGCCCGGGCCGCCGCCCCGGCCGCCGCCTCGCCGCGCGCCACGCGTTCAGCCAGTTCGGCCATGCGCGCGCGCGCCTGCGGGGTTTCCAGTCGGGCCAGCAACGCCTGGCGCACCTCCTCGTGGAACCAGTGCCGGGCCTGCGCCGCGCGCCGCGCCTGCCATTGGCCATGCGCGCGCCGCCAGTTGCCCAGCGCGTCGATTTCGCCCCAGACGGTGTCCAGCCCGCGTTCCTCCAGCGCCGAGGCGGTCAGCGCCTTGGGAAAGCCGGGCGCGTCCTGCGGCCGGCGCCTGAGCAGCCTGAGCGCCCCCGCATAATCGGCGCAGGTGCGCGTTGCCGTGGCCTTGAGGTCGCCGTCGGCCTTGTTCACAACGATCAGGTCGGCGGCCTCCATGATGCCGCGCTTGACGCCCTGCAACTCGTCGCCGCCGGCCGGTGCCAGCAGCAGAACGAACACGTCCGACAATTCCGCCACCACGGTTTCCGACTGGCCCACACCGACCGTTTCGATCAGCACCACGTCGAACCCGGCCGCCTCGCACAGTGCCACGGCCTCGCGCGTTCGCCGCGCGACGCCGCCCAGATGCGTCTGGCTGGGCGAAGGGCGGATGAACGCGCCCGGCAGCCGCGACAGGCGCTCCATCCGGGTCTTGTCGCCCAGGATCGACCCGCCCGTCCGCGCCGAGGACGGGTCCACCGCCAGCACCGCCACGGTCAGGCCCCGCCCGCACAGCATCGTGCCCAGGGCCTCGATAAAGGTGGACTTGCCGACCCCCGGCGTGCCGCTCAGGCCGATTCGCAGCGCCTGCCGGTCGTGACCCGCCAGCGCCCCGAGCAGCGCGGTGGCCTGCTCGCGGTGATCGGCGCGGGTGCTTTCGACCAGCGTGATCGCCCGCGCCAGCGCGCGGCGATCCCCGGCGAGAATCCGCTGGGCCAGGTCGTTCTGGGGGTTGTGCTGGCGCATGAAACCGTCAACCTTCCGGGCGTGGTGTCTGCCACGCTGTTTGCCCTGCCCGGGGCGGGAATGTCCAGCCCGGGCGTCGGAATGGAGGGTCCGGTGCCCCGTCTCGCCCGTCTCGCGCTGCTGTTGACCCTGGGCCTCGCGGTGCCTGCCTCGGCGCTCGAAGCGCGGTTCGAGGTGCGCTACGGCATCCTGCACGTGGCGGATGTGACCGTCTCGGCAAGCGAGGACGCGCAAAGCTATGCCGCCGAGGGGCATGTCGTCACGGCCGGGCTGGTGGGGCTGTTGCGCTCGGTGCATCTGGACCTGTCGGTGCAGGGCCGGCGGCAGGGCGAGACGCTCGATCCGCAGCACTATCGCGGCGACGTCGATACCGGGCGGCGGCAGATCCAGTCGGAACTGGCCTATACCGACGGCGTGCCCCGCATTCTGGCGCTGGCCCCGCCGGAACCCGCGCAACCCTGGGACATCGACGCCGCCGATCAGGGCGGCACGCTGGACCCGATGAGCGCCCTCTATTACCTGCTGCGCCCGCGCCCCGAGGTGCCCTGCGGGCAGGTGCTGGAGCTGTTCGACGGGCGGCGCCATTCGCGCCTGCGCGTCGATGCCGCGCATGTTTCGGGCAACGATGCACAATGCTCGGGTGCCTATATCCGCGTCGGCGGGTATTCCGCGACCGAACTTCAGGATTACCAGGCGCTGGCCTTTTCCCTGGACTATCGGCGCGACGCGGGCGGCGACTGGCAGTTGACACGCATCGTCACCCATACCCCTTATGGCCGGATGCGCGTCCTGCGCCAGTTCTGACCACCGTGAGCCCCCTGCCCCTGGATACCCTGCCCATCGACCCCCTGCTGCCGCAGCTTGTGCAGGCCGTGCAGCGCCATGGCCAGGCGGTGCTGCAAGCCCCCCCAGGCGCTGGCAAGACGACCCGCGTGCCGCTGGCGCTGCTGGAGGCGGTGCGCGGGAAAATCGTCATGCTGGAACCGCGCCGACTGGCCGCGCGCGCCGCCGCCGAGCGCATGGCCGAAACCCTGGCCGAGGGGGTCGGCGCGACTGTGGGGTATCGCGTCCGCGGCGACTCGCGGGTCAGCAGGGCCACCCGGATCGAGGTGGTGACCGAAGGCATCCTGACCCGGATGCTGCAATCGGACCCCGCGCTCGACGGCATTGGCGCCGTGATCTTCGACGAGTTCCACGAGCGCAGCCTGAACGCCGACCTGGGGCTGGCGCTGGTGCTGGAAAGCCGCGCCGCGCTGCGCGAGGACCTGGTGCTGATCGTCATGTCGGCCACCCTGGACGCGGCGCCGGTGGCCGCGCTGATGGGCGGTGCCCCCCTACTGACAGCCGAGGGGCGCGCCTTTCCGGTGGAAACCCGCTGGCTGGATGCGCCCGTGCCGCGCGAGGCGCGCCTGCCTCAGGCGGTGGTCGATCTGACCCTGCGCGCGTTGGCCGAGACCGAGGGCGGCGTGCTGGTCTTCCTGCCCGGCGAGGGCGAGATCCGCCGCACCGCCGCCCTGCTGGCCCCGCACCTGCCGGCCGAGGTGGCGTTGCAACCGCTCTTTGGCGCAATGGATTTCGCCGCCCAGCGCGCGGCGCTGGTGCCGCTGCCGACGGGGCGCAAGCTGGTGCTGGCGACGGCGATCGCGGAAACCTCGCTCACCATTCCCGATGTGCGGGTGGTGGTGGACGCGGGCCAGGCCCGCCGCGCGCGGTTCGATCCCAATTCGGGAATGGCGCGGCTGGTGACGGAACGCGTCTCGTTGGCCGAGGCCGAGCAACGGCGCGGGCGTGCCGGGCGCGTGGCGCCGGGGGTCTGTTACCGGCTGTGGACCCGGGGGCAGGAAGGCGCCCTGCCCGCCTTTGCCCCGGCCGAGATCGAAACCGCCGATCTGACCGGGCTGGCGCTGGAACTGGCGCTGTGGGGGTCGGCCGATCTGGGTTTCCTGACGCCGCCGCCCCCCGGCCCCATGGCCGAGGCGCGCGCGCTGCTGGGCGATCTGGGCGCTCTGGACGCGGGCGGGCGGATCACGCCGCATGGCCGGGCGATGGCCGCGCTGCCCCTGCACCCCCGGCTGGCGCACATGCTGCTCATCGCCGGACAGGGCGCCGCGCCGCTGGCCGCGCTGATCGCCGATCGCGACCCGCTGACCGGGGCGCCCGCCGACCTGACGCTCAGGCTGCGGGCGCTGGCAGGCGAGCGCGGCCCGCATCCTGCAAAGCGCGAGACGCTTGAACGGATCCGGACCGAGGCCAGGCGCCTTGCCCGGCTGGCCCCGCCCGACCGGGGGCTGGACCCGGCCGAGATGGCGGCGCTGGCCTATCCCGACCGCATCGGTCTCAGGCGCCGGGGCGAGGCGCCGCGCTACCTGTTGTCGGGCGGCAAGGGCGCGGTGTTCGACGCCGCCGATCCGCTGGCGCAGCAGCGGCTGATCGTCGCGACCGATCTGGATGGCGACCCGCGCGAGGCGCGCATCCGTCAGGCGCTGCCGATCGGCGAAGCGGCCCTGCGCGCCCTGTTCGGCGACCACATCGGCTGGCACGATCTGTGCGAATGGTCTGCGCGTGAGGGCCGCGTGATCGCCCGCTCGCGCGAGAGGCTGGGCGCGCTGGTTCTGGCCGAACGCCCCTGGGACGCGCCGCCTGAGGCGCGCGCGCGCGCCGCGCTGGACGGCCTCAGGGCGCAGGGGCTGACGCTGGGTCCCGCCGCGCGGCGCCTTCAGGCCCGGGTGGCGCTGTTGCGCGCGCAAGGGGTCGCGTTGCCCGATGTCAGCGACGCGGGCCTGCTGGACCGCGCCGAGGACTGGCTGCTGCCCCACCTGACGCGCGTGCGCACCGCCGAGGACCTGAAAGCCCTGGATCTGACCGAGGCCCTGCGCGGCGCACTGGACTGGGACCAGATGCAGGCGCTGGACCGGCTTGCGCCCGCGCATTTCGAGACCCCGCTGGGGCGCAAGGTGGCGATCGACTACGCCTCGGGTCAGCCGGAAATCGCGGTGCGGCTGCAAGAGATGTTCGGCGTAACGCGGCATCCGACGGTCGGACCGAACCGGCTGCCGCTGAAGGTGACGCTGCTCAGCCCGGCGCAAAGGCCGGTGCAGGTGACGACCGATCTGCCCGGGTTCTGGGACAGCTCGTATGCCGACGTGCGCAAGGACATGCGCGGGCAATACCCCCGGCACCCCTGGCCCGAAAACCCGCGCCAGGCCGACCCGACCCTGCGCGCGAAACCGCGCGGCACCTGAACCGGAACCCGCCGCCCCGCGCGGCGCCGATCAGACCGGCAGGCCCTGCATCATCCGCGGTTCCGCCGCGTTCAGACCGGCGGCCTCGCGGATGAAATAGCGCCGCGCGGCGGGCAGCGCATTGACCACGCCCAGGCCGAGTCCGCGCACCGCCTCAAGAAGCGGGTTGCCGTTGGAAAACAGACGGTTCACCGCATCCATCCCGACCGCCATGCGCACCGTGTCAAAACGCCGCCAGTCCTGATAGCGCGCCAGCACGTCGGGCGCGGCGATGTCTTCGCCGCGGCGCGCGGCTTCGATCATCACCTCGGCCAGTGCCGCGACATCCCGCAGGCCCAGGTTCAGCCCCTGGCCGGCAATCGGATGCACACCATGCGCCGCGTCGCCCACCAGCACCAGCCGCT
Source organism: Rhodobacter sp. (assembly GCA_020637515.1). Taxonomy (NCBI): domain Bacteria; kingdom Pseudomonadati; phylum Pseudomonadota; class Alphaproteobacteria; order Rhodobacterales; genus Rhodobacter; species Rhodobacter sp. The sequence goes on along the minus strand of JACKKG010000001.1, from coordinate 1,229,311 downwards.
CGGCCACGAAGCGCTCGGCCACGGTCAGCCGCAGGGGATAGGCAAACCGCCGCCCCGCCAGCGCGATCTCGCCCAGGAAGCGGCCGAATCGGGGTTTCAGAACCTCCAGATAGGCGGCGTCATCCAGCCGCTGGATCGCCTCGGCGGTGGCGGTGCGTTCGCTCCAGACGATCGAACTGCGATGGCCCGGCAGCGGCAGGATCGCCAGCGGCCCCGGCGGCATGAAGAACTGATGCGCGACCCCGCCGTGCGGTTTTTCGTGGTCGATGGCGCAGACCAGCGCGGTTTGGCCATAGTCGTGCCCCCACCGCTGGATGCCGGCGCGTTTCGCCACACCCGAATCGCGCCCGTCCGAACCGACCAGCACGCGCCCCTTGAGGACCCGCCCGTCGTCGAGCGTGACAGCGATTCCCCCGGGCCCCGGCTCTTGCGCGATGACGCTGGCGCCCGAATGCAGCGTGATACCCGGCGCGGCCTGCATCGCCGCCAGAAAGGCCGCGTAGAGATGCCGGTCCTCCAGCATCTGGCCCATGGCGCCTTCTTCGATCTCGGCGGCGTCGAACCCCAGCATCAGGGGCGAGGGCCCCTGACCGGCGTGCCCCTGGCTGGCCCGGATGCCCAGGATCGGCTGCGCCTTGTCCTGAAGCCCGCGCCATAGCCCCAGCGCCTGCACCACCTTGACCGAGGCAAGCGCCAGCGCATAGGCGCGCCCGTCAAAGGTGACCTCGGCCCGCAGATCGGCCGGGCGCGCGTCGATCACGGCGACCGAAAGCCCCCCTTGCGCCAACGCCAAGGCCAGGGCGGGGCCGTTCAGCCCACCGCCCGCGATCAGGATATCCGCGTCGTGTTCCATGCCCCCACCAATGCACGCGCGCGCGGGATTGTCCATGCGACGCGCGCGCGCTAGCGTGACGCGATCATTGGAACGGGGGCAGGCATGAGCGACACCTGGCGCAGCATGAGCGCGGCGGATCTGGGCCGCGGGATCGAGGCGGGGCGCATCTGCCCGGTCACGCTGACCGCCGCGTTTCTGGACGCGATCGACAGCCACCCGCACCGCGACCGCATCTATGCGCGCGTGATGCGCCAGCGCGCGCTGGATGCCGCCGCGGCGGCGCGCGGGCGGGCGCAGGCCGGTCTCAGGCGCGGGCCGCTCGACGGGGTGCCGGTCTCGTGGAAGGATCTGTTCGACACCGCCGGCGTCGCCACCGAGGCCGGCAGCGCGCTGTTGAAGGGCCGGGTGCCCACGCGCAACGCGCAGGTGGTGCGCCGTCTTGCGGATGCGGGCCTGCCACCCCTGGGCAAGACGCATATGACAGAGCTCGCGTTCTCGGGGCTGGGGCTGAACCCGGTCACGGCGACGCCGCCCTGCATCCACGACCCCGACCGCGTGCCGGGGGGGTCCAGCTCGGGTTCGGCGGCCTCGGTCGCTTGGGGGCTGGCGCCGCTGTCCATCGGGTCGGACACCGGCGGATCGGTGCGGGTGCCGTCGGTCTGGAACGACCTGGTCGGGCTGAAGACCACCGCCGGACGCATCCCCCTGTCCGGCGTCGTGCCCCTGGCCGAAAAGTTCGACACCATCGGCCCCCTGGCCCGCACGGTCGAGGACGCCGCCCTGGCCTTTGCGCTGCTGGACAGCACCCCCGCGCCGGACCTGACCGGAGCCAGCCTGAAGGGCACGCGGATGCTGGTGCTGGAAACCGTTGCGCTTGCAGACCTGGATCCGGCCGCGGCGCAGGGGTTCGAACAGGCGCTCGCGGCGTTGGCGCGGGCGGGGGCCCGCATCGACCGCGCCCCGGTCCCCGCGGTGGCCGAGGCGATGGATCTGGCGGGCGTGCTGTTCACCGCCGAATGCTACGGCATCTGGGGCGACACGATCGAGGCCAACCCCGACGTCATGTTCGCCCCCGTGCGCGACCGCTTCCGGGCCGGCGCACAGTATCCGGCGCATGACTATGTGCGCGCCTGGCGCCGGCTCGAGGTGTTGCGCGCCGCGTATGGCGCGGCGACTGCCGGGTATGACGCGGTGCTGATCCCGACCGCGCCGACCCTGCCCGAGCGCATCGACCGCCTGCTGGCCGACCCCGCCTATTTCGCGGCCTTCAATCTGAAGACCCTGCGCAACACGCGAATCGGCAACCTGATGGGGCTTTGCGCGCTGACCCTGCCCACGGGCGTGCCGATGACGGGGGTGATGATGATGGCCCGGCCCCGCGACGAGGCACGGCTGCTCAGGCTGGGGGCCGCGGCCGAACGCGCGCTCAAGGCCTGACAGGCGGGGCGCGGTGCCCTTGTCCCGCGCCCCGCCCTGGCCCACATTGGTCGCGTCATGGCCCTGCTGCGCAAACCTGCCCCGCCGGATCCCCGCACGCAGCGCCGCTTGCGGATCGAGCGGGCGGTGCTGGCGCTGGTCACCGTGGCCTCGCTGGGCTGGAGCCTGTGGTGGGCCTGGGACCTCGCGCACACCCCCGGATTTTCGCTGCTGGTGCAGCGCGGCGAATCGGGTCTGGTCGCCGCCTATGAACGCGGGGCGGCCCGCGCGGCGACGCCCCAGGCGCTGGCCGACCGGCTGCAAGCCCGCCTGGACCAGGACCCCCGCGACTGGGTCGTGATCGACGCGCTGAGCGACCTGGCCGACGCGCAGGGCATCGCGCTGCCCGACCCGCTGATCGCCCGGCGCGACGCGCTGAAAGCCGCCGATACCGGCTGGATCGCCACCGGCCTCGACTGTGCGGCCTGCGCCTGGGACCTGCGCGACTGCACGCTGTCGGCCGCGCTGGCCTGCGGCGTGGCGATCAACGTCACCCCCCTGGGCGACGTGGTGGCGCTGGCGCGCGAGGGCGGGCATTACGTCGCCGGCGCCCCGGTCGATCAGGTCGATGTCGGCATCAGCTTCGTCGGGCTGGCGGCGACGGGGCTGGTGGTGGTCACGGGCGGAACCTCGTTGACGGTCAAGGCCGGTGCGGCGTTGCTGCGCGTCGCGCACCGGATGCGCCGCCTGGCGCCTGGCCTGCTGGCCGTGTTCCGCCGGGCCTTTGTCTGGGGCATCGACTGGGCGCGCCTGCCCGCCGTGCGCGGGGCCGACGACCTGGCGCGGCTGGCCCGCCCGCGCCTGATCCGCCCCGCCGTTGCCCTGGCCGAGGACCTGGGCCATCTGAACGCACGCCTGGGCACCCGGCAGACCCTGCATCTGATGGGTGCGATCGACACCCCGGCCGAGGCCGCGCGCTTTGCCCGGGCCTCGGATGCCTTGGGGCCGCGCACGCTGGGAACGCTGGAAATGATGGGCAAGTCACGCTTTCTCAGGCTGGGGATGCGCCTGGCGAACGAGGTCTGGGCGCTGGTCGCCGGCGTGCTGGGCCTGTTCAGCGCGGGCCTGGGCCTGCTGACGCCGCTGCTGCACAGGGCCGCACGCCCCGGGTTGCGGCTGATCGTGCGCATCGTCCTGCGCTGAGGGATGGCCAAGACCGGCCAGCCGGGATTACGCTGGCGCAAACAGCAGGAGACAGCGCATGACGATCCACAGCATCGACACCGATTTCGGCACCCTCGCGGTGCGCGACAGCGGCGGCACGGGGCGGCCGGTGCTGATGATCCACGGCAATTCGGCCTGCAAGGAGGTGTTCGAACCGCAATTCGCGGCGACGGACCTTCAGGGCTTTCGCCTGATCGCGCCCGATCTGCCGGGGCACGGGGCCTCGGACGACGCGCCCGCGCCCGAAACCGCCTATACCTTTGCCGGCTACGCCGCCGCGCTGGAACGGGTGCTGGCCGCGCTGGCGGTGACGCGGCCGGTGGTCTTTGGCTGGTCCCTGGGCGGGCACGCGGCGCTGGAACTGGCGGGCCGGGGCGCGGTGCCGCTGGCGGGCATCATGATCAGCGGCACGCCCCCCATCACCCCGGTGATGGAGGACCTTATGGCCGCCTTCAACATCGACCCCGCGGCCGAGAACCTGACCGCCAAGCGCGATTTCACCGACGCCGACGCGCAAGCCTATGCGCTGCACACCGGCGGGATCGACGGCGCGGTGGACCCGCATCTGCTGGCGATGGTCAAGCGCACCGACGGGCGCGCGCGCGAGATCATGTTCACCTCGGTGGTGATGGGGGCACCGATGGACGAACGCGCCATCGTCCGGGGGCTGAAGGTGCCCTTTGCGGTGGCGAACGGCGCGGAAGACCCGTTCCTGAAGCCTGCGTTCTTTGACACGCTCGACGCCCCGACCCTGTGGCGCCACGGCATGATGCGGATCTCGGGCGCGGGGCACGCGCCCTTCCGGCAGGCCCCGGCCGCCTTCAACGCGCTGCTGGCCGAATTCGCCAGCGAGGCCTGACGTGCAGGCACGGGAACGGATGCGCGCGGGGTCTACCCGGCGTGCGCCGGGGGCCAGGGATGCGCCAGCTTGCGCAGCGCCGACCCCAGCGTGATCCCGTGATCGAAGGCCCCGTCGTGCAGGAATTCCAGCACCTCGGCCATGGCGATCGGGTTGTTCATGATGAGCGTATGGCCGGCCGAGATGGTGATGTGATCCGCCATCCCCTCGACCCGGGTCGAGGCGACCGAAACGGTGCCGTCGTTGGGCCCGTCGAACATCCCCACGCCGATCGGATTCAAGGGGTTCACCGCCACGTCGCCGGCGATCACGCCCAGGTCGAAATCCACCGGCGGAAGGCGGTTGGGGACCGAATCGGCATCGGTGCCCAGTTGCCGCGTGACGGGGCCGTTGAACCAGGTGACGACGCGGCGCAGCAGGTCGTTCTCGTCCAGGGTATCGACGATCTCGGAGCCGTGGTTGGGTGGCGCCAGCATCACCACGCGGCCCAGATTGGGCGGATGCTGTTGCCCCAGCCAGGCGCGCACCAGGATGCCGCCCAGCGAATGGGTCACGAAATTCAGCCGGTCGGTGCCGCATTCGGCCGCGGCCTGCCCGACGTAGCGCACAAGATCGTCAATCGGGGCGTCCTCGGACGGATAGGTGTGGTTGACGACGCGATACTGGTGAAACTCGAGCACCTGCTGAAGCAGGAACAGGGAGTTTTCGCTGCGCGCGAGCCCGTGCAACAGGACCACGCAATCGGCCTGGGCGGGCGTCGCGGCAAGAAACGGCAGGGCAAGCAGGGATGATCTCATGGCGGCCACTATACGCTCGTCAGCGCGCGGAAGAAGCGCAAGAATGCGTGCGCAACCATCGGAGGGCGTCATGGGGCCGAGAGTGGCGGTGCGGGCGGTGATCGTGCGCGGCGGGAGGCTGTTGATCGTCAATGCCTATCCGGGCGATCAGAGCGATCTGTGGTGCGCGCCGGGCGGCGGCGTGGAGCGCGGACGCTCGTTGCCCGAGAACCTGATGCGCGAGGTGCACGAGGAAACCGGCATCGCAATCCGCGTCGGCGCACCTTGCCTGGTGAACGAATTTCACGACCCCGAAAGCGGGTTTCACCAGGTGGACGTGTATTTCCGCGCGCAGGTGGTGGCGATGCCCAAGGGCGACGACTGGACCGACCCGGAGGGGGTGGTGACCCGCCGCCGCTGGGTGACCGAGAGCGCGTTGCGCGCGCTGCGGTTCAAGCCCGACAGCCTGCCTGACGTGGCCTTTGGCACGGGCGGGCTGCTGTATGATCCGCTGGAAGAGATTGTCCGCTAGGGCGGAGTCCGGGCGGGGGTTTCGCCCTCGGCCGGACGCATTCCATGCGTCAGCCCTCGGGCGACCGGGCGCGGCGCTGAAGCGCCGCGCGGGGGCCCAGGCCGGGCCGGTTCGCAGGCCGGTTCACGGGGGCTGGTTCATGGGGGCTGGTTCACGAGGCGAACGCCGGCGCCACGGGGCAGGCGTCAGTCCTGCGCGGCGAGCCAGTGCTCGGCGTCGAGCGCCGCCATGCAGCCCATGCCGGCCGAGGTCACGGCCTGGCGGTATTTGTCATCCGTCAGGTCGCCCGCCGCAAAGACCCCTTCGACCGAGGTGCGGGTCGAGCCGGGCTCGACCCAGACGTAGTTGCCGGCGTGCAGCTTTACCTGATCCTTGACCAGTTCAGACGCCGGCGCATGGCCGATGGCGACGAAGAACCCGTCGCAGGGCACCACCTGTTCCGCGCCGGTCTTGAGGTTGCGCAGCTTGGCTCCGGTCACGCCCAGCGGCATCTCGGTGCCCTGGACCTCGACCACCTCGCTGTCCCAGATGACCGCGATCTTGGGATGCTTGAACAGCCGGTCCTGCATGATCTTTTCCGCGCGCAGGCTGTCGCGGCGATGCACCAACGTGACCTTCGAGGCGAAGTTGGTCAGGAACAGCGCCTCTTCGACCGCGGTGTTCCCGCCGCCGACCACGACGATTTCCTTGCCGCGATAAAAGAACCCGTCGCAGGTGGCGCAGGCCGAGACGCCGAAGCCCTTGAACTTTTCCTCGGACTCGAGTCCCAGCCAGCGGGCCTGCGCCCCGGTCGCCAGGATCAGCGCGTCGGCGGTGTAGGTGGTGCCGCTGTCGCCGGTGGCGGTGAAGGGCCGGCGCGACAGGTCCAGCGCGGTGATCGTGTCGGTGACCACCTCGGCGCCCATTTCGCGGGCATGGCCTTCCATGCGGGTCATCAGGTCGGGGCCCAGGATCGAGGTCTCGCCCGGCCAGTTTTCCACGTCGGTGGTGATGGTCAACTGCCCGCCAGGCTGCATGCCCTGCACCAGAACGGGCTCCAGCATGGCGCGCGCGGCATAGACGGCCGCAGTATAACCCGCCGGGCCGGAACCGACGATCAGAAGGCGGGTGTGTTTGGTGTCGGACATCGGGGGCTCCTGAAAACACATTCGTTTTTGCGCATGTAATACGGGCGGGGCGCCATGCAAGGGGTGCCCGGGTGGTAGCGCGCCCGTTTCGACGGCGCAAGCACCGCGCGGGACCAGAAATTGCGGGCTTGCGAAATAATATTGCGCACAGGGGCGATCACGCCTACACAAGCGCAAACCTGAAGGGAGCAAATCCGCCATGGCCGGCGCGAAACTCGATCCGATCGACCGCATGATTCTGGCTGAATTGCAGGCCGACGGGCGCATGACCAACGTCGAACTGGCCAAGCGTGTCGGCATTTCGGCGCCGCCCTGCCTGCGGCGTGTGCGCACCCTGGAGGAAGCCGGCTATATCCGCGGCTATCACGCCCGGGTCGATGTGCGCGAACTGGGGTTCGAGGTGCAGGTCTTTGCCATGGTGCGCCTGCATCGCCAGAACGAGGCCGATCTGCGCGCCTTCGAGGACCGCTGCCGCGCCTGGTCGCTGGTGCGCGAGTGCCACATGCTGAATGGCGAGATCGACTTCATCCTGAAATGCGTCGCGCCGGATCTGAGCACCTTCCAGAACTTTCTGACCGAGGACCTGCTGGCCGCCGACAACGTCGCCAGCGTGAAGACCTCGCTGGTGATCCGCTGCGCCAAGGATGAACCGGGCGTTCCCTTCGATGTGCTGGAAGACCGCTACACGCGCGAGGCCTGAGCCCTAGCAGCCGCGCGCCTCGAACGCGGCGCGGCTGGTATAGGTCAGGCTGGGCAGGAACGCGCCCATCGTGGCGCGTTCGGCGCCGGGATAGGGGATGCGCTGGATCGCCTGCGCGAAACCGGGTGCGGGCAGCAGATTGCGCAGGATCAGCAGGCCCAGGTGATCGTTGCCCGCCCCGTCGCCGTGCGCGCCCCAGTCCAGCCAGTTCACGCCGCAGGCGGCGCGGGCGTTGCGGGGGCGGTCCTCGGGGCGCGAAACGACGATCGTGTAGCGGCGCGAAACGTCGGGATCGTCCCGCGTGGTCACCTGGTCGTCCCGCAGGCAATCGACGAACCGCGTGCTGGCCAGCCCCTCGTTCGTGCAGAGCGACCAGTAGCGCAGGTCGATGTCGGCGGCCTCGGCGGCGCCGGCGCCGTGCGCCGGGGTGCGGGGCAACCGCCCGTCCAGCACGACGACCGCGCCCCGGGTCGCGTCGATCATGGTCGAGACATAGCTCATGTCGAGATTGGCGTAATACCCCGAGGCGCGGGGAAACAGGCCCAGCCGCGCGGCCATTCCGGCCAGCCGCGCCAGCGTCGGCGCGGCCAGCCGCAGCAGGCTGAGCCGGGGGTTCCAGAACAGCGCCCAGTCGCCACCCAGCGGTTGCCCCGCGCGCCCGTCCAGCAAGCTGGCATAGGCCCCCGGCGCGATCATCGGGGCTTCGATCCGGCGCGACTCGGCCCCGGGGCGGGCACTGTCCAGCGCGTCGCACAGGGCGGTGCCGGTCAGGCGCTGGCCGTCCGCGCGCACCAGCGTGACGCGGGGCAGGTCGGCATCCCCCTCGGGGACGTAAAGACGCAGGATCAGCGGCGCGGGATCGGCCTGCCCGGGCGGGCCCGCATACAGCGTGTTGGCCGGGCGCGGGACCTCGGGTTCGCCGGCACGAACCCGCAGCGTATAGGTCTGGCCCGGCGTCCAGGGACCCGTGGCGAACGGGTTGCGTTGGCCCGGGTCAGGGCGCAGGTCGGCATCGCTGAGCCGGTCGAAGGGCACGCCGCCGGCAAGATAGCTGTGCAGGGACAGATAGCGCGCGCGCGGAAAGGTGCCGGCGATCTCAAGATAGCTGCCCGGCTCGGTCGGGGCGAGGAACACGGCCGGCCAATAGAGCGCACCACTGTCGGGAAAGGCCATGTTCAGCGAAACACTGGTGACCGGCCCGATCCAGAAGCAATCCTGCGCGGCGCCCGGCGCAAGATCGCGCAGATCGAGGGTCTGCACCGTCGCCTCGACCCGGGCCAGATCGCGCAGGCCCAGCGCCCAGCCGCCCGCCGCGCCGATCCCCAGCAAGAGGGCCAGCGCCCCCAGCAATCGCACCATGGTCTGCCCTCATGCCCCCGATGAACAACGTCCGCAGGCAAAGTCTGCCCGCGGACGCCGCCAAGGGAAAGGGGTGTCTGCCCTGCGGGCAGGATGCCTGGTCAGGCGCGCAACGCCTCGCGCGCGGCCATGACCGGCAGGTTCAGCGCCGTGCCGACCGCAGCGTAGGTCAGGTTGCCCGCATGCACGTTCAGACCATTCAGCAGGTGCTCGTCCTCGGCGCAGGCGACGCGCCAGCCCTTGTTGGCCAGCGCCATCATGAAGGGCAGCGTCGCGTTGCCCAGCGCCTGGGTCGAGGTCCGCGCGACCGCGCCCGGCATGTTCGCCACGCAGTAGTGCATGATGCCGTCCACCTCGTAGATCGGATCGGCGTGGGTCGTGGCATGCGAGGTCTCGAAGCAGCCCCCCTGGTCGATGGCCACGTCCACCAGCACCGCGCCGGGCTTCATCGTGGACAGTTGCGCGCGGCTGACCAGCTTGGGCGCGGCGGCGCCCGGGATCAGCACCGCGCCGATCACCATGTCGGCCTCGGCCACCAGTTCGGCGGTCGTGGCGGCGCTGGAATAGGCGGTCTTGAAGGTGCCGCCATAAACGTCGTCCAGATAGCGCATCCGCGGCAGCGAGCGGTCCAGAACGGTCACGTCCGCGCCCATGCCGGCGGCGATCCGCGCCGCGTGGGTGCCGACGACACCGCCGCCGATCACCACAACCCTGGCCGGCAGCACGCCCGGCACACCCCCCATCAGGACACCGCGCCCGCCGTTGGCCTTTTGCAGGGTCCAGGCGCCAACCTGCGGCGCCAGACGGCCCGCGACTTCGGACATCGGCGCCAGCAGCGGCAGGCCGCCCATCCGGTCGGTCACGGTTTCATAGGCGATGCAGGTCGCACCCGAGGCCAGCAGGTCGCGCGTCTGTTCGGGATCGGGCGCCAGGTGCAGATAGGTGAACAGCACTTGCCCTTCGCGCAGTTGCTTGCGTTCGACGGCCTGCGGTTCCTTGACCTTGACCACCATCTCGGCGCGGGCGAAAATTTCGGTCGCGGTGTCGACGATCGCGGCACCGGCGGCGCGGTAGTCGTCATCGGTAAATCCCGAACCCAGACCGGCACCGGCCTCGATGATGACGGAATGACCGGCGGCGGCGGCCTCGTGCGCAGCCGCTGGCGAGATCCCGACCCGAAACTCTTGCGGCTTGATTTCCCTTGGGCAACCGATCAGCATTTCGAATCCTCCTGGGGGTGCTGCGTTCAAGCTGGGAGGATCGCGCAAATTTCCGCGAAACTGCTTGATTTTTTCCCCTAAAACACCAAGAGACTTGCAAGAGGCTTCGACCGAACCGCAGATTTTTCGATGAAAGTTGCGCTGCAATGCAGCTAGACCCGACAGACCGACGCATCCTTCAGGTCCTTCAGCGCGAGGGGCGGATATCCAACGCCGATCTGGCCGAAAGGATCGCCTTGTCGCCCTCGGCCTGCCACCGGCGGGTGCAGCGGCTCGAGACCGAGGGGTTCATTTCCGCCTATGTCGCGCTGGTCGATGCGCGCCGGATCGGCAAGCCGACCACCGTCTTCGTCGAGATTACGCTGAACGGCCAGTCGGACGAGGTGCTGGACGCCTTTGAACGGGCGGTCGCGCGCATTCCCGACGTGCTGGAATGCCACCTGATGGCGGGCAGCGCCGATTTCCTGCTGAAACTGATGGTCGAGGATACCGAGGATTTCGCCCGCATCCACCGCCAGTATCTGGCGCGTCTGCCGGGCGTGGCGCAGATGCAATCGTCCTTTGCCCTGCGCACCGTGGTCAAGACGACCGCGCTGGATCTCTGACCCGGGGCGCGCGCCCGCCCTGGTCCGTCAGCGCCTGCCGATACAGCGTTTCGATCGTGTCGATCTTGTGCTGCCAGTCGAATTCCGCCCGCGCACGGGCCGCGCCCGCCGACCCCATCGCATGCGCCGCCGCGCGGTCCCGCGCCAGGGTGCCGATCGCCTCGGCCAGGCGGTCGGCGAATCCCGCGCGCGGCACCGGGGACACCAGGATCCCGGTGTCGGGCGTCAGGTAGCCCGCTGGCCCGCCCCAGTCCGACGCGATCACCGCCAGCCCCATCGCCATCGCCTCGAGCACCACCGCGCCACCGCATTCGCGCAGGCTGGCCAGAACCAGCGCGTCGGCGGCGGCCAGATGCGCGGCGCACGAGGCTTGCGGCAGAAACCCGTGGAACGTCACCGCGTCGTCCAGCCCCAGCGCCTGCACCTGAGCCTGAAGCGCCCCGAGTTCCGGCCCGTCGCCCAGGATCGCCAGGGTCACCGGCCGGTCGGGATGCGCCTGCCGGTGCAGGGCCAGGGCCTGAAGCGTCACATCGACCGCCTTGAGCCGCACCAGCCGCCCCATGAACACCAGTTTCAGCGGTCCCTGCGGCGCCGGCCGCGCGCCGGCTTGCGGCCACAGCGTGAAATCGACACCGTTTTCCATCAGCTCCACCACCGGGCGGTTGCGCACCGGCAGCGCATCGCGCGTGCGCGCATTCGCGACCAGCAGCAGCCGCGCGCGCCGTTTGCCCGGGATCACCCGGTTCAGCACCCCGGCCAGCGGACGCCCCAGGGCGACGAAAAGCTGCGCCGCGCGGCCTTCGAAATCCGCGTAGCCCGGGGGATAGCTCATGCCGCCATTCATCGGCCCGATAATCACCGGAACGCCCAGACCGAACAGCAGGGACGGCGCGGCGGGCGAGACGGGGATCGGTTGGTGCACCAGGTCGATGCCGCCGGCCCGGATCAGCGCCTGCGCCATGCGGCGTTGCTGCCAGCCGGTCACCAGGCCCATCAGATTCCCGAACAGATGATCGCGGATCGCGCCGGGAAACCGGCTGCCGATCCGCCAGAGCCAGCGGTGCGCGGCGGTATCGGGCGAATAGAGCACGCGCGCCGCGAGGTCGGGAAAGGCGGCCTCGAGCGCCGGGCGATTGCGCGCGTGGGTAATCAGGCGCACGTCCCGGCCGCGCCGGGCGAGCAGCGTGAAATACTTGAGCGGCAGGATCGCTTCGCCGCCGAACGCGGCCGAAGCGTTGTCGGCGACGATCAGCACGCGGGGCGGCGAAGGCAGGGGTGCAACGGACATGAGCCCTTGTCCGCGAGGGCGTTCGCCACGTCAATTCCCCCAAAGCACAGGGGCGCAACGAAAAACCCCCGCGCCTTGCGGCCCGGGGGTTCTATCCGTCGCCCCGAGGGGCGAAACCGGTCAGAGCATGCCTTCGCGTTGCGCCTTCTTGCGCGCCAGCTTGCGCGCGCGGCGGATCGCCTCGGCCTGTTCACGGGCCTTCTTGACAGAGGGTTTCTCGAAATGCTGCTTCAGCTTCATTTCCCGAAACACACCCTCGCGCTGGAGTTTTTTCTTCAGCGCCCGAAGTGCCTGTTCGACGTTGTTGTCGCGAACCGATACCTGCATGTGGTTTTCACCACCTTTCTAAGCTAGTGTGACGTCATTTGCAGGACGCGCCCCTTTAGCAAGGCCGGCGCGACTTGTCCACGCCTGAATCGGGGTATACCCCGTGGGCAAACCGCCACCGAGGCCGCCATGACCGATCCCGCCGCCACCCGCATTCTGGATGCCGCCCTGCCGCACGTGCCCTTTGACGGCTGGTCCGAAGCGACGCTGCGTGCGGCGGCCCAGAGTGCCGCGGTCGGCACGGATCTGGCGCGGGCGCTCTTTCCGCGCGGCGGGCTGGACCTGGCGCTGGCCTATCACCGGCAGGGTGACGCGCGGATGATCGCCGCGCTGGCGGACCGCGACCTGGGCGCGCTCAGGTTCCGCGAACGGGTCGCGCTGGCGGTTCGGCTGCGGCTCGAGGGCGCCGACCGCGAGGCGGTGCGCCGGGCCGCCGCGCTGATGGCCCTGCCGCAGAACGCGCCCGAGGCCGCGCGCGCCGTCTGGGCCACCGCCGATTCGATCTGGACCGCGTTGGGCGATACCAGCGTGGACGGCAACTGGTATTCCAAGCGCGCAATCCTGGCGGGGGTCTATTCGTCGGTGGTGCTGTATTGGCTGGGCGACGACAGCGACGGCGCCGCCGACACCTGGGCCTTTCTGGATCGCCGGATCGAGGACGTGATGCGCTTTGAGCAAACCAAGGCCAGGATCAAGGCCTCGCCGGTGCTGAACGCCACGCTGGGCCTGCCCCTGCGCGTGCTCGAGGGGCTGCGCAAGCCGCAGCCCCCGGGGCCGATGCCCGGCACCTGGCAGGACTGAGCCGCGGCCCGGGAACGATCTTTCCGCCACCGCGCCGCCACCGCGATCCGACATTCGACTTTGCCGCAATCAAACGGAGACCCCCATGCCGCCCCAATCGCACATGATGCGCGTGATCGAGATTTCCCGGCCCGGCGGGCCCGAGGTGCTGACCCCCGCCAGCCGCGCCGTCCCGGTTCCCGGCGAGGGCGAGATCGTGATCCGCGTGGCCTATGCCGGCGTGAACCGGCCCGACGCGTTGCAACGCGCGGGGGCCTATGCCCCGCCACCCGGGGCCTCGGACCTGCCCGGACTGGAAGCCTCGGGCGTGGTGGCCGCGGTCGGCCCCGGCGTCGGCCGCTGGCGCGAGGGGGACCGGGTCTGCGCCCTGCTGCCCGGTGGCGGCTATGCCGAATATGTCGCCACCCCGTCCGTGCACGCGCTGCCGGTGCCCGACGGGATGGACCTGCGCGCCGCCGCCTGCCTGCCCGAGACCTTCTTCACCGTCTGGACCAATGTGTTCGACCGGGGCGCGCTGAAGGCCGGGGAACGGTTCCTGGTGCATGGCGGCAGTTCGGGCATCGGCACGACGGCGATCCAGCTGGCCGCCGCGCGCGGCGCGCGGGTGTTCACCACCGCCGGGTCGGATGACAAGTGCAACGCCTGCCTGAAGCTGGGCGCCGAGCGCGCGATCAATTACCGGGCCGAGGATTTTGTCACCGTCCTGCAAGCCGAGGGCGGCGCGCATGTCGTCCTGGACATGGTCGGCGGCGACTACCTGCCGCGCAACGTCCAGGCGCTGGCCGATGACGGACGGCTGGTTCAGATCGCCTTTCTGTCGGGCCCCAAGGTCGCGTTGAACTTTGCCCAGGTCATGACCCGGCGGCTGACGATCACCGGATCGACCCTGCGCCCGCAATCCGTCGCCGCCAAGGCCCGCATCGCCGAGGCGCTGGAACGCGAGGTCTGGCCGCTTCTGGCCTCGGGGCGGATCGCGCCGGTGATCGACAGCGAGTTCCCGATGGACCAGGCGGCACAGGCACACAGCCGCATGGAAAGCTCGCAGCATGTGGGCAAGATCGTCCTGAAGATCGGCGCCTGACCCACGCCCCCACCCGGGTTGGCAAGCCGTCGCCAATGCGCAGGCGGGCCGGCCCGGGCCGCCCCTCGGCACCAGACACCGCGCGCGCCGCGCGGTGCGTTCTGTCGCGCCAGAATTGTGTTGGAATCGCATCATTCGCGCCCCGGGGCAGGGAAATGTTGACGCTGCGGTCATCAGCACCCACAATCGACCTATTCTGACGATCTTTGGGGGGGGTGTTCATGACAAGGTCCTATTTTTCCTTTGCCACGGCGGTTTTCCTGGCGGCGGGCAGTTTCACGCAGGCCGGAGCGGTGACCGAATTTCATGGCGGGGGCGTCGTGGGGAATTATTCGGGCTGCGAGGCCTATGGCTATCTGCCCACCGATGGCAGCGCCCTGGTGGGCCGATACCGGCCCGGTGGCCTGCCCGGCAATTCGCCGACCAACGATACGATCAGCCTCAGCTACAACACCTATGCGTTTCACCTGACCATTCCCAGCGGGTGGAGCTATGGCACGCCCGTCCAGGTCACCTGGTTCGCCGTGGTGGGCGGTGGCGGTGACGCCTGGGTGCCGAACAACGTGATGACGGTGACATTCCAGCCTCCACCGGCCTTTACCGAAGCCGACAGCGCGGATCGCTTTCTGAATTTCCAGATCGACAACATGGATGACCTGGCCGGATGCTCGGCCGTTTTCAGCGTGTTCCTGCACCAGATTTGAAACCGGACGCCGCGCGGCGCCTCCCTGCCTCGCGCCGGGACAGCCACATGTCGCGCGCGCGCACGATCTTCACGGAGCCTTTCTCATGACCGGAAAAACGATCCTCAGCCGACTTGCCGCCTGCGCCTGCGCTGCCCTGATGCTGGGCACCGCGACGACCGCGGCGGCGCAGACGTTCCTTGGCGGCGGTGCCATCTACAACTATACCCAGGAGTGCAGCCCGTCCAATCCGTCGATCACCTCGAGGGTCAGTTACGGGCGGTTCCACTATCGCCCGGGCGAAGAATTCGGAAATCCGTCCGAAGTCAGCCTGACCTTCACTGACGGCACGGTCCTGTTTCGCCGCTGGGCGCATCTGGAACGCTCGAACAGTTTCTATTCCGCGATCGGCCGGCAGATCTTTTCGGCCTCGCATTCGCTGTATCCGACCAACCCGCGCATCCGCGTCTTGCGTCGTGACGTGCTGTATCCCGTGAACGGCACGTTCGGCCCCGACACCGCGCTGGTGTTCCTGCGCCTGCGGATCCAGAACTACTGGGGCATTCCGGGCTGCGCGGTCACCGTCTCGGGGTCGTTCGGCCGGATCCCGGCGCTGGTGGCCTCGGCCCCGGCAGCAAGCCTGGACGGGCTCAGCCTGGACGACGGTGGATCGGGCGCCCCGCCCGCCCCGTGATCGCGCGCGCCGGCGGCCGGGAAACTGGCCTCTGGTCTGCGGCGGGCTTGCGGGCTAGTCTGCGGCCGAAAGGACGGCCATGACCCAGACCTATCAGGTTCTCGCCCGCAAATACCGCCCCGAAACCTTTGCCGACCTGATCGGGCAAGAGGCGATGGTGCGCACGCTGAAGAACGCCTTTGCGGCGGACCGCATCCATCACGCCTTCATCATGACGGGCATCCGCGGCACCGGCAAGACGACCACCGCGCGGATCATCGCCAAGGGGCTGAACTGCACCGGCCCCGATGGCGCGGGCGGCCCCACGACCGAACCCTGCGGCCAGTGCGATTCGTGCCGGGCGATCGCCGAGGGGCGGCATGTCGATGTGCTCGAGATGGACGCGGCCAGCCGCACCGGCGTCAACGACATCCGCGAGATCATCGATTCCGTGGCCTATCGCGCCGCCAGCGCGCGCTACAAGATCTACATCATCGACGAAGTGCACATGCTGTCGAACAGCGCCTTCAACGCGCTGCTGAAGACGCTGGAAGAGCCTCCGCCGCATGTGAAATTCATCTTTGCCACCACCGAAATCCGCAAGGTTCCCGTCACCGTTCTGTCGCGCTGCCAACGCTTCGATCTGCGCCGGATCGAGCCCGAGGTGATGATCGCCCATCTGGCGAAGATCGCCGGGCTGGAAGGGGCGGAGATCAGCGCCGAGGCGCTGGCGCTCATCACGCGCGCGGCCGAGGGTTCGGTGCGGGACGCGATGAGCCTGCTCGATCAGGCGATCAGCCATGGCGCGGGCGAAACCGGCGCCGACCAGGTGCGCGCGATGTTGGGCCTGGCCGATCGGGGCCGCGTCATGGACCTGTTCGAATCGGTGCTGCGGGGCGATGCCGCCGGCGCGTTGCAGGAACTGGCCGCCCAATACGCGGACGGGGCGGACCCGGTCGCGGTGCTGCGCGATCTGGCCGAAATCACCCATTGGGTCAGCGTCATCAAGATTACGCCCGAAGCCGCCGAGGACCCCACCGTCAGCCCTGACGAGCGCACGCGCGGCGCCGATCTGGCCGGCCGTCTGGACCTGCGGGTGCTGGCGCGGATGTGGCAGATGCTGCTCAAGGCGCTGGAAGAGGTCGCGCAGGCGCCGAACCCCATGATGGCCGCCGAGATGGCGGTGATCCGCATGACCCATGTGGCCGACCTGCCGACGCCGGACGAATTGATCCGCCGCCTTCAGGACGCGCCGCCGCCCGGGCCGGGCGGTGCGCCGCTGCCACCGGGTGTTGGCGGTGGCGGTGGCGGGGTCGGCGCGATGGGGCGCGGTGCGGTGCCGATGGGTGGCGGCGGGGCGCAGGCGGCGCTGGCGGGCGCGCCCTCGGCACTGGCGCAGTTCGCGACGTTTGACAGCGTGGTCGCCCTGTTGCGCGAACGGCGCGACATCCAGCTTCTGACCGAGGTCGAGGGAGATCTGCGGCTGGTGCGCTATTCCCCCGGCCGGATCGAATTCGAGCCGACCGAAACCGCCCGCGCCGATCTGGCCGCGCGTCTGGCGCAGCGGCTACAGCACTGGACCGGCGCGCGATGGGGCGTGTCGATCGGCAAGGGTGGCGGCCAGACCATCGTCGAACAAAAGGACGCCGAGGCCGCCGAACGCCGGGCGCGGGCGTTGCAGGACCCGCTGGTCCAGGCCGTGATCGCGGCATTTCCCGGTGCCCGGATCGCCGGTTTCAAGCCCCCGGCCGAAACCGCGCAGCAGGTCGCCGAATCGGCCCTGCCCGAGGTCGAGGACGAATGGGACCCGTTCGAGGATTGAGGTCCGCCGCCCGGGTCCCTATCTTCCCCTCATCCACGCACGACAGGAGCAGGACATGCTGAAAGGGTTGGGGGGGCTTGGCGGCCTCGGCGACATGGGCAAGATGATGAAGGCCGCGCAGGAGATGCAGCAGAAGATGGCCGATCTTCAGGCCGAGCTGGATACCCTGGTCGTGCAAGGCGAATCCGGCGCCGGCCTGGTCAAGGCGACGGCGAACGCCAAGGGCGTGCTGACCGGCCTCAGCATCGACCCGTCGATCTTCAACGCCGACGACAAGGAAGTGGTCGAGGACCTGATCCTGGCCGCGATCAAGGACGTGCAGAGCCGCGCGCAGGACCGCGCCAAGGACGAGATGGGCAAGCTGGCCGAATCCATGGGCCTGCCGCGCGACATGAACCTGCCGGGCCTGTGACATGACCTCGGCGCCCGGCGAGATCGAGGCCTTGATCGCGCTGATGGCGCGGCTGCCCGGTCTGGGCCCGCGCAGCGCCCGCCGCGCCGTGCTGCACATGCTGAAAAAGCGCGCCGTGGTGCTGGAGCCCCTGGTGCAGGCCCTGACCCGCGTTGCCGACAGCGCGCGCGAATGCCGGGTCTGCGGCAATATCTCGGACCACGATCTCTGCCCGATCTGCGCCGACCCGTCCCGCGCGACGGGCCCGTTGTGCGTGGTCGAGGACGTGTCCGACCTTTGGGCGATGGAACGCGCGGGCGGTTTCAAGGGCCGCTACCACGTCCTGGGCGGCACGCTGTCGGCGCTGGAATCCATCGGCCCCGAGATGCTGCGCATTCCCGCCCTGGTCGAACGCGTGCGCGACGAGGGGGTGCACGAGGTGATCCTGGCCCTCAACGCCACGGTCGAAGGGCAGACCACCGCGCATTACATCGCCGAATCGCTGGCCCCCACGGGGGTTGCCGTCAGCGCGCTGGCGCGGGGCGTGCCGATGGGCGGCGAACTCGATTATCTGGACGAGGGCACGATTGCCGCCGCGCTGGCGGCGCGACGGCAACTGTGATCCCCTCCGGTCAGGGGCGCGCGTTCAGGGGCGCGCGTCGGCGCGGGTCAGTTCGGCGCGGTAGAGCAACCCCGCCAGCACCGCGCCCAGCGCCGGGGCCAGGAAGAACAGCCACAGTTGCGACAGCGCCTGACCGCCCGCAAACAGTGCCGGACCGAACGAGCGCGCGGGATTGACCGACACGCCGGTGACGCTGATGCCGACCAGGTGGATGCCCGCCAGCGTCAGGCCGAT
Source organism: Rhodobacter sp. (assembly GCA_020637515.1). Classification (NCBI taxonomy): domain Bacteria; kingdom Pseudomonadati; phylum Pseudomonadota; class Alphaproteobacteria; order Rhodobacterales; genus Rhodobacter; species Rhodobacter sp. The sequence goes on along the minus strand of JACKKG010000001.1, from coordinate 1,210,736 downwards.
CGCCAGCCCGGCAAAGCCGACCGGCGCCGAGGCGTGCGTCGCGCCGAGGATCACCAGGACGAAGAGAAAGGTCGCCACCGTCTCGAACACGAAGGCCGCGACCGGGGTGTAGCCATCGCCATACCCCGCGCCCCAGCCGTTCTGGCCCAGGCCGTTGGTGGCGACGTCGTAATCCGCCCTCCCCGAGGCAATGAGCCACACGACCAGCGCGCCCACGGCGGCGCCCACCAGTTGCGAGACGACATACAGCACAAATCCGCGCGCGTTCAGTTTGCCGGCGACCAGCGCCCCCAACGACACGGCCGGGTTCAGATGCGCGCCCGAAATCGCCCCCAACCCATAGGCCGCGGCAACGATCGACAGGCCAAAGGCCAGAGCGATGCCGAGATGGCCGATATGCGGCCCCATAAGCACCGCGGAACCGACCCCGAAAAACACCAGAATGAACGTGCCGATACCTTCGGCAAGAGAGACTTTGACCATGACCATTACCCGGTTAACCCCGGCGCTATGCCGGACCCGGGTATCTGGGCCTGTCGAGAGGTCGCCGTCAAAGGGAACCGCGCCGGGCAATTCCCCGCAAATTGCGGGCGATCAGGCCGGCACGAACAGCGGGCGGGGCCGGCGGTCGTGGCGCACCTCGGCCCGGCGGTTCCAGGGCATCGGAACGCGCGGATCGGCGCTTTCGGAAATCACCCATTGGGTCCAGCGTGAGGGCTTTGCCATTGACTCGGTCCTTGATTGCGGGCGCGCTTCGGCGCCTGTCTCAGACCGTTGTGGCGGGGAAATCGGGCGGAAAAAGGGCATCCGCACGGTAATTGTGCACCGACTACAGCCGAATGGCCGAAATCAACCGCCCGTAATCGGCCTCGCCCGCGTGGGTCTTGCGGCGATAGGAATAAAACAGCGCCGGGTCCGCATAGGTGCAGTGCCGCGTCCATTCCGCCTGACCGATTCCGGCGGCGCGCAGCCGGCTCAGGCCATAGGCCGGCAGGTCGAACAGGTAGCGGTCGCCCTGCCCGTTGGCAAAGAACCAGGCGTTGTCCGGGTCTTCGGCGGTAAAGGCATCCAGGAATTCAGGGCCGACCTCATAGGCGGCCTGGCTGATGCAGGGGCCGATGACGGCGCAGGTGTCGCCCCGGTCCGCGCCTAGCCCCTCCATCGCGTCAAGCGTGGCCTCCAGCACCCCGGCCAGCGCGCCCTTCCAGCCCGCGTGGACGGCCCCGATCACGCCCGCCTGCGGATCGGCCAGCAGGACGGGCATGCAATCCGCGGTCAGGATCGACAGCGCCAGGCCCGGCACGTCGGTGACCATCGCGTCAGCCTTGCCCTGCGGGCCGGCGCGCGTCACGGTGACCACGTCGGCCGAATGCATCTGGTGCACGCCGACCAGCGCGTCGCTGGGCACCGCCAGCGCCTGCGCCACGCGGGCGCGGTTGATGGCGACGATGTCGCTTTGATCGGACGATCCGGCGCCGCAATTCAGCCCGGCGAAGATCCCCGAGGACGCCCCCCCCTTTCGAGTGAAGAACCCGTGCATCAAGGGCGACAGCGAATCCGAGGTCAGGATCTCCAGCGTCATGTCTCAGAACCTTTGGCGGTTGCGGGCGCGAAACCCGGCGGCAGCGGCGCCCCCGGCGGAACCAGGGCCAGCGCCTTGAACAGCGTTCCCATTTCCTGCGCGTGGGTCAAGCGGCGATACGCGGCCTGGTGCTGTTCCAGCGCGGCGCCGCCCAACCCCCGCGCCAGCCGCTGCGCCCGGGCGTCGATCCCCAGCGCGCGCAGCAGCGCGCCCTGCGGCATCAGCGCGCTGGCGCTCAGTCCGCCGGCGGCCAGGGCGAGCGCCTCGAAATCCACATGCGCGGTCAGGTCGGCACGGCCCGGGTTGGCAAAGGGATCGGCAAAGGCGTGGTCTTCGATCGCCTGGAAGGTGTCGCCCAGACTGTGCCAGCCGCCATAATCGACGATCACCGCAGCCCCGCCATGCGCCGCGATACGCTGCTGAATGGCCTGCATCACCGGGCGGGCGGCGGGGCAGGTTTCGACGATGTCGCCGTCGCGGGTGTCGGCCAGGCGATGCGCCAGGTCGGCCAGTGGCGCGGGCGGCGTCAGTCCAGGTGCAAGCCGCTCGCCCTGCACGCCCACCACCACCTCGCGCCAGCCATCGCCGGCGCGGTGGAACTGGCGGATCGGCAGCGCGTCGAAGAATTCGTTGGCGACGAACCACAGCGGCGCATCGGGCAGCGCGTCCACGCTGTCGTGCCAGGTGGCGGGCGCGCCCGCAAGCCGCGCGGCTTGCGCGGCCCGCAGGACGGGCGAGGCCTCGATCAGGTGCAGCGTCACGCGCTCGTGGAACCCCGGCACGCCGCGCGTCGCCCGCCAGATGTCGGCCATCAGGGTGCCGCGCCCCGGTCCGGCCTCGGCCAGGGCGGCGCGGGGCGCGCCCTGATCCAGCCAGGATTGCGCCAGGCACAGGCCGATCAACTCGCCGAACATCTGGCTGATTTCCGGCGCGGTGGTGAAATCGCCCGCCGCACCCAGCGGATCGCGGGTGGCATAATAGCCGTGCAGCGGGTTCAGTAGGCATTCGGCCATGTAATCGGACAGCCGCATCGGCCCGCTGACGGCGATGCGCCGCGCCAGAAGCGCCGCCAGCGCCGTCATGCGCGCCGCCGCGACCACAGGATCAGCCCCAGGCCCACCGCCAGCATCGGCAGACTGAGGGTCTGCCCCATGGTCAGCCCGAACTCGCCCAGGCGGATCACGTATCCCGCCGGATCGACCGCCAGAAACTGGTCGTCGGGCATCCGCCAGACTTCGACCACGATGCGGGCCAGGGCATAGCCGGTCAGGAAGCTTCCGGTGACGCGCCAGGGGTGGCGCAGCGCGCCCAGCCGGGTGACCAGGACCCACAGCACCAGCCCCAGCAGCACGCCCTCCATCCCGGCCTCATATAACTGGGTGGGATGGCGCGCGCAGATCAGCAGCCAGTCGGGCGGACAGACGCCGCCGGCGCCGGGAAAGACCACCCCCCAGGGCAGGGTCGTGGGGTGTCCCCACAGCTCGGCGTTGATGAAATTCGCGATCCGCCCCAGGCCCAGCCCGACCGGAATGACCATGGCCATCGAATCGCCCACCGCCGACGCGGCGATCCCCTGCCGCCAGGCGAACACGAAACCCGCCAGTGTCGCCCCGAGAAGGCCGCCATGAAAGGACATCCCCCCCTCCCACACCTGCACGATACGGGCGGGGTGGGCCAGGTAATAGCCGGGCTGATAAAACAGCACGAACCCCAGACGCCCGCCCAGGATCACGCCGACGATGATCCAGGTCAGCAGGGCCTCGACCTGTTCGGGGGTCATGGGCGCGCGGCCGTGGGGCCACCAGTGCGGCCGCCGCATCGCCGCCAGGATCAGCCGCCAGCCGATGACGAAGCCGGCGATATAGGCCAGCGCATACCAGCGCAACGCCAGGGTGAAGCCGCCCAGCTGCAACGAGAAGATCTCAGGGTGCAGAAAGGCGGGAAAGTCGATCACGAAGGGCATGAGGGGTCCTCGATCGCGGGGGTGTCCCGGGTTTCCCGTGACGGTGCGGGGAAGTCAACCTTGCGCATCGCCCGGCCTCGTCCCATATAGACGCGGAACCAGCCTGAGGAGTTCATCATGCAGCCCGGAAACCGGATCTTCGATGACCTGTCGAAACTGATGACCAACGCCATGGGCGTGGCCCACGGCGCCCGGACCGAGGCCGAAACCGCCGTCAAAAGCCTGATGGACCGCTGGTTTGCCGACCGCGATTTCGTCACGCGCGAGGAATTCGACGCGGTGCGCGCCATGGCCCAGAAAGCGCGCGAGGAAAACGAGGCGCTCAAGGCCCGGATCGAGGCCCTGGAAACCCGCGCGTAACGCGCCCCCCCGCGGGGTCCGCCCCCCACTTCACAGTTCCGTCATTCCGCCCTAGTCTAGCGCGATCCGTCGTCTGGGGAGGTATTCATGCGGGCATGGCTGCGGGCCGAATTGCGGCGATTGGCATCGACCTGCATCTGGTCCTGGAACGGCTGGCAAGCGGCCTGGACCAGCGAAAAATCCCTCAGGCAATGGACGCTGGCGAATATCCTGTCGGCGGTGGCGGCCTTTGCGCTGCCCCTGGCGCCGGCGGAACGGGCGCTGATCCTGGCGCTGGGGCTTCTGTTGCTGGCGGCGGAACTGGCGAACACCGCGATCGAGGCGGTTGTCGATTTCGTGACAGACGAGTCGCACCCGCTGGCCGGAAAGGCAAAGGACTGCGGCAGCGCGATGGTGGCCGTGACCGCCATCGCCGCCGGCGTGGCGTGGCTGGTGCTGATCTGGGGCCTGGTGCGCGGCGGCTGAACCGGGCCGGGCAGGGCCGGCCAGGCGCCGGTCACCCCCCCAGAAGCCCCCGCAACAGGCCCGCGACCGAGGCCCTGAGCCCGTCGATCAGGCCGACATAGGCGGACAGCGGCCCGCGCAGCGCCGGCACATAGGCGACGATCAGCGGCGCCAGCAGATACAGCATCACCAATGCCAGCGCGAGCAGCAGGACTGTGGACAGACCGCGGCGAAAGCCCTTGGTCTCGGCCCCGCCGTCGGCATCGTCCGCGTCGTCGTCGGACCGTTCGCGACCCGGCTCCAGTGTCGAGCTGAGCTCTTCGATATCGGGCAGCAGGTTGCGGCGGCGAACGGGCTCGACATTGGTGTCCTCGGGCACATCGGCCAGGCCGGGCTCGGGTTCGGGCGGGGCCGGGTCGTCCTCGCCATAGATGCGCGAGGGCGCGGCCTTGGACCGGGTCGGTCGGGTCAGGCCCAGGTCGCCCTGGGTCTCCAGCCCCTGCTGGCCGCGCTTGCGCTCGCTCATCTCGCGCTCGGCCTCTTCGCGCAGCACGTCGAGCACGGTCTTGTCGATCCGGGGGGGCTGCCGGGGCCGGTCCGCGGACAGACCGGCGGCGCCGGACCCGTCGCCGGGCCGGGTCGGCGCGACGGGGTCGTCGTCCTCGTCGTCGTCATCCAGTTCGGCGGCGCGCATCTGCAACGCCACCTCCATCGGGTATTGATACCAGGTATGACCGCAGGCCGAGCACTGCACATCGCGCCCGCCCTTGGGAATGACCTTCTCATCCACCTCGTACTGCGCATTGCAGTTCGGACAGGTCAGTCGCATCGGCTCTCCTCAACAGGACGAATTTCGCCCGTCGCCTGCCTCGGCCATTGGCTACGGTGTCCCGTTGTTGTAGCAATCCCCAGACCAACTTCCAAGGGCGGAGCCCGGTTTCGGAGGGGCAAGAGGGGTTAGCGTGATCCGACTGGCAAACGTATCGCACGACTACGGCGGGCGCGGGCTGCTGAGGGGGATCGACCTGCACATCGCCCCCGGGGCCTTTCACTTTCTGACGGGCCCCTCGGGCGCCGGCAAAAGCACCTTGCTGAAGCTGTGCTACGGCGAATTGCAGCCGCGCGCGGGCACGGTCGAATTGTTCGGCCAGTCGCTGGGTGGGCTCAGCCGCGACGGGCTGGCCGATACGCGCCGGCGGATCGGCGTGATCCATCAGGATTGCCAGTTCCTGGACCACCTGACACTGGCAGAGAACGTCGCGCTGCCGTTCACGGCGACCGGCCGCACCGTGCCGCTGAACGACCTGCGCGAATTGCTGGGGTGGGTCGGGCTGGGCGCGCAGGCCGATGCCCTACCGCCCACGCTGTCCGGCGGCGAACGCCAGCGCGCGGCGCTGGCGCGCGCGGTGATCCTGTCGCCCGAGGTGGTGCTGGCCGACGAACCCACCGGCAACGTCGATCCCGACATGTCGCAGCGGCTGCTGGGGCTGCTGATCGAACTGAACCGCATGGGCACCGCCGTGCTGATCGCGACCCACGACATGACGCTGATCCGCAACGCCAAGTCGGCTGTGTCGGCCCGCGTGCTGCGAATCGTCGATGGCGGGTTGCACGCCGCGGGGGCGGACCTGTGAGCGGCGCCCGCGCCCCCTTTGGCGATCCGGCGCGCGTGGTGCCCGACAAGGGCATCACCGCGATCGTGACCGGTGCGACGGCCGCGGCGATGGCGTTCCTGGCGGTCTTTGCGCTGGCGCTGTCGCTGTCCTCGGGGCAACTGGCGCAACGCTGGTCGGACACGCTGTCGCAAAGCGCCACGCTGCGACTGTCGGCACCGCCATCGCAGATCGGCGCGCAGACCGCCGCGGTGCTGGAGATCCTGCGCACGACGCCCGGCGTCACCTCGACCCGGGTGATGGATATCGAGGAACAGCGCGCCCTGCTCGAACCGTGGTTCGGGCCCGACCTGCCGCTCGAATCCCTGGCGCTGCCCCGCATGATCGAGATCATCGAATCGTCCCAGGGCTTTGACGCAGCCGGACTCAGGCTCAGGCTGGCCTCCGAGGCGCCGGGCGCGGTGCTGGACGACCACACCCGCTGGCGGCGCCCGCTGGTGCAGGCCGCCGACAGCCTGCGGCTGCTCGCCTGGCTGTCGGTCGCGCTGATCGGCGGCATGATGGCGGCGATGGTCACGCTGGCGGCCAGCGCCTCGCTCGAGGCCAACGCGCAGGTGATCCGCGTGCTCAGGCTGGTGGGCGCGCGCGATGCGTTCATCGCCCGCGCCTTTACCCGCCGTTTCGCGATCCGCGCCTTTGTGGGCGCCACCGTCGGCACGCTGCTGGGCATCGCCGCCTTTGCTCTGCTGCCCGTCGCGGGGGACAGCGGGTTCCTGACGGGCCTGGGCTTTGCCGGGGCCGGATGGTTGTCACCGCTGGTCATCCCCCCCCTAGCCGGGGGGATTGCCTGGCTTGCGACCCGCGCCGCGGCGCGGCGGGTGCTGAAAAGGGAAGGCTGATGCGCTACGGGCTTCAATGGCTGAGATCGCTCTTGTTCACGGTGCAGATCTACCTGGCGATGGTCGTGCTGGCCGTGGCGTTCCTGCCCTGGGCGCTGGTCAGCCGCAAAGGCGCCTTTGCGGCGGTGCACGCCTGGACCGGCTGGGTCCGCTGGAGCGCACGCTGGATGATCGGCCTGAACTCCGAGGTGCGCGGCCCGGTGCCGACGGGCGAGGTGATGATCGCCGCCAAACACCAGAGCTTTTTCGACATCATCTTGTTGTGCAACGTCCTGCCGCGGCCCAAGTTCATCATGAAGAAGCAACTGGTCTGGGCGCCGATCCTGGGCTGGTATGCGCTGCGCATCGGCTGCGTGCCGGTCGATCGCGGCCGGCGTGGCGCGGCGATCAAGTCGATGGTGGACAAGGTGCAGTCCGGCACGCAAGAACCGGGACAGCTGATCATCTTCCCCCAGGGCACGCGCGTCGCCCCCGGGGCCAAGCCGCCCTACAAGGTGGGCGTCGCGGTGCTGTATCAGGAACTGGGCACGCCCGTGGCGCCGGTCGCGTGTAACGTCGGCGTCTTCTGGCCGCGCCAGCGCATCTATCGCAAGCCGGGTCTGGCGGTGATCGACTTCCTGCCCCTCATCCCCGCGGGCCAGCCCATGCGCGACTTCCTCGGTCAGGTCGAAAAGGTGGTCGAGGATCGCTCGGACGCGCTGATGGCCGAGGCCGGCTTCCTGCCCGGAGGCTCGCATGGCGACGCAGCCTGACACCGCGGCCTACATCCTGGAACTGCTCGAGGGCACCGGCGAGACGCGCGTGCGCGCGATGTTCGGCGAATACGCGCTGTATCTCGACGACAAGGTGCTGGGGTTCATCTGCGACGACACGCTGTTCCTGAAGGACACATCCGGCGCCCGCGCGCTGATCGATTCGCCGGAAACCGGCCCCGCCTATCCCGGATCGAAACCCTATCTGATCGGCGCGGCGCTGCTGGACGACCCTGAGCATCTGCGCGCCGTCGCTCGGGCGATCTGGCAGGACCTGCCAATGCCCAAACCGAAAAAGCCCCGCAAACGGCGCTGATCGCTTGCGCCCTTGGCCCCCGCCTCGGCGGTGTGGACGACCGGATCGAGGCCGCCCCCATCGCTGCCCCCATCGCTGCCGCTGTCGCCTCAGGGCGCGCGTTTTCGCAGAATGCGGTCCACCGGCGTCCCGTCCGCCAGCGGCACCGCCCGACGCAGGGCGTAATCGACGAAGCCCATCTTGGCGTAATAGGCCAGCCCCGGCCGATTGTCCGCGCGGATGGTCGCGTTCAGCGTGCTCAGCCCCAGCGCCCTTGCCCGGGCCCGGGTTGCCGCGAACAGGGCCGTGCCCGCCCCCCGAACCGGCGGATCGCGCCGCGTGAAGCTGGCGATGTCGCCCCAACCCTCGGGCAGGGCCGGGTTGGCATTCAGCACCTGAAAGCCCACCGGGTGATCGCGGTCGAGAACGACGTGACAGCACAGCACCGACGCGCCGTCCAGATGCGTCGCGCGCAGCCGTTCGGGGGTGAACGGGGTTTCATACGCGGTGGTCCCGCCGGCCGCGATGATCGCATTCAGGATCGCGGTCAACGCGCCCTCGTCGCCCGGCTGAAAGGGCCGGACGCGCAGGTCTGTCATGCCGCCAGCCCCTTGCGGCCCATGTCCAGGAACTTGCGCCGGCGCATCGCGATCAGCTCGTCGCGGCTTTTGCCCGCGACCTTGTCCAGAGTCGCGCTCAGCGCCTTGCCGACGGCCGCAATGGCGGCCTCGCGGTCGCGCTGTGCGCCGCCCCGGGGTTCGGGGATGATCTGGTCGATGACGTCCAGCTTCAGCAGATCCTGCGCCGTCAGGCGCATCGCCTCGGCGGCCTCGCGCATCTTTTCCGAATCCTTCCACAGGATCGACGCGCAGCCCTCGGGCGTGATGACCGAATAGACCGAATGCTCCAGCATCAGAACCTTGTCGGCGGTCGCCAACGCCACCGCCCCGCCCGAGCCCCCCTCGCCCACGATCACGGAAACGACCGGCACACCCACCTGCAGGCATTTCTCGGTCGAACGCGCGATGGCCTCGGCCTGGCCGCGCTCTTCCGCGCCCTTGCCGGGATAGGCGCCCGGCGTGTCCACGATGGTCACCACCGGCAGGTTGAAGCGGTCGGCCAGCTCCATCAGACGGATCGCCTTGCGATACCCCTCGGGGCGGGCCATGCCGAAGTTCCGCTCGATCCGCGATTTCGTGTCCGAGCCCTTCTCCTGCCCGATCACCACCACCGGACGGTCGTTCAGACGGGCCAACCCGCCCATGATCGCGTGATCGTCGGCGAAATTGCGGTCCCCGGCCAGCGGCGTGAACTCGGTGAACAGCGCGTCGATGTAATCCTGGCAATGCGGCCGGTCCGGGTGCCGCGCCACCTGGCATTTGCGCCAGGGGGTCAGCCCCTTGTAGAGATCGGTCAGCATCTGCTCGGCCTTGCGGTCCAGCGCCTCGGCTTCCTTCTCGACATCCATCTCGGGGTTGTTGCGGGCCATCGCGCGCAACTCGGTCGCCTTGCCCTCGATCTCGGCCAGCGGTTTCTCGAATTCCAGGTAATTCATCGGCAACACCCCTTGGATCATCGCCTATATGCAACTCCTGATCCGGGGTTGCAACCGGGGCCGACCGCGCCCCATCATCTTGTCGGAAATACGCGCCGGGGGGTCCGGGGGGTGGCAAACCCCCCGGTTCCGCCCTCAGAATTGCAGCGACACATCGCGATGATGCGACAGGCAGCCCGCCACCTCCAGCGCCAGGTCGCGCGGCAGGCGGTCCTGTTCCCGCAGGCCCAGCGTCTCGCGCGTCTGCGACTCGAGGGACTGCAACGCGGCCAGCAGACCGCCCTGCGCGGCGGCCTGGCGCCAGGCGATATCGGCGTCCAGTTGCGCCAGCAGGTCGGGCGCGGCCTGGGCGGCGCGGTCGGGATCGGCGCGGCGGCCCGTCAGGTAGCGCCTGAGGGTGCTCGACGCGCTGCGCAGATCGTTCGAACCCGCCAGTTCGCCCAGTCCGGATTCCATCGTGCTCAAGTCCTCGGCCAGGGCCTCGGGATCGGCCTGCCCCACCCGCGCGACGATGCTCTCGACCGTCGGCCTGAGCGCGGCGAACCCGTCGCCGGCGGCAATCTCGGCGGCGATGTCGCGCATGGCGACATAGCTTTGCGAACTCGCCTGCTGGAAGGCCCGGCGCGCGTCCGACTCGGCCCGGGTCAGGGCGCGGAAGGCGGTGTGGCGGTCCTCCCAGTCGGCGGGAAGTTGCCCGTCCAGCGCGTCAAGCTGCGCCTGATAGGCCGCATTGCGTGCCTCGAGTCGGGCGCGCTCGGCGGCCTCGTCCTCGCCGTGCATCCGGCCGATCAGCGTCTCGTTCGCGGCGATACGGTCCGCCAGCCGCGTGCGATCCTGCCGGACCTGCCGCACGATCCGGTGCAGCGGTTCATAGGCCGGGGTCGCCGCGGCGACATCGGCCTGCGCGGCGACCAGCGCGTCCAGGCGCGCGAAGCTGTCCTCATAGCCGCCAAGCGCGCGCTCCAGATCGCGCTGCCGGCCGCGCGGCAGGGCCGAGGCATCGGCCTGCCGCACCCGGTCGATCAACGCGATGACCGCGTCGTGTTGGGCCGGGACGGTGCGTTCGAGGATGGTCTCGATGCAGGCCTGAAGGCGCGGGTTGCGCGGCGGCGGCGCGGTTTCCGACAACAGCGCGATGCGCGTCGGCAGGTAGTTCGCCAGCGGCGGGACATAGCCCACCACCGCCAGCCCGATCAGCTGCATGGAGATGAAGGGAATGACGCCCTTGTACATGCTCAACGTGCGGACCGTCTTGTCGGCGACGCCGCGCAGGTAGAACAACGCAAACCCGAACGGCGGGGTCAGAAAGCTGGTCTGGATGTTCATCCCGATCATCACCCCCAGCCAGATCGCCGTCACGTTCGCCTCGGGGTTCATCAGCAGGATCGGCGCGGTGATCGGCACCACGACAATCGAGATCTCGATGAAGTCCAGGAAGAACCCCAGCACGAAGATCACCAGCATGACGATGGTGAACTGCGCCCAGAACCCGCCCGGCAGAGAGGTCAGGTATTCCGTCACCAGATGGTCGCCGCCAAAGGCGCGGAAGGCCGCGATCAGCATCGCCGCGCCCATCAGGATGATGAACACCATCGCGCTGGTCTTGGCCGTTTCCACCATCACGGCGTAAAGCGTGCGCTGGTATTGCCAGGTGCGCCAGGTGCTCCAGACCAGGGACCAGACCAGAAAGCCCACGGCGACAAGGGCCAGGGCGACACCGGCGTAATCGCCCGAGGTGTCGAGCTGGCGGATGTTCAGGTTGTAGCTGCGCCCCAGCACCGCGATCGCCGCCAGCGACAGCAGGCCGACGATCGCCGGCCAGTAGCGGCGCGGCCCGTCGTGCAGCTTGTATCCGGCCATCACCGCGGCGCCGGCGGCACCGACCGCGCCCGCCTGCGTCACCGTGGCCACGCCCGTCAGGATCGACCCCAACACCAGAACGATCAACAGCAGCGGCGGCACGGTGGCCCAGAAGACCTCGGCCCAGAAGGCGCGGTCCATCTGCCCCTCGATCGGAACGGCGGGGGCGGATTTCGGCCGGATCAGCGCGAAGCCCAGGATATAGACGATATACATCCCCACCAGGATCAGCCCGGGGATCAGCGCCCCCATGAACATGTCGCCGGCCGAGGCCGGGATCACCGACAGCTCGGACGGCATGGCGAATTCACCGGTCGCGGCCTGATACTCGGCCAGCCTGAGCTGGCCGGCGGTGTCCACCGCCGACCCCAGCTGGTCGGCCAGGATGATCAGCACGATGGACGGCGGGATGATCTGCCCCAGCGTCCCCGACGCCAGGATCACCCCCGTCGCCAGCGGCTGCGAATAGTTGCTGCGCATCATCGCCGGCAGGCTGATAAGGCCCATCGCCACCACCGTCGCGCCGACGATGCCCGTGGTCGCGGCCAGCAGCGCGCCCACCAGCACCACGGAAATGCCCAGCCCGCCCGGCAGGCGGCCGAACAGCTTGGCCATCGTGACCAGCAACTCCTCGGCGATGCGCGAGCGTTGCAGCATGATGCCCATGAACACGAACAGCGGAATCGCGATCAGCGTGTCGCGGTTTGCCTCCCAGTAGACGCCGCGAAAGTTGGTGACGCCGGCGGTCATCCATTCGGTGGCGCTGCCCGTTCCGAAATAGGCGGTGCTGTCGCCCGCGAAGGCCAGCCCCGAGGCCGCCGCCAGCCCGATCGTCACCAGCGCCGCGCCCGGCAGCGCAAAGGCGACCGGAAAGCCGACGCCCAGCGCCACCATCATCATCAGCACGAGGATGCAGAGAAAGACCAGTTCCATGTCGCTCAATCCGCCTTGGCAGTCGCAGGGGTCGCCGAAAGGGTGGTGGGTTCGGGTTCTTCGCGCCAGTCGGCGCCGGACTTCAGCACCATCGCTGCGAATTGCACCATCATCAGCACAGCGTAGATCGCCAGATAGGCCGCCATCCAGTATTTGGTGGCCAGGCCATAGGTCTGCTGGCCTTGTTCGTAGCTGATGAACGGGCCGATGATCGGGCTGGCGCGGGTCGCGGTGCCCAGCACCAGGATGACCCACATCAGCGACATGCCCAGCACCACCGCGCCGATGCCGTTGACCAGTGCCTTTGTCCGCGTCCCCATCGAGGCATAGAACACGTCCACCCGCACATGCCCTTCCTCGACCAGCGTATAGGCCGAGGAAAAGAGGAACAGCGCCGCATACCACATCCGCACCAGATCGGCGATGAAGGCCTGTTCATAGGAAAACACGAAGCGCCCGATAACGACGATCAGCTGCACCACCACCACCAGCAGCGACAGCCAGACAAAGCTGACGCCCCGGGTGAAGAACGCGATGACCAGCGCCAGCGCCGCCAGCGGCATGTGCACATAGGGCCCGCGCCATTGCGCCAGGCCCAGGCTGGTCGCCAGATCGGGGCCGACCAACCCGTTCAGAAGATCCTCGACCCTCAGGAACGAGATCACGGAATCCGCGATTCCGACCAGCAGCACGATCCAGAAGGCCGCGCGCGCGATATAGCCCGCGACCGCGGTGATGCGGGCGCTGTCACCGCGCAGCCCGTCCGGCGACGGGTTGCGCGCCGCCGCCAGCGCCAGCACGCCGGCCAGCCCGTAGACCCCGGCCGCCAGGTAGCCGCCCGCGCCCGTGAACACGCCGCGCGCCCCCGGCAGGCCCAGCCAGTGGATCAGATAATTCTCGACGAGAAAGGCAAAGGTGACGAACACGATGCCCCAGGCGAAAAGACGCAGCACAAAGGCCGTGGCGTCGCGCGCGGGACCGATCGTCGCGGTCGCGGTGGTCATGGTCGGGTCCACCCCTTGTGAGGGTTCGTTTGCGGTCATTACGACAAAGCCGGGCGCACGCTGGTTGCGCGCGCCCGGCCTGGTCCGTTACAGCGTCACCGGATCAATCGATGCCCAGAACGCGGTTGCGCTGGCGCAGATAGGGCACGTCCGAAATGTTCATCCAGCCACCGGCGTTTTCGCGCGCGGCCAGGAAGGCCTCGTGCATCCGGTTCGCCAGATCCGAATGCGCGCGGATCGCTTCAAAGGTCTGGTCCGACGCGACGCCAAAGGCGTCATAGATGTCGTCGTTGAACTCGCGCAGCTGCACGCCGTGCTCGTTCACCAGACGAGCCAGATAGGTGCCGTTGTTGGCGTTGAATTCGGCCAGCATCCGGTCGTTTTCCTCGCCGCAGGCGGCCTCGATCGCGGCTTGCTGCCAGCTCGGCAGGCTGGTCAGCCACGACTTGTTGAAGCCCATCGACAGCGCCGCGCCCGGCTCGTGCACACCCGGCCAGTAGTAGTAGCGCGCCGCCTGATAGAGGTTCAGGAAATAGTCGTTCCAGGGGCCGACCCATTCGGTCGCGTCGATCGCGCCCGACACCAGGTTCTCATAGATCTGGCCGCCCGGAAGCGACACGACCGAGACACCCATATTGGCCATCATGTCGCCGCCGATGCCCGGGATACGCATCCTGAGACCGCGGAAATCTTCCGGCGAGTTCATTTCCTTGTTGAACCAGCCGCCCATCTGCACGCCGGTGTTGCCCGCGTGGAAGCCCTTGATGCCGAACTCGTCGCCCAGCTCGTCCCACAGCTCGCGCCCGCCCAGATACTTGAAAAAGGCGTTCTGTTCGGCCGCCACCAGGCCAAAGGGCACGGCGGTCACATAGGACCAGGCCGGGTGCTTGCCCTTCCAGTAATAGTCGGCGCCGTGATAGGCCTGCGCATCGCCCGCCGAGACCGCGTCAAACGCGTCGAAGGCGCCGACCCGCTCGCCGGCGGCGTAGTATTCGGTGGTCACCGCGCCATCGGTCAGTTCGGTGATCCGCGCCGCGACACGCTCGGCCCCGGTGCCCAGACCGGGAAAGCCGCGCGGCCAGGTCGAGACGATCACGCAGGTGGTGCGCCCTTGCGCGATGGCCGGCGCCGCCAGCGACGTGGCCGCAGCCGCCGCGCCGCCAACCGTCGAGGCGCGCAGGAAAGAACGACGATCCATGTTTTTCCTCCCAGGAATTATTGTGCTCATTGCGTCGTCGAACGCAGTGATAGTCTGGTTAAAGCATACCGATTGGCCTGTGCAAACCCATTTCGCTTGAGAACGGCCTGCAATCGGTAAGGTTTTCTTACCGGAACCCCCTGGTTTGGTTGCCAGATCAACGCTTTCTGCGACCCCCTGCCGCAGATGCGCGCAGGTTCCAGATATTCGCTGAAAAAATGAGCGCGGCGCCCAGGAACACCATCGGATCCAGCGGCTCGGCATAGAGCCAGACTCCGACCAGGGCAATCAACGGCAGGCGCGCGAATTCCATCGGCGCGACAAGCATCGCGGGTGCCAGCCCCAGCGCCGTGGTCAACGAGAAATGCGCGGTCAGCCCGGTGACCGCGACCACCGCCAGCCAGGGCCACAGCGCCGTGGGGGGCCAGTGAAAGCCGGTCGCCAGTCCCAGCACCAACGCCATCGCCCCCTGGCTGAAGGTCATCCAGAACAGCACGCACAGCACCGTGTTGAACTGCATGATCTTGCGCGTGTAGATCAGGTTCATCGCAAAGCCGATCGCTGCCAGGATCCCCGCCAGATGCCCGAGGTTCAGCGCGTTCGACCCCGGTTGCGCCACGATCAGCACGCCGGCGAAGCCGATGCACGCGACCAGGATCTTGGTGCGGTCCAGGGATTCGCCCAGCAGCATGGGGGCCAGCAGCAGAACCCAGATCGGCATCGTGAATTCCAGCGCCACCAGTTGCGACAGCGGGATCATCGTCAGCCCGTAGAACCACAGGTTCTGGCCGGTGAAGTGAAAGACGTTGCGCGTCAGGTGCAGGCCCGGGTGGGCGGTGCGGATCAGGGCAAAGTTCCGGTGCCGGACCCAGATCAGCGCCGACACGATGCCCAGCCCGATCAGCGACCGCCAGAACATCAGCTCGAACGTGCTGAGATCGACCTGAACCGCGCGCCCCGCGACCGCCATCAGGATGAACGAGACGATCGCCCCACACATCCACACCGCCGCCTTCAGCGGTTGCGGTTGCCTCGTTTCCATCCTGTGCCTCCTGCCCTTGCTCTCGTTGCTTAAGCCGCGCAGCCTGGCCCAGGCAAGAGCGCGCAGTCGCCGACTGCGGCAAAAGGCGCTGGTGTGGCGCGCCACTTTGGTTGATAAAAAGACTCGACTAATCCCGGATGCGAGCCCCCGCCATGAATCGCCGCCACTTCCTGCTGTCCACCGGCGCCGCTGTCGGCCTGGGCGCCGCCGGCCTGGGACAGCGCGCCCTCGGCCAGCCGTTGCGCCTGACGATCCAGGGTGCGCGCTATGACCTGACCGGCAACGCGGTGACCGAAGGGATGGTCAGCCTGTCGGCCGACGCGCCGCCGCCAGTGCTTCGCCTGCGGCAGGGCGAACGCTTCGTGGCCGAGGTGATCAACACCTTCGACGATTACACGACCATGCATTGGCACGGGATGCGCATCCCGGTGCAAATGGACGGCGTGCCTTATCTGACGCAGGTGCCCATGGGCCAGGGTGACAGCTACGTCTACGATTTCACCCCGCCCGACGCCGGCACCTACTGGTATCACCCCCATTGCAACACGATGGCGCAGATGGCGTTGGGGTTGACCGGCATCCTGATCGTCGAGGAACCCGACGACCCCGGATTCGACGCCGACATCCCGGTGAACATGCGCGATTTCCGGCTGGGCGAGGACGGCCAGTTCATCGCCTTCTACACGCCCCGGGGCGCGGCACGCGACGGCACCTTCGGCACCGTGCACACCGCCAACTGGCAGCGGGACCCGGTCGAGGACGCGCCCGCCGGCGGCCTGGTCCGCCTGCGACTGGTGGCCACCGACACGACCCGTGTCTACCGCCTGCACCTGCCCGGCGCCGAGGGGCGCATCATCGCCTTTGACGGCCACCCGCTGAACACCCCCCTGCCCTGGCCCAGCGCCGAGGCGCCGCTGATCCTGGGCCCGGGCCAACGCGCCGACATCGCGCTCAGGATGCCCGCGACCGAGGGAACGGAAATCGCCGTGCTGAACGACCAGCCCGGCGGCCTGCGCCCGGTGATCCGGTTGCGCGCCACCGGCCGCGACCTGGGTCGCGATCTGGCCGATCTGCGCCCTCTGCCCCCGAACCCGCTGCCGACGCCGGACCTGTCCGATCCCGAGGTGATCGAGTTCGTCTTTGGCTGGGCGCCCGGCGGGCCGCCGTCGAATGACGGGTATTGCGGGTCGCTGGGCTATACGTTCTGGTCGATCAACCGCGTGTCCTGGCAGGGCGATGCCTCGGGCGCGGGGCCGCTGGCGACACTCGAACGCGGGCGGACCTATATCCTGCGGCTGAGGAATGAAAGCCCCAACGACCACCCGATCCACCTGCACGGCATGTCCTTTCTGCCGCTCGCATCGAACCTGCGCGACATCCCGCAGAACTGGACCGATACCGCCCTGTTGCTGAAATACGAGACGATCGATGTGGCCCTGGTCGCCGACAACCCCGGCGACTGGGCCTTTCACTGCCACGTCATCGAGCATCAGAAAACCGGGCTCACCGGCTATCTGCGCGTGACCTGACGAACCTCAGCGGTCCGCCAGCGCCACCCAGTCGCGTGGCGCGGCGCCGTCATACAGCGTCAGCGGGCGGATCAGGATGTTGCCGCGCCGCTGTTCCAGACATTGCGCCAGCCAGCCCGGCATTCGGCCAATGGCAAAGATCGGCACATACAGGTCCATCGGAATGCCGTGCAACTGATAGATCACGCCCGAGTAGAAATCGACGTTCACGTTGAGCCCGTGGCGCGCGTAGGGCTTCATCGCCTCGACCACGGCTTGCAGGATTTCATACCAGCCGGGTTCGCCCATCTCCTCGCCCAGCTTGCGCACGCCCTCGCGCATGTGGCGCGCGCGCGGGTCCTCGGCGCGATAGACGCGGTGGCCGAACCCTGTGACCGCTTCCTTAGCGGCGCGCTTGGCGGCGACATAGGCGGCGGCCTTGTCGGGGCTGCCGATCTCGTGGACCATCTTCATCACGTCCTCGGCCGCGCCGCCATGGGCGGGACCGGCCAGCGTGGACAGGGCGCTGACCATGGCGCCATGAAGATTGGCCTCGGTCCCCACGGTGACGCGCGCGGCAAAGGACGACGCGTTCGAGCCGTGCTCGGCGTGCAGGATGAAGTCCACATCCGCCAGCCGCGCGGCGTCGGCGCTGGGCTTTTCGCCCTTCAACATCCACAACCAGTTCGCGGCGTGGCTCAGGCTCTGATCGGGTTCGACCGGGGCACGGCCATTGCGGATCGCCTCGTGCGCGGCGACGATCATCGGCACCTGGGCCGTCAGACGGATGCCGTTGCGGACAAAGCCCGCCTCGCTGGCGTCCTGACTGTCGGGCTCGAGCGCGGCCAGCGCCGACACCGCCGTGCGCAGCACATCCATCGGATGCCCCTCGGCGCAGGCGCGGATGATGTCGTGCACGGCGCCCGGCAACTGCCGCCCGGCCTTCAGCGCGGCATCGAAACCGGCGAGTTGGACGGCGTCCGGCAGCTCGCCATGGACCAGCAGGTAGCAGACCTCCTCGAAGGTGGCGCGGGTCGCCAGGTCGTGGATCGAATAGCCGCGATAGGTCAGCATCCCGGCGCGGCCGTCGATATCGGAAATGCCCGAGCGTTCGAAATAAACGCCCTTCAGGCCGCGGTTGATCTTGACGGTGTCGGTCATATCGGCAGTCTCCCGGTTGATCGGTGACGGAGGGAAAGATGAGGGTTCTGGAACAGGCCATCGCCACGGCGAAAGCCCGCAAGGCGCGGGTGATCCTGCCCGAACACGAGGACCCCCGGGTCGCCGAAGCCACCCGGCGCCTGCTGGCCGAGGGGCTGGCCCGTCCGGTCGCCCTGGCCGAGGCACGCCCGGTCGAGGCCTATGTCGATCACCTGCTGGCCAACCGCCCGGGTCTGAAACCCGCGCTGGCGCTGAGGATGCTTGAAAAGCCGCTGATCCGCGCCGCCGCGATGGTCGCCGCGGGCGAGGCCGACGCCATGGTCGCCGGCGCCGCCAACGCCACCCGCCGCGTGATCGAGGCCGCGGCCCTGGCCGTTGGCATGGCCCAGGGCGTGCGGACACCGTCCAGCTTTTTCCTGATGCTGATGCCCGACGGACGCGACCTGGTGTTTGCCGATTGCGCGGTCAACACCGATCCCGACGCGGCGCAACTGGCCGACATCGCGCGCGCCTCGGCGGCCTCGGCGCGGGCGCTGCTGGGCGAGGCCCGGGTGGCGATGCTCAGCTATTCGACCGGCTCGTCCGGTTCCGGCCCCTCGGTGGACCGCGTGCGCGCCGCCGCCGCCGACGCGGGGTTCCCCGGCCCTGTGCAAGCCGACGCGGCCCTCAATGCCGCCATCGCACAGGCGAAAGGATACGACGCGCCTGCCGCGAACACGCTGATCTTCCCCGACCTGAATGCGGGCAACATCGCCTACAAGCTGATGCAAGAACTGGGCGGCGCGCAGGCGGTGGGCCCGTTTCTGCAAGGCTTTGCGAAACCGGTCTGCGACCTGTCGCGCGGCGCCAGCGTGGACGATATCGTCGCCGCCACCGCCGTGACCCTTGCCATGGTGGACAGGCCCTGACCGCGGGGCCTGATCGCGCGGGTCAGCGCCCCGGGGGAACCTTGGGCCGTGCCACGCTGCGACCGCGCCCCTCATAGCAGCGCCCGCCCCAGACCCAGCGCCGCCATCGCGATCATCACGCCGATGGTGATGCGCCGAAAGGTCAGCGGATTGGCGCGGTGCACGCCGCGCGCGCCCCACCAACTGCCGACCACGACCAGGGGCGCCGACAGCAGCGCCGCCCACAGCACATCCCACGCGACCCGTCCCGCCAGCCAGAACTGGCCAAAGGTCATGATGTCCAGCGCGATGAAATATCCCAGAAGCGTCGCCCGGAAGGCCAGCGGCGCCAGGCCCAGCGCCGCGGCCAGCGCCACGACCGGCGGCCCCGCCACCCCGGCGGGCGAGACCAGCCCCGACACGATGCCCATGCCCAGCGTGGCCGAGGGCCCGACCCGGCCAGGCAGCGTCCAGCCGCTCAGCATCACCAGCCCGGCCAGCATCACCGCGATGCCGATCACCACCCGCGCCGTCTGTTCGTCCACCCGCCCCAGCGCCCAAAGCGCGGGCACCATGCCGATGGCCGCGCCGATCACCAGCCGCCGCACGGTCGGCCAATGCACATGCGGCCGGGCCGCGCGCCAATGCTGGATGCAAAGCAGCAGGTCGCCGATCAGCGCCACCGGCAGCAACACCAGCGGGTTCATCACCAGCGCGCCGGCGGCGATCACCAGCACGGGATAGCCGAACCCCGAATACCCCCGCACGAAGGCGGCGACAAAGATGACCGCCGCCATGAAGGCGGCGGCCTCGGGGCTCAGCCCGAACGGGAGTGTCATCCCCGCTGCGGCCGCATGTCGGCGGCGTCGATACCCGCCACGACCACCGGCTTCTTCATCGCATCCCGGCGGAAGGGCTCGCCCAGTTCCTGGTTGATGAGCGCCTCGATGAGCGTGGTCTTGCCGTGCTTCATCTGGTCCTCGATCGCCTGGTTCAGGGCGGCGGTCAGTTCGTCCATCGTCTTGGCCTGGACGCCTTGCAGCCCGCAGGCGCGCGCGATCCCCGCATAGGTCACGCCGGTGTCCAGCTCGGTGCCGACAAAGTTGTCGTCATACCACAACGTCGAGTTGCGCTTTTCCGCGCCCCACTGATAGTTGCGGAACACCACCATCGTGATCGCCGGCCATTCGGCGCGGCCGATGGCGGTCAGTTCCGTCACCGCGATGCCAAAGGCCCCGTCACCCGAGAAACCGACGACCGGCACGTCCGGGCAGCCGATCTTGGCGCCGACGATCGACGGCAGGCCATAGCCGCAGGGGCCGAACAGACCCGGCGCCAGGTATTTCCGCCCCGCCTCGAAGCTGGGATAGGCGTTGCCGATGGCGCAGTTGTTGCCGATGTCCGAGCTGATGATCGCCTCTCGCGGCAGCGCCGACTGGATCGCGCGCCAGGCCATGCGCGGGCTCATCCAGTCCGGTTTCGCATCGCGCGCCCGCTGGTTCCAGCTGGTGCCGGGATCGTCGTCCTCGTGGTCCATCGACGCCAGTTGCTGCGCCCAGGCGGATTTCCGTTGCGCAATCTCGGCCTTGCGCTCGGCCCGACCCGCGTCGCCCGCGTGTTCGTCCAGTTGCGCCAGGATCCCCTCGGCGACCTGCCTGGCGTCTCCGACGATGCCGACCGAGACGGTCTTGGTCAGGCCGATGCGGTCGGGGTTGATATCGACCTGGATGATCCTGGCGTCCTTGGGCCAGTAGTCGATGCCATAGCCCGGCAAGGTCGAGAACGGGTTGAGCCGCGTGCCCAGGCACAGAACCACGTCGGCCTTGGCGATCAGTTCCATCCCCGCCTTGCTGCCGTTGTAGCCCAGGGGCCCGGCGAACAGCGGGTGCGAGCCGGGAAAGGCGTCGTTGTGCTGGTAGCCCACGCAAACGGGCGCATCCAGCCGCTCGGCCAGCGCCATGGTGGCCGGGATCGCGCCCCCCAGCACCACGCCGGCACCGTTCAGAATCACCGGGAACTTCGCCGCGCTCAGCAGCGCCGCCGCCTCGGCCACCGCGCCCGCCCCGCCGCCGGGGCGTTCGAATTCGACCACGGCCGGCAGGGCGATGTCGATCACCTGGGTCCAGACGTCGCGCGGCACGTTGATCTGCGCCGGCGCCGACCGGCGGTGCGCGTTGACGATCACGCGGTTCAGCACCTCGGCGATGCGCGAGGGGTCGCGGACCTCTTCCTGATAGGCGACCATGTCCTTGAACAGCGCCATCTGTTCGACCTCCTGGAACCCGCCCTGGCCGATGGTCTTGTTCGCGGCCTGCGGCGTGACCAACAGCAGCGGCGTGTGGTTCCAGTAGGCGGTCTTTACCGCGGTGACGAAATTGGTGATGCCGGGTCCGTTCTGGGCGATCATCATCGACATCTTGCCCGAGGCCCGGGTGTAGCCGTCGGCCATCATCCCGCCCGACCCCTCGTGCGCGCAGTCCCAAAAGGTGATGCCGGCCTTGGGGAACAGGTCGGAAATCGGCATGAAGGCCGAACCGATGATGCCGAACGCATGTTCGATCCCATGGCGCTGGAGAACTTTGACGAAGGCTTCTTCGGTGGTCATTTTCATCGAGTTGGGTCCTTGGGAATCGGGCGCGGCCCGAAATGCGGGCCGCACGGTCTGTTGCCAGATTGGGCGATCGGCTGGCGAAAGTTTAGGGCCAGCCGGGACAGAAACTTAGCGCCAGATCGACGGGTCAGCGGGCCAGCGTCGCCTGCACCCGGGCGATTCGCTGGATTCCCTCGGGAATACGGTCCGAGGTGATCGAGGAATAGGCGATGCGATAGAAGCTCTCGCCCTCGCGCGCTGTGCTGAAAAAGGGGGTGCCCGGCTCGATCAGGACGCTGCGATCCTTGAGCTGATGCGCCAGTTCGGCCACGTTCACGCCCTTTGGCGCCCGCATCCACAGGCTGGACCCCCCGTCCTCGATGGCGCCGGCGATGGTCAGGCCGTTTTCCTCGGCGGCCTTCAGCATGACCGCGCGCCGCGTTGCAAAGGCACGCGTCAGGCGCCTGAGCATCGCGTCGTAATGCCCCATCGACAGGAAATGCGCCGCGGCGCGCTGCAACAGGCCCGGCGGGTGGCGCAGCACGGTGGCCCGCAATGCCCGCGCCTCGCGGATGAAGGGCGCGGGACCGACCAGAAAGCCCAGCCGCAACCCCGGAAACAGCGACTTCGAGAAGCTGCCGATGTGGATGACGCGCCCTTCGCGATCCAGCGACTTCAGCGCCGGCAGGGGCGCGCGGTCGGGGCTGATCTCGAACTCGTAGTCGTCCTCGATGACCAGCATCCCGCGGTCGTTGGCGACCTTGAGCAGCGCGTGCCGGGCGTCCAGCGGCATCGTCGCCCCGGTGGGACAGTGGTGCGAGGGGGTGCAGAACAGCACGTCCAGACCGGCCGGCAACGCCGCCGGGTCCAGGCCGCGCGGACCGACCGCAAGCCCCTGCACGCGGCATCGGGTCTGGTTCAGGATCTCACGCAACCCGGGATAGCCCGGGTCCTCGATCCCGGCGCTGCGGCGCTGGTTCAGCAGCAGTTGCGCCGTCAGCCACAGTGCGTTCTGCGCCCCCAGCGTCACCAGAATCTCGTCACCGCGCGCCAGGATTCCCCGCCGGGGCAGCGTGTGGCGGGCGATGTATTCCAACAGCCCCGGGTCGTCCTGTTCGAACTGGTCGTCGGTCATGCGGGCAAAGTCCTTTTGCCCCAGCGCCTGGATCATGCAGCCGCGCCAGTTGGCGTGATCGAACAGCGCCGGGTCCGCCTGCCCGTAGACAAAGGGATAGCGGAAATCGCGCCAATTGCGGGGCTTGCCCATGTTCAACTGCCCGCTGGCCGGTCGATGGCCCAGCGCGCGGGTCCAGTCCACGGCATCGGTGCCGCGTGCGCCGACCTCGGGGAAATCGCCGGGCTGGGGCGCGTTTTCCGACACGAAATAGCCCGAACGCCCCTGCGCGCGCAGATAATCATCGGCCACCAGATCGGTATAGGCCAGCGTCACCGTGATGCGGCTGACGCCCAGATGTTCGGCCAGGCGGCGGCTCGACGGCATCCGTTCCCCCGGCCTGAGACGCCCTGCCAGGATGCCTTCGGCCACCATCTGGCGGATGCGGTTCTGCAAGGTTCCGGGCCGGTTGGGATCGAGCAGGAAGCATTCGACCGAAATCATTGCGGAAATCCTTGGGCAAGTGGCCGCCGATGGCGACCTCTGGGTCTATGAATAGGCCGGAACTGGCCCTATCCGCAAGCCGTGCGAGGGCAGATGATCGGGGGTCACGTCACGCCGCCGTCACGCGCGGCACTTCAGGGAGAGATTCGCGCGATGGATACCGCGACGTTCAACGATATCGGCGCCGTGGTCGAGGCCGACCGCACGCATGTCTGGCACCATCTGACGCAGCACAAACCCTTTGAGACCGTGGACCCGCGGGTCATCGTCGAGGGCAAGGGCCTGCGCGTCTGGGACGCCAGCGGAAAAGAGACGCTGGACGCGGTCTCGGGCGGGGTCTGGACCGTCAATGTCGGCTACGGCCGCGAGAGCATCGCCAACGCGGTGCGCGACCAACTGGTCAAGATGAACTATTTCGCCGGCTCGGCCGGGTCGATTCCGGGCGCGATCTTTGCCAAGATGCTGATCGACAAGATGCCGGGCATGAGCCGGGTGTATTATTCCAACTCGGGTTCGGAAGCGAACGAGAAGGCCTACAAGATGGTGCGCCAGATCGCGCATCGTCAGCATGGCGGCAAGAAGTGGAAGATCCTGTATCGCGAGCGCGACTATCACGGCACGACGATCGCGTGCCTTGCCTCGGGCGGGCAGGATGAGCGCAAGATGCAGTATGGTCCGTTCCCCGACGGCTTCGTTCCGGTGCCGCACTGCCTGGAATACCGCAGCCAGTGGGGCGACGTGGCCGATTATGGCCTGCGCGCGGCGAATGCGATCGAAGAGGTGATCCTGCGCGAGGGCGCCGACACGGTCGGCGCGATCATCCTGGAACCCGTCACGGCGGGCGGCGGCGTCATTACGCCCCCCGAAGGCTACTGGCCGCGCGTGCAGGAGATCTGCAGGAAATACGGCGTCCTGCTGATCATCGACGAGGTGGTCTGCGGTGTCGGCCGGACGGGCACCTGGTTCGGCTATCAGAACTATGGCATCCAACCCGACATCGTGACGATGGCCAAGGGTGTCGCCTCGGGCTATGCGGCGATTTCCTGCACGGTCACGACCGAGGCCGTGTTCGACATGTTCAAGGACAACACCGCCGACCCGCTGGGCTATTTCCGCGACATCTCGACCTTTGGCGGCTGCACCTCGGGGCCGGCGGCGGCGATCGAGAACATGCGCATCATCGAGGACGAAAGCCTGCTGGCGAACACGCTGGCGATGGGCGACCGGCTGATCGGCAACCTGCATGCGCTGATGGAAAAGCACGCGGTCATCGGCGACGTGCGCGGGCGCGGGCTGTTTTGCGGCGCCGAGCTGGTCAAGGATCGCGCGACCCGGGAACCGCTGGACGAAAAGCTGGTCGCGGCGATCACTGGCGCGGTGATGAAGCGCGGCGTGCAGATCGGCATGACCAACCGCTCGCTGCCCGGGTTCAACAACACCCTGTGCCTGAGCCCGGCGCTGGTGGTCAGCGCGGATCAGATCGACCAGATCACCGATGCGATCGACGGCGCCCTGACCGAGATCCTCGGCTGACATTCCGGGGCGCGGCTGCGGGCGGCCTGGCCGCCCGCAAGCGCCCCTTTCCACCCTTGCACCACGATCCCCGCCGGCCCCCCGTGGCCGGCGGAATCGCACCGATCACACAACTGTTTCTGTTGCCAGAATCCGGGCCGGGTGTATCGTCAAAGGGCCGGGATTGCGCATCCCGGCAAGCCGTCCCCGTGCGGGATTTCCCCGCAGGGCACGGTGGACCCGCATCAGGAGGACGCGGACATGGCAGCAAAAGGCGACGGCAAGGCTGGGGCCAAGGGGGCACCGGCAAAGGGTGCTCCGGCCAAGGGGGCACCCGCCAAGGGCGCGGCACCCGTGAAGGGCACGCCGGCGAAAGGGGGAAGCAAGTAATCCCCGGGGCCATTTCCAATCTTCAGACCCGGCGGGCAACGCCGGGTCTTTTCGTGTCAGCTCAGCGGGAAATGGCAGGCGACGCGGCTGTCGCCCAGGGCGCGCAGCACCGGCGCCTCGTCGCGGCACAGGGCCTGCGCGTTCGGACAGCGCGAGGCAAAGGCGCAGCCCCGGGGCAGGTTCATCGGTGACGGCAGGTCGCCCTTGACCATGCCGGCGCGGCGATACCCGGCCGACTTGCGCCGCGCAAGCGACGGCGCGGCATCGAGCAGCACCGCGGTGTAGGGATGGCGCGGCTGGGCAAACAGCGTCGGTCGATCGGCGTATTCCACGATCTCGCCCAGATACATGACCGCGATGTCGTCGCAGATGAACTGCACGACGCCCAGGTCGTGCGAAATGAACAGGTAGCTCAGCCCGAATTCGTCCTGCAACCGGCGCAGCAGGTTGAGGATCTGCGCCTGGATCGCCACGTCCAGCGCGCTGACGGGTTCGTCGCAAACGATGAGCCGGGGGTTCGTCGCCAGGGCCCGCGCGATCGAGATCCGCTGCCGCTGCCCACCCGAGAACTGGTGCGGGAACAGCGTCATCTGGTCGGGCCTGAGGCCGACCAGACGGAACAATTCGCGCACGCGCTCGTCGCGCCCTGCCGGATCACCGACGTCCATCAGATCCAGGGGTTCGCGCACGATGGCACCCACCCTGTCGCGCGGATTGAGCGAGGAATAGGGATCTTGAAAGATCACCTGCAAATGCCGCCGGTGGGCGCGCATCGCCTCGGGTGGCAGGGTCAGCAGGTCGTCTCCGTCAAAGGTGACCGACCCGCCGGTGGGCGGCGTCAGGCGGATCGCCGCCATCGCCGTGGTGGTCTTGCCGGACCCCGACTCGCCCACCAGGCCCAGGGTGCGGCCGGGCATCAGGTCGAAATCCACGCCACGGACCGCCCGCAACAGGCGCGGTTTGCCAAACAGGCCCTTGCGGCCGATCTCGAAGTTGACCGACAGATCACGGGCCGAAAGAAGGGGCTGGTTCATGCCGGAACTCCCGCGTGGTGACAGGCGACGGGGTGGCCATGGCCCTGGTCGTGCAGCAGCGGACGTTCGGCGCGGCAATGCGCGTCGGCCAGCGCGCAGCGGTCGGCGAAGGCGCAGCCATCGCCCAGCAGGTGCAGGGGCGGCACGACTCCGGGGATCTCGGCCAGGGGCGGCAGGCGCTCGGTCGAGGCCGCCTCGCGCCCCAGCACCGGAATGCAGCCGATCAGGCCGCGCGTATAGGGGTGCAGCGGATTGTCCAGGATCTGGTCGGACAGCCCCTGTTCGATCACCCGCCCGGCATACATCACCACGACGCGGTCGGTCATTTCGGCGATGGCGCCCATGTCATGGGTAATCAGCACGATCGCCACGCCGAATTTCTGCTGAATGTCGCGCATCAGGTCGAAGATCTGCGCCTGAACGGTCACATCCAGCGCGGTCGTCGGTTCATCCGCGATCAGCAGCTTCGGCCGGCAGGAAATCGCCATGGCGATCATCACCCGCTGGCGCATCCCCCCCGACAATTGGTGCGGATACGACTTGGCCCGTGCGGCGGGTTCGGGAATACCGACGGTTTCCAGCAGTTCGACGACCTGCCTGTCGGCCTCGGCCCGGGACATGTCCTGATGCAGCAAGATCGCCTCGGCGATCTGGTCGCCGACCGTGAACACCGGGTTCAACGAGGTCATCGGCTCCTGGAAGATCATCGCGATCTCACCGCCCCTGAGTTGCCGCATCCGGCGCGGCGCGGCGCGGGTGATGTCCTCGCCGTCGAAGGTGATGGTGCCCTGGGTCAGGTGGCCGGGCGGATTGGGGATCAGACCCATCATCGCCAGTGCGGTGATCGACTTTCCGCACCCCGATTCGCCGACGATGCCCAGCGTCTCGCCCGGCCTCACGTCCAGGCTGACGCTGCTCAATGCGGTGACGCGGCCATGACGGGTGTCGAATTCGACCCGCAGGTCCTGAAGGCTCATCAATGGGGTCATCGGGACCTCAGCTTCGGATTGAAGGCATCGTTGAGGCCGTCGCCCACCAGCGACACGGCAAAGACCGTCAGGAAGATCGCGATCCCGGGGATGGCGACGGGCCACCAGGCCTCGAGCAGGAACGCCCGGTTCTGGCCGATCATCAGACCCCAGCTGATGGTGTTGGGATCGCCCAGCCCCAGGAATGACAGGCCGGCCTCGAACAGGATGGCCACGCCCACGGTCAGCGCGGCCGAGACGATCAGCGGCGGCAGCGCGTTGGGCAGGATCACCTTCCAGATGATGCGCTGGTTGCCGGCACCGATCGAGCGGGCGGCGGTGACGTATTCCAGCTCGCGGATGCGCAGGAACTCGGCCCGGGTCAGCCGCGCCGTCGCCGGCCAGGACACGATGCCGATCGCAAACGAAATCGTCACCAGCGAGGGCGAGAACAGCGTCACCAGCACCATCGCGAACAACAGCGCGGGCAGCACCTGGAAGAATTCGGTGAAGCGCATCAGCAAATCGTCGATCCAGCCGCCGAAATACCCGGCCAGCGCGCCCACGCTGATGCCGATGATGACCGTCAGCAGCGCCGCCGACAGGCCCACCGCCATGGTTGGCGCGCCGCCTTTCAGCAGCAGGATCAGCATGTCACGACCCAGGAAATCGGTGCCCAGCGGCACCGCTTCGTTCGCGCCGGGTGCGCTGAGCGGCGCCCAGACAATGCGGTAGGGATCGGCATCGACCAGATAGCGGCCATACAGCACGAACAGCACGATGGCGATCAGCAGCACCAGCCCGGCGACCGCCGGCTTGTTGCGCAGGAACTGCTGCCAGGCCTCGCGCAGGGGGCTGACGGCCTCGATCTTTGGGACGGTGGTGTCGGTCATGGGATCAACGCCCTCCGGTGCGGATACGGGGGTCGGCAAAGCGATAGCTGATATCGGTCAGCAGGTTGGCGATCACCACCACCGCCGAGGCACAGAACAGCACGCCCAGCAGCGTCGGATAGTCGCGCCTGAGCACCGAATCGAAGGCCAGCCGCCCCATGCCGGGCCAGTTGAACACCGTCTCGACCAGCAGCGCGCCCGAGATCAGGTTGCCGAATTGCAGGCCCGCGACGGTCAGGATCGGCAGCACCGCGTTGCGCAGCGCGTGGCGGAAGGTGACCTTGCCCTCGCCCAGCCCCTTGGCGCGCGCGGTGCGGACATAGTCGGCGCCCAGGACCTCGATCATGGCGGTGCGCGACAGGCGGGCGTATTGCGCCAGGAACAGGATGCCCAGCGTCGTCGCGGGCAGCACCAGGTGGTGGGCGACGTTCAGCGCATAGGCCAGGCCCGACCCGCGGAACCGCGCGCTGACCATCCCCTCGACGGGAAAGATCGGGATCGTCGCCGCGAAAAGGATCACCATCATCAGCCCGGTCCAGAACACCGGCGCGGCATAGCCGACGGTCGAAAAGACCGACACGAACCCCGAGAACACGCCCTGCGGCTTGCGCGAGGCCAGCACCCCCATGACCACGCCGATCAGCATGGCCACCAGTTGCGCCGTCATTGCCAGCAGCACCGTCGGCCAGATGCGTTGCGCGATCAGTTCGGTGACGGGCCGGTTGAAATGATACGAGGTGCCCAGATCCAGCATCGCGATCTGCTTGAGATACAGCCAGAGCTGCCACAAGAGCGGTTGATCCAGCCCGTAATGGGCCCGGATCTGCGCCATCATTTCCTCGGTTGTGCCGCCCATCTCGCCGGCGATGACCTCGGCCGCATCGCCGGGTGCGGCGTGGATCAGGAAGAAATTCAGAACCACGACCCCAAGCATCAGGATGAGGCCATAGAACAACCGGCGCAGAATGTAGCTGGAGAATCCCATCCGCGGCCTTTCAGGTCAGATTCAAGTGCGGGCTCTCCCCGCCGTCAGGCGAGGAGAGAAGAGATCGCGTCGCGCTCAGCGGTCTTCGGTCCAGTAAACCTCGTCCATGGCCTGCATCATGCCCCAGATCGACAGCGGCAGGTCGATGCGGCTGTCATAGACGTGGTGATAGGGCAGCGCGTTCACCCAGTAGACCGGCAGGTCGTTGCCGACGATGTCCTGGAACTGGAAATACAGGTCGCGGCGGCGGTCGGTGTCCAGCTCGCGCGCGGCCTCGTTCAGCAGGCGGTCCACCTCGGGGTTGGCATAGCCCTGGGTGTTCGACCAGATGACCGGGCGAATGTTGGTGCTGAGATAGGTGCGGTGCACGCCGATCACCGGATCGCCCCAGTTGAACACGATGTCCATCGACATCTGGAATTCGCCCGAGGCCAGACGGCCCGCCCAGGTCGGGAAGTCGGGCGAGGCCCGCAATTCCAGATCGATCCCGACCTCGCGCAGTTGCGAGCGCAGGTATTCCGGCACGTTGCCCAGCGCCGAATCACGGCCGGGGATCGTCTCCATCGTCAGGCTGAAGCGCGTGCCGTCGGCGCCGCGCGGATGCCCGGCCTCGTCCAGCAGCGCATTCGCGCGGTCCAGGTCGATGTTATAGCTGGGCATGTCGGGGTTGAAGAACGGGCTCGATTCGATGATCGGGCCTTTCTGGCTGGAGGCAACGCCACGCATCAGCGCGTTCAGGATGAAGTCGCGGTCCATGGAATACGCGATGGCCTGGCGCACGCGCGCATCGTCCAACGGCGCGACGCGGGTGTTGAACGCCACCCACTGGATCGGGCCGATCCCCTCGAAGCCGCGCGGCGTGACGACCAGGCCGTCGGTGCTGCCCAGCCGGTTGATCGCGGTCGCATCGGTGATGATGCCGGCATCGGCCTCGCCCGATTCCAGCGACAGGGAGACCGAAGCCGCGTCGGGCACGATGCGGATGGTGATCCGGTCGAGATAGGGCTTGCCCTCGAGGAAGAAGTCGTCGTTGCGCACCAGGGTGATCTGCTGCCCGGCGACGTATTCGACCAGCTTGAACGGGCCGCAACCCACCGGCGCGGTGTTCGCCGGGTGCGACGGGATGTCCTGACCGTCGCCATAGACGTGCTTGGGAAGGATCGGGCACAGCGCGCCGGTCAGCGCCAGCAACAGCGCCGGGTGGGTCTGCGACAGGCGGATGATCGCGGTGTTGGCGTCCGGGGTCTCGACCCTGTCAACCGGGCCGAACATGGTCTGGAACGGGTGATACTGCTTGATCGTCATGATCGAGAACGCGACGTCCTCGGAGGTGACCGGCGTGCCGTCGTGGAAAAGCACGCCCGGAACCAGGTTCAGCGTCAGGCTGAGACCGTCGTCGGCCCATTCCCAGCTTTGCGCGAGATAGGGATGCAGGTCCCAGTTCTCGTCAACGCGCAGGGGCGAGGCGAAGATCTGCGTGCCCGGCACCGCCGTTGCCACGCCCGACTGCACCGCCGGGTTCAGGTGCCGCGGGTTCTCGCCGCTGACGATTACCAGCTCGCCGCCCCGGCGTGCCTGGGCCGATACCGGACCAAGGCCCAGGGCCATGAGCGAGGCCGAAGCCCCGAAGAACGTTCTACGCGTCAGCCGCATTGTCATTTCTCCCAGTTGGCATTCGGGGATGACCCCCGGTTTTTTTTTCAGCGCCGAGTATGGAAGCCTCCCGACAGCGATCAAGGATTATCTCGAATTGGCTCTATGTTTTCCGAAATCTGGCACTAGAGTCTGTGCAGCACTGCGGCATGCTTGGCGTCAGTCGATACGTTGATTTGCGCGCGTGGACGGGTTGCCCGAAAAAACCGCAACCCGGAAATTCTTCGTGGCACCCTACCCGATCCGACAAGGAAATCCCATGGCCGACACCGTCCTCTATTCCGCCCGCCGTATCCTCACGATGGAACCGACTCAACCCCATGCCACGCATGTTCTGGTCCGGGACGGGCGCATTCTGGGTGTCGGCGGCCCCGAGATCGCGGCGCCCTGGGGCGCGGTGCGCCACGACGACCGGTTCCGCGACGCCGTGCTGCTGCCCGGTTTCGTCGAGGCCCACAGCCACATGATGACCGGCGCGCTTTGGGACTATCTCTATTGCGGCAACGTGGATCGCGTGGACCCGGACGGCACGCTCTGGCCCGGCGTAAGCACCGTGGACGATATGATCGAACGGATGAAACGCGCGATCGAATCCCTGCCGGAAGGGGCCCCTCTGGTCTGCTGGGGCTTTGATCCGCTGTTCTTCGAGGGCGATCGCCTGAACCGCCGGCACCTGGACCGCGCCTCGACCGAGCGCCCGATTGCCGTGATCCATCAAAGCTTTCACCTGATGACGGCGAACTCGGCCGCGCTGGAACTGGCCGGCTATGGCCCCGACACCAACGCCGAGGGCGTGCCGCGCCTGCCCGACGGCACGCTGATGGGAGAATTGCAGGAAATGGCCGCGATGTTCCCGCTGATGCGTCGGCTGAACATCGGACTTCAGGACCTGTCGCGCGGCGAGCACGCCATCGTGCAATTCGGAAAGGCCGCCGTGCAGACCGGCGTGACCACCGCGACCGATCTCTACGCCGAGCTCGAGGACGACGAGCTGGAGACCCTGCTCGCGGTCACCGCGCGCGCCGACTACCCCTTGCGGCTGGTGCCCGCGCTGGGGGTCATCGGCATGGACCCCCAGGCCGCCGTCGCCAAGGCGCTGGCGGTGCGCGCCCGGTCCACCGACATGCTGCGCATGGGCATCTGCAAGGTCATGACCGACGGTTCGATCCAGGGCTTCACGGCCCGCATGAACTGGCCGGGTTATCTGGGCGGGCAGCCCAACGGGATCTGGAACCTGGAACCCGCGCGCCTGAAGACGCTGATCGCCGCGCTGCATGCCGCCGGGTTGAACATGCAACTGCACACCAACGGCGACGAGGCCAGCGGTTTCGTGCTGGACGCCATCGAAGAGGCCATGTGGGCGCATCCCACCGGCGATTCGCGCCACACGCTGCAACATTGCCAGATGGCGGGCGAAGACCAGTTCCACCGCGCCGCGCGGCTGGGGGTGTGCGTGAACCTTTTTGCCAATCACCTGTGGTATTACGGCGATGCGCATTGCGACTTTACCGTCGGTCCCGATCGCGCGGCGCGCATGAATGCCTGCCGATCGGCGCTGGACAACGGGGTGACGCTGGCGATCCATTCGGACAGCCCGGTCACGCCGCTGGGCCCGCTGCACGTCGCCTGGTGCGCGGTGAACCGGATCACGCCCCGGGGCCGGGTGCTGGGGGCAAACCAGCGCATTTCGGTGATGGAGGCCCTGCACGCGATCACCCTGGGCGCGGCGCGCTCGCTGAAACTGGACCGTGACATCGGCTCGATCACGCCCGGAAAATGCGCGGATTTCGCGGTGCTGGGCGACGACCCCCTGACCCGCGCCCCCGAGGATCTGCGCGACATTCCCGTCCTGGGCACCGTGCAGGGCGGCCGCGTGTTCGTCAAATGACCCCGATACCCGTCACGCTGATCTCGGGCTATCTGGGCGCGGGCAAGACCACGGTGCTGAACCACATCCTGGCGGACCAGCACGGCCGCCGGATCTGCGTCCTGGTCAACGACTTTGGCGAGATCGCGCTGGACGCGGACCTGATCGACAACCGCTCGGGCGACACGGTCGCGCTGTCGAACGGCTGCATGTGCTGCACCGTCGGCAACGATTTCTACCGTGCCATCGACCGCATCCTGCGGATGTCACCCCGCCCCGAACACCTGGTGATCGAAACCTCGGGCGTGGCCGATCCGTTCACGGTGGGCCAGATCGCCCTGGCCGAACCCGAGATGGACCTGCACGGCGTGGTCGTCGTGGTGGACGCGGTGAATTTCGAAACGGCGATGGCTGACGCCTATCTGGCGGACACGCTGCGCAACCAGTTGGCCACCGCCGGGCTGGTGCTGATCACCAAGTCCGACATCGCGCCCCCGGGCGCGTTGTCGCGTCTGCGCGCGGTGGTGGCGGACCTCGCGCCCGAGGCCCAGCGCATGGTCGCCGATCATGGCCGGGTGCCGTCCGAACTGCTGCTCGATCCCTTGCCGCGCCGGCTGAAACGCGCCGACCCTCATGCGCACGGGCATGGGCACGATCACGGGGCCGAATATCGCGGCTGGGTCTGGACCGGCCCGGCCAGCGCCGACGGCGCCGCGCTGGACCGCCTGCTGGGGGCCGATATCCCCGGGCTTTACCGCCTGAAAGGGCTGGTGCAGACGCGCGATGGCGGCTGGAGCGCCTTTCACCGCGCCGGGCTGCACGCCAGCCGGCGCCCCGTCGATCCGCCAAAGGGCCAGGGTCGCGCCGTCGCCGTGGGCCTGGCGGATCGCTTCGACCCGGCGGATATGCAGGCCGCGTGGGAGGCCGTGCTGACCGCCGGTTGAGGGCCTCGGCGCAGATACGTTTTGACCCACGACCGCTTTCTTGTCACGCTGTCCAGGCCCGGATTGACCCGGGCGTCATGTTTCAAGGAGGGAATTATGGAAAAAGGTATGGGCAAGGACGCGGGCAAGGGCGCCCCCAAGTCGCCGGACAAGGCCACCGAGGCGCGCATCATCGCGGAAAAAGAGGCCGCGGCGGGGGGCGGCAAGGGGGCCGACACCTCGAAGGTTGGCAAGAAATAACGCGCGGAATGAAAAATGGCCGGCCACCAGGGCCGGCCAGTCAACGGCATCCGGTCGGAGGGAAACGACCGGGCAGGAAACTCACCAGAGGTCAGGCCCCTTGTCGGCAAAGCGTTCGACCAGGAAGTCGATGAAGGCCCGCACCTTGGGCTGGGTGAAACGGCCCGGCGGATAGACCGCATAGATCCCCAGCGTGGTCTGCGGCAGATCGGGGATCACGTCCTCGACCAGGCCCTGGGCCAGCGCGTCGTGATACAGGAAGCTCGGCAGATAGGCGATGCCCAGGCCCTTGACCGCGGCGTTCAGCAGCGACTGGCCATCGTTCACCGTCAACCAGCCCGTGCCGCGCACCTGGCGCACCTCGCC
This sequence comes from Rhodobacter sp., assembly GCA_020637515.1. Classification (NCBI taxonomy): domain Bacteria; kingdom Pseudomonadati; phylum Pseudomonadota; class Alphaproteobacteria; order Rhodobacterales; genus Rhodobacter; species Rhodobacter sp. The sequence continues at coordinate 1,176,620 of JACKKG010000001.1, read as the reverse complement.
CGAGGGCGCGGTGATCTTCCAGACGTTGGCGCTGGCCTGGTTGGAATAATGCAGCAGGCGGTGGTCGTTCAGATCGTCGATCCGCTCGGGCCGGCCATGCGCCTGGAAATAGCGCGGCGCGGCGATCAGGCGTTGCGACGTTTCGGTGATCTTGCGCGCCCTGAGCGAGCTGTCCTCCATCTCGCCCACGCGGATCGACATGTCGAACCCTTCCGAGATCAGTTCGACATAGCGGTTCTTCAGCACCATGTTGACGCTGATGTCCGGGAACTCCATCAGGAATTCGTCCAGCACCGGCGACAGCAGGCTGACGCCGAAATCCGTGGCGACCGACATGCGCAGCACACCCGAGGGGGCGGATTGCATGGCGGTGACGATGCTGTCGGCCTCGCCCGCGTCGTTCAGCACGCGCCGGGCGCGGTCATAGTAGACCAGGCCGATCTCGGTGGGGCTGACGCGGCGCGTGGTGCGGTTCAGCAGCCGGGCTCCAAGGCGCGCTTCCAGCGACGAGACGTGCTTGGACACCGCGGATTTCGAGATGCCCATCTTGCGCGCGGCGTCCGTAAAACCGCCCTGGTCCACGACCGTCGCGAAGGCTTCCATTTCAGTCAAACGATCCATTGCACTACCCGTCACACGACCTGTTGCGTTGGATCTGTTACACACCCCAAATGCGGCGCCAAAGCGGCGTGGGGGGGGTATAACTGGGACAAACGTTTGTAAATTCAGCACAGTTTTACCGATAGCCCATGGATTGTTTCGCAATCAGGGGGCGATTGTGCACGAAAAAGCCCGGGCCGAACGGGCCCGGGCGCGTTGTTTCTGGACCGCCGACGCGCTCAGAGGCCAGCGGCCAGCCGGGCGCCCTGGTCGATGGCCCGCTTGGCGTCGAGTTCCGCCGCGACATCGGCGCCGCCGATCACATGCACCCGGGCGCCGGCCCCGGCCAGGGCGTCGGCCAGCGCGCGGTTCGGCACCTGGCCGGCGCACAGGATCACGGTATCGACCGCCAGCAACCGCTCGCCCTTGTCGCTGCCCAGAACGATGCCTTCTGGTGTGATCCGCTCATAGCTGACGCCGCCCAGCATCTGCACCTGGCGCGCCTGAAGGCTGGCGCGGTGGATCCAGCCCGTGGTCTTGCCCAGCCGCTTGCCGGGTTTCTCGGCCTTGCGTTGCAGCAGCGTGACGGCGCGCGCGGGCGCGGGCGGCGCGGGTTCGAGCAACCCGCCCGGCACCTCGGACGGGTCGCCCACACCCCATTCCCTGCGCCATTCGGCGGCGTCCAGCGTCGGGCTGACGCCCTGGTGGGTGACGTATTCGGCGATGTCGAAACCGATGCCGCCCGCGCCCACCACGGCGACGCGCTTGCCCACAGGGGCCTTGTCGCGCAGCACGTCGATGTAGGACAGAACATTGGCCCCATCCTCGCCGGGGATGCCGGGATCGCGCGGGGTGACGCCTGTGGCGACGATCACGTCATCGAACCCCGCCAGGTCCGCGGCCGTGGCGACGGTGCCAAGCCGCTGCTCGATGCCCGAGGCCGCCAGCATGGTTCCGAACCAGGCCACCAGGCCGTCGAATTCCTCTTTGCCGGGCACCTGGCGGGCCAGGTTCAATTGCCCGCCGATCTGGTTGTCCTTTTCGAATAGCGTGACCTTGTGCCCGCGCTGATCGGCCACCAGAGCGGCCGACAGGCCGGCGGGGCCGGCCCCCACCACGGCGATCCGGCGCGGGGCCGCGGTCGGCTCGTAGCGCAGTTCGGTTTCATGGCCCGCGCGCGGGTTGACCAGACAGGACGTCAGCTTGCCGCTGAAGGTATGGTCGAGACACGCCTGGTTGCAGCCGATGCAGGGCGCGATCGTGTCGGCTTGGCCGGCGGCGGCCTTGTTGACGAAATCGGCATCCGCCAGGAACGGCCGCGCCATCGACACCATGTCCGCATTGCCCCCGGCCAGCACGGCCTCGGCGGTGTCGGGGTTGTTGATCCTGTTCGAGGTGATGACCGGGATCGACACATGGCCCATCAGCTTCCTGGTGACCCAGGCAAAGGCCGCGCGCGGCACGCTGGTGGCGATGGTGGGCACCCGCGCCTCGTGCCAGCCGATGCCCGAGTTGAGGATCGTCGCGCCCGCCCCCTCGATCGCCTTGGCCAGCGTCAGGATCTGGTCAAAGGTCTGCCCGTTCGGCACCAGATCCAGCAGGCTGATCCGGTAGATGATGATGAAATCCGGCCCCACGGCCTCGCGCACGCGGCGCACCACCTCGACCGGCAGGCGCATCCGGTTCTCGTAGCTGCCGCCCCAGCGGTCGGTGCGCTGGTTGACGTGCAGGCACAGGAACTGGTTCAGGAAATACCCTTCGGAGCCCATCACCTCGACCCCGTCATAGCCGGCCTCGCGGGCGCGGGTGGCGGCTGTGGCAAAGTCGCGGATCTGCTTTTCGATGCCGTCCTCGTCCAGTTCGCGCGGCACGAAGGGCGAGATTGGCGATTTCACCGCCGAGGAACTGACGCAATCGGGACCATAGGCATAGCGACCGGCGTGCAGGATCTGCATCGCGATCTTGCCGCCATGGGCGTGCACCGCGTCCGTCACCTTGCGGTGATTGGCGATGTCCTGGTCGCTGAACAGGCCCGAGGCCCCGGGGAACACGCCGCCTTCCTTGTTCGGCGCCATGCCGCCGGTGACGATCAGGCCGACGCCGCCGCGCGCGCGCTCGGCGTAATAGGTGGCCACGCGGTCCCAGTCGCCGCGTTCTTCGAGCCCGGTGTGCATGGACCCCATGAGCACCCGGTTCCTGAGCGTGGTGAACCCCAGATCGAGCGGCGCGAGAAGATGGGGATAGGGACTGGACATCGAGGTTCCTCCGGTCTGGCGATTGTGTCCCACCCTAGCCGGGGCCAGCGCGGAGTCATGCGAAACCTTGCGTCATTCGGCGACCTTGTCCCCCGGCTCACGCCCCGGGTCAGCGGCGCAGCAGGTAGATGTCCATGATCCACCCGTGCCGCGCGCGCAGCGCGGCGCGGGTTTCCAGCACGGTCCTGGCGACGTCGGCCAAGGGGCCGGCGATCAGCGCCTCGTGCGGCATGCCCAGATAGGCGCCCCACCAGATGGTCACGCCCTCGGCCGGCACCGCGCTGAACGCCCCGCCGGCATCCAGCATGACGGCCACGGCGTCGGCGCCCTTTGGCCAGCCGCCCTCGCGCAGGCGGCGGCCGGTGGTGATGACCACGGGCGCCCCCAGATCGTTGAGCGGGATCGCGTGCGCGGCCGTCAGCACCGAGAGCGAGGTCACCCCCGGCACCACGCGCGGCCGCAGCCCCAGCCGCGCCGCGATCCGCAACGTGGAATCATAGAGCGACGGGTCGCCCCAGACCAGAAGCGCCACGCGCCCGCCACCCGGCAGATGCGCGGCGATCGCCCCCGCCCAGCGGGCGGCGATGGCGTCGTGCCAGTCGTTCACGCCGTCGAGATACCCGGCCGAGGCATCGCGCACCGGCAGGTCGAATTCGACCACCCGCGACAGGTCCGGCAGATGCGCGGCGCAGATCTGGCGGCGCAGATCGGCCAGATCGCCCTTGTCGTCGCCCTTGCGCGGGACAAGGATCAGGTCGGCCTCGCGCATGGCGCGGATCGCCGCCAGGGTGACATGCTCGGGGTTGCCCGTGCCGATACCGATGAGATCGAGCGCGATCATGCGGCCCCCATGAAAAACGCGGCAGACCCCGGAGGCCCGCCGCGCGTATCCGAAAAACCCGCGATCAGGCGGCGTTGTGCAGCCGGTTCACGAACAGGCCCGAATCCTTGTGGTTGCGCAACGCCTTGGCCAGCGCCAGCGCGCCCAGATCGGCCAGCGGCTCGATCAGGACGACCAGCATATAGGCCGCGCCGAAGCTGACCACGCCGCCCAGGGCCGAAACCCCCTCGCCATAGAACGCCCAAAAGGCGACCCAGGCGACAATCCCGCCCTGATAGGCGGCCGACAGCTTCAGAACCTCGGCATAGCCCAGGTCCACATAGGCCTTGCCGCCGGGAATGATGCGGCCCGCGACCATGTGGATCAGGAACAGCGGGAACAGCAGCGTGGTCACGTTGACCGTATACATCGGCAGATCGGTGGGCGCGAAGAACAGGCTCTGCATCAGCAGACCGCCGGCCAGCCCCAGCGCGGCGGGGCCAGCGCCCAGGATCAACAGCAGCGTGGTGCCCAGGATCAGGTGCACTTCGCTCACGCCGACCGGCATGTGCGGCAGGACCTCGAAGCAGATGAAGGTGCCCATGGCGGCCAGCACCGAACGCAGGGCAAAGGACAGCACGTTGTGCTGCTTCAGGTCGTCCGCGATCAGTTTCAGCGACACGCCCGCAGCGGCGGCGGCGGTGCCGTAGGACAGGATCATCTTGGCGCCGTCAACGACACCCGGTTCGATATGCATGCTTTCACTCCTTGCCGTCCCTCCGACGGCGATTGATTCGTTTTCGTCGCCGGGCCGGTCTCCTGGCTCGCGGGTCGCTGCGGACTGCCGCCTTCCCATCCGTCCGGGACAGTGGCACGTTGGCAGCCAGCTCACCGCTGACAGTCGCGGGGGCGGCCGGGGCATTTCACCCCGTTCCCGTTTCAGCCCTTGCAGGGCACCTGACCCGACCACGATTACAGCAAGCCCCGCCACGGTCAAGGCGGTTCGCGGCATGGCGCCGCGCGTTCGCGACCTCAGGCCTGGATGCGCGCCCACTGGCGGCCGGCCAGCCAGCCCAGAAACGCCCAGACGGCCAGACCGACGCCTAGGACACGCGCGGAATACATGGCGCCGACCTCGGTCGGGGCATAGCCGTAATAGCCGTCCAGAACCGGGGCGCCGAACACATGCGGCGCGGCGATCAGCGCGACCGCGACGGCCGCCAGCAGCCGCGACCGGCCATAAGCCAGCAGGGCCAGGCCCGCGCCGGTGGCCAGGACCGTGCTCCACCACCAGACCTGTCGCGCGCCGAGATCGGCGGCGGCGGTGCCTGGCAGTTCGGGCGCCAGGCCCAGCCCCGGTGCAAGCTGGAACGCGGCGAACCCGGCCAAGCCCCAGAGCAGCCCCTCGGTCGCGCCGATCTGCTGCCCGAACGAGGCCGCGATGCCGAACCCTGCGGTCAGCAACATGCCATAGGCGGCGTAGATCAGCACCGTGAACCCGACCGTCAGCGCGTCCCGGCCCAGCGCCGACCTGGTGCCGGCCGCGGCGCCGTGATCGTGCCCGTCATGCGCGCCGTGCACCGCGGCGCCGCTCGCGTCCGCAGCCCCGTGGGTGGCGTCATGCGCCATCGGCGCGGCCTGGAAATGCACCAGGGCGCCGGTTTCGTATTGCTCGCCCAACAGGATCAGTTTCTGCAGGAACGCGAAATGCAGCACGGCCGCCAGCAGCCCCGCCGCAACACCGGCGATCAACGCGCCGGTCATCATTTTCTGAAACATTCAGGGTCCAGCCACCGGTTCAGTGGCAGGGAAAGCCCGTCGCATGACGCATGTCATGGGCTGCATCGTGCAGCGTGGCCGATTGCGCATGGCCCGCCAGGAACAGCACGGACAGGCCGATCAGGGCCATCGCCAGGACAGGGGCCATCAGCGAATGCGCCTTGGCATGGTTCAACGTGTTCATTCGGCTCTCCTTGCCGTCCCACCGACGACGTTTGCATGTCTTCCTCAGGCCGGTCTCCTGGCTTGCGGGTCGCTGCGGACTGCCGCCTTCCCGCCCGTCGCCGGACAGTGGCCCTTTGGCAGCCCGCTCGCCGCTTACAGTCGCGGGGGCGGCTGGGGGATCGGCTACCGGCCTCACCCCATTCCCATTTCGGCCCCGCGCACCGGGGCAACTGAGGGGTCAACCCTCGCAGGTCGCCCGATCCCGGTCAAGGCGGATCGCGGCACACCGGGGGCCGAACGCGACCTCGACCCCCTAGCCAGGTATGCGCGCGAGGGCCTTGAACCGCAGCGCACCCAGCGGCCGGGCATCGGCAAAGCAGCCGTCCCCGGTCGCCTCGTAGGCGGCGGCGAAGCGCAGCAGGTCCGGCAGGTCGGCCTCGGTCAGGTCGCCGAACAGATAGGCCGTCTTGCCCGGCGCCCGCACCGCCAGGGTCGATGGGCGCGCGCATCCCGACATGCAATCCACGGTGTCCACCGTCGCGGCAATCCCGGCCCGCGCCAGCGCCGCTGCCAGGGTCGGTGCAAACCCGCCGCGCCCCAGCGCGCAACTGGCGCAGAGCGTCAGCTTCATTCGGCCAGCGGCCCATACAGAATCAGCCCGGGGGCCCGCGACGCGGCCGTTTCCAGCACCCGCGCCAAACCCTCGACCGTGCTGCGCGTCAGGGTCTGGTCGGGGTGGCTGACGTTCTCGGCCAGCAGCGCCGGGGTCGTGCCAGGCAGCCCGGCGGCCATCAGCCGCGCCGCCAGCGCGGCAAAGGTGCGCTTGGGCATGAACACGACCGTGGTCGCCTGCGGATCGGCCAGCGCGGCCAGGTTCAGGCCCTCGGGCAGGCCGCCGGTCACGTCGTGGCCGGTCACGAACTGCACCCGCCGCGCCTCGAGCCGGCGCGTCAGCGGGATGCCGGCGGCAGCGGCGGCGGCGGCGGCCGAGGTGATCCCCGGCACGATCTCGTAGCCGATCCCGGCGCCGCGCAGCGCGGTGATCTCTTCCTCGAGCCGCCCGAAAATGCCGGGATCGCCCGCCTTCAGACGCACCACCCGCGCACCGCCCCGGGCGTAATCCACCAGCAGCCGGCTGACGTGGTCCTGCTTGGGCGAGGGGCGCCCGGCCCGCTTGCCCACCGCGATCAACTCGGCGCCGGCCGGCACCAGATCCAGGATCGGCCCGGCCGACAGGTCGTCGAACAGCACCGCCTCGGCCCCCTTCAGCCGGTTCACGGCCCGCAACGTCAGCAGGTCCGGATCGCCGGGGCCCGAGCCGACAAAGGATACAAACCCGCTCATCCCCGCCCCATCTTTGTGCCGAAAATATCCTGGGGGGTGAATGCACCAAAGGTGCAGAGGGGGGCAAGGCCCCCCTTGGCCGCGCTCATGCCCCGCCCTCCGCGATCAGATGGAAGAAGGTCCCCGACACCGGCCCGCGGACCGAACCCGTCTCGGCCACCTCGGCACCCTCGGCATCCGTGACCCGGGCCAGCGGCGCGTCGGGTTGCGCCAGGATCGTTGAATAGTGAAACTCGTGCCCGCGCAGCACCGCACCCGGCGCGTGACCGGGCATCGGCGCGACCAGGGCGGCCCGGCGGTAGCCCAGGTGCATCCTGCGCGTTTCATAGGAGGTGACCAGCCCCAGAAGCCCCGCCATCTCGTGCCGCGTGCCGTCCTTGTCGATCAGCCCCGCGCCCAGCGCCATGTAGCCGCCACACTCGCCATGCACGGGCCGCGTCTCGGCATGGTGCCGCAGGCCCGCCCGAAAGCGCCCCGCGGCCGCCAGCGCACCCGCGTGCAATTCGGGATAGCCGCCGGGCAGCCAGACCAGATCGGCGTCGGGCGGGGGCTCGTCGGCCAACGGCGAGAAGGGCCGAACCTCGGCCCCGGCGCGGCGCCAGCCCTCGACCAGATGCGGATAGGCGAACGAGAACGCCGCGTCCTGCGCCAGCGCGATGCGTTGCGCGGGCGGGGTCAGTCGCAACCCCGTAGGGTGCGCTGTCAGCGCACCGTCCGCCGCCGCCTTCAGCGCCTCCAGATCGACATGCGCGCGCAGAAAGGTCGCATAGCCCGCGATCGCGGATTCGAGGTCCGGATGTTCCACCGCCTGCACCAGGCCCAGGTGGCGCTCGGGCAGCTTCAGGTCGCCACGCCGGGGCAGCGCACCCAGCACCGTCAGCCCGGCCGCATCCATGCCCAGCCGCACCAACCTCTCGTGCCGTGGGCTGGCGACCCGGTTCAGGATCACCCCCGCGATGCGCAACCCGGGGCGGTAGCGCGCGAACCCCAGCGCCACCGCCGCCGCCGATTGCGCCTGGCCCGAGACATCGACCACCAGCACCACCGGCCAGCCCATCCGCTCGGCCGTCTCGGCGCTGGAACCGTGCCCGGTGGCGCCGGCAAAGGCCACACCGTCGAACAACCCCATGGACCCCTCGGCGACGACCAGATCGGCCCCCGCCCCCTCGGCGGCGATCCGCGCCAGCAGATCGGGCGCCATGGCCCAACTGTCCAGGTTGAACGAGGGCCGCCCCGAAGCCGCCCGGTGAAACGCCGGGTCGATATAGTCAGGCCCCGACTTGAACGGCTGCACCCGCAGGCCGTCCTCGGTCAGGGCGCGCAGCAACCCCAGCATGACCGTGGTCTTTCCGGTCCCCGAGGACGGGGCCGAGATCATCAGCCCGCGAACAGCCGGGGGGGTCATTCCTGGCTGTCCGCATAGATCGAATCGGCCGACTGGGGGCGGAACCGGCGATCATAGTCCACGGCATAAAGGCTGCTTTCGGCGAACCCCTCGCCGCCCAGCGCGGGGCCCACCAGGATCAGCGCGGTGCGCTCCATCGTGCCGGCAACCAGCCCCTCGATCGTCGCCAGGGTGCCGCGCACGATCCGCTGTTCCGGCCAGGTCGCGCGCCAGACCACGGCGACCGGACAGTCGGCGCCGTATCCGGGCACCAGATCGGCCACCGTCCGCGCCAGATTGTGGATCGACAGATGGATGCACAGCGTCGCGCCCGTGGCGGCGAAATTGGCCAGAGTCTCGGATTCGGGCATCGGGCTGGCGCGGCCCGGGGTGCGCGTCAGCACCACCGATTGCGCCAGGCCCGGCAAGGTCAGTTCCGTGCCCAGCGCGGCGGCGGCGGCGGCGAACGAGGGCACGCCCGGCGTCACCGTATAGGCGATCCCCATCGCGCGCAGCCGCCTGAGCTGTTCGCCCATCGCCGACCAGACCGACAGATCGCCCGAGTGCAGCCGCACCACGTCCAGCCCCTGCGCCTCGGCGGCGGCGATCTCGTCCATGATCTGATCCAGCGACAACGGCGCCGTGTTGACGATGCGCGCGCCCTCGGGGCAATGGCCCAGCACCGCCTCGGGCACCAGCGAGCCGGCATAAAGGCAAACCTTGCACCCGGCGATGATGTCGCGCCCGCGCAGGGTCAGAAGATCGGGCGCGCCGGGGCCGGCGCCGACAAAGTGAACGGTCATTCCTGGAATCCTTTCGCGATGGCGCAGGTCGCCAGCCGGTCGGGCGAGGTCACGCGCGGGGTCAGCAGCACCGCACCGGGGCCTGCGGCCTTCAGCGCGCAGGCCTCGGCCACGCTGCCGGTGCCCCGCGCCGCCAGGCTGCGGGGCGATTGGGTGTCGGTGTCGGGCAGCGGCCCGGTGACGGCGATCACCGGCAGGCCCAGCGCCCGGGCAAGGGGCGCCAGCGCCCCGGCCTTGTCCGCCAGGGTGGCCAGCGCGGCGGGCGCGGCGCCGGTCGCAACCAGCGCGGCCCGCAACGACGCCGCCGTCGCCCGGCTGGAAAAGCCGAAACCCGCGACGATCATAGCGTGACGCTCCATTGCACCACCGGATAGGCGGATTTCCACCCCCGGCGCCGCCCCAGGGGCGCCGCCTCGGCCAGTTCGATCCGCAGCAGGCTGCCGCCCCGTTCGGCGTGCCACCGGGCCAGCAGGGCCTCGGATTCCAGCGTGACCGCATGGGCGACCAGCCGCGTCCCCGGGGGCAGCATCCCCTCCAGCCGCTCCAGCAGGGTCTGCGACAGCCCGCCGCCGATGAACACCGCGTCGGGCAGCGGTGCGCGGTCCAGCCCCTCGGGTGCGGTGGCGTCGATCACCGTCAGGCGATCCGCTCCCAGCCTGAGCGCATTCTCGCGCGCCCGCGCGGCCCGGTCGGGGCTGCCCTCGAATCCGAACGCCTTGAGCGAAGGGTGCGCCAGCAACCACTCGATCGCGATCGAGCCCGACCCCGCGCCGATGTCCCACAGCGTTTCGCCGGGCCGAGGCGCCAGGGCCGACAACGCCAGGGCCCGCACCGGCCGCTTGGTGATCTGGCCGTCGTTGTCGAACCAGGCGTCCGCCCGGCCCGATGCCAGGCTCAGCACCGCCCCGTCGCCGGCCGGCTCAACCCCCACCGCGACCGGGTGGCGCACCTCGGCCAGGTCGAATTCCGCCGCCGCCACACGCCGCACCCGCTCGCGCGGACCGCCCAGCGCCTCCAGCACCGTCAGCATCGCGTCACCGAACCCGGCCGCCGTCAGATAGGCCGCCAGATTGCCCACCGCCTCGCCGTCGCGCAGGGTGGCCAGGACCCGACGCCCGGGCGCCAGATAGGGCCGGATGCGCGCCAGCGGCGCGGCATGCAGCGCCAGCACCACGGTGTCCTCGATCGGCCAGCCCAGGCGCGCGGCGGCCAGCGAAAAGCACGACACCCCGGGCAGGACCCGCCATTCGCCGGGCGCCAGCGACCGGATGACGACGCTGCCCGCGCCGAACCAGAACGGATCGCCCGAGGCCAGCATCACCACCCGCCGCCCCCTCATCGCCAGCAGCGGCGCGAGACCGTCGGCAAACGGCACCGGCCAGTCGCGCCGTTCAGCGGTCAGCCCGGGCAGCAACGCCAGATGCCGCGCCGCGCCGGTCACCACCTCGGCGCGCGCCAGCGCGTCGCGGCTTGCATCCGTCAGCCCGTTGAGGCCATCTTCGCCCAGACCGATGATCGTCAACCAGGGTTCGTCAGCCATGCCCCACATCCTCGTCCTCGGCGGCACGCTCGAAGCCAGCGCCCTCGCCCGGGCGCTGGCCGATGCCGGCCGCAACGCGACCCTGTCCTACATGGGCCGCGTGGACAAGCCAAAGGCGCAGCCGATCCCGGTGCGCGTCGGCGGCTTCGGCGGCGTGCCGGGTCTGGTTGCCTACCTGCGCGGCCAGGGCATCAGCCATATCGTCGATGCCACCCACCCCTTCGCCGCGCAGATGAGCACCAACGCCGTCCTCGCCGCCGCCGAAACCGGCGTGCCGCTCATCGCCCTGACCCGACCGGCCTGGCAACCCGGCCCCGGCGACGACTGGCACCAGGTGCCCGACATGGCCGCCGCCGTCGCGGCCCTGGACGGCCCGCCGCGGCGCGTCATGCTGGCCATCGGCCGGATGCACCTGGCCGAATTCGCCGCCCGGCCGCAACACCACTACCTGCTCCGGCTGGTCGATGACCCGACCGAGGTCCCCCCCCTGCCCCATCATGCCGTGGTCGTGGATCGCGGCCCGTTCAGCGCCGACGCCGACCGCGCGCTGATGCGCGAACACGCCATCGACCTCGTGGTCAGCAAGAACGCGGGCGGCACCGGCGCCGTGTCGAAGCTCGACGCCGCGCGCGCGCTCGGCCTGCCGGTCCTGATGATCGAACGCCCCCGCCTGCCGCCGCGTATGGAAGCGACCGAAATTGCCCAGGTCCTCGCGTGGCTGGGGGCCTGACCCACCCGTCTTTGTGCCGCAAATATCCCGGGGGGTCCGGGGGGCAGCGCCCCCCGGCGGATCGCCCGAGGCGTCCGCGACAGCGGACAACGAGGGCGAAACCGCCCTCATGCCGACCTCGGTGTGAACAGGATCGGCCCGCGCGGGGTCTCGATCACCCGCGTCGCCGCGTTGCCGACAATCACCACGGTGCGCATATCCGCCATCTCGGGCGTGGTTTCGGTCAACGGCACGATGCGCAGGCTCTGGTCGGGCCGCGTGACATTGCGCGCGAACAGCACCGGGCGGGCATCACCGCAGGCCGCCCGCAAGACCGCCAGCGCGCGGCCGAACCCTTCGGGCCGCGAGGCCGAGCGCGGGTTGTAGAACGCCATCGCGAAATCCGCCTCGGCCGCCAGCCGCAGGCGCTTTTCGATCAGCGCCCAGGGTTTCAGGTTGTCCGACAGGTTGATCGCGCAGAAATCATGCCCCAGCGGCGCGCCCGCCGCCGCCGCCGCCGCCAGCATCGCGGTGATGCCGGGCAGCACGCGGATCTCCAGCGCGCGCCAGGCGGCGGGACCGGATTCCACGGCCTCGAACACCGCCGAGGCCATGGCGAACACGCCCGGATCGCCCGAGGAGACCACCACCACCCGCCGGCCCGCCGCCGCCATCTCCAGCGCGTGCCGCGAGCGGTCCAGTTCCACCCGGTTGTCCGACGGGTGCAGCGTCAGTCCGGGCCGTTCGGCCACGCGGGCGACATAGGGGATGTAGCCCACGACATCGGTCGCCGCGTCCAGCGCCTGGCGGACCTCGGGGGTGACCATGGCCTCGTTGCCGGGCCCGAGACCGGCGATGACGACAGACCCGCTCATGGCCGGCGCCCCGCGCCATGGATCAGCGCGATCGAGAAATAGGGCGCGCGTTCGACCGCATCCAGCGGGCGCACCCGCTGTTCGGGCATGGCCGCGTATTCGACCAGCACCGCGGTCTTGCCCGCGGCCGCGACGGCGCGTTTCAGCCTGTCCAGGTTCTGGCCGATCTTCATCACCACCAGCGCGTCGGTGTCCGCGATGCGGCGGGCCAGCTCGGCCTCGGGCAAGGTCGCGGGCGCCACGGTCAACACGTCGTCCCCCCAGGTGATCGGTTCGCCAGAGGCCGCCCAGGCCGCCGCCATCCCCGGAATGCCCGGCACCACGCGCACCGGAACATGCGGCGAAAGCCGGGTATGAAGATGCATGAAGGAGCCGTAGAAGAACGGGTCGCCCTCGGCCAGCACCACGACATCCTCGCCGCCTTGCGCAAGGGCGCGCAGATGGGTCGCGCAGTCTTCGTAAAAGGCGGCCAGAGTCGCCGCGTAGCGCGGATCGTCCAGCGGGATTTCCGTGGTCACGGGGTAATCCATCGGGAATTCCACGACGTCCGCGCGCAGCATCCCCTCGACGATGCGCCGCGCCTGCCCGGCTTTGCCGGCCTTGCGGAAATAGGCGATGTGGCGCGCGCCCCGGACCAGCCGGTCGGCGCGCACGCTCATCAGATCGGCCGAGCCGGGCCCCAGCCCCACCCCGTGCACGGTTCCGGCGGCGGCGCTCATTCCTTGCGGCTCGCGATGGCGTTGATCGCGGCGACGGTGATCGCGCTGCCGCCCAGGCGGCCCTCGACGATGCAGCAGGGCACCGGCTGCGCCTGCCACAACGCCGCTTTCGATTCCATCGCGCCGACAAAGCCCACCGGGCAGCCGATGATCGCGGCCGGACGCGGGCAGGCCGGGTCTTCCAGCATGTTAAGCAGGTGAAACAGCGCCGTCGGTGCATTGCCGATGGCGACCACCGCACCCGCCAGATGCGGGCGCCACAGTTCCAGCGCCGCGGCCGAGCGGGTGTTGGCCATGGTTTTCGCCAGCTCGGGCACCTGCGGGTCGTGCAGGGTGCAGACGACCGCATTGTCGGCAGGCAGGCGGAAGCGGGTCACGCCCTCGGACACCATGCGCGCGTCGCACAGGATGGGCGCGCCGGCCTCGAGCGCGCCGCGCGCGGCGGCGACAAATCCCGGCGACATCTTCACATGCGCTTCCAGCCCGACCATGCCCGCGGCGTGGATCATGCGCACGACCACCTGTTCCTCGTCGGCGTCGAAGCGCGCCAGATCGGCCTCGGCCCGGATGGTGGCAAAGGACTGCCGATAGATCGCGGCGCCGTCGGTTTCATAGGTATAGGGCATTCAGGCGGCTCCGAAATGGTCCCGCACCTGGGCGGGGGTCAGCCCCTCGGCGGCGGGCGTGCCACCGGCGAGGGTCTCGTGGGAAAGGTCGAACCGGCCCGCGCGGCCGGTCAGGACGGTGTGGGCGGGGGTGACACGGGCGCAGCCCTTGGCGCAGCCCGACACATGCAGCGCGCCGGTCACACGGGGCGCCAGGGCCTCGGCCAGGGTGCGGGTCTCGACGCTGGCCTGCGGGCAGAAGGGCGCACCGGGACAGGCATCGACGCGCAGCAGCGGGCTGTCGGCCTGCCAGACCAGGCCGGGATGCGGACCGGGTGCCGCGTCCAGCATCAGGACGGCGCGCCAGGGCGTGACGCGCAGCGCCGTCAGGCCCGAGGTTTCGATGGCCCGCGCCAGATCGGCGGCGCGAACCTGGCCAAAGGCCGCGCCATGCACCGCGCCCATCGGATGCGCGCCGGGCCGCAAGGCGGCGCGGGGCGCGGCGGGCGGCTCGGTCGCGGCGGCCCAGTCGGGCAAGGGCGCCGTGTGGCGGGCCATGCGCCGGGCCTCGGCCCCGCCGGTCTGCACGAACCACCAGGCCAGCCGGATCAGCATGTCGATCTCGCGCATGTCGGGCAGCGGCACACCCGCCGCGCGGCCATCCGCGCGCAGTATCAGCCCGCCCGACACGCCGCGTTCGATACGGAAATCCGACGGCACCTCTGGCAGCACCGGCGCCGCGCCCGCGTCGATCGCAAAGCCCATCTTGGGCGGCAGCGCGGGCAGTTCGTCCAGCCGCGCGGTCAGTTCCATCGCCAGCCATTCGGTTTCGTCACCCTTGCGCCAATCGGGCGCGGTGACGATGTTGCGCCGGGTTTCCGTGGCGACATCGGCATCCAGCAGGCCCAGCGCGCCCAGGTCATCCATCAGCGCGGGCCAGGCGGATTCGCCGACGCCCCGCACCTGCACATTCGCGCGGTTGGTCAGGTCGATCAGCCCCGCGCCATGGGCCTGGGCCGCCGCACAGAGGCCCAGCGCCTGCGCCCGGCTCAGTTGCGCCAGCCGCGGACGGACGCGGACGACAAAGCCGTCGCCCGACATCATCGGGCGGTGCGCGCCCGGGCACCAGCCCTTGACCTCAAAGCTCATGGGTCAACCCCGCCAGAATGGAATTGCGCCGTGTCTCCCACAGACCAGCCGCGTGCAAGGCGGCAAAACGGGCCTGCATCGCCGCCAGCGCCTGCGGGTTTTCCCGTTCCAGAAAGGCCCGCACATCGGCCCGGCCCAGCGTGGCGTCGTGGTAGAGGTCGAACAACTGCGCCGGAACCGCACCCGCCAGATGCGCAAAGGCGCCCAGATGGTCGAGGGTCGCGGCGATCTCGGCCCCGCCCCGGAACCCGTGGTTCATCATGCCATCGACCCAGCGCGGATTGGCGGCGCGGGCGCGGACCACACGGGCCAGTTCCTCGGTCAGGGTGCGGGCACGGGGCTGGGCGGGGTCGCGCGCGTCCAAATGATACAGCGCGGCCTTGCCGCCCGTCACGGCCTGCGCGGCGGCAAAGCCGGCCTCGTGCGCGGCGTAGTCGGCTGCCAGCAACAGGTCGGTTTCAGGCAGGTCCTGAAGATGGACAAAGGCGTCGGCGTGGCGCACCCGGGCCTTCAGCCCCTCGGCATCCTCGGCATTCTCGGCGTCGGCATCCAGCGCATGGGCCGAGGCCGCAAGCCAGGCTTCGCCGGCAGCGGCGCGGGCGGTCCGGGTATAGGTTTCGGCGGCGTCGCCCATGCCCAGCCCATAGGTGCCCGGCGCGGGGCCATAGACGCGGGCCAGATCGTCGCGCCCTGCATAGGGGTTCCAGTCGGGCGCCTCGTCGCGCCCGGCCAGTGCGCGCACCGCCTGCCCGAACAGCGCCGCCAGATCGGGAAACACGTCGCGAAACAGGCCCGAAACCCTGAGCGTCACATCGAGACGCGGGCGGTCGAGTTCGGCGATCGGCAGGATATCCACCCCGGCGACGCGGCCGGACCCCTCGTCCCAGCGCGGTTTCGCGCCCAGAAGATGCAGCGCCATGGCGAATTCCTCGCCCGCGGTGCGCATCGTGGCGCTGCCCCACAGGTCGATGACCAGCCCGCGGGGATAGTCGCCGTGGTCCTGCAAATGGCGGCGCACCAGTTCCTCGGCCAGCTTGACGCCCTGGGCATGGGCGGCGCGGGTGGGCACGGCGCGCGGGTCGGTGGTGAACAGGTTGCGCCCGGTCGGCAGCACGTCCCGGCGCCCGCGCCACGGGCTGCCCGAGGGCCCCGGCGGCACCCAGCGCCCGGCCAGCGCGGCGGCCAGACCGGCGCGCTCCGCCGCGCCCTGCGTGCCCGTGCCAAAGACATGCAGCCCCTCGCCGAACTGGCTTTCCTTGACATCGCAGACAAAGCGGTCGATGCGGGTGATCGCCTCGGCCAGCGATGTCGCGCGGGTCAGTCCCAGCTCATCCTCGAGCCCAAGCGCCTGCGCCTCGGCGCGGATGCCGGATTGCAGCCGGTCGCGGCGGGCGGGGTCCAACCCGTCGGCGTTGGAAAATTCGTCGAGCAGGGCTTCCAGCCGCTGCATCCCGGCGCCGGTCTGCGCCAGGGTCAGCGGCGGCGGCACATGGCCCAGGGTCACCGCGCCGATCCGCCGCTTGGCTTGCGCGGCTTCGCCCGGGTCGTTGACGATGAAGGGATAGATCACCGGCAGGCCGCGCGTCAGGGCCTCGGGCCAGCAGGTGTCCGACAGGGCCACGGATTTCCCCGGCAGCCATTCCAGCGTGCCATGGGCGCCGATGTGAACCAGCGCGTCGGCCTGCCGTTTCAGCCACAGGTAAAAGGCGACATAGGCGTGGCGCGGGACCCGGGCGGTGTCGTGATAATCGTCGTCGCGGCGCTGTGTCCGACCGCGTTCCGGTTGCAGGGCGACCAGCGCGTTGCCCGCGCGCAGCGCCGCAAAGGAAAAGGCGCCGTCCTGGGCATCGGGGTCGTCCTCGGGGTCGCCCCAGGCCAGGTGGATCGCCTCTTGCAGCGGTTGCGGCAACGTGGCCAGCGCCAGGCGATAGTCGAACAGCGGCCAGTCGATGCGCGCGCTTTGCAGCGCCCCGGGATCGGCGGCGGCGACGGCATAGCCCTGCACGGCCAGGTCCGCCAGGATCGCCCGCGCGCTTTCCAGCGCATCGAGTCCCACCGCATGGGCCATCTGCCAGCCCTTGCCCGGATAGGTGCTGAGCACCAGCGCCGGCCGACGCTCACCGGCGGGCGTCCGTGCAAGGCGATGCCAGGCGGTGACACGCGCGACCAGGGCCGCGATGCGCTCGCCCTCGGCACGGTGACGGATGCGCGCGAATTCGAGGTCCGGATCGGGCGCGTCGGGGCCCTTGAAGCTGACCACCGCGCCGAACAGGCGACCGTCCACCTCGGGCAGGACGACATGCATGGCCAGATCGGCGGGCGACAGGCCCCGCTCGGCCGCGTCCCAGGCCGCGCGGGGGTTGGTGGCCAGCGCCACCTGGAACACGGGCACCCCGGCGGTGTCCAGCGGCGTGCCGTCCTGGTCCTGCGCGGAAAAGGCGGTGGCGTTGATGACCGCGACGGGGGCCAGCGCGCGCACCCAACGGGCCAGCCAGCCACGCGCCTCGGGGGCCTTGAGCGAGGGGGCGAACAGGCCGACGACATCGTAGCCGGCGGCGTCGAAGGCGGCGGCGATCTGTTCAAGCGGCTCGGTATCGGCGGCGGTCAGATAGGCGCGGTAAAAGGTCAGCACGATGCGCGGCCGCTCGCCCAGCGCCAGAGCGGCGGGGCAAGAGACCCCTTCGGGCGTCCAGGCCCCGACCACAGGCAGCGCCCGCACCCCGCGCACCGGCGGCGCATAAAGGCCCGAGGCCAGCGCGAATTGCTGAAGCGCGGCCTGCGCGGCGACCGCGCCGCCCTGATCGCACAGCGACTGGAGCCGGCGCAGCGTGGACACCGGCAAGGTGCTGACCGCATCGAGTCGGGGGTCGGGCCGGCCATCGGCGGGCAGGACGGCGACGGCCAGCCCCGTGCGGCTGGCCAGCGCCTGCACCTGTTGCAGGCCATAGTCCCAATAAGGCACCCCGCCGATCAGCCGGATCAGCACCCCCTTGGCGCGCGAAAGCGTTGATTCGACATAGGTATCGACGGACAGCGGATGCTTCAGCGTCGCCAGATTGGCCAGCCGCAGCGTCGGATGGTCGGCATTGCCCGTCCGGCGTGCGCGGTGGAACCCTTCCGCAAAGGCGCCCAGGTCGGAATCGGAAAACGACAGCACCACCAGGTCCGCGGGCGTCTGCCCCAGATCCTGCGGTGCTGCGGTTTCCTCCAGCCCGTGGCTTTCGCGAAAGAGGATGTGCATTCAGAGCCCCAGCGCCCGGCGAATGGCGGCCGCGTCGATGCGGTCGTGCTCGGCGATCACCACAAGCTGCGTCAGCCGCGCCTCGCCCGGTTTCCAGGCGCGGTCGAACTGGTGGCGCACCCGGGCGCCCACGGCCTGCACCAGGGCGCGCATCGGCTTGCCCTGCACGGCGACGTAGCCCTTGACCCGCAGGATATCGAGATCGCGCGCCATCGATTCGATCCGCGCGACCAGCGGGTCCAGCGCCTCGACCTCGCCCAGTTCGACCACGATCGTGTCGAAATCGTCGTGTTCGTGGTCATCGTGCCCGTCATGATGCGACGGACGCGCGTGCAGGTCGTCTTCGGCCGCCGCGGCCAGCCCCAGGATGACACGGGCATCCACCGCGCCCTCGGTCACCTCGACGACCGGAAGCGGGCGCGGGGCCTCGGCAGCGATCACGGCGCGGGCCTTGGCCAGCCCCTCGGGGCCCGCCAGGTCCGCCTTGGTCAGCAAGACCACGTCGGCGCAACTGATCTGGTCCTCGAACACTTCGCTCAAGGGGGTCTCGTGGTCGATGCTCTCGTCCGCCGCGCGTTGGGCATCCACCGCCGCCACATCGGGCGCGAAGCGTCCCGCCGCCACGGCCTCGGCATCGGCCAGGGCAATGACCCCGTCCACGGTGATACGCGAGCGGATCGCGGGCCAATCAAAGGCCTTGAGCAGGGGCTTCGGCAGTGCCAGGCCCGAGGTCTCGATCAGGATGTGATCGGGGCGCGGCTCCATCGCCAGAAGGGCCTCGACCGTGGGGACGAAATCGTCGGCGACCGTGCAGCAGATGCAGCCGTTCGCCAGCTCGACGATGTTTTCGGCCGGGCAATCCGGGATCGCGCAGGACTTGAGGATCTCGCCATCCACCCCGAGCGTGCCGAATTCGTTGACCACCACCGCCAGGCGGCGCCCGCCCGCGTTGCGCATCAGATGCGAGATCAGCGTCGTCTTGCCCGAGCCGAGAAAGCCGGTGATCACGGTGACAGGGGTCTTTGCCAGACTCATTCGAAGGCCTCCATGGGGGGAATGCGGGCGATGCAGTTCTTGCGGAAATGGTCGGGACGCTCACGCCAGGGGACCAGCCCGTCGGCGGTGGCGGCGTATTTCGCCGCCCCCTCGGCCACGACCGCGGACTGGTCCGGGGCGAGGTTGCCGTAGACATAGGTCCAGCGCCCGGGACCGCGCAGCGCAACGGTGCAACCGCGCGTGCAGTTCGACAGGCACTCGGTCTCGCGCAGCACCACGCCCTGCGGCAACCCGCCGGCAAGCACCCGCGCCAGTTGCGCCCCGGGACGCGGCGCGGCCGGGTCCATGCCTTCGCGCTTGCAGGTCACGCAGACCAGAAGTTCGACCGTCGCGTCCATACGCCTCCTCATCGGCGGGGCGAAAGCGCGGGGAAGGCGGCAGCCGAACCCGTCGCCGGCGCACCCCGTCCGGCTGGTTGTTCCATGCTGGCAGGTCTCCCGGCTTGCGAAGGTCGGCTTGCGCCGCCGGCCGCCCGCCTTCCCGGCTTGCGCCAGTGGCTGTGGACGGCCCCTCCGGTCACGGTCGCGGGGGCGGCTGCGCCTGGGGGGTTGACCTTTGCCCCTGTCGCATTCCCTTTTCACCCGTCAGATGACAGGCACCAGCCCGGTGGACATGCGCCCCGGGGGCAATCGAGTCAAGCGGGGAAGCGACACGATGGACACCGACGGCGACGACAACGCGAATCGGCACAAGGCAAAGATGCAGAAGATCAAGGCCGCGCGCGACCGGATGAAAGAGGACCGCCAGGGCGAGAAGGGCCTCGTCATCATCCACACCGGTCCGGGCAAGGGCAAGTCGAGCTCGGGCTTCGGCATGATCTTGCGGGCCATCGCGCACGGGATGCCCTGTGCGGTGGTGCAATTCATCAAAGGCGCCTGGGACACCGGCGAGCGCCGCCTGCTGACCACCCATTTCGGCGACCTCTGCCAGTTCCACGCCATGGGCGAGGGCTTCACCTGGGAAACGCAGGACAAGGCGCGCGACATCGCGGCCGCGCAGCGCGGCTGGGACAAGGCCAAGGACCTGATCCGCGACCCGTCGATCCGCATGGTGCTGCTCGACGAGATCAACATCGCGCTGCGCTACGACTACCTCGACGTGGCCGAGGTCGTGGCCTTCCTGCGCGACGAGAAACCCGCGATGACCCATGTTGTGCTGACCGGCCGCAACGCCAAGCCCGAGTTGATCGACCTGGCCGATCTGGTGACCGAGATGACGCTGGTGAAACACCCGTTCCGGTCCGGGATCAAGGCCCAGCCGGGGGTCGAGTTCTGAGCGCGGCAAGGGGGCCAGCCCCCTCTTCGCGTTCCGCGAATTCACCCCCGGGATATTTCCGGCACAAAGAAGGGGCGGTTAACCAATGCTTAACTGCCCCCTCACCTTGTTCCAAATACGCACCCTTGCACCGCAAGCCCGGGGGCGTCACACCCGGTGATAGGGCGATCCTGCCAGGATCGTCGCCGCGCGGTAGAGCTGTTCGGCCAGCATGACCCGGGCCAGGGCGTGCGGCCAGACCATCCGGCCAAAGGACAGCGCCGCGTCGGCCTGATCGCGCAAGGCCGGCGCCAGCCCGTCGGCACCGCCGATCATCAGCGCCACGTCCTGCGCGCCGGCGTCGCGCCAGCGGGACAGGCGGGCCGCGAACTCGGGCGAGGACATCGCATCGCCGCGTTCGTCCAGCACGACGCGCACCGCGCCCGCCGGACAGGCGCGGGTCAGCAGCGTCGCTTCGGCGTCCATCCCGCCGCCCTTGCGGTCTTCGACCTCGTGTTCGACCGCCGGGCCCAGGCCCAGGGGCCGCCCGGTGCGGTCGAAGCGTTTCAGGTAATCGTCGATCAGCTCGCGTTCGGGGCCGGATCGCAGCCGGCCCACGACGCACAGATGCAGCCGCATCAGGGTTTGCCCGCGGGCACCTGCCACATGCGTTCGAGCTGGTAGAACTCGCGCACTTCGGGGCGGAAGATGTGGACCACCACGTCGCCCGTGTCGATCAGCACCCAGTCGCCGGTTTCCTTGCCCTCGGACCGGGCCGAGATGCGAAAGCGTTCCTTCAGCCGTTCCATCAGCTTTTCGGCGATCGCTCCGACCTGACGCGACGAGCGGCCCGAGCAGATCACCATGTAATCGGCCACGGACGAGCGACCGCGCAGGTCGATCTGCACGACCTCCTCGGCCTTGTCGTCGTCGAGGGATTGGAGGACCAGTGCCAGAACATCGTCGCCGCTGTAATCACGCGGCGCGGGTTCGGGGGCGGGGGCCGCAGGGGCGGCCGGGTCGATGTAAGACAGAGATCTGTCCTCCTGAAGGGGCAACTGGGTCCAATGTAGCAAGCGGCGCGGGAAATCTCAATCCGCCGCCGCAGTCCCCGCGCGATCGCCCGCCGAGGGGGGCAAAAACCGGACCTCGCGTTGCGGAAAGGGGATCGAAACGCCGTGCGCCTTGAACGCATCCCACAGCGCCAGATAGACCGCGCCGCGGATATTGGTCAGTCCGGCCGAGGGGTCGCGGATCCAGAAACGCAGCAGGTAATCCACCGAGGAATCGCCGAAATTCACGATGTGGCAGACGGGCGCCGGATCGGCGAGAACCCGGGACGCGCCCGAGGCGGCCGCGATGGCGATGGCGCGGACGGCATGCGGGTCGTCGTGATACGAGGTGCCGAATTTCAGGTCCAGCCGCACCAGGTCGTTGGTGTGCGACCAGTTCACCACCTGGCCGGTGATCAGGTCCTCGTTCGGGATCAGGTATTCCTTGCCGTCGCGGGTCACCACCGAGACGTAGCGCGCGCCCAGCGTGTTGATCCAGCCGAAGGTGTCGCCCAGGCTGATGACGTCGCCGGGCTTCACCGACTTGTCCAGCAAGATGATGATGCCGGAGACCAGGTTCGACACGACCTTTTGCAGGCCGAACCCCAGGCCGACACCGATCGCCCCGGACAGCACCGCGAGCCCGGTCAGGTCGAACCCCACGGCCTTCAGCCCGATGAAGAAGGCCGCGCCGTAGAGGCCGATGCGCAACACCTTGACCAGGAGTTCCTGCATCGACGGGCTGATATCGGCGTTGCCCTTGATCCGACCGGCCGCACCCAGCGTGAGCAGGCGCGCCAGCGTGAGCAGCCCGGCCGTCAGCACCAGCGCCTTCAGCACCGACAGCACCGACAGGCGGAAGCTGCCGAACTGCACGGCGATGCTGTCGAGGAAGGTCGCGGTCGCGGCGGTCAGGTCCAGGAAATAGAGCAGAACCCAGATCGACAGGCCCCACACCAGGGCCTGCCGCAAAAGCCTGTTGCGCACCACCTGCGCGGCAATCCGTATCCCCAGCCAGGCCGAGGCGATGGTGGCGAAGAGTTCCAGCAGGTAGCGCCGCGAGGGGAACTGGTAGATCGCCGCGAAGACGCCGACCGCCAGCCAGATCAAGGCGACGAAGAGGGTCAGCGCCAGACGACGACGCAGCACGATGAGCAGGCGGAGTTGCCATTTCGGCCGCCCCTCGAGCCCGCGCATCCAGGCCTCGAACCGCGAAGACAGCGCCCGGGCCAGCACCCAGGCCAGGGCCATCATCGCCAGGGTCACGGCGACCTGCGTCAACCGCGAGGGCAGAAGCAAGGTCTGCGCGGAGCTCAGCAGCGCCCCGCCAAAGCCCGAGGCCCCCGCGCGCCAGGTGTCGATCCATGTTGCCAGTTCGCCGTCCATGGCCGCAGTCTAGGGCCAGTGCGCGCGGGTTGGAAGCGGCTGTTGCCGCGCCGAGGACGCAGCCGGGCGCGAGGCGAGACGACGGCGACCGGCGCACGCGCGGCCCGTCCGCAATCCTGTTGCCCGGACCCCGATTCGGGCGTATGAAACGGCCATGATCCGCTATTTCGACATGACCGATCACGCGCGCCTGCCGCAGCGTTTCGCCCGCGAGAACCGGTCGATTCTGGCGCGTCTCGGCTGACCTGTGGTCCGCCGTAAGGTGCGTGCTCGCACGCACCCTACCCTTCCCAAGCCAAACTCCGAGAGATGAGCCATGACCGCTCCGAAAACGCTTTACGACAAGATCTGGGATGCCCATGTCGTCGATCAGTCCGACGACGGCACCTGCCTGCTGTATATCGACCGTCACCTGGTCCACGAAGTGACCAGCCCCCAGGCCTTCGAGGGTCTGCGGATGGCCGGCCGCAAGGTGCGCGCCCCCGGCAAGACGATCGCCGTGCCGGACCACAACGTGCCGACCACGCTGGACCGCGCCAATGCCGAAACCATGACCGAGGAAAGCCGCATCCAGGTCGCGGCGCTGGACACGAATGCCAAGGATTTCGGCCTGGTCTATTACCCGGTCTCGGACGTGCGTCAGGGCATCGTGCACATCGTCGGCCCCGAGCAGGGCTGGACGTTGCCGGGCATGACCGTGGTTTGCGGTGACAGCCACACCGCGACGCATGGTGCCTTTGGCGCCCTTGCGCACGGCATCGGCACCTCCGAGGTCGAGCACGTCCTGGCCACGCAGACGCTGATCCAGAAGAAATCCCGAAACATGAAGGTCGAGATCACCGGCACCTTGCGCCCGGGCGTCACGGCCAAGGACATCACGCTGGCGGTGATCGGCAGGACCGGCACCGCGGGCGGCACCGGCCATGTCATCGAATATTGCGGCGAGGCGATCCGCAGCCTGTCGATGGAAGGCCGCATGACGGTCTGCAACATGGCCATCGAGGGCGGCGCGCGCGCCGGTCTGATCGCCCCCGACGAGACGACCTTCGCCTATGTCCAGGGCCGCCCGCACGCCCCCAAGGGCGCCGCCTGGGAGGCCGCGCTGACCTGGTGGAAGACCCTTTACACCGATGAGGGCGCGCATTTCGACAAGATCGTCACCCTGCGCGGCGAGGATATCGAACCGGTCGTGACCTGGGGCACCTCGCCCGAGGACGTGCTGCCGATCTCGGCCTCGGTTCCCGCGCCGGGCGATTTCAAGGGTGGCAAGGTCGAGGCCGCGCAGCGATCGCTCGACTACATGGGCCTGACCGCCGGCATGAAGCTGACCGACATCAAGATCGACGCCGTCTTCATCGGGTCCTGCACCAACGGCCGGATCGAGGACCTGCGCGCCGCCGCCGCCGTGCTGAAGGGCCGCAAGCTGGCGCCGGGCGTCCGGGCGCTGGTCGTCCCCGGCTCGGGCCTGGTGCGGGCCCAGGCCGAGGAAGAAGGCCTGGCGCAGATCTTCATCGACGCCGGCGCGGAATGGCGTATGGCCGGCTGCTCGATGTGCCTGGCGATGAACCCCGACCAGTTGGCCGAGGGCGAGCGCTGCGCCTCGACCTCGAACCGCAACTTCGAGGGGCGGCAAGGTTACAAGGGGCGCACGCACCTGATGTCGCCCGCGATGGCCGCCGCGGCGGCCGTCACCGGGCACCTGACGGATGTGCGCGATCTGGTGTAAGCTGCCAGCCGTCACCAACCCGAGGAGAGTGAAATGAGTGCCTGGCTGAAACTGGTCCTTCTGGGCCTTCTGTCGATCGCCCTGGGCGCGTTCGTCCTGGGCAATGTCGTGCTGGCCTCGCTGGCCGTCACCACGCTGACCGGCGCGCTTTTGCTGGTCACCGGCGGCATCCAGGTCGTGACCGGCTTCACGGTCGCGGGCTGGCAGCACAAGGCGCTGGCGCTGCTGCTGGGCCTGGCGCTGGCCTTCCTGGGCTGGGCGTTCCTGTCCAACCCGTTGGAAGGCATGATTTCCCTGACCTCGCTGATCATGATCCTGGTGGGCGCCAGCGGTCTGGTGCGGCTCTATGTCTCGATGAACCTGCGCGGCACGGCCTTCTTCGTGCCGATGCTGCTGTCGGGCATCGTGTCGCTCGCGCTGGCGCTCTACATCTTCTTCAACTTCGCTGCCGCGACCATGAGCCTGCTCGGCATCCTGCTGGGCGTCGAGCTTCTGTCGAACGGCGTGAGCCTTCTGGTCCTGGGATACGCTGCCCGAAAGGCGCGCTCTGCCTAGGCCGAATCGGAGACTTCAATGGACAAATTCACCACCCTGACCGGCATCGCTGCCCCCATGCCGCTGGTCAATATCGACACGGACATGATCATCCCCAAGGGCTTTCTGAAGACCATCAAGCGGTCGGGCCTGGGGGTCAACCTGTTCGACGAGATGCGCTACGATCGGAACGGCAACGAAAACCCCGATTTCGTGCTGAACCAGCCGCAATATCGCCAGTCAGAAATCATCGTTGCGGGCGACAACTTCGGCTGCGGTTCGTCGCGCGAGCACGCGCCCTGGGCGTTGCTGGACTTCGGCATCCGCTGCGTCATCTCGACCAGTTTTGCCGACATCTTCTACAACAACTGCTTCAAGAACGGCATCCTGCCGGTCGTCCTGCCGCAAGAGGCGGTCGATCACCTGATGGACGACGCCAGCAAGGGCGCCAACGCCCGCATCACAGTCAATCTTCAGGATCAGACCGTCACCGCGTCCGACGGCACGCGCTATGCCTTTGACATCGATCCGTTCAAGAAGCACTGCATGTTGAACGGGCTGGACGATATCGGGCTCAGTCTGGAAAAAGTGTCGGCAATCGACGCCTATGAATCGCGGGCGCAGACGCAGTTCCCCTGGCTCTGATTTTTCAGTCTTTGCAGCGCATTAGGGCGTCCCGTTCGCGGGGCGCCCCTTTTTTTCCTCATTATTGATGCAAACCTGCGACATTTCAGCCTCGAAAAACACGCTTTGAGCCCCCACCCTGTTCGTGAGTCTTGCGAGGTCGGGCGAAAATGGGCAGAATTGTGGCAAAATTGAGGCAGGCGGCCCTGTTCCTTGGCCGCGAGAAACACTCCACCGGCTCTCACCGGCCGGCAAGGGGATCGAGTATGGGTGACGCGAAAACAAGGTCCCACCTTCCCGGCGCCGCCCTGCGAGCGCTGCTCGTCGGCTTGCTGGCGCTGTTCCCGGCGCTGGTGGTCCCCTCGACCGCCCCCGACACGGCGCAAAGCATGGTGCTGCTGGCGGTGATCGCAGGCGGCATCGTATTTGCCGAATATGCCTCGGAATATCCCGGCCTGATCGAGTTCCGCTTTGCCGCGCCGTTCAATCGCACGCGCTTTGCGCTGATCGCCGTGCTGGCGGTGCTGCTGTCGCTGATGCAGCGCAACCTGGTCGAACCGGGGCTGCTGAGCGGCCTGGCAGGCAGCGCGGCCGCTGTCTGCGGTCAGATGCTGGACTTTGCCATCAGCCCGGTGTCCCTGCTGGTGTCCGCGCTGCCCGACAGTCTGCCCGATGGACACGCGATGCTGGTGCGCAACGGCGCGGCGCTGTCGCTGGTTCTGGCGGCGACGACGGTGCTGGGCTTTGTCGCGGCGATCCGCCTGAACGCCTGGCCAATGGGAACCGGGCCGTTCAACGTCTGGATCAACCTGCCGACCTTCGATCCGACGGCGGGCAACGACGTGGTGCTGCGCCTGCAACGCCATGCGCGTCTTAACATTGCGTTAGGACTTGTTCTGCCATTCTTGCTGCCGGGCGCGGTGCTGGTATCCGAAATCCTGGTCAAGCCGCTGACGCTGGTCTCGCCCATGGGATTCGTCTGGGGGATCGTGCTGTGGGCCTATGTGCCGGCCAATCTGGTGATGCGCGGCGTGGCCATGGCCCGCGTCGCCCGGATGATCCGGGCCAGCCGCCGGCGCTTTGCCGACAGCGAAGGGAACGCCTTCGCCGCGGCCTGATCGCCGCGCTGCTGGTCGTCCTGGCGCTGCCCGCCCTCGCCGACAGTGTGCGAATCGCGGTGTTTCACACGGATCTGGGCCGTGACGGGCCGGGGCTGTTGCTGCGCGACATCCGCCGCCAGGACGCGGACGTTCTGGCCGCTCGTGACGCGATCCTGGAGGCGCGACCCGACATCTTGCTGTTGCTCGATCTGGACCACGATCTGGATGCGCTGGCGCTGACGGCCTTTGCCGACCTGCTGGCCCAGGGTGGCCTGACCCTGCCCAACCGCTTTGCACCACGGCCGAATACCGGACTGGCGACCGGGCTGGATCTGGACGGCGACGGTCGGACCGGCACGGCGGACGATGCGCAGGGTTGGGGCCGCTTTGCCGGCGCGGGCGGCATGGCGCTGCTGTCGCGTTGGCCGCTCATGGGGGATACGCTGGTCGATCACAGCACCCGTCTGTGGCGTGACCTGCCGGGGGCCCGATTGCCCCGGGTTGACGGGGCATTGTTCCCCTCGGAGGCCGTATTTGCCGCTCAGCGCCTGTCTACGACCAACCATTGGGAACTGGCGGTCGATACCCCCGGGGCACCGCTGACGCTGCTGGCCTGGCACGCCGGGCCGCCGGCCTTTGGCGGCCCGCACGGCCGGAACCGGTTGCGCAACGGCGACGAGACCGCCTTTTGGCGGCTGCGGCTGGAGGGGGCGCTTGGCCCGGCGCCGCGGGCGCCCTTTGTGCTGCTGGGCGGCGCCAACCTGGACCCGGCGCGAGGCGACGGCGATCATGCGCAGATCCGCGCCCTGTTGCGACTCGCCACCCTGCAAGACCCTGAACCCCGCGCGGCGCATCCCCCCGCCGGGGCGCCGCCGACCGCGACCGGCTGGTGGCCCGAGGGACCAGGCGCGCTGCGCGTGGACTACCTGCTGCCGGCGGCGGGGTTGCGGGTGCTGGACGCGGGCCTGATCTGGCCCGCGGGGACGGCACACCACGCGCTGGTGTGGGCCGACCTCGCCTGGCCGCCCTGACGTGGAGCGGGTCCGCCGGGCACGAACGGCCCCGCCGTCGCCAGGGGGCGCACACATCGGCGCAACCCCCGTCGCGGTTTCGGTCACTCAGGGCGCTGCACGACCCGGGCGCCGGGCGCCAGAGCGGTGGGCGGATAGAGAACCACACGCTCGCCGGGTTCCAGCCCCGATACGACCTCGGCCTGGCCCTCGGCCTGCGGTCCGACCGTGACGGGCGTCAACCGCGCCAGCCCGTCAACGGCCCGAAACACCGCCCAGCCGCCACCAGAGCGGAACAGCGCGGCCTGCGGCACCAGCACCAGATCGTCGCCCTGCCAGACCGTGATGCGCACGAAGACGCGGTAGCGATCACCCAGGCCCGGACGATCCGCGGGCGGGGCGGTGAAATCCAGCCGCAGCCGCACGCGCTGTTCCTCGATCCCCAGGGCCGACACGCGGGTAAAGGCCGCGGGTTCGATCCGCCGCACCACCGCGGGCAGCACCCCGACCCCGCCCCAGCGTTCGATTTCGGCCGAGGCACCGACGGCGACGCGCACCGCATCCGTGGACAGAAGGTCCGTCTCGATGTCGAGGTCGCCGAGATCGCCCAGCGACATCAGCGGCGCCCCCGCCTGAACCGGGCGCGCGCTTTCGTCGGTCACCGCCAGCACCACGCCGGAATGCGGCGCCAGCACGCGCAAGGGCGCGCCGTCGCCCGCGATATCCCCCGGTTCCAGCAGTTGCGCCTGAGCGCGCTCCAGCGCCGCTTGCCGCAGGTCGCGTTCGGACCGCGAGGCCGCCAGGGCCTGCGACGCCAGCGTGAACCCCAGTTCCGCATCCTCGAGCGACCGATGCGAGATCGTGCCGCCCTCGGCCAGCGCGCGGGCGCGTTCGAGCGCGGTCTGCGCCTGCCCCAGTTCGGTCAGGGATCGGCGCAGGTTCGTGTCGGACAGGGTGACGGCGGCCTGGGCCTCGGCCACCGCGGCCTGGGCCTGCGCCCGTGAGCGGGCGTCCATCAGCGCCGGTTCCGCCGGGCTGAGGATGGCGAGAACTGTCTGCCCCTCGATCACCCTGTCGCCCACCTGAACGGGTGACCGCGCAACCATGCCCGCGATCGGCGCGGTGATGGCATAGGGTTCGCGCACGCGCGTGATCCCCTCGGCCGAGACGGTGACGCGCAGCGCCCCCCGCGCGACGTCCGCCATGTCCACGGCGGTGGGTTGCGGCCAAAGCGCCCAGACCGCTGCGCCCACGACGGCCGCGCCCAGCGCGCCCAAGGTCAATATCCGGGTCCAGGCCATGCCGCCCTCCTCATTCCCGCGCTTTCAAGGCCACCGCCAGATCCACACGATCCAGCCGGCGGCGCACCAACAGCACTGCCCCAAGGGCGGCGACAAAGACAGCGATCCCGGCCATGGCATAGGTGCGCCGTGTGATGACGAAGGGGATCGCCATCAGGTCGGTCGCCATGGCCGACACCAGCCCTGCCGACAACGCATAGCCCAGCGCCCAGCCTGCCGGAATCGCGACCAGGGTCAGCGCCATCACCTCGCCGACCAGGACATAGCCGACCTCGGCGCGCGAGAACCCCAGAACCCGCAGGCTGGCCAGTTCGTGGCTGCGTTCCGACACCTGGATGCGGGCGGCGTTGTAGACCACGCCGATCGCGATCATCAGCCCGACCAGCGTCTGGATTGTCATCGTCGTCAGCAGGTTCTGGCTGAGCGTGGCGTCGAACTGGCGCCGCACATCGGCCCAGTCGGTGAGGCCGGCGACCGCGGGGGTCACCTTGATGCGGGCGTTCAGCGCGGCCATCGCATTGCTATCGACCATCAGGTCGATGCGGTTCACCTGCGGCGCGACACGCATCGCGGCAAAGAGCGGCGCGGCGGCGATATGCGCCTCTTGCCCCATACCCTGGGCGATCACGGCCGCCACCGGCAGGTCCAGCGTTTCGCGCGGCGGGGCCAGCATCTCGATCCGCAGGCGGTCGCCGACGCGCAAATCCAGCGCGGCGGCCAGACGTTCGGGCAGCACCACACCTTGATCCGGCAAGGTGACGACCTGCCCCGCATCGTCGATCAGGCGGGCCAGCGTCGCCCCGGGAAAATGCGCCTGCAACCCGCTGAGACGGCTGCGATGGCCATTCACCAGCCGCGCGGGCATCGCAAAGCCGCCCTCGGCCAGCCGCACGCCGGGCAGGCTGCCAGCGTCCAGTATTGCGCGTTCGGGTTGCGCCCGGTTCAGCACCAGCGTGACCTGCTGGCGGTTCGACTGGGTGAACATCGTGTCCGCCAGCAGCGTGACGGAATCGAAGCTGAAATAGGACGCGACCAGCAGCGCGACCGAGGCCATGACCCCGAACAGCGTGATCGCCGCGCGCCCGGGCCAGCGCAAGACCGAGCGCAGGATCATCATGGTGGTCTGCCGCACGCGCAGCGCCGCCACGGCGCGGTCCACCCAGCCCCGGCTGAAATTGGGCGGCGCGGGGGGCGACATGGCCTCGGCCGGGGGCAACCGGACCGACGCCATGACCGCCCGCCAGCCCCCCGCAAG
Organism: Rhodobacter sp.; assembly: GCA_020637515.1. Classification (NCBI taxonomy): domain Bacteria; kingdom Pseudomonadati; phylum Pseudomonadota; class Alphaproteobacteria; order Rhodobacterales; genus Rhodobacter; species Rhodobacter sp. The sequence continues at coordinate 1,146,334 of JACKKG010000001.1, read as the reverse complement.
TGCCGTCGCCATGCCCAGCACCGCCGCCAGCACCATGACCCCCGTCGCGGGATCGCGCAGGATGACCGGAAAGCGGAAATAGTCGCGATACATGCCGATCATCGAACTGCCGATCCACTGCCCCATGGCGATCCCCATCGCCACGCCGATCACGCCGATCAGCAATGCCAGTTTCAGATAGTGCCAGGCGATCTGGCGCGTGGAATAGCCGATCGCCTTCAGCAGGCCGATCTGCGTGCGCTCCATCTTGATCAGGCGGCCCAGAACCATGTTGACCAGAAAGGCGGCGACCAGCAGGAACACCGGCGGCAGGAACCGCGCGAGCACGCTCAACTGCGTCATCTCGCCATCGAGAAAGGCGTGCGACATCTGCCGGTCGCGGCCATAGGCGCCGGTGCCACCATAGGGCGCCAGCAGCCGGTCCAGCGCCGCGATCACCGCGCGCGCGTCGGCGCCGCGCGTCAGGCCGAGCGCGATCTCGTTCACGGCTCCACCCATGTCCATCGCCGCCTCGGCGGCGGATTCGGTCATCCAGATCAACCCATAGCGCCGGTCGTCGGGCATCATCGCGCCGGGCGCGATGGTATAGACGAACTCGGGCGACAGGACCCAGCCGGTCACCGTCAGGTCCCGCAGGCGTCCGTTCAGAACGGCGCGAAACCGGGTGCCGGGCAGCAGGTTGTTGGCCTCGGCAAAGGGCTCGTTCAGGGCGACCTCGGCGGGGTGGTCGGGATCGGGCAGGCGGCCCCGGCGCAGTAGCGGCACGTTCAGCGCATTGCCGCCGGCGGGCAGCGAGACGACGCGCCCGGTCGCCGGTTCGGCCAGCCCGTCCACGTCCAGAACGGCCTGAAAGCCGATGCGCCCCTCGGCCTGGGCGACGCCGTCGATCTGCTGTGCCTGCGCGACGACGGCGCGGGGCGCGCGGGTCATCGCGGCGAACACGTCGGCAAAGCGGTGACGTTCGTAATAGGCCGCCTGCGTCCCGCGCAGGCTGGACTGGGTCATCTGCATCCCCACCAGCATCATGATGCCGCACGCAAGCACCAGCGCGATGGCCAGTGTCTGCGCCCAGATCCGCCTGAGGTCGCGCAACAGCTTGCGGTCCAGCGCCGTCACCAGGACACCTCGCGCGGATCGACGCGGGTGGCGTTCACCTCGTCCGACTTGATCTGCCCATCGCCCAGCACCACCACTCGATGCGCAATCCGGCGAATCGAGGCGTTGTGCGTCACCATCACCGTGGCGGTGCCCAGATCGCGGTTCACCTGCGTCAGCGCCTCAAGCACCTGAACGCCGGTCGCGCTGTCCAGCGCGCCCGTGGGTTCATCGCACAACAGCACATCCGGGCGCTTGGCAATGGCGCGCGCGATGGCCACGCGCTGTTGTTCGCCGCCCGACAATTCGGCCGGGAAATGGTCCATCCTGGGGCCCAGCCCGACCCGTTCCAGCGCCTCTTCGGGCCGCATGGGGTTGCGGGCGATCTCGGTCACCAGGGCGACGTTCTCGCGCGCGTTCAGGCTGGGCACGAGGTTGTAGAACTGAAAGACAAAGCCGACGTGATCGCGCCGAAACGCTGTCAGGGCGCGGTCGGAAACGCGCGTCAGGTCCTGGTCGCGAAAGAACACGCGGCCGCTGCTGGGTTGATCCAGCCCGCCCAGGATGTTCAGCAAGGTGGATTTCCCCGACCCCGATGCCCCCAGCAGCACGACCATTTCGCCCTCGGTCAGCGACAGGGTCACGCCCCGCAGCGCCTGAACCGCGACCTTTCCGGTGCGATAGACGCGGGTGACGTCCTCGACGCGGAACACGGGCCCGGCGGGCCTGGAGGGAGGGGCAACGGCCTTCATCGTGCCACTATAGCGCAGCGCGCCGCGCTTGCCTTGATGCAAAGCAAGACCCGGGCGCCCGGGCCCGCCCTGTCGTCAGAGCGCGGCCTCGATCTCGGCCACCAGGCCGGCGGCGATCTCGTCCAGCAGGGTCGTGTCCTCGCATTCCACCATCACCCGCACCAAAGGTTCGGTGCCCGACTTGCGAATCAGCAACCGACCCGAGCCGTGAAGCCGCGCTTCGGCCTGGGCAATGGCGGCGCGCACGCTGGCGGCCTCCATCGGGGTCTGACCGGCGGCGTAACGCACATTGCGCAGGCTTTGCGGCACGGGTTCGAACTGGCGCGTCAGGGCGCTGGCGGGTTGGCCGGTCTCGGCCATGGCCAGCAGGAACTGCAAGCCGGCGATCAGCCCGTCGCCCGTTGTGGCGTAATCGGTCATGACGATATGGCCCGACTGCTCGCCGCCCAGGTTCAGCCCCTTCTCGCGCATCCGTTCGACCACGTAGCGGTCACCCACCGCGGTGCGTTCCAGTCGCAGCCCCTTTCGGTGCAGGAACCGTTCGAGCCCCAGGTTCGACATCACCGTCGCCACCAGCGTGCCGTCGTTCAGCCGTTCCTCGGCCGCCCATCGGGCCGCCATCAGCGCCATGATCTGATCGCCGTCGGCGACTTGGCCGTGTTCGTCCAGGATCAGCACGCGGTCCGCATCGCCGTCCAGGCAGATCCCCAGATCCGCGCCATGCGCCACGACCGTTTCCGCCGCCGCGCGCGGTTGCGTCGATCCGACGCCCTTGTTGATGTTGGTGCCGTCGGGGGTGACGCCCACGGGGATCACCTCGGCCCCCAGTTCCCACAGGACCTCGGGGGCGGCCTTGTAGGCGGCACCGTTGGCGCAGTCGATCACCACCTTCAACCCGTCCAGGCGCGCCCCCTTGGGCAGGGTCGTCTTGGCGTATTCGACATAGCGGCCCAGGCCGTCGTCGATGCGCCGGGCGCGACCGATCTCCAGCGGGGCGGCCAGTTCGCACCCCTCGGCGATCAGCGCCTCGATCGCGGCTTCGGCCTGATCGGACAGCTTGAAGCCGTCAGGGCCAAAGAACTTGATGCCGTTGTCCGTGGCCGGGTTGTGGCTGGCCGAGATCATGATCCCCACATCCGCCCGCATCGAGCGCGTCAGGAAACCGACCGCCGGCGTCGGCACAGGACCCAGCAGCAGCACGTTCATGCCGGTCGAACACAGCCCGGCGGTCAGGGCGTTTTCCAGCATGTAGCAGCTCAGCCGCGTGTCCTTGCCGATCACCACCCTGTGCCCGTTCTTGCCGTCCTGCCGGAAATGGCGGCCCGCCGCCGCGCCCAGTTTCAGCGCCATCTCGGCGGTCATCGGCCATGCGTTGGCCTGTCCGCGCACGCCGTCGGTGCCAAAGAGCTTCCGGGTCATTCGTTCGTCTCCAATGTCAGCGCGCGCCACAGCGCCAGCGCCTGAACCGTTTCCGCCACGTCGTGCACGCGCAGGATCTGCGCGCCCTGCGCCGCCGCCCAAAGCGCCACCGCCACCGACCCCGGCACGCGCTGCGCCGCGACATCGACCCCCGACAGCGTGCCGATGAACCGCTTGCGCGAGGCCCCCAGCAGGATCGGGGCGCCCAGCGCATGGAACCGCGACAAGCCTTTCAGCAAGGTCAGATTGTGTTGCAGCGTCTTGCCAAAGCCGATGCCGACGTCCGAAATCAGCCGCTCGGGGGCGATCCCCTGCGCGACCGCGTGGTCCATCCGCCGGGCGAGATAGTCGTAAACCTCGCCCAGAACGTCCTGGTAACGGGGCGCCTGCTGCATCGTCTGCGGTGTGCCCTGCGCATGCATCAGGCAGATCGGCGCGCCGGCCTCGGCGGTGACGCGGGCCAGATCGGGGTCCCACGACAGGGCCGAGACATCGTTGACGATATTCGCCCCGGCCGTCAGCGCGGCCTGGGCCACGCCGGCCTTGCGCGTGTCGATCGAGATCGGCGTGGCAATTCCAGCCGCGCGGATCGCCGCGATGACCGGCGCGGTGCGGACTATTTCGGCGTCGGAGGGGACCTCGGCGGCGCCGGGACGGGTGCTTTCGCCGCCGATGTCCAGGATATCCGCCCCGGCCGCGACCATCGCCTGCGCGCGCGCCACGGCCTCGGGCACCCCGCCCAGGGTGCCGCCGTCACTGAAGCTGTCGGGCGTGACATTGACGATGCCCATCACCAGCGGCCGGTCCACGGGCAGACCCGGCAGGATCGGACGCGGCGCGGACAGTGCCGCGGGCCGCGCGACGCCGGTCGCGTCCCACCACACATGCGCCGAGCCCGCCAACGGGAGGGCGCCGGGCGGGCGCGGCAGATCGGTGCGCGGAACGGGATGCAGCGGCGAGGTCATACCCTTTGAGAATCAGATCGCGGGGGCCAAGGCAAGCGCGCCGGGGGCTCAGGCCGGAAATGTTTCCAGACGCACGCGGCTTCCTGCCGACAGCCGGATACCCTCGGGCAGGAACATCACCTGCGCCGCCAGCGATTCCGCCAGCCAAAGCGCCAACGCCGGACCGTTCGCGGCGTGCTGGATCGGCGCGTCGGGCGTGTCCAGCACCAGCTTCGACGGCGCCCAGACGATGGTGCGGCCCTGTCGGATCGCCCAGTCGATTTCCGTGCGCGATTCGGTGACCAGCCAGCGGCGGTCCCGCCCGGCCAGCACCCAGGCGTTCTGTTCGATGGCCAGCAGGTCGATGCGGCGCTGCACGGCGGTCACATCGACCGCGGGCACGTCCTTGTCGGGCAGGCCGACGCACAGCACCACCGGCATACCACCCGCGGCCAGCACGTCGATGCGGGCCGGCAGGTCGGGCGCGGCGATATGGGCGTTGTCCAGGTAGACGACGATCGGATGCACGGCGAGCTGATCGCCGGTCTGCTGGCGCACCGGCTGCGCGGCGGCGGTGCGGATGATATCGACCCCCAGCTTGAACGGCCCGCGATCCAGCTTTTCGATGCGGATGAAGGCCCGCATCGCGCGGGGATGCGCAAGGATGCGTTCCGCGACGTGTTCGGCCAGCGTTTCAAGCAGGTTCAACCGGCCCGCCGCCAGTTCGTCGGCGATGGCCTCGGTGATGGTGTCGTAGGACATGATCTTGTCCACGTCGTCATCGACCGGGCCCGTTTGGGGCCGCACCTCGACCACGATATTGAACATCAGCCGCTGGGTATGGCCGCGCTCGGTCTGGAAGGCGCCGATCTCGGCCTCGACCTGATAGTCGCGCAACGAAATCCGATCACGCGGATCGGCCGAGGCGGTGGCTTCGGCGCGTTCTTCGGGATGGGCAAAGGCCAGGTGGCTGTCGGTGCTCATGGCGAGCCTCCGGTCGGGACATGATGGCGCCTCTTACCCCCGCCAGCGCGTCAAGCCCAGCCCATGAGCGGCCAGAAACGGCCCCGGGACGACACGTCGGTGTGTCCGATCGGATCAGTTGCTCGAAAACCGCAAGGGTTCGCGGTAGAACAGATGCGAGCCGTAGCGCGCGGTGCGTCGAAAGCTGGCCGCCCAGCGCGGCCGCACACCCGAGGTGTGGAAATGCGTCGCACCGTCGGTCAGTTCGCGCGGTGCACCGGCGATCATGACCTGCGCAATGGCATTGGCGAGGCGCCGCGCGGTCGGTTCGGTCATCGCTCGCGACCGCCCGTTGCAGGCATAGCTGAACTGGCAGGCGTTCCGGCGCCCGGCGTTCTGATGCACCACGCCGCAGACGCTGTCGGGGTAATTCGGCAGATCGACGCGGTTCAGGATCACCTCGGCCACGGCGAACTGGCCATAGACATCCTCGCCCCGGGCCTCGTGATAGATGGCCTCTTGCAGGCACTGGACCGCGGAGTCGTTGGATTGCGGCATCGACATCAGATACCCGATGTCATAGCGCCGGATCGCCGAGGGTTCGGCCAAGGGCGTCGTCGCACGGCTGACCAGCGCCGAACTCACACCGCGCATGGCCTCGCGTTCGGCGCTCAACGCCATGGCGAGGCTCTGCTCAAGCGGCAGGTCTGCCGCCGCGGGCGCGGGCAGCAACGATACGATCAAGGCGACGGCAGCCCCCAAGGGCGCCAAACGATGCATCAGTCCCATACCGTCCATCCTCTGTCAGCCGTGGCAGCACAAAAGCCGTGCCAAGGGCGTCCGGTCACCGCATTTCTTGCGGTTTCATCTGGTTTCACAGCGGGAAAAGCGCGGCCCGGTCTCCCCCCAAGACCGCAGGTCCCCATCGGTTGCATAGCGCAAAATCCGCCGCGCGTCCACAACGGCGCGCCGCCAGCCCCTGCCGCCTATCGCCGCAGCGCCGCAACGCCGGCACCGGGCCCGACGGCGCCCGGTTTGCGCTGTCAGCGCAGGTCCGGCATCGGTTCGGCCGCGTCGGCTTCGTGCAGGGTCAGCTGCGCCGCGGCGAGACGCGCCACCGGAACGCGGAATGGCGAACACGAGACATAGTCGAAGCCCGCCTCGCGGCAGAAGGCTATCGATTCGGGGCTGCCACCATGCTCGCCGCAGATGGACAGCGTCAGGTCCTTGCGCGCGCTGCGGCCACGCTCGGCCGCGATCAGCAGCAATTCGCCCACGCCCTCGGTGTCCAGCACGTGGAACGGGTCCTCGGGGAAGACGCCGGCCTGCACATAATAGGACATGAAGCGCCCGGCGTCATCGCGCGACAGGCCATAGGTCATCTGCGTCAGGTCATTGGTGCCAAAGGACATGAAATCGGCGTGCTGGGCGATCTCGGCCGCCCTGAGCGCGGCGCGGGGCGTCTCGACCATCACGCCCAGACGATATTCGAACGGGGTGCCCTTTTCCACGCGCACGGCGGCCGCGACGGCGTCGATACGGGCCTTGACCAGTTCGACCTCGCGCATGGCGCTGACCAGCGGGATCATGATCTCGGGGACCACCTTTTCGCCCCGGCGGCCAGTTTCGATCGTCGCCTCGAAGATGGCGCGGGCCTGCATCTCGTAGATTTCGGGCAGGGTCACACCCAGCCGCACGCCGCGCAGACCCAGCATCGGGTTGAACTCGGCCAGTTCCTCGGCCCGGCGGGTCACCTCGGACAGGGGCTTGTCCAGCGCGTCGGCCAACTGCTTCATCCCCTCGCGCGTGTGGGGCAGGAATTCGTGCAGCGGCGGGTCGAACAGGCGGATGCACACGGGCAAGCCCTGCATGATGGCGAAGAGCTCCTGAAAATCCGACCGCTGCATGGGCAGCAGACGGGCCAGCGCGGCAGCACGTTCCTGGCCGCTGTCGGCAAAGATCATCTCGCGCATGACGGTCAGGCGGTCATCTTCGAAGAACATGTGTTCGGTCCGGCACAGGCCGATGCCCTCGGCTTTGAACCCGCGGGCGATGCGCGCATCCGCCGGCGTGTCGGCATTGGCGCGCACGCCGATGTCGCGCAGCGCGTCCGCCCAGTCCAGCAACGTGCTGAACCAATGGTCCAGCGCCGGCTCCAGCATCACGGCCTCGCCGCGCAGAACCTCGCCGGCGGTGCCGTCGATGGTGATGAGATCGCCCTCGATCAGGACGTGGCGCGCGGTGTGCAACTGCCGGGCCTTCAGGTCGATCCTGAGGCCGGAGGCGCCGACGATACAGGGCACGCCCAGGCCGCGCCCGATCACCGCCGCGTGGCTGGTCATGCCGCCGCGTTCGGTCAGGACGCCCGCCGCCGCGTGCATCCCGCGAATATCCTCGGGCGAGGTTTCGCGCCGCACCAGGATGCAGGGTTCGCCGCGCGCGGCGCTGGCTTGCGCGCCGGTCGAGGTAAAGACCAGCCGCCCGGTGGCCGCGCCGGGGCTGGCGGCAATACCGCGCGCGATCACGTCGCGGGCGCCGCGCGGATCGACCTGACGGTGCAGCAGGTCCGACAACGCCCGCGGGGTGACGCGCATCAACGCTTCCTTGCGGGTGATGATGCCGTCCTCGGCCAGGGTCACGGCGATACGCACCGCGGCGCGGCTGTTGCGCGGAACCTTGAGCGCGTCCAGCACCCACAGCTTGCCGCCGGTGATGGTGAACTCGATCTGCATTTCCTCGCGCAGCTTCTGGCGGCAGACCGCGCCGTGACGGATCAGTTCGGCAAAGGCCGCGGGTTCCTGTTCTTCCAGAGAGGGGCCGCGCGGGTCCTTGGTCAGATAGATCGCCTGCGGATTGTTCGAGATCGCCTCGCGTCCCTGGCCCCGGACCGCGTAGCGCCCGGTCACCTGCGGCGCGCCGGTCACGGGCTCAATGAACTGGATCACGCCGGCGCCGCTTTCGCCCGTGCCCAGCCCGCCCGCCATGGCCTGCACGACCAGGCCCAGACCGGCCTCCTCAGGGGCGCCCTTGGCCTGTCGGAGCAGCCGCGCCGAGGTCCCCTCCCACGCGCGCGCCATCGAGCGCAGAACCTCGGCCAGTTGCTTGCGCGGGTCCTGGGGAAAGGGTTCCTCCATTTCCTTTTCATAGTCGTAGAGCGCGGCCTGTAGCGCCGGCAGGCACGGTTCCACCACCGCGAACATGTCGGGGTCCAGCCGCGCGACGTGCTGCGCATAGGACTGCACAAAGGAAAGATACAGCGCGGTCGCGACCGGCTCGCCGCAGCGTTCGGCGATCTCGGCGTGGCGCTCGTCGTTCATGCCGATGTTCAGGATCGCCCCCGGTCCGCCCCAGTCGGGGTTCTCGGCCGAGGGGCGCACGGACAGAAGCTGCCCGGCCTCAAACCGGCCCGTCAACGCGGTCAGTTCGGGCATCGAGCCCGCCGCGATCGCGCGCACCGCCTCAAAGGACAGCGCGACGGTCCGCGGCACCGGCATGTCCAGCCGCACCAGCCGTTGCAGGCACTTCGCGCGCCACCCGTGCGAGCGCAGCGCGATGGGCGCCGAACCGGTGATTTCGGTGTAATCGACGAGGCTGAGGTTTCTGGTTGCCATGGGGTTCTCCTGACGGGGCGCAGGATAGGCCGAAACGCCGACCGTGCAAGCGCAGAAATTTCGCGGGTCCTCAGGCTGTTGCGCCATGGCAAAGGGGCGCGGCCCCGTGGACCGCGCCCCCCGATTTCGTTCCGTTCGTGACCGTCAGTTCCAGCAGGACACCAGAACCGACAGATCGCCCGACATGCGCGTCAGCATCTCGGGCGACATGGCCCGGGTGCCGCTGCTGACGCTGGGCGAAACGCCCGCGCCGGTCAGCGCCGCCTGGATCGCCTGCGCCGAGACGGCAAAGTTCACGTCCTCGGGCAGCATCCGGCCAGGGGTGGCCGGGCGCGGCAGCAACATGCCGATCACCGCGCCCGATCCGTCGAACACCGGACCACCGGAATCGCCGGGCTGGGCGTCCAGCGTCAGCGTGCGCAGATCGGCCTCGCCGTTCAGGCCCGACGCTTCGCTGAGCCGGCCAAAGGTCACGATCGGCCGCGTCAGCGTGTCCTGATAGCTGAAACCAGCGACGCGCACTTCGCTGTCCAGGCTGGGTTCAGTGGCGGCGAACTGGGCAAAGGCCAGGGGCACCAGCGGGTCCTGGGGCGTCAGCACCGCGATGCCTGAGGCGGCATCGACGGAACGGACGTTGGCCAGATAGGCCTCGTCGATGGTGACGCGGCCGCAGCCCTGGACGGCCTCGGCCGTGGTGACGACGGTGCCGGTGGAATCGACGAAGAAGCCGGTGCGCGAATGCTCGGGGCGGCGCACCTCGAGCCCGGACACCAGATCGCGCCGCGCCACGGTTGACGCCGTCGCGCCCATGTCCGACGGCAGCACGCCGTCGATCATGCGGAAGCTGTCGCGCATCGTGTTCATGATCAGTTCGGCATCCGCATCGGCGGCGGGGGTCCACAGCAGGGCCCAGCCCTTGATCTGGCCGTTCTGATAGCGCGCCTCGACATGCGCGCGCTGGGTGGCGCTGCGTCCGTCGATGGTGAAGCTGTTGCGGTTGCGTTCGCGCGGACCGTCCAGCGGAATCACTTCCAGCGTTTGCAGGATTTCATAGAGCCCGTAGAACGCGCTTTGCGAGCCTTCCTGGCTGATCAACAGCACCCGCATCCCCGAATTGTTGATCTCGGAGAAGTGGCTGAAGGGGGCCTCGTGGCGGTCAAACGCGACCATGCCCAGGGGCAGGGTCATTTCGATGCCGGCGGCCTCGTCGCGGAAGGGGCCAAAGGCATAGCGGGCGACGGCGCTGTCATAGCTGCGCAACAGGTTGGCGCGCTGGCGGGTGGTCAGATAGCCCGAACCGTCGAAGCCCTGCGCCTCTTGCCAGTTGCGAATCGCGGCGCGGGTGCCGGGGCCGAAATCGGCGTCGATGGTGCTGCGGTAAAAGCCGAACCACTGCAACGCGATCTGGATCGCCATGCGGTCGTCGCGTTCGAGCGTGTATTCAAGGCGCCGGGCCTCGTCCACGGTTTCCTCGGGCAGGTCGGCCAGCGCAGGTTCGGCCTGGACGGGGTCCGCCGCCGGGGCATCGGCCACGACCGGCTCTTGCGCGGCGGGCTCCGGGGCCGCAGGCGTATCGCCCGCCGTCGCCGCGGTCGTCGCCTCGGTCGTTGCGTCCGTCGTCGCGTCCGTCACCGGGGCCTGGGCCAGCGCGTTGCCGCCCGCTGGCCAGAACTGCTGACCATAGATGCTGTCGTCGGTGACATAGGCGTCCTCGCGGATGTCCCGCGACGCCAGAAGCTGCTGGCGCCGGGCCTCGGCCTCGTCGGCGGTGGCAAAGGGGCCGACCGCCAGCGCATACCAGCCACCCGCGATGCGGAAGCCGGCGATGTTGCCGATGCGTTGCTGATAGCGGGCCGCGAATTCCTCGGCCGTGCGAAGGGTCGCGTGAGCCTCGACCTGGACCCAGTGGGTCGCCTGCGCGAGGGCGGCGAACGGGGTCAGAAGCAGGGCAAGGCACGCGGCGAAAAGAACTTTCACAATACGGTCGGTCACGGTCAGTCCACGATTGGTTGATTTCAATGATTCCCTTGCGGACCCTAACAGGGTCGTCAAGCATTTACCGATAAAAAAACGGTTAGGTCGGGTGCACGGAGGCTCACGCGGCCTTTTTTCCCCGGGCGCTGGCGGTCCGGCCCGGGCTGCGGCGTTGACCCCGGACAAAGGCGCGCCTATTGAGGCGGAAAATTCGCGCCCCTCGCGCGCGCCCATCCGAGACTGCCTGAGGTCCGACATGTCCGTTTCCACGGCGAAGCCCCGCAGCTTTCAGGAGATCATCCTGCGCCTTCAGGCCTATTGGGCCGCGAAGGGCTGCGCGATCCTGCAACCCTATGACATGGAGGTCGGCGCGGGCACCTTTCACCCGGCGACCACCCTGCGCAGCCTGGGCAGCCAACCCTGGGCAGCGGCCTATGTCCAGCCGTCGCGCCGTCCGACCGACGGCCGCTACGGCGAGAACCCGAACCGGATGCAGCACTATTACCAATACCAGGTGCTCATCAAACCCTCGCCGCCGAACCTGCAAGAGCTTTACCTCGGTTCGCTCGATGCGATCGGCATCGACACCGCGCTGCACGATGTCCGCTTTGTGGAAGACGACTGGGAATCCCCCACCCTGGGCGCCTGGGGTCTGGGCTGGGAGGTGTGGTGCGACGGTATGGAAGTGTCGCAGTTCACCTATTTCCAGCAGGTCGGCGGTCATGACTGCCGCCCGGTTTCGGGCGAGCTGACCTATGGTCTGGAACGGTTGGCCATGTATGTGCTGGGCATCGATCACGTGATGGACATGCCCTTCAACGACCCCGAGGCGCCGATCCCGCTGACCTATGGCCACATCTTCCGGCAGACCGAACAGGAATATTCGCGCCACAACTTCGACGCGGCGACCACCGACATGCTGCTCAGGCATTTCGAGGACGCCGAGGCCGAATGCGAGCGGCTGCTGGCCTTTGACCCCCAGGACCCCAACAGCGGCAAGCGCATCGTCATGGCGCACCCCGCCTATGACCAGTGCATCAAGGCCAGCCACCTGTTCAACCTGCTGGACGCGCGCGGCGTGATCTCGGTCACGGAACGCCAAGCCTATATCGGCCGCGTCCGCGCGCTGGCCAAGAAGTGCGCCGACGCCTTTGTGCAGACCGAAGCCGGGGGGTGGGTCGCGTGACCAAGGGCAAGATCGCCGCGCTGCTGCTGGTCGTCCCCGCGCTGATCGCGGGCGGGGCGATGTATTACCTGCAGGTATACGGATACTATACCGAACTGGAGCCGCAGATCGGCTATCAGGTCGCCACGCCCGACGGGGGCACGGCGCGGCTCGACATTGCGGATTTCCGGGGCATCGACAGCGACTCGTCGCCGCTGCGCTACCGGGCCTGCTTTGCCATCACCGGCAGCCTGCCGCCGATGGTGGAATATGCCGACCCGACGCCCCTGAACGCCCCCGGCTGGTTCGACTGTTTCAGCGCCGAGACCATCGGCGAGGATCTGGAAACCGGGGCCGCCCGCGCGGTGCTGGTGGAATCGAACACGCGCTACGGGTTCGACCACGTGATGGCGCTGTATCCCGATGGTCGCGCCTATGTCTGGCCGCAGATCAATCATTGCGGCGAAAAGGTCTTTGACGGCCAGCCCGCCCCCGACGACTGCCCGCCCCCGCCCCAAGGTTAAGCCGATGACCGACACACTCGATCTGAGACCGCGCGACCGCTGGCATCTGGCGTTGCACAACCTTTTGTCGCGCACCGGCGCCGACGGGTTGAAACCCGTGGCCGTGCGCCGTGATGGCGATGCCTTCGTGCTCAGCACCACCGGGCACGAGCTGCGCGTGCCGTCGGCGTTGCTGTGGCGGTCCTATCGGCGCGGCTGGGACGCGCGGATGACCCGCCTGGCGGCCGAGTTCGGCCTGGACGGCACCTTTGCCATCGCGCCCGGCGAGTTGGTCATCGACATCGGTGCCAATGTCGGCGATTTCGCCCTGCTGGCGGTGCAATCGGGGGCGCGGGTGCTGTGCATCGACGGCGACCCGACGGTGGTCGCCTGCCTGCAACGCAATGTCGCACCGCACGCGGGCGTTACCACCGAATGCGCGATCTTGTGGAAGGAAGCCTGCGCGCTGACCTTCTACAGTGCGCCGGGCCGGGCCGACAGTTCCATTTTCCTGCCGCCGGGCGACGGTGTGGCCGCGTTTACCGCGCAAGCGACGACGCTGGACAGCGTCGCGGCGGCGCATGGGCTGGGCCCGATTGCCCTGCTCAAGATGGACGCGGAAGGCGCCGAGCCCGAAGTGCTGGAAGGCGCGACCGAGGTTCTGTCCCGCACCCGCCATGTCGCCATCGACACCGGCCCCGAACGCAACGGCGAGGAAACCGGCGAGGCCTGCGCGGCGATCCTGCGCGCCGCCGGGTTCACCCTGTTGCCGCCCCCCGCCACCAAACGCCGCATGACCCTGGCGACCCGCGCCGACTGAGGTTTCCGATGCCCGATATCCTGATCGAACTCTTCTCGGAAGAGATCCCCGCCCGGATGCAGACTCGCGCCGCCGAGGATCTGCGCGGCCTGGTGACGGACGGCCTGGTCGAGGCGGGCCTGACCTATGCCCATGCCCGCGCCTATTCCACGCCGCGCCGCCTGGTGCTTGCGATCGAGGGCCTCAGCGCCGAAAGCCCGACCCAGCATGAGGACCGCAAGGGCCCCAAGGTCGGCGCGCCGCAACAGGCGCTGGACGGGTTCCTGCGTTCCACCGGGCTGACGATGGACCAGCTTCATACGCATGAGGACAAGAAGGGCGCGTTCTACGTCGCCCATCTGACCCGCCCGGGCCGCCCAGCCTCGGCCATCCTGGCTGAGGTGCTGGAAAGGACGATCCGCAATTTCCCCTGGCCCAAGGCGATGCGCTGGGGCTCGGGCGCGCTGCGCTGGGTGCGTCCGCTGCATTCCATCCTTGCGCTGATGGTGACCGAGGCCGGGGCCGAGGTCGTGCCCCTGGACATCGACGGCCTCGTCGCCGGCAACACCACGCGCGGCCACCGCTTCATGGCGCCCGATGCCTTTGCCGTCACCTCGTTCGACGATTATGCCGCCCGGCTGAAGCGCGCCTTTGTCGTGCTGGACGCCACCGAACGCGCCGCCATGATCGAGAACGAGACCCGCAACCGCGCCTTTGCGCTGGGGCTCTCGCTGGTCGAGGACAAGGGCCTGCTGGCCGAGGTCGCCGGGCTGGTCGAATGGCCCGTCGTGCTGGTCGGCGAGATCGGCACCGAATTCCTGAGCCTGCCACCCGAGGTTCTGCAAACCTCGATGCGCGAACATCAGAAGTTCTTTTCGCTGAAGGGTGCCGACGGGCGGATCGTCCGCTTTGTCACCGTCGCCAACCGGGAAACCGCGGACCACGGCGAAACGATCCTCAAGGGCAACCAGAAGGTGCTGCGCGCGCGCCTGTCGGATGCAAAGTTCTTCTGGGAGAACGACCTGCGGGTGGTTCGGACCCAGGGGTTGACCGGCATGGCCGAGGGGCTGGCCAACGTCACCTTCCACAACAAGCTCGGCAGCCAGAAAGCCCGCATCGACCGCATCGCGGCGCTGGCGCGCGAGATCGCGCCCCTGGTCGGCGCCTCGCCCGATCTGGCCGAGGAAGCCGCGCGGATCGCCAAGGCCGACCTGCAATCCGCCATGGTCGGCGAATTCCCCGAGTTGCAGGGCACGATGGGCGTCTATTACGCCAAGGCCGCCGGCCTGCCGGATGCCGTGGCGAACGCCTGCAAGGCGCATTACCAGCCGCTCGGGCCGTCCGACGACGTTCCATCCGAACCCGTCTCGGTCGCCGTCGCGCTGGCCGACAAGATCGACACGCTGACCGGCTTCTGGGCGATCGACGAGAAACCCACCGGCTCAAAGGACCCCTTCGCCCTGCGCCGCGCCGCGCTGGGGGTGATCCGGCTGGTGTTGGGGAATGGTGTGCGCGCACCCCTGAACGGCGTCTTTGCCAAGGGCTACCCGGGCGGCGCGGGCCCTGATCTGCTGGCCTTCTTCCACGACCGCCTGAAGGTCTTCCTGCGCGACGAGGGCATTCGCCACGACGTCATCGACGCCTGTCTGGCGATGCCCGGCAATGACGACCTGACGCTGCTGGTCAACCGGGCGCGGGCGCTTTCGGACACGCTGAAAACCGAAGACGGCGAAAACCTGGTGCAGGGCTTCAAGCGCGCGAACAACATCCTGACCCAGGCCGAGGCCAAGGATGGCGTCGAATATTCCTATGGCGCCGATCCCAAATTCGCGGAAACGCCCGAGGAAACGGCGCTGTTCGCCGCCCTCGACACGGCGGAAGCGCGGATCGCCCCCGCCATGCAGACCGAGGATTTCGCCGCCGCCATGGCCGCCATGGCCGCGCTGCGCGCGCCCATCGACGCGTTTTTCACCGCCGTGCAGATCAACACCGACAACCAGGTCCTGCGCCGCAACCGGCTGAACTTGCTGCACCGCATCCGCGCCACCATTGGCGGCGTGGCCGATCTGGCCCGACTGGAAGGCTGAGCGCATGAGCGACCTCCACAGCATCGACTATACCGTGACCTTCGGCGACTGCGATCCGGCGGGGATCGTGTTCTACCCGAACATCTACGGCTGGTTCGATCGCTGCTTTCACGATTGGCTGGCGCGCTTTGGCGGGCACGCGGCCTTGTGCCGGCAGGTCGGCGCGGTGGGCGCGGGGCTGATGGAATCGGACGCCCGCTTTCGCCGTCCGATGCGGCCCAACGACCGGATCACGGTGCACATGACGGGCGCGGAATGGGGGCAAAGGACCCTGCGTCTGACCTATACGGTGATGAACGGCGACACGCTCGCCGCCACCGGCACCGAGCTGCGCGGCCTGTTCAAACCCACCGAAACCGGGATCACCGCGGGAGAGATGGCCGAACTGCGGGCCCTGCTGGACTGAACGGTCGCCGGCGCGCGCGCCTCAAGGGCGATGATGAAGCGCCGTGCTTGCGCCATAGGTCGGCGCGTCCCGCGCCGCGCCGTTCAGGCGTGGGCTGAACGCCGCGATCTGGCGCATCAGACCCAGCGGGGGAACCGTGCGCATCATGTCGCGCAGCATCCGCGCGTCGGCGCGCAGCCCCGGCCAGATCCCTTGCTTGCGGACCTTGGGCGGGCTGGCGACGCCCGGCCAGGCGATGATTTCGGGTTGCAGGCCCGCGTCGAGGATAAGCGCGTTCAGGAACACCTCGAATCCAAAGCGCGGCAGGCCCGGCAGACGGTCCAGCACCGGCTCGATCAGCGAACGTGGCAGCACCCGCTCGCCCGAGATGTAATCGACCCCCAGCCAATGCCAGGGCCTGGGGGCGTTGCCCCGCAAGGACAGCGTCACCGCCGACCGTCCGGTGAGCACCGGCAGGGCCAGACGGGCGATATCCTCAGGCCCGAGGCCCAGAAGATCGGCATCGATCAGCATCAGAAAGGGCGTGCGTGACGCGGCGATCCCGGCGGCCAGCGCGGCGGTCTTGCCGCCGTTGACCGGCAGGGCCAGAACCTCGGCCCCGGCCAGACGGGCGGCCCGGGCCGTGCCGTCGGTCGATCCGTCATCGACCACCAGCACGCGCGACAGCATCGGGTGGCCGACCAGCGCCGACAGCACCGCGCCAATCCGGGCGGATTCGTTCCAGGCGGGCACGATCGCGGTAATCATCGGCGCCTCCATGGTTGCCACAGGAACAGGGCAAACAGGACCAGCGTTGTCAAGGCCGCGACATAGACCCAGGGCCCGCCTTCTTGCGCCCAGGCCGCGCCAAAGATCCAGCCCAGGGCCAGGAAGAACAGGCTTTTGGGGATCGTCGCCAGCAGGTTGACCACCAGGAAACGTGCCAGCGGCATGCGGGCGATCCCGGCGGCGATCAGCACCGCGAAACCGGCCGTATGCGTCAGCTTTCCGACCACCAGAATCCGGGTGCCATCGGCGCGCAGGCGCCGGGCCATCCGCGCCAGCGACGGCCGGGGTGGCAGAAAGCGCCGTCCCCAACGGCCCAGCGCATAGAGCGCGACATCCCCCACCAGGTCCGCCAGGATCACCACCGGGATCACGGCCTTCAACAGCAGCAGGCCCCGGCTGGCCAGATAGCCCGCGACGATCGAGACGATGGGCCCTTCGAGCACCGCCAATGGCGCCAGGATCAGCGTTCCGTGACTGCGCACCAGGCCCAGCAACTCGGCGGTGGCGGTCATGGGCGGGCCGGTGCCTCGTCCATCGGGGTGCCGCGCCAGGTGAACCCGCGCCTGCGCCACGTCGCCAGCCACAGTGCCGGCAGCATCGCGTCGCGCAGCGGCAGGGCCAGCGCGTCGCGCCAGGTCGCGGGCCAGCCCGCGCGGCGTGTCAGGTGCCATTCGGCGGCATACCAAAGCGCCAGAAACGCCAGCGCAACCCCGAGATTGCCGAGCCCCGCCAGCACCAGCGCCAAAGGCAGCGCCGAGTTCAGCCCCTCAAGCGCGAAAAGGCCCGGGAACCCGTCGCGGCGCACGCGGCTCCAGCGCAGTTGGCGGTCCCAGACCTGCCGCAGGCTGCGCCGACCCACCGGCTGCGCAAACGGCATTGGCGTCAGGCGCACTTTCAGCCCCAGGCCGCGCACGACATGGGTTGCGGCCGCGTCTTCGGCGATCAGACGCCCCAGGGCGCGCAACCCGCCCGCCCGCTCCAGCAGCGGCCGGTTGAAGAACAGCGTCTTGCCCTGTGCGAAACCGTCGCCCAGGCTGTCCGCCGCCAGCTGCCAGCGCGCCTGATTGCCGTTGAGAACGGCGCATTCCAGATGCCCGCCCCAGCCCTGCGGACGGATGCCCACCGCGGGCGAGGACACCAGCCCGGTGCCCTCGCGCCAGGCCGAAACCACGGTCGCCAGATAGTCGGGCGGCAACAGCAGGTTGCTGTCGGTCATGCAAATCCAGTCGTGCCGGGCGGCGTGCCACCCTTTCCAGACGTTGTTCAGCTTGGGATTGCGCGACACCGGATCGTCGCCGATCATCAGCCGCGCGGGCACCTGCGGATGCGCCGCGATCAACCGTTCGATCAGCGCAATCACCGGATCGTCAGGCCGCTGGGCGCAGAAGATCACCTCGAATCCCGGGTAATCCTGCCGAAAGCTCGAGGTCAGGGTCTCGGCGTCGAAGGGGTCCAGACCGCAGACGGGCCGCAACAGCGTCACGCGCGGGGTGCCGATCACGCCCGCCGTGCCCTGGTGCGGGCGCAGGCGCCGCAGCGCCAACAGAACCGTGGCCAGATGCACCGCCAGCACCCCCGACGCCAGCACCAGGATTGCCAGGGTCGCGCTCATGACCGCACCATCGTCAGCACCGGCACCGGTTCGGGCGACGGCCCGCCCGGGGACGGCACGTTGCCAAGCGCAGGGGTCGCAAGGGAAACGGGGGCGGCGGCCGGTGCCGGGCGGCCCCCGGCCAGGTGCAGCGCCCCGTCGCGGCGTTCGACCAGACCGGTGAAGCTGTCCATCCAGTCGCCGCAATTGGCATAGAGCAGGCCGTGATCGGCATTCAGGCCGGCGATGTGGAAATGCCCGCAGATCACGCCGTCCAGCCCCTCGGCCCGCGCCATGGCGACCAGGCGGCGTTCGTGCGAGCGCCGGGCATAGGCCAGACGGTTCAGCGTGATGAGCACCCCCTCGACCAGGCCGCGGGCCTCGCCGCGCGTGCCGCGCCGCAGGCGCCTGAGGCCGTGGTCCAGGCGTCTCAACGCGTGGTCGATGCGACTGCCCAGACGGGTCATCACATGGGCGCGCACCAGGCGCGAGTCGGCCTCGTCGCCATGCACGACCAGATAGCGCGCGCCGTTGGCGGCGGTGTGGACATGGCGGGCCACGGGGGTTGCGTTCAGGCGAACATGGGCGGGGGCCCGCGCGGGATCGGGGTCATGGTTGCCGCGCAGCCAGACCAGGGCCGCGCCCTGCGCCTGACGCCGGTTCAGGTGGTCGATGACGGCCTGATCCTCGGTCCGCCAATGGGGCAACAGGGGTTGCCACAGGTCCAGCACGTCGCCAGCCAGAACATAGGTCGCGGCCGGGTTGGCGCGCAGAAAGGCAAGCACAAGGTCCGGGCGTGACCCGATCGCACCGAGATGCAAGTCAGACAGGAACACGGTTCGGTTGCGGGGCGGTGACACGGTGGACTCCGTCGTCGGTCAGCCCTGTCAGCGTGGCCCCCTCAACCCACAGTTTCATGACGCCACCATTACAGTTTTGTAAGAATCACGCGCCCGCGCCGCCGTCCCCTGCCCCGAACAGCGGCCCGACCGCGACCGGGCGCAGCCCCTCGTCCAGAGGCGCGTGCATCAGGAACAGGGCATCGAGACCGCGCTTCCGGGCCACGTCTGCGCCGGCCTCGGGGCCCAGGACCATCAGCGCGGTCGCCCAGGCGTCGGCCTCGGCGCAGGTGCCGGCAACGACCGTGACCGAGGCCGGGCCATCCATGAGCGGCAGGCCGCGCAAGGGATCCATGGTATGCGACAACGCCCGTCCGCGCACCATCACCCGGTGGCGGTAATCGCCTGAGGTCGCCACCGCCGCGTCCTTCAGCGCCAGCACCGAATGCGGGGCGCGGCGGTCGGGATCGGGGCGTTCCACCGCAACCGACCAGGGACCGCCCAGCGCCCTGAGTTCGCCATCAATTCCCACCAGCGCGCCCGAAAGGCCAAAGCCCAGCGCCACCTCGGCCAGGCGATCGACGCCATAACCCTTTGCGATCCCGTTCAGATCCAGCGTCACCGGCGCGCGTTTACGCGCCCTCAACCCGGCCGGATCCAGGTCCAGCATCGCACCGGCACCGGGGCGCACGGCTGTGGCGGCCGCGCGAATACGGCCCTCGTCGGCGGTGTCGGGGCCAAAGCCCCAGGCGGCAACCGCGTCGCCCGTGGCGATGTCGAACGCCCCGTTCGAGGCCCCGCCGATCGCCAGCGCCAGGTCCAGCACCGCCATCAGCCGCGCGGGCAATTCGACCCATTCGCCGACGGGCGCACGGTTCAGGCGCATCAGGTCGCTGTCGGGCTTCCAGGTGGACATCTGCGCGTCCACCTCGGCGACGGCGGCCTGCATCGCCAGGCGCAAAGGCGCGTCATCGAACCCAGGCGGGACCTGGACCAGCGCCGACCAGCGCGTTCCCATCGTCGCGCCATTCAGCGCCAGGCGGTCAGTAGGTGTCTTCGACATAGCGCCCCTCGGCTTTCAGCATGGCCGGCGTCAGGCCCCAGGGTTCCAGGATCTCGGCAAGGGCCTCGGTCACGCCGGCCGCCATGCCACGCCCGCCGCAGACCATGACCCGCGCACCGTCGCGGATCATCCGCGCGACCTGCCCGGCCTCGTTGCGCAGCGCGTCCTGCACATAGTGCGGCCGGTCCCCGCGCGAGGCCGCGGTGGTCAGCGCGGACAGGCGGCCATCGGCGTGCCAGGTGGCCAGATCCTCGGCATAGAGAAAGTCGCTGTCGGCGTGGCGCATGCCAAAGAACAGGTGCACCGGCCGGCGCTTGCCATTGCCGCGGATGAACCCGGCCAGAGGGCCGATCCCGGTGCCCGCGCCGATCAGGATCAGCGGCTTGCCGGCGGGCCGGAACCCCGGGTTCGGGCGCAGGAAGGCGGCGATGCTCTGACCCGGCTCCAGCGCCATCAACTGGCCCGAGCACAGACCGCCGCTGTGCTTGCGCACCACGATCTCGACAAAGCCGTCGTGGCGCGAGGACGCCAGGGAATAGAAGCGCGGCACCTCGGACCCCCGGGGCAGGATGCCGATCAGATCGCCGGCGGCAAAGCCCGCCAGGCCGCGCCGCGCCAGACGTTGCCACAGCGACATCCGCGGCAGGGCAAAGCGCAGGATCGCGGTGGGGGCCTGAACCTCGGCGCCATAGTCGCGGCGGCTGACCAGCACCAGGTCCTGCGTGACCGGTCGGACCGGGTGGTGCGCCAGTTCCAGGGGATGGCCCAGGGCCTCGCCCAGCGCGCGGCCCCAGCGGGCAAAGTCCTGCGGCGACTGGCGATCCACGGTGTCGAAGGGGATCAGCGCCTGCCATCCCAGGGTCTGGGCGCGGGTCTCGATCGCGCGGGCAAAGGCGCAATAGGCCGGAAAGCTGCGGTCGCCGAAGCCCAGCACAGCGACCGGGGCGTGCGGCGCGCGGTCCAGCGCGCTCAGGAACCCCTTGGCGGAACTCGGCGCGTCGCCGTCGCCATAGGTCGCGGCCAGGATCACGAAGCGTTCGGCGTGGGGATAGCGCGCCGGATCGAAGCTGGACAGCGCGCCGGTGTGGACGCCGTGGCCGGCCTCGGTCAGGGCGCGGTGCAGCGTGGCGGCGAAGCCCCAGGTGCTGCCCCCCTCGCTGCCGACCAGCAACACCGTGCCGGCCTTGCCCGCCGCGAGGTTGTGCTTGATGCGCGGGCGCCCGCGCCGCCCGGTCAGCCAGACGATGAACCCGGTCACCCCCATCAGCGGCACCGCCAGCGCCATCAGCCCCAGCGCCAGACCGATCAGCGCCGCGCCCTGCCCGGTGTGCAGCATGACAATGGTGTCGGACACGCGCTGCCAGCCGGTGCGGTCGGCCCAACCCAGCGCGGACCCGTTGCCCTGGTCCAGATAGCCGCTGCCCTGGGCGGTCTTGACGGCAAACACGTCGGTCGCGTCGCCGGGATAGGGCCAGGACAGTTGCCGGAAGTCGCTGACCGGCGTTTGCGCAAGGAGCGGCGCGGTCGCCGGGTCAAAGCCCGTCTGGCCACTGACGGTCGCGGGAAAGGGCGGGTCCATCCCCTCGTCCGGCAGATAGCCAAAGGTCGAGGCCGTCATCCACAGCGCCGTGGCCGAGGACAGCATCAGCCCGGGCACGGCCACCCGCGCCAGTTCGACATGCAGCCGACCGGCCAGCGGCCCGCGCAGGGGCGCCAGCCAGCGCCGCCAGCCGCCCGTGCGCCGCGCCACCATCATCGCGCCCGACAGCGTCAGCACCAGCATCGCCAGCGCGCCCGCGGCCATGGCCCAGCGCCCGCCGTCCCCCAGGAACAGCGAGCGGTGCAGATCCACCATCCAGCGCTCGAACGCATTCGGATCGGCCGAGCCCGCGGCCTGCCCCGTCGCCGGGTCGATGACCGCGGCGTGGGGCGTTCCGTTGTCGAACCAGTAGGCGGTGATCCGCCCCGAGGGCGCCCGGCGGATCTGTTCGACCGTCGGAATCGCCTGCTCGACGCGCTGCACCAGCGTCGCGGCGCTGAGCCCGGCCTCGGCCTGGGGCGAGGACAGGGCATCGGCCGCCGGAAACACCGACAGAACCGCGCCCGACAGCGCCAGCAGGGTGATGAGAGCCAGTGCCAGCAGCCCCGGCCAACGGTGAATCGCGCGGATCATCGCCGTGTCTCCTGTCTTACATGCTGTAGGTGAAGCCCGCGACGTAGCGCCGGCCGCGCACCGTCTGCCCGGCGCCCTGGGTGGTCAGCGGCACCGACACGTCATTGGGGCTTTCGCGCATGTCCTCGGCGGCGGCGTCGATGTGCAGCGTATAGCCGGCATCGAACAACGAATCCGCCAGGTCGAAGCTGATCTCCAGCGTGCGCCCGGCCCCGACGCTGGCGCCGGTGATGCCGTTGATCTGCGCCAGATCGCCGCCGGTGGCGCGATACCATTCGCTCAGGTGCTGGTAATAGCGCGAATGCCCGCCAGCCATCCACAGGCTGCCGACATAGCGGCCGTTGGCGTCGGTGACGTAGATCGCCAGATAGGCGCCCGCACCGCCATAATTCGCCATGGTCGTGCGCAAGGTCACGGGCCGGGCCGCGGCCAGCCCCGGAACGGTCAGGGCGGTGGTCAGGGCCAGAGCGGCCAGAAGGGATTTCATCACGATAGGCCTCGTCATTTCTTGAAAATAGGGGGCTGTGCGCGCGATCGGGTCACGCGCACGCTTGCGTCCTGGGCGCCGTCAGTTCACGCGCACGGTCGGGGCGCCGCCACCGATCAAGCCGTTCGAAGGGGGCGGCACGGTGCCCGCAGGCGCCGCGTTCGAGCCGGCGCGGCCATAACCGTCGTCGTCGTCATCGTCGTCGTGGTGGCTGCGATGGCCGCGGCCGTGGTCGTCGTCGTCGTGATGCCGCCCAAAGATGCGGAACAGCGAGAAGCCGCCCTCATCGCGGTCGCCGTTCGCCCGGGCTGCGGGCATTTCGTTGTCGGGCTGGCCGTGGGTGGCATTCATCCGGTCCGCCAGGGCCGGAACGGCCAGCGCCGCGCTGAGGGCGGTGGTCACGGCGAGAAGGGCAAAGGTCTTTTTCATCGGTCATCTCCTTGGTTGGTCGATCCGTTTCGATGTCCCCAACCTGCCGTCCCTGCCTGAGGGTTTCCTGACACGCGGTGATTTTCTGCTTCAGCTTGGCGTCAGAAACCCGGGCCCCACGGCAGACGAAAAAGGCCCCGCCCTGAGGTTGCGGGGCGGGGCCAGTCGGGACCGGGGAACGGTCGGTCCGTGGGATCGGGTTGGGGCGAAAAATATGGGGGGGGGCGAGGGCGCCGGGATCAGTCGTCGATCTCGAACTCCAGCACCTCGAGCGTGGCGGGCTGCACCGTCACCTCGATTCGGCGGCCCTGCGCGTCGGTGGCGCGAATCTGGTAGCAGCCATCGTCGATCTTGATGCGCCGGACCTGCCAGCCGTTTTCCTCGGCCAGGCGGGCGACGGCCTCGCGCGGTTGCCAGTCAGCCATGGGCACGAAGCAATTGGCGTCGGCCCATGCGTTGAGGGGTGACAGCGCCAGAACGGCGGCGATTGTCAGTGTCTTCGTCATGGGCCAAACTCCATACCGGCCTTTCCCGAGGCCCGTTGTGCACCCCCAAGCTGACGCCAGCCTGAAGCGCACGCACGGGTCGCGTCAGCCTGGTGTCAGGCGGGAATGGGAGCAAGAGCCAGAAAACGGAACGACCGGAGAGCCCATGCGAATCCTGCTGATCGAGGACGACACCGTTCTGGGCGCCGCCGTGCGCGACCAGATCGCGGGCGACGGCCATTCGCCGGACTGGGTGACGCGGCTCGATGCCGCGCGCGATGCGATGGCGGGCGCAGCCTATGACCTGGTCCTGCTGGACCTGATGTTGCCCGACGGACGCGGGATCGGCTTTCTGAAGACCCTGCGCGGGCGCGGCGATGTGACCCCGGTCATCATCCTGACCGCGCTGGACCAGGTCAGCGACCGGATCGAAGGGCTGAACGCCGGCGCCGACGACTATCTGGTAAAGCCCTTCGATCTGGCCGAACTCAGCGCGCGCATCGGGTCGGTGGCGCGGCGCTACAGCGGCAATCCCAATCCGATCATCGCCCACGGCGCGCTGGAAATCGACCTCAGCGCCCGGTCGATCCGCCGAGACGGGCGGCCCGTCACGCTGACGGCGCGCGAATGGGCCCTGTTCGAGGCCCTGCTGACCCGCCCCGATCAGCTGATGTCCAAGGCCCAGCTCGAGGACAAGCTTTACGCCTTTGATGCCGAGGTCGAGAGCAACACCATCGAAGTCCACGTCAGCCGCCTGCGCAAGAAACTGGGCGCGGGCATCATCGTGACCGAACGGGGACTGGGTTACCGGCTGGGCACGCCATGACGGCGCCGCGCAGCCTGCAACTGCGCCTGGGCCTGACCATCGGCCTGCTGCTCAGCGTGCTGTGGGTGGCCACGGCCACGGTCACCGCCGTGATGCTGCGCCAGGAAATCGACGAGGTGTTCGATTCGGCGCTCGAGGAGACCGCACAGCGCCTGCTGCCGCTGGCGGTGATGGACGTCATCGACCGCGACGAAGAGGGCGTGACCCAGCATCTGAGCGCGAATCGCGATCATGTCGAGCATTTCACCTATCTGGTGACAGACGCGCAGGGCCGGATCCTGCTGCAATCGCATGACGCCAACCCCGCCGATTTCCCCCCCTGGCAGGGGGTCGGTTTTGCCGATTCCGCGACCCACCGGACCTTCAGCGATGCCGCGCTGCGCGATTCGATCCGCATCACCGTGGCGGAACCTCTGGACCATCGCGCCGGCGTCGCGCGCGAGGTGCAGATGGGTCTGGGCCTGCCGATCCTGATTGTGATCCCGCTGACGCTGCTGGCCATCGTGCTGGCGGTGCGGGCCAGTCTGGCGCCGCTCAGACGGTTTCGCGAAACCCTCGAACGCCGCAACGAACGCGACATGGCGCCGGTTCCGGCCGACGATCTTCCCGCCGAACTGGCACCGCTGGCCGCCGCGCAGAACGCGCTGCTGGACCGGCTGCGCGGCGCATTCGAGGCCGAGCGCAGCTTTGCCGCCAATGCCGCGCATGAACTGCGCACGCCGCTGGCCGGCGCCATCGCCCAGGCCCAGCGCCTGCGGGCTGAAACCCAGGACCCCGCCGCGCAGGCCCGTGCCGCCGACATCGAGACCGCGTTGAAGCGCCTGACCCGCATGTCCGAGCGCCTGCTGCAACTGGCCCGGGCCGAGGGCGGGCGCCTCAGGTTGGACGCCCCCGCCGATCTGCGCACCGCCGCGCGCGTGGTGCTGGACGACCTGTCCCGCGCCGCCGGTCCCGGCCGGATCGCGACCACCCTGCCCGACACGCCGGTGGTGTCGGACCTCGATCCCGATGCGTTCGGCATCCTGTGCCGCAACCTGGTGGAAAACGCGCTGCGCCACGGCGACGACACCGCCCCGGTGCGCGTCTCGCTGTCGTCGGACGGCTGGTTCCGCGTGTCGAACGCGGGTCCGGTGGTGGCGCCAGAACGGCTTCAGGCGCTGACCGCGCGGTTTGAACGCGGCGACGCCCAGGCCGACGGGTCGGGCCTGGGGCTGGCCATCGCCAGCGCCATCGCCGATCGCATCGGCACCGCGATCGATCTGCGCTCACCCCGTCCCGATCACGCGGACGGGTTCGAGGTCGCGCTGCGCCTGCCGGTGGCCGGGTCCTGAGCGGGGCCTGCCTCAGCCCTTGTCCATCGCCTTCACCTTGTCCCCGCCCGCGACGGAATAGGTCATCGGCACCTTGCGGGTTGCCAGGAACTGCGCCAGCGTTTCGCCGCGAAAGGCCGCGTAGACCTCAGGGTTTGAGACCCCCAGAACCGCCGCCATCTTTTCCAGCACGAAGAAACTGACGCCGCGGCGCACCATCTCGATCCAGCGACGATTGCGGATCAGGTCCTGCTCGTCCTCGGTCAGGCCGCGCTCGCTGGCCAGCGCGTCGAAATCCGCGACGAAACGGGCGCGATGCTCGGGTTTGACCAGATCGTGCAGGAAAGCATTGATGCGGAAATTCGCATGGCTGCGGGCATGGGTGAACGGATAGGTGCCGCTCAGCGTTCCCGCGCCATCCAGCTCGTATCCAATATGCGCGCGGTAGGCTTCGACGGCGGCCGGGTCCGGCGCATCGCCCAGATCCTCGAGGATCAGGGTCGCGATGTTGGTGACCGAGGGCGCATAGGTCTGCTTGTGCACCAGCCGCACGCGGTCCGACAGGGCGCCGCGCATGATCAGCCACATGATGACCTCGGCCCCCTCCATGCCGCCCTTGACCGCGTAATCCGCGATTCGCAGGCTCAGCAGCGCCTGCGGGTCCTTTTCCAGAAGGTCCAGGAATTCGTCGTCCCAGGCCTCGTTCAGGAAACCGGCGCGCTCGCCATGGACCTGGTGCGACAACCCCCCGGTGGCAAAGATCGCGACCCGCAGATCCTCGGGGTAGCTTTCCACCGCCTTGCGCAGCGACTTGCCCAGCCGCCACATGCGTTTCGCGTTGGGAATCGGCAGTTGCAGAACCCCGACCTGCAACGGCACCACCTTGCCCGGCCAGGGACCGTTCGCGTCGCCCATCATCGACAAGGGCGACAGGAACCCGTGATCCACCGGCTTGCCCTGGAAAAAGGACATGTCGAATTCGTCGGCCACCAAGGCCATCGCGATATGCTGCGCCAGCCCCAGATGCCCGGCCGCGGGCGCCACGTCGCGCGGGCCGCCGCCTTCGTCGGCCGGGGCGTAGACGTCGTCGATCCCCAGCGCAAAGGCCGAATAGTGATCGAAGAAGAACGAGGTGATGTGATCGTTGTAGATCATGAACAGCACGTCGATCTTCTTGTCCTGCACCCAGCCGCGCACCACGTCGAACCCGTCGAAGATGGGCTTCCACGCGGGGTCGTTCTGCTTGCCGGTGTCCTTGGCAAAGCCGATCGTGGGCGAATGCGATGCGCCGATGCCGCCGATGATGCGGGCCATGTCGGGTCCTCCGAGATAATGGGTCGGCGCAGCTTAGGTTCTTTGCGATTCTGAACAATCATGCCAAAATGGACCCAAGGTTCGAAAATCTGAACGATGGGCGCGATGGGCTGGAAGCTGGACGACCTGCCGATCTTTGTCGCGATCGCCGAACAGGGGTCGATCACCGCCGCGGCGGATGTTCTGGCGGTGCCGAAATCCACGGTCTCGACCGTGCTGGCACGCCTGGAACGGGACCTGGGGGTGCGCCTGATGGCGCGGACCTCGCGCAACCTGCGCCTGACGGCCGAGGGGGGGACCTTTCTGCGCCACGCCCAGGCTATCCTGGAGCAGGCGCGCGAGGCCGACACCACCATGGCCGGGATGCGCGCCGAGCCGACCGGCCGGTTGGCCGTCGCCCTGCCGCCCGCCTTTTGCCAGGAGATCGTCGCGCCCAGGCTTGCCGCCTTTCGCGCGCGCTACCCCCGCATCGCGCTGGAGCTGATCGTCACCAGCCGGGGCGCGGGCCTGCTGCGCGATCAGGTGGATCTGGCGGTGGTCGTCGGCCCGCTGGAGGATTCGGATCTGGTGTCGCGCACGCTTCTGGCGGGCCCCCTGATCTGGGTCGCGAGCCCCGCCTACCTGGCCCGCAATCCCCTGGCCGAAGGCCTCGAGGCCCTGCGCAACCATGTGCAAATCTGCGAGCATCGCTACGGGCTGGCGCGGCTGCCGGTGCGTGTGGCGGGCGATCCCGCGCAAATCGACCTGGCGCAGGGGGTCTGGCACGTGAACAGCCCGCTGGCGGTGCGCGAGGCCGTGCTGGCCGGGGCGGGCGTCGCCCCGTTGCCGCAGCATTACTGCCGCAGCCAGATCGCCAACGGGCGGCTGATTCAGGTCTTTACGCAGATCACCTTCGACATCGCCGCATCGACCCTGACGGCGGTGTATCTCAGCCGGCGGCTGATGTCGCCGCGTTTGCGGGTGTTCCTGGATTTCCTCAGCGAAGCCTGCCGCTGAAACGACGCCGCGCCGCGGCTGATTCGAGGCGCCGGCGGGGCGCGGCGATTCGCTGGCCCGAGGGCGCGCCCGGTGCCGGGCCAGTGCGGGGCCCGGCGCGATCCCTTTTGCAAGATAGTCGACAACCGGAGGCGTCGGCGCCGTGCGCGGGTCTCGGGGCTGGCGGGGCGGCTGGTGGGGGCCACGCGTTGATGCGCGGTGGCGGGGCGATTTTCATGCCGTTTTTCAATGGCCTACAGCGCCCCCGCCCGGTTGTTATCGGATATCGGGTTGGGTGTTATCGGGGAACGGTCGGGTGATTTTGTGTGACGGCGGGGGGTTTGGCAGGTTGAGGGCATCGGAAGCGCCCCGGGTTGGCGGTTCGCCGGGGCCTTTCCCGGTTCGGATCGCCGGGACCGAAGGCGCGGGTCCTGGCCGCCCCCTCGGGGGTGGCGGGGGGCCCACCCCGCCGCCGGGCCACAGGTCGGCGCGATCGGGGGCCGACCGTTGACGACCGACCCCGTTCCCCGGGGGCCAACCCGGGGGGCCACAGACTGAAACGCAGACTGAAACGCAGACTGAAACGACTCGTTCCAACCGGCCGCCCCGTTCTCAGGCCAACCACATTCGGAGATCCCCATGTTTTTCGCCAAATCCTTCAAGATCGCCCTCACCTCGGGCAGCGTCGCCCTGATCGTTGCCACCGCCGCGCTGCCGGCCCTGGCCTCGGGGCACCGCATCCGCATCGAACAATACGGCTGGAACAACCAGGTCGGCGGCGGGCAGTCCGGGTATGGCCAGCGCCTGACGGTCATCCAGGACGGCGGCTCGAACCTGTCGATCAACACCCAGGACGGCTATCGCAATCGCGCCTCGATCGGGCAGTCGGGCTGGAACAACAGCGTCGATACCGACCAGCAAGGCCAGCGCAACGCCGTCGGCGTCGCCCAGATGGGCCACAACAACGACGCCACGGTCGGCCAGTCCGGCAACCGCAACGTCGCCGCCGTGGTGCAGATGGGCAACAACGACACCGCCAGCGTCCAGCAGAGCGGGTCGCACAACGTCGTCGCCATCGTGCAGGACTGACGCGGCCGGCGCACCGCGCCATCCGGCGACGTGGGCCCCGGGGGAACCCCCCACCGATCGCCACGGGGATCGCCTTGGGGATCGCCTTGGGGATCGCCCCACGGATGAGACGCACCGCGCGCCCGACCGCCGACCCGTTTCGCGCCCCCGCTCCCCTCGGGGTCGCGACCGGGCCGCGGGGTGTCCCCCCTCCGACCCCGCGGCCCGGGCCAGATCCGACTCGCCCTCCGCCTTGCCCTCCGTCTCGCCCTCCGCCTTGCCCTCCGTCTCGCCCCTTGTCCGTTCCCTTTCGCCACAGGAGACCGCCATGCGCCCCCGTTTCCACACCAAGGCCCCGATGCTGTTCCTGGGCCTCGCCCTCGCCGGCTTTGCCGCCGCCTGCACCGTCGCCAGCGCCGACACCGACGCGCCCCAGGGCGCCAGCAATGCCCCGCAACGCTGCGAGGTCGCGCTCGACGCCGTGCCCGGCGGCACCCGCATCGCCGGCCGCGTGACCAGCGCGACGCCCGCCGCCGGCACCTATGACATGGCCATCACCAGCCGCTCCGGCGGGGGCCAGACCACGATCCACCAGTCGGGCGCCTTCAACGCGCGCCCGGGTGAGCCCGCCCTGCTGGGCGAGACCGAACTCTACGGGGCGCCCGCCCGCCACAGCGTCGCCCTCGAGGTGCGAATCGGTGGCCGCCGCCTGACCTGCGCCGATCCCGACCTCTGAATGTCATCCAAACGCAATTTTCCCAACACTTTGTTAACAGGACCAAACCCATGAAAACGCTCGCTTTTGCCGCCGCTCTCGCGCTCTCGACCCCGGCCGTCGCCAACACCGTCTCGATCAGCCTGACCCCCGCCTCGGCGCAAGAGGCCCAGGCCCTGCGACTCGGCCTGGCGCTCTATGCGCTGCACAACGACATCGACGCCAACGGCCACGTCACCCAATCCGGCGCCCATAACGCCGCCGCCATCGCCCAGGGCGCGACCGACCACGCCATCATCCACCAGGAGGGCACCGGCCACTCCGGCGCCATCCAGCAGACCGGCGGAAACAACGCCTACGGCCTCTTCCAGTTCGGACAGAACACCAACGCCGACATCGTCCAGACCGGAGGCCAGACCGGACTCACCCTCCAGTTCGGATGGTAACGTCCTGTCGCGGCCAACCGTTGCGTTCCGCCCGGTTTCGGGGCATGTCGAACCGCAAACGGAGGTCGCGATGGACACCCCCAAGAGCTGCTGCGCACCCCAAGGCCCAGGCCGGACACCCACCGCGCCATCCCTGGCCACCCGCGCCTCGGACGACCTGAAGGCGGCGTTGCTGGCGACGCTGGTCCCCCTCAAGGGCGGGTTTTTCACGATGGGCGCCGCCAGCAGCCGCTATCCCGACGACCTGGACAGCCCGCCGCGACGGGTGTTCGTGTCCCCGTTCCGGATCGCGCGCACCAGTGTCACCAACCGGATCTTCGCCCGGTTCGTTGCGGAATCGGGCTATCGCACCACCGCCGAGGTCGAGGGCTGGTCCTATGTCTTCCATCTGTTCCTGGAGGACTGGACCGCATGGCCCGACCACCCGATCCAGACCCCATGGTGGCGCAAGGTCGATGGCTCGTGCTGGTCCGCGCCCGAGGGGCCCGGCAGCAGTATCCGGAACCGCGAGGACCACCCCGCCACGCATCTCAGCTGGTTCGACGCCCAGGCGCTGGCCGATTTCACCGGCACCCGCCTGCCGACCGAGGCCGAGTGGGAATTCGCTGCGCGGGGCGGGCTGAAGGGCCGGCGGTTCCCCTGGGGCAATGATCTGGTCCCCGCAAGCGGCCATCGCCACAACACCTGGCAGGGCCACTTCCCCGGGGCGAACACCGCCGAGGACGGGTTCGTCGGCACCTGCCCGGCCGATCATTACGCACCAAACGGTTACGGTCTGCACAACATGACCGGCAATGTCTGGGAATGGGTCGAGGACGACTTCGGCCCCCTGCCCGAGGCCAACGGCCTGCCCCCGCGCGACCCGGTGCGACGCGGCGACGGCCAGCACAAGGTGATCCGCGGCGGGTCGCATCTGTGCCATGTCAGCTATTGCGAGCGTTACCAGGTGCATTCACGCACCCATAACACGCCCGATTCGACCACCGGCCATTGCGGGTTGCGCCTGGCGGCCGCCTAGGCGCGCGCCTCTCAGGCGGACCAGAGGCCGAAACCGGGTTTGGTGGGCGCGCCCAGTCGGTGCAGGATTTCCGGCGAATGGCCGTCGGGGCCTCGACATACACCCAGACCGGGGCATCCAGCCAGGCAGCACCACGGAGCCTTCGAGCGGCTCTTCGTGAAAACCCCAGGGGCGTGATGTCGCCCCCCCACGGGTCCTGCACGCCCGACAACGCCCGCGCCCCCGAAAGGGCGTGGCCGCGCCCGAGCAAGCTGCGCACCGGCTCCAACCCCACCCGATCGCGAAAAATCGGCACGGGGTCGCGCACCGCCGGATGCGGTTCGCAAACCCCGTCAAACCCCGCGGCGATCCTGTCCATGCCCCGAAACAGGACCGGCGCGCGATACGGGAAACGGGGCCCGGTTCCCCGCGCCCCGCCCATCATCTTGTCCGAAATACGCCACGGGGGTGTGGGGGTGTGAAACCCCCACGCCGACCGATCGACGGGCGCTCAGGCCATGTCGAATTGCAACGGACGCACCTGGCGGAACATGCCCGTGGCCTCCAGCGTCTCGACCACCTTGGGGTCGATCGCCTGATCGAGATACAGCAGCGCGATCGCATCCTGCCCCACGCCCGACCGCCCCAGGGTGAAGTTCGCGATGTTGACCCCGTTCTTGCCCATGGTCATGCCCAGCAGACCGATGATGCCCGGCACGTCCTCGTTCGTGGTGTAAAGCATGTGCTCGCCGATCTCGGCGTCTATGTTGATGCCCTTGATCTGGATGAAGCGCGGCTTGCCGTCCGAAAACACGGTGCCGGCGATCGAGCGCTCGCGCTTGTCGGTCACCACGGTCAGCTTGATGTAGCCGTCAAAGGTGCCCGACTTGTCCTGATGCGTGGTGGACATCTGGATGCCGCGCTCTTTGGCCACGATCGGGGCGGACACCATGTTCACGTCGGGATTGGCCGACTTCATCACCCCGGCAATGACGGCGCAATCCAGGGCCTTGAGGTTCATCTCGGCCGCGGTGCCGTCATAGAGCACATTGATCGCGCGGATCGGCTCGTCGGTCAGTTGCCCGGCAAAGGTGCCCAGATGCTTGGCCAGATCGATCCAGGGGCCCATGACCGCGGCTTCCTCGGCGGTGACCGAGGGCATGTTGAGCGCGTTCTGCACGGCGCCGGTCAGCAGGTAGTCCGACATCTGCTCGGCGACCTGCAGGGCGACGTTCTCCTGCGCCTCGGTGGTCGAGGCGCCCAGATGCGGCGTGCAGACCACGTTCGGCAAGTTGAACAGCACGTTCTCGTTGGCCGGTTCGACGGCAAAGACATCGAGCGCGGCGCCAGCGACATGGCCCGTCTTCAACATCTCGGCCAGGGCCTCCTCGTCGATCAGTCCGCCCCGGGCGCAGTTGATGATGCGCACGCCCTTCTTGGTCCGGGCCAGGTTCTCGCGGCTCAGGATGTTGCGTGTCTTGTCGGTCATCGGCACGTGCAGCGTGATGAAATCGGCGCGCGCCAGCAACTCGTCCAGGTCGACCTTGGTCACACCCAGTTGCCTGGCGCGCTCTTCCGACAGGAAGGGGTCATAGGCGATGACCTTCATCCTGAGGCCGACCGCGCGGTCGCAGACGATGCCGCCGATGTTGCCCGCGCCGATCACGCCCAGCGTCTTGTTGAACAACTCGACGCCCATGAATTTCGACTTTTCCCACTTGCCGGCGTGGGTCGAGGCATTGGCCTCGGGCAGTTGACGGGCGACGGCGAACATCATCGCGATGGCGTGCTCGGCTGTGGTGACCGAGTTGCCGAAAGGCGTGTTCATGACGATCACGCCCTTTTTCGAGGCGGCCGGAATGTCCACGTTGTCCACGCCGATCCCCGCGCGGCCAATCACCTTGAGATTGGTCGCGGCGGCGAGGATCTTATCGGTCACCTTGGTCGCCGAGCGGATGGCGAGGCCGTCATACTGGCCGATGATCTCGGCCAGCTTTTCCTTGTCCTTGCCCAGTGTCGGCAGGTAATCGACATCGACACCACGATCGCGGAAGATCTGGACGGCGGTTTCGGACAGCGCATCGGAAACGAGAACGCGCGGTTTCGTCTGAGGGGCCATGGCGGGAATCCTTGAATGAGGCGGTGCGTGCAAGCACGCACCCTACGAAAAGGGGGTAAGGTGCGTGCTTGCACGCACCCTCTGATTGCGCGGTCAGGCGGCCTGCGCCAGCGCGGCGATCTCGGTTTCGAACGCCCATTCGATCCAGGGCATCAGCGCCGCAACGTCGGCGGCCTCGACCGTCGATCCGCACCAGATCCTGAGCCCCGCAGGCGCGTCGCGATACGCGCCCACATCGAGCGCCACGCCCTCTTTCTCGAGCCGCTTGGCGACGGCCTTGGCGAAGGTGGCGCCATCGGCGATGCGTGGATCGGTGAACGTCAGGCACACCGAGGTCGTCGAGGCCGTCTCCGGCGCCGCGGCCAGGTTCGCGATCCAGGGTTTCGTCGCCACGAAGTCCCACACCAGCCGGGCGTTCGCCTCGGCCCGGGCGATCAGCCCGTCCTTGCCGCCCAGCGACTGCGCCCATTTCAGCGCCACCAGATAATCCTCGACCGCCAGCATCGAAGGCGTGTTGATCGTCTCGCCCTTGAAGATGCCCTCGATCAGCTTGCCGCCCTTGGTCATGCGGAAGATCTTGGGCAGCGGCCAGGCCGGGGTATGGCTTTCCAGCCGTTCGACCGCGCGCGGGCTGAGGATCAGCACGCCGTGCGCGCCCTCGCCGCCCAGCACCTTCTGCCACGAAAAGGTCACCACATCGAGCTTGTCGAACGGCAGGTCCATCGCAAAGGCCGCCGAGGTCGCGTCGCAGATCGTCAGGCCGGCGCGGGTCGCCGGGATCGCGTCGCCGTTCGGCACCCGCACGCCCGAGGTCGTGCCGTTCCAGGTGAAGACCACGTCCTTGTCGAAATCGACCGTCGCCAGGTCCACGATCTGACCATAGGGGGCTTTGCGGACCACGGCATCCAGCTTGAGCTGTTTCACCACATCGGTGACCCAGCCCTCGCCAAAGCTTTCCCAGGCCAGCATCTCGACCGGGCGGGCGCCCAGCAGTGACCACAGCGCCATCTCGACGGCGCCGGTGTCCGAGCCGGGCACGATGCCGATGCGATAGTCGGCCGGCACGCCCAGGACCGCGCGGGTCAGGTCGATGGCTTCGGCCAGCTTGGCCTTGCCGACAGCCGCGCGATGCGACCGGCCCAGCGGGGCGTCGGCGAGCATGTCCAGCGAAAAATGGGGGATCTTGGCGCAGGGGCCAGACGAGAAACGCGGATTGGCCGGCCGCGTGGCCGGGGTAGCGAGAGCAGTCATGGTATCCTTCCAGATAAACGCCCCTCGTTGGGGAGGGGTGTCCCGCCGACGCTGATATTCCGGCGCGATGGCTGGCGCAAGCGGGATTATTAGCCTAATGCGGCGTTTGAGCCCGCGAAAGCGACACCCGCGTTCACCATCGGAAACACACCCATGTTCGTTGCCACCCTGCTTTGCAATCCCGACACACCGGTTCTGGACCCCGCGCTGGTCGACTCGTTGCGCAACGCCTGGGGTGGCGGCGCGGCGCGTTGGCTGAACCCCGGGATCGCGGCCGAATTCGACCTGGCCGCGATGCCCGCGAATCGCTGGGCGGTCTGGACCGAGGTTCAGGCGCTGGGTGTGGACCTGTGCCTGCAACCGGCCCAGGGCCGGCGCAAGGCGATGCTGTTGGCGGATATGGATTCGACCATGATCCGGCAGGAATGCATCGACGAGCTGGCAGACATGGCCGGCGTCGGCGCGCATGTCGCCGCCATCACCGCCCGCGCCATGAACGGCGAACTCGATTTCGAGGCGGCGCTGAACGAGCGCGTCGGCCTGCTGAAGGGCCTGCCCGAAACCGTCATCGACCAGGTGCTGGCCGAGCGCATCACCTACATGCCGGGCGGGCGCGTACTGATCGCGACGATGAAGGCGCACGGCGGGCACGCGGCGCTGGTCTCGGGCGGGTTCACGGCCTTTACCGGCCGGGTCGCCGCCGCCCTGGGCTTTGACGAGCACCGCGCCAACACCCTGCTGGCCGAGGGCGGCCGGCTGACCGGTGCGGTCGGCCAGCCGATCCTGGGCAAACAGGCCAAAATCGACGCGCTGACCCAGATCACCGCCCGGCTGGGGCTGACCCCCGCCGAGGTCATCGCGGTGGGCGACGGCGCCAACGACCTGGGGATGCTGCATCTGGCGGGCTCGGGTGTGGCGTTGCACGCCAAGCCGTCGGTCGCGGCGCAATGCGATCTGCGGGTCAATCACGGCGACCTGACGGCGCTGTTGTATTTGCAGGGTTACACCGCCGACGATTTCGCGGCAGTCTGAGCGCGCGCCCCCGGGGTGGCGCCGGACGTGGGGGTTTTGCACCCCCACACCCCCGCAGCGTATTTGGGACAAGGTGAAGGGGCGAAGGCGCCTCTTTCGGAGGGACGGCATGACGCAGGACAGCATCTTTATCGGTGGCGGCGGCGAGGGCTACGGGGTGGCGGAGACCCTGTTGCTGAAATACGGCAACCGCCACGGGCTGATCGCGGGCGCCACCGGCACCGGCAAGACCATCACCATGCAGGTCATGGCCGAGGAATTCAGCCGCGCCGGCGTCCCCGTCTTTCTGACCGACATCAAGGGCGACGTGAGCGGCATGGCGATGCCCGGCACGCCGCGCGACAGTTTCCAGCGGCGCGCCGATACGATCGGGCTGGGCCCGCTGAGCTATGGCGCGATGCCGGTGACCTTCTGGGACCTGTTCGGCGCCTTTGGCCATCCCGTGCGCACCACCGTTGCCGACATGGGCCCCCTGCTGCTGTCGCGCATCCTGGAACTGACCGAGGCCCAGGAAGGCGTCATCAACATTGCCTTCCGTCTGGCGGACGAGGAAGGCTGGCCGATCCTGGACCTCGACGACCTGCGCGCGATGTTGCAGTTCCTGTCCGACAACCAGCGCGAGATGTCGGCGCGGTATGGCAATGTCACCACGGCCAGCATCGGCGCCATCCAGCGCCGCCTTCTGGTGCTTGAGAACCAGGGCGCCACGCAGTTCTTCGGCGAACCGGCGCTGGACATTCAGGACCTGATGCGCCTGACCCCCGAGGGGCAGGGCCGCGTCAACATCCTGCACGCCGAACGGCTGATGACCACGCCCCGCCTGTATGCCACCTTCATGCTGTGGCTTCTGTCCGAACTGTTCGAGGATCTGCCCGAGGTCGGCGACCCCGACAAGCCGAAGCTGGTGTTCTTCTTCGACGAGGCGCATCTGCTGTTCAACGGCGCACCGCGCGCCCTGATCGAAAAGGTCGAACAGGTGGCGCGGCTGATCCGCTCCAAGGGGGTGGGGGTCTATTTCATCACCCAGAACCCTGACGACGTGCCGGACACCATCCTGTCACAGCTGGGCAACCGGGTGCAGCACGCGCTCAGGGCCTTTACCGCGCGCGATCAGCAGGCGCTGCGCCGTGCCGCACAGACCTATCGACCGAACCCGCGATTCGACACCGAGGTGGCAATCCGCGAGGTCGGCGTGGGTGAGGCCGTCACCTCGTTTCTGGAGGCCAAGGGCGTGCCCGGCGTGGTCGAACGCACGCTGATCCGCCCGCCGGCCAGCGCCATGGGCCCCTGCGACGAGGCGACGCGGCGACAGGTGATCGCCGCCTCGCCCATGGGGCGCAAATACGACACGCCGGTCGATCGCGATTCCGCGCAAGAGATGCTGGCCCGGCGTGCCGACAAGGCCGCGCGCGAGGCGCAGCGCCATGACGAGGCCGCGGAACCCGGCCGCGACACCGAGACCGCCGAACGCTATTCCCGGGCGCGCCGCTATCAGCCGCCCGGGTCAATCCGCACCACCCGCGAGGACGACGACGCCCCGCGCAAGACCCGCACCACGCGCAGCGCCAGCCGGTCTTCGCGCAGTGATTCCGTGGTCGATGCGTTCACCAAGTCGATGGCGCGATCGCTGGGCACCCGCGCCGGCAGCGCGCTGGTGCGGGGCGTCCTGGGCGGTCTGTTCCGGGGCCGGTGATGGACACCCGGCTGACCCGGGCGCTGTCGCTGCGCCTTCCCGTGCTGTCGGCGCCCATGGCCTTTGCCGCGGGAGGGGCGCTGGCGGCGGCGGTCAGCCGCGCGGGCGGGCTGGGGCTGATCGGCGGGGGCTATGGCGACGACACATGGCTGGCCGAGCAGTTCACGCAGGCGGGCGATGCGCGCGTCGGCGTCGGGTTCATCACCTGGGCCCTGCGCAAGTCGCCGCACCTGCTGACCGAATCGTTGCGCCGGAAACCCGCCGCCGTGATGCTGTCCTTTGGTGACCCGCGCCCCTTTGCCGACGAGATTCGCGCATCCGGCGCACGCCTGATCTGCCAATGCCAGGACCTGGGCCATGTCATGGACGCGGTCGAGGTCGGCGCGGATGTCATCGTTGCCCAGGGCGCCGAG
Organism: Rhodobacter sp.; assembly: GCA_020637515.1. NCBI lineage: Bacteria > Pseudomonadati > Pseudomonadota > Alphaproteobacteria > Rhodobacterales > Rhodobacter > Rhodobacter sp. Next base: position 1,108,622 of record JACKKG010000001.1, on the reverse strand, counting down.
GCCGGCGGCCACGGCCGCACGCGCGGCACGCTCAGCCTGGTCCCCGAGGTCGCGGACCATCTGGCCGCGCACGCCCCTGACACGCCGCTGGTCGCGGCGGGCGGCATCGCCGACGGGCGCGGGCTGGCCGCATCGATCCTGCTGGGGGCGGACGGGGTGATGCTGGGCACGCGCCTTTGGGCCTCGACCGAGGCGCTGGTCGCGCCCGCGCATCACGCCGCCATCCTGGAGACCCCGGGCGACGGCACCCTGCGCACCGAGGTGGCCGATATCGCGCGCCAGATCGCCTGGCCCCCGGGGTTCACGGCGCGCATCCGCCAGAACGCGTTTACCGACCGCTGGCATGGCCACGAAGCCGCCCTGCGCGCCGCCGTCGCCACCGAGGGGCCGAAATACCGTCAGGCCTTTGCCGCGGGCGATGCGCAGAACACCGGCGTCTGGTTCGGCGAGGCGGCGGGCTTGATCGACGCCATCGAACCCGCCGGCCAGATCGTCGCGCGGATCACCGCCGAGGCCCGGGCTTTGCTGGCGCGGCCGGTCTGAACGGCGCGCGCGCCACCTAGCCCTGCGGCGTCATCGCCTTGCGCTGGCGCGAGCGTTCCAGCCCCAGTTGCCGCTCGCGCCAGATGATCAGGATCCCCGCCGCGACAACGATGCTGGCGCCCGTCAGCATCGTCAGGCTGGGCACCTCGTCGAACACCCAGTAGCCGATCGCCAACGCCAACAGGATCGAGGCATAGTCGAACGGCGCCACCAGCGAGGCGTCGGCCTCGCGGTAACTCGATGTCAGGAAGATCTGGCCAACGCCGCCGACCAGGCCCGTCAGCACCAGGATCGCCAATTGGGGCGCCGATGGCAGCACCCAGCCATAGGGGATGGTGAACAGCGACAGCCCGGTCGCCGTCACCGAAAACCAGAACACGATGGTCGCGGTCTTTTCCGTGGCGATGAGCCGGCGCACCGTCACCTGGGCCAGCGCCGCGCAGACCGCACCCATCAGTGCCAGCATGGCCCCCAGTGCCTGCGCGTGGTCCAGGCTGGCGCCGATGGTCAGGCTGGGCGCCAGCACGATCGTCACCCCCGCCAACCCGACCAGGACCGCGGTGAAACGGAACATCCGCACCTCTTCGCCCAGAAAGATCGCGGCGAACACCACCACCAGCAGGGGCGCTGCGTAGCCGATCGCCGTGACCTCGGGCAGCGGCAGGAACGCCAGCGCGGCAAAGCCCATGCCCATCGCGCAGGTGCCGATGAAACCGCGCCAGAAATGACTGATCGGGCGACGGGTCTTCAGCCCCGTGCGCAGGTCCCCCTGATAGAGCAGCCAGCCCAGGATGACCGGCAGGGCAAAGGCCGAACGGAAGAACACCGCCTCGCCCGGCGGGATGGTTCCCGACACGGCCTTGACCATGCTCGACATCACGATGAAGGCCGTCACCGCGATCAGTTTGTACAGGATTCCGCGGATCGGACGCATGGGGTGCCCCGTGACGGTGAACCTGTGCAATATCGCAGGTCTGGAACACCCCCGCAACCTGATCGCGGGGGCGAATTTCCCTCTGGACACCGCCCGCGCGCTCGCCTAAGACACGCCCACCCGAAAGCCTCGCTTTCACCCGTGCCCGGGTAGCTCAGGGGTAGAGCAGTGGATTGAAAATCCTCGTGTCGGTGGTTCGATTCCGCCCCCGGGCACCATTTGACAAGCCAGGATGGTTTGGGAGTTGAGGTCGTTTCTGATCCTAGGTCGGGTCGGGTTTGACAGTCCTCGCGCGTCTCGCATTCGCATTTTCCAGCCTCGCCATCGTCTCGCGGTTCTTGTCGGCACCGTTCTCTGACCGCGAATAGTGCCGCGCCAAGGAGGGCGACTTCTGCTCCAACAGGTCCGCGATGCGCCGTTTGTCGAGGCCCGGCGCGATCAGCCCTCGACCTTCCGTCGCCGTCTTGAGGCGGTTCCAGGCGGTCGGAACCTCATTCCAGGACTATGCCGCACCCTGCGCATTGGCCAGCACGCGAGCGGCGTCATGCAGGGGGATGCTGTCGCGCGCGGCTTGCAAGGTCGGGCTGACGGGAATCGCCACCTGCGCGCCGGTCTTGCCGGGAACAGCCGGTCTTTTTCGTGGCCTTGTCCTGGATGGCGCGGATCGACCAAGCGTGCTTTGCCCGCGGTCGCGAGAACACGCCCGAAAATCGGCGTCCGAGGCGGTTTTCCGGTGGATGGGCCGTATCCCGCGCACCCTCCGCAAAGCGACACGCCGTTCGCCCCCGCGGGACGGTGATCGCCCGGGATTCGGCCGTGCCGCGGTCAATCGAACAGGTCGATTTCCTCGTTGATCTCGTCGATCACCGACAATCGCTGCAAGGCACTGGTGCCGGCCTCGGCGACGAATGCGATGGCCAGCAGCCGCATCAGACTGGTGAAGGTCGTGTGGCTGGGCACCAAGCCGTAATTGGCGACGTGGCAGCCGATCACCAGCGTCGAGAACCGCCTTGCGCGCGCGTAATAGCGATGATCGCTGAAGGTGATGACGTTCATGCGGGTCGTGCGGGCGTAGGCGGTCAGCGCGGCCAGAAAGCGCGGGCGCGGTTCCAGCGTCAGCAAGATCAGCACGTCGCGGGGGCCGGTCATCGCCAGTTCCTCGGCCCAGGCGCCCGGTTCCTGCCCAAGCAGGTGCACATTCGGACGCAGGCGGGCGAACAGGGTGCGCGCGTAGCGGGCGATACCGGCCTCGAGTCCATGGCCCAGGATCCAGACGCGGGGCGCGTCGATCAGCAGCCGGGCGGCGTCGGACAGCAGGTCGGGGCGCATTTCCTCGAAGGTGCGCGTCAGATTGACCAGTTCCAGATTCAGGTGGTCGCCGATCGACCGGCCCAGCGCGACCCCTTCGGGCTGGGTGGCGGCATAGACATAGGGCTGGGTCCTGTTGCGTTCCTCGCGGGCCTGGGTGCGTGCCTCTTCGAAATCGGTGTAGCCGAGGTTGCGGAAAAACCGCGCCGTCGTCGCCTTTGAAACCCCCGCCATGGCCGACAGCTCGGTCGCGGTATGCGTTTCAATCATCGCCTGATTCTCGAGCAGCACCGCCGCAAGTTTCTGCTCTGCGGCGGTCAGGCGCGAGATTTTCTCCTGAATTCTGAGGGTTAGACGTGTTGCCATAAAACTGTCGCCGGGCCTTCGAGATGGCTTGATTAAATGAAACACCTGTTTCATCGTTATGAAACAACGAAACGGAGCTCCTCGATAATGTCGAAATCCAAGATCATCCGCCAGCAAATTTGGGGAAAGCTTCATGATGTCGCGCGCCCCGACACGCGCTTCCACATGAACTTTGCCGAAGTGATCCCGGATTTCGAAGGGTCCGAGACCGCAACCGAACACCTGGTGCAGATGCCGCGCTACCAATCGGCCGGCTACAGCTTCATCACGCCGGACAACTGCCTGGTGGACCTGCGCCGGCGCATGATCGCCGAGGGCAAGACCTTTGTGATGTCCACCTATGGCATCTATCGCGGCTTTCTGCTGATGGAACCGGGCATGGTGCCGCCGGGGGCCGAACTCTATGCCGCCTGGCTGGACGGGATGGAGCATTTCGGCCGCCCGATCACGCTGGAGGAAATCGCCGCGCGCGGGCGGTTCGACTTCATGGTGACGGGCGCGTCGGCGGTCTCGCGCGACGGGGTGCGGTTCGGCAAGGGGCACGGGTTCTTCGATCTGGAATGGGGGATGTTCACCGATCTGGGCCTGGCGGACGAGGACACGCCGGTCGTCGCGGTGGTGCATGACGTTCAGGTGGTCGAGGAAAAGCTGATCCCCTCGGAAACCGACATTCTGGTCGATTACATCGCCACCCCCAGCGGCCTGCACACGGTCGAACGCACCGCCCGCCGGCCCCGGGGCGTGAAATGGGCGCTGCTCGATCCCAAGCAGATCGAGCAAACGCCGCCGCTTCAGGAACTTCAGCGCATCCAGGGAATCGCCTGATCGCTGTCCGCCCATCGTCCAACGCCGAAACACAAAGGATCTGACATGCGACTTGCTCTCAACCGCCGTTCTTTCCTGGCCACCGGGGCCGCCGCGGGCGCCCTGCCCTTTCTGCCGCGTCGCGCCCGGGCGACGACCCCCTTCACGATGCAGGCCTCGTGGATCAACGACGCCGAATTCTCGGGCTATTTCCTGGCCATCGACCAGGGCTATTACACCGACGAGGGGCTGGATCTGACCTATCTGTCGGGCGGCCCCGACGTGATCCCGGAATCGACCATCATCGCCGGCCGTGCCGATCTGACGCTCACCACCCCCGACACCACCATCAAGGCGATCGCCGAACAGGGCGCGCCGTTCAAGATCATCGGCACGCAATACCAGAAGAACCCCATTGGCATCGTCTCGCTGGCGTCGAACCCGATCCTGTCGCCCGCCGATATGGTCGGCAAGACGATCGCGGTGCCGCCGGTCAACACTGTCAGCGTCGAGGCGGTGCTGGCCATGAACGGGATCGACCGCGGATCGGTCAATATCGTGCCCTACGCCTATGATCCGACACCCCTGGTCAACGGCGAGATCGACGCCAGCCTCGATTTCACGACAAACGTGCCTTACACGATCTCGATGATGGGCCACGAGGCGGTGTCCTTCCTGCTCTATGACTTTGGCTTCACCACCTACAACGACACCGTCGTGGTGACCGAGGAAACGCTGGCCACCAAACGCGCCGAACTGGTCGCCTGGTTGCGCGCCAGCCGTCGCGGCTGGACCGAGAACCTGGTCGATCCCGCGCGCTATCCGCCGCAATGGGCGCAAACGCATTTCGCCGGAACCGGCCGCGAGATCGACAACGAGGTGTTCTTCAACACCGCGCAGAAACCGCTGATCGAAAGCCCGGCGGGCGTTTTCGCGATGACCGAAGAAGGGATCGAGGGCAACCTCAGGGCCTTGGCCGCCGTCGGCATCAACGGCACGCGCGACATGTTCGACACCACCTTGCTCGAGGAAATCTGACCATGAGTGCACCCGCGGGGATAACCCTCGACCAACTGTCCAAGACCTTTCGCGGACGCGGCAAGGCGGTCGAGGCCCTGCGGGATGTCAGCCTGGACTGCCCGCTCGGCAGTTTCACCGCGCTGATCGGCCCTTCCGGGTGCGGGAAATCGACGGTGTTGCGCACCGCGCTGGGGCTTGAGTCGCTGGATTCGGGCACCGTCCGCATGGCCGACATGGGGCCGGAAAAGGCGACACGCGCCGGCCTGACGGGCGTTGCCTTTCAGGACGCGGCGCTGTTGCCCTGGCGAACGGTGGCGCAGAACGTCGCGTTGCCCCTCGAGGTGCTGGGCCGCCCCCTGGGCCCCGAGGCCGGGCGGATCCGCGAGTTGATCGACCTGGTGGGACTGAAGGGCCGCGAGAATGCGCTGCCGGGCGAGCTGTCCGGCGGGATGCGGCAGCGGGTCGCCATCGCGCGGTCGCTGGTGACGGAGCCGCGCATCCTGTTCCTGGACGAACCTTTTGGCGCGCTGGACCAGATCCTGCGCCGGCAGATGAACATCGAATTGCAACGCATCTGGGCGGAAACCGGGGTTACGACGCTGCTGGTCACGCACGGGATCGACGAGGCGGTGTTCCTGGCCGACCGTGTCGCGGTCATGCACGCGGCGCCGGGCCGCATCGTTGCGCTGATCGACGTGCCCTTTGGCCGTCCCCGCGGGCCCGAGCTGTTCTCGGACGATCGCTTCCACCACCTGTGCGACCAGATCGCCGGCGTTCTGCACGGGGGCGAGCATGCCGACTGAGACCCGGGCCCGGCGCCTCGGGGCCTTGCTGCGCGCGCTCTGGCCGCTGCTGGCGGTCCTGGCGTTGTGGGAACTGGCCGGCCAGATGCGCTGGGTCGCGGGCGGCGCCCTGCCGGCGCCGTCGCAGATCCTGCACCGCTATTGGCTGGATCGCGCCGATTACCCGCCCCACATCCGGGCGACGCTGATCGCCTCGGGCGTGGGGTTCGTGATCGGCAACGCGGTCGCCGTCGCCGCCGGCCTGCTGTTCGTGCTGGCCCCGGTCACCGGCCGGATCGCGCGGGGGCTGAACGTCGCGATCTTTGCCCTGCCGCCGATCGCCATCGCACCGATCCTGGCGCTGACGCTGGACGGCATGACCCCGCGCATCGTGCTGGCCGCCCTGGGCGTCTATTTCGTGACGATGCAGGCCACCGTCACCGGATTGCAGCAATTCGACAGCCGCGCCGGCGACCTGGTCCGCGCCTATGGCGGCGGCAAGGCCGCGGTGATGCGCTTCGTGCAGATCCGGGGCGCCATTCCGGCGATCCTGTCGGGGTTTCGCGTGGCCGCGCCGAACGCCGTTCTGGGCGCGATCCTGGCCGAATTCGGCGGCGGAGGGCGCTGGGGCCTGGGCACGTATCTGCTGGGATCGCTGGGCCGCGGGGATCCGTCACGGCTGTGGGGCATCGGCCTGACGGCGACGGCGATCGCCGGGCTCAGCTATGCGCTTTTCGCCGTCCTCTCGGCGCGGATGCTGGGGCGGACGCGCGCGGTGACCCTGAACCCCGCCGCCCCGCCCAGCGAACCGCGCGAGTCCGTCAACCTGCCCGTCATGGCCGCGTCGATCCTGCTGCCTTTTGCGCTGTGGTGGGGCGTCCTGTGGGCGTTGCAGGTGCCGCGCATGATCGGCAAGACGCCGTGGGACGTGATCGACTATCTGTTCCTGTCCGCGCAATCGGCGCAGGCACAGCAAAGGTTGCTGGGCGCGCTGCTGCAAACCCTTCCGATCACGCTGATCGGCATGGCGGCGGGGCTGGGCTTTGCCTTTGCGCTGGCCGTGTCCTCGCGGTTGACGCCCGGTTTCACCCGCGCGTTCCTGCCCGTCGCCCTGGTGACCCAGACGATGCCGCTGGTTGCCCTGACGCCGCTACTGGTGCTGATCCTGGGGCGCGGAACGGCGGTGACCTTGTGGATCACCGTTTCGGTCACGTTCTTTCCGGCCTATGTCATGATCGCCCAGGGCCTGGCACAGGTGCCGCGCGCGGCGCTGGAATTGCCCCGCGCCTATGGCGCGACGGCATGGCGCGAGTTGCGACTGGTGGCCATTCCGGCCGCCGCCCCCTGGGCGCTGGCGGCGGTGCGCCTGACGGCGCCGCGCGCGCTGCTGGGGGTGATGATCGCGGAATGGCTGGCGACCGGGCGCGGGCTGGGCAATCTGCTGAACCAGTCGCGCGGTTACATGGACTTCAGCATGATCTGGGCCGTCGCCCTGGTCAGCGTCCTGCTGTCGGTCGCGTTCTACCAGCTTGCGCTCGGGTTCGAACGGCGCGTCCTGCGCCGCATGGGGGGCGGTTGAGGGGCCACGCCCCTCAGGCCGGACCCTCCTCGGCCCGTGCCGCGGCGGCGGCCTGGGCACGCGCGGCAAGGGTCATGCGGTCTACCTTGTCCACCGGGGTTCTGGGCAGGCGGTCCAGAACCGTCAGATGCTTGGGCATCTTGTAGTTCGCCAGACGCGCGCGGCACCAGTCGAGCACCGCGTCGGGCGCGACCGGGTCGGCCTCGACAAAGGCGTGGCCGACCTGGCCCCAGTCGGCATCCTCGACGCCGATCACCGCCGCAGCGCGGATCGCGGGGTGTTCCTCGAGCACGATCTCGACTTCGCGCGGATAGACGTTGAAGCCGCCGGATTTGAACATCTCCTTCGAGCGGCCGCAGAACACCAGATACCCGTCATCGCGCAGCCGCGCGCGGTCGCCGGTGCGCAGCCAGCCGTCGGCGGTAAAGGCCTGGGCGCTGGCGGCGGGGTTGCCCAGATAGCCGGCAAAGGGATGCGGGTGCAGCACCTGGACCTCGCCCTCGTCGCCCGCCGGCACTGCGATGCCGTCGTCCGAGGCGATGCGCAGCCGCAGGTCCGGGTCCGGTTTGCCGGTGGTCGTCAGCAGGATATCGACATCGCGGGTCGGGGGCGTGTAGCAGATCGGCCCGTTCGACTCCGTCTGCCCGTATTGTTGCGAGAATTCCGCGCCGGTGCGCTCCATCAAAGCGGCCAGAACGCGCGGATTGATCGGCCCCGCGCCCCAACTGACGTAACGCAGGCTGGCCAGGTCGGCGGTGGCGAAATCGGGGTGCGCGACGATCCGGTCCAGCATCGCGGGAACGCCGCTGAGAACGTGCAACCCCTCGGTGCCGATGGCGCGCAAGGTGAACCCGGGGTCGAACTGCTCGTGCATCACCAGGGCCCCGCCCGCGACAAAGGCCACGCCGATCCCGCTGGCCAGGGCGCCGATGTGGTTGACCGGCAGATCCAGGACCTGACGCACATGCGGCACCGCGAACCGGCCGCGCTGAAGGGTGGCGCTGCGGAACGCCAGCCCCCGATGGGTAATCAGTGCGCCCTTGGGCCGCCCTGTCGAACCCGAGGTGAAGATGATGACCGCCGGCACCGCGGCATCGAAACCAGCCAGCGCCGCATCCCAGAGGGCGGGCACGGTATCCTCGGCCACGGGGGGCGGCAGGGCGCCGTCCCACAGACCCGCGCCGACGCGCATCACGTCCAGACCCAGCTCGGCCGTGTGGGCGTCCAGATCGGGGCTCAGGTCGGTCTTGCCGACGCACGACAGCGCGATCAGCAGCTTCGCGCCGCTGTCGAGCAGGTTCTGGCGCTGTTCGGGCCGCTTGAAACGCGGATTGATGCCCAGCCAGGTCGCCCCGGCCAGCCAGGTCGCCAACAAGGTGACCAGGGCCTCGGGCCGCGGGGTGAGCAGCACGGCCACCCGGTCGCCGGGCCGGATGCCGCGCGCGCGCAGCGTCTCGGCCAGCGCCAGGGCACGGGCGGCGAGCGCGCGATAGCTCAGGCGCTGGTCGCCATGCACCACGGCCTCGCAATCGGTGTCGGCGTCCAGCCATGCGCGCACCGCATGGAGAAGGGAAAGCGGCGCGTCGCTCATGTCGAGGGTCCTTCGGCAAGGGGGGGCGCGTCTTGCAACAGGCGATCGAGCCCGGCCTCGACATAGCCGGTCCAGATCGCGCCGCGCTGGAACGCCGCGTCGTGCAGCACCGCCAGCAGGAAATCGCGGTTGGTGACCAGCCCCTCGACCACGGTTTCCGACAGCGCGGCGGCCAGCCGGGCGATGGCCGTGGCCCGATCCGGGCCGTGGGCGATGATCTTGGCGATCAGCGGATCGTAATAGGGCGTCACCGCGTCCCCGGCCCGAAAGCCGGTCTCGATCCGCACGCCGTCCATGTTCCGCGGCAGGTCGAACCGGGTCAGCGTCCCGGGCGACGGCAGGAACTTGCGCGCCGGGTTTTCGGCATAGAGCCGGACCTCGACCGCGTGGCCGTGCAGCGACAAGCCAGCCATGGCCTCGTGCAGGTCCTCGCCCGCCGCCAGCCGCAACTGCGCGGCGACCAGGTCGGTGCCGGTGACCATTTCGGACACCGGGTGTTCGACCTGAATCCTTGTGTTCATTTCGAGAAAGTAGAACGCGCCCGTGTCGGCATCGACGATGAATTCCACGGTCCCCGCCCCGGCATAGCGTTCGGCCCGCGCCAGCGCGCAGGCGGTCTCGGCCATGCGGTTCACGGTCTCGCGCGGCAGGCCCGGGGCCGGGCTTTCCTCGACGATCTTCTGAAAACGGCGCTGCAACGAGCAGTCGCGCTCGAACAGATGGACTGCCCGGCCGTCGCCAAAACCGAAGACCTGAATTTCGACGTGTCGCGCGCGGGGGATGAATCGCTCCAGAAACACCGACCCGTCACCGAAACTGCGCGCGGCGGCGGCCTGCGTGCGTTCGACGGTCTTGCGCAGCTTTTCGGGGCCGTCCACCCGCTGCATCCCGATTCCGCCACCTCCGGCCGAGGCCTTGACCAGCAGCGGATAGCCGACCGCCGCGCCCGCCGTTTCCAGCCCGTCCAGCGCGCCCTCGGTGAACCGGTCCGAGCCGGGCAGCACGGGCACGCCGGCGGCGATCGCCAGGTCCCGGGCGCGTTGCTTGTCGCCCATGTCATCGATGGTATGCGGATCGGGGCCCACCCAGATCAGCCCCGCCGCGCGCACCGCCCGGGCAAAAGCGGCGCTTTCGGCCAGAAAGCCATAGCCTGGATGCACCGCGTCGGCGCCGGTTCGCAGGGCGGCGTCGATCACCGCGCCGTGGCGCAGGTAGCTTTGCGCGGCCTGCGCCGGGCCGATGGCGACAGCCTCGTCCGCCAGCGCCACATGCAAAGCGCCGGCGTCGGCATCGGAAAAGACCGCGACGGTGGCGATGTCCAGCGACCGGGCGGCACGGAGGATGCGGCAGGCGATCTCGCCGCGATTGGCGATCAGAAGTTTCCTCATGTCGGCCTCACATCCGGAAGGTGCGCCCCTTGACGCCCAGCTGCTCGGGCAGCAGGCGCCAGGCGTCATCCAGCCAGTCGTTCAGGATCGCCCGTGTCTCGCGCGGGTCGATGATGTCGGGGATGCGGAACTTCTCGGCGGTCAGAAAGGGCGATTCCAGGTGGTGGAAATGGGATTCGATCGCATCCAGGCGGGCTTTGCGGGCCACGGGATCCAGTTGGTCGAGCTCTTTCTTGAAGGCGGCCTCGGCCCCGCCGACGACCGGGATCGACCCCCAACGCCCCGAGGGCCAGGCATAATGCAGGTTCAGCCCCTGAACCCGGCCAAAGGTGCTGCCGGCCAACCCATAGCACCGCCGGGTGATGATCGCGCACCAGGGCACCTGGCTTTGCTCGATCGCCATGCAGACCCGCACCGATCCCTTGACCGCGCCGGATTTCTCGGCCTCGGGGCCGACGATGGTGCCGGGCTGATCGACCAGATGCACGATCGGCAGATGAAAGGTGTCGCACAGGTCGATGAACCCCTCCATCTTGGCGGCCGAGGCCTTGGTCATGCCGCCGCCGTATTGCATCGGATCGGTGGTGATGACGCCGACCGGCCGCCCGCCAAGACGCGCAAAACAGGTGACGACCGACCGGCCATACCCCTTGGTCAGCTCAAAGACCGAGCCCTTGTCGAACACCATCTCCAGGATCTTGCGCGACTTGTAGACCTTGCGCTGGTCGCGGGGGATGATCTCGATCAGGGCCTCGTCGGCGCGGTCCCGGGGGTCGTCGCAGTCGATCACCGGGGGCAGTTCATAGACCGACGACGGCAGGTAGGACAGAAAGCGGCGGGCCATGGCAAAGGCCTCGTCCTCGGTCGCGGCCTCGTTGCCCATGACACCGGATTCGCGGGTGTGGATCTTCGAGCCGCCCAGATCCTCCTTGCTGACCTTGATGCCCATGCCGCGTTCGACCACCGGCGGACCGCCCGCAAACACCTGCGAGGTTCCCTTGACCATGATCGAATAATGCGCCGTCGCCGCCTTGATCGCACCCAGGCCCGCGCAGGGGCCCAGCGCGATGCCGACGATCGGAATCTTGCCCATCATCCGCGCCAGCGTCCAGGTCGGATAGGCCGGAAGCTTGGTCGCCGCGTTCTGGTCCAGGATCCTGACGCTGCCGCCGGCGCTTTCGACCAGCCGGATCAGCGGGATCTTCATTTCTTCGGCGTAGATCTCGGAATAGATCCACTTGTCGGACACCGTCGCCTCGGACGAACCGCCGCGGATCGTCCAGTCGTCGCCGTCGATGGACACGCGCCGCCCGTCGATCCGGGCGCTGCCGATCACCGCGTTGGCCGGGGTCACGCTGACCAGATTGTGCTGGTCGTCGTAGACCGCCTTGCCCGTCATCGCACCCAGTTCGCGGAAACTGCCGGGATCCACCAGTCGGTCGATCCTTTCCCGCACGGTCAGCCGGCCCTGGGCGTGCTGCTTGGCCACGGCCTCGGGCCCACCCAGTTCGCGCGCGATCGCGCGGCGGCGGTGGATCTCGTCAACTTCCTTCTGCCAGCTCATCGTTGGCCTCCCTTCGGCAATGGGCCCAGTTTACAGAAAGTAAGATTGTTGACAATAAGCATGTTTTGATAATGATGGGCAGAACGCACCGTCATGTCCAAGGGGGAACCACCGTGGCCACAGAGATCATCGAAAGCGAGATTGCCGGGACCGTCTGGAAGATCGAGGTCGCGCCCGGAGCCACGGTCGAGGAAGACGATGTGCTTGTCATCCTGGAATCCATGAAGATGGAAATCCCGGTCCTGGCCCCCGGGGATTGCACCGTGGTCGCGATCCTGGTGGCCGAAGGCGACGCCGTGGCCGAGGGGCAGCCGCTTGTCTCTCTGACTGCGGACGTCTAAAGGTAGACAATCGTCTTACCGACACGCGGACAGTCCCGCCATGTGGCAAACCTCTCTCCTTCAACGCGCGATGCTGGCCTCCTTGCGACCCTCGCGCGGCGATAGCGGCGAGGCGCTGTCGATCGCGGAACAGATCGCGATGCAACTGGCCGAGGAAATCGTCAACGACCGGCTGCCGCCCGACACCCGCATCCAGGAGATCGGGGTCGCGACCCGGTTCAAGGTCTCGCGCGGGCCGGTGCGCGAAGCGTTGCGCATTCTTGAAACCTCGGGGCTGGTGCAGATCCTGCCGCGGCGCGGCGCGGTGGTGACCAAGCTGTCGCCCGACGAGGTGGCCGACCTGTTCGAGATCCGCAGCGTCCTGTTCGGGCTGGTGGCGACCCGCGTCGCACAGCACCATTCCGACGCCGATCTCGAGGCATTTCGCACCCGCCTGGACCGGCTGCGCGGCATCGCCGCGCGCCAGGATGACACCGCGACCGCCGATTTCGTCGAGGCGGTGCAGGAATTCGGCCTGACCATGAGTGAATCCGCCGGAAGCGAGCGGCTGACCTCGTTCGTGACGATGCTGTTCCACCAGACGCTACGCTATTCGCGGCTGGGGGTCTCCACGCACGAACGTCGCCAGGATTCGGTCATGCTATGGGAACAGCTCGTCGATCACATCCAGCACGGCCGCTCGGAGCCGGCCGAGTCCACCGCCCGCAGCATTGTCCGCCGCTCGCGCGCGTTTGCGATCAAGCTGCTGGAAGCGGGCGAACGGCAATAGCCGCGCGCGCGCCTCTCTGCTCAGATCCGATAGGTCTGCGCTGCGGTGCCCACGAACAGCGCGTCCCGCGCCGAGGCCGGCAGCGATGCGGTCAGGGTGTCGAACGCGCCCCAGACCTTTGCATAGGACGCCATCAGCCGGTCCACCGGAAAGTTCGAGCCGAACATCGCGCGGTCAGGGCCGAACGCAGCCAGGCAATGCGCCACGAAGGGACGGATCGTTTCGACGGTCCACTGGTTGTCCACCATGCCGAAGCCACTGATTTTCATCACCGTGTTGGGGCAATCGGCCAGACGGCTGACCGCGTCGCGCCACCCGGCGAGATGCGCCTCGCCCCGTTCGGCCGGCATCAGCGCGTGATCCAGAACGATCGTCGTTTCGGGATGCGCGCGGGCCAGATCGGCCAGCGCCGGGGCCTGCTGATAATAGATCTGCGCGTCAAAGCTGAACCCGTGATCGGCCAGCCGCGCGAAGCCGCGCCGCCAGTCGGGGTCGGCCAGGAAATCGCGCGGCGCGCGGTTCAGGCGCGGATCGGGGTGACGGTTCAGCACCTGCCGGATGCCCCGCACCGCCGCAAAGGCGGCATGATCGGCCAGCACCCGGGGCGCCGTGTCGGCCGAGAGATCGGCAAAGGCGACGATGGCCTGCGGCAATCCGTTCGCGCCGGGCTCGGCCGCCACCTCGGCCAACCAGCGGGTTTCGCCCACCGGGTCCGCCGGGTCCCAGTTCGCCTGCACATGCACCGATCCGGCAAGGGTGACGCCGGCGGCCCGGGCCTCGGCTTGCAGGTGATGCGGCAGAAAACTGCGCCTGAGCGACTGCGTGTCACCCCAGCCCCTATCGTGATCGTCGGGGCGGTTCCAGGGATAGGCGTTCCGCTCCAGGTCCCAAAGGTGATGATGCGCGTCGATGATCTGCACGAAAGCTGTCCTTGTCCTGTTCAGGTCAGCCTATTCCGTCACAATTAAGATTGTCAACAATCTGCTGATCCCGGATACTACCCCGACAAAGCCCAAGGAGGAAACCGATGAAAGCCCTGCTCAGCCGCACCGCCGGAGGCCCCGAAACCCTGCGGGTCGAGGACCTGCCAAGCCCGGCGCCCGCCAAGGGCGAGGTCGTGGTCACGGTCGCGGCGGTGGGACTGAACTTTCCCGACCTGCTGATCATCCGGGACCAGTATCAGTTCAAACCCCAACGCCCCTTTGCGCCGGGCGCCGAGATCGCCGGAACCGTGACCGCCGTTGGCGAGGGCGTCGCCGATCTGGCGCCGGGCACGCGGGTGCTGGGGTTTCCCGGCTGGGGTGGGCTGGCCGAACAGGTGGCCCTGGGCCGGGCGCTGGTCACGCCGATCCCCGACGCGATGCCTTTTGCCGACGCGGCGGCCTTTCTGATGACCTACGGCACCTCGTATCACGCGCTGACCGACCGCGCGCAGCTGAAACCCGGCGAGACGCTGCTGGTCCTTGGCGCCTCGGGCGGGGTCGGGCTGGCGGCGGTCGAGCTGGGCAAGGCGCTCGGTGCGCGGGTGCTGGCCGCGTGTTCCTCGCAGGAAAAGCTGGATGTCGCGCTGGCGGCGGGGGCCGATGACGGGCTGGTCTATCCGGCCAGCCTGGACGACAAGGACGCCAGCCGCGCGCTGGCCGAACGGTTCAAGACCCTGTGCGGAAAGCACGGCGCCCAGGTGATCTATGATCCCGTGGGCGGCGGCTATGTGGAACCCGCGCTGCGCGCCATTGCCTGGGAGGGGCGCTATCTGGTCGTCGGATTCCCGGCCGGTATCGCGAAACTGCCGATGAACCTGCCGTTGCTGAAGGCGTGCAGCGTGATCGGCGTGTTCTGGGGCGCGGCAACCCAGCGCAATCCCGCCAGGCACGTCCAGTCGGTGCAGGAACTGTTCGCGCTGTATCAGGCCGGCAAGATCAAGCCGCTCGTTGAAACCGTGCCCGGCCTCGACGCCGCGCCGGGGGCGCTGGAACGGCTGGCGGCCCGCCAGGTCAAGGGCAAACTGGTGGTGACGCTGGCGGATTGACCGCCCCCGCCCGCCCCGCCCTTCCAACGGGCGGGCGGGCGATCAGACCAGGGCCAGCGCGATCCAGGGCACCAGCGTGACCAGCAGCAGGCACAGCAGCATCACCACGATCCAGGGGATGACCGATCGCACGATCAGGCCGAACCGTTCGTGGAACGCGGTCATGGCGACAATGAGGTTCATGCCCATCGGCGGCGTCAGGATGCCGATCTCCAGGTTCAGGATCATGATGATCCCCAACTGGATCGGGGAATAGCCATAGGCCTCGGCGATATGGCTGAGAACGGGCGCGGTGATAACGATGGCCGACCCGGTGTCCATCACCGCCCCCACCAGCAGCAGCAGGCCGTTGACGATCAGGATAAAGGCCATGGGGCTTTCGACATTGTGCAGCGCCATGTCCACCAGATGGCCCGGCACCTGTTTCTCGGCCAGCAGCTTGTTGATCGACATCGCCACGGCCAGCAGCGGAAACAGCGTGCCGACCAGGATGCCGGATTGGGACACGGTGCCGATGTAATCGGCGATCTTCATCTCGCGGTAGATCAGAACCTCGACCAGCAGGGCATAGCCGATGGCGACGGCGGCGGCCTCGGTCGGGCTGAAATGGCCCGAATAGATGCCACCCAGCAAGATCACCGGCATCAGGATCGCCAGCGCCCCCTGCTTCAGCGCGGTGACCAGTTCCGCCCCGCTGAAGGCCAGTCGCGGCCGGTTCCAGTTTGCGATCACGGCATAGAGCGTGAAGGCGACCGTCAGCAGGATGCCGGGACCGATCCCGGCGCGAAACAGCGACACGATCGAGGTTTCGGTCATGATGCCATACAGGATCATCGGCACCGATGGCGGGATCACGATCCCCAGCGTGCCGCCGGCGCAAAGCGCACCGATGGCAAAGCGGCGCGAATAGCCGTTGTCCGTCAGCGCCGGATACAGGACCGATCCGACCGCCAGCATGGTGATGATCGACGACCCCGAAATGGCCGAGAACGCCGCACAACTGAGGATCGTCGCCATCGCCAGACCGCCGGGCAAGTGCCCGGTCAAAGCCACGATCACCCGGATCAGCCGCGCGGCAATCGAACCGCGGCTCATGATCTGGCCGACCAGAACAAAGAGCGGAATCGCCAGCAGCACCTGCCGGTCCATCGCCGCCCAGATGTCTTGCGAGAAATAGCTCAACTCGCCGGCGCCATAGGTGAACTGCACCATCAGCGCCCCGGCCATCAGCGCCCAGACCAGATTGACCCGCAGCGCGATCAGCGCCAGCACGGCGATCAGGATGGCGAGGGCAATCATGCCTCGGCCTCGGCGGCGGGTTTTTGCGGCGCGAGCCCCGGATACAGCGCATAGAGACAATGCCGCAGGCCGCTCAATCCGAAGCCGATCACCAGGGGGGTCTGCATCGGCCACAGCGGCAGGCGGATGGTGGCGTTCGTCTCGTGGAAGAACCGGGTTTCGGCGATGAAAACCCACGCCCCCCAGACCACCAGCACGGCAATCGCGGCGCTCAGCACATGGCCGAGCCTCTCCATGGTCGGCGCCCAGGCTTGCGGGACCAACCCGTCAAAGGCCGTGGGCCGCAAATGCACGCCCTTCGCGACAGCGACGTCGAACGACAGCATCGCCGACAGGATCAGGAAATACAGCGCATAGGAACTGGCCCCGAACAGGCCCTGCCGGACGA
Organism: Rhodobacter sp.; assembly: GCA_020637515.1. Classification (NCBI taxonomy): domain Bacteria; kingdom Pseudomonadati; phylum Pseudomonadota; class Alphaproteobacteria; order Rhodobacterales; genus Rhodobacter; species Rhodobacter sp. The sequence continues at coordinate 1,091,917 of JACKKG010000001.1, read as the reverse complement.
TCTCGCGCCCGACGATATCCGCCAGCAACAGGGCCGTCATGGCCACGAAACTGAGAACGATCACGGCGATTTCCGCCCTGGTGACCCAACCAAGGAGTCGATTGATCTGACGCTCCATCGCGGCTGCCTTTGCTCAGGGGGTCGGGCGCGCGTGGTCGCGCGCGCCCGCTTGTCCGGGCCGGGTGGTCAGCCGGCGGGGCATTGTTCGCGGATGCGCAGCATCGTGTCCAGATAGGCGCGCGCGCCGTCGCCCAGTTCGGCCAGCGCCGGCTCCCAGACCGCTTCGCCGGCGGCCTGCACGATGGCGCGGTCTTCGGGGCTGAGCTCGTGGATGGTGGCGCCCTGCCCCTGGGCGATCTCGGTCAGGCGGTTTTCAAAGCCGGAATACATCGCGTTGACGGTTTGCCAGTCCCAGGCCTCGTCATTGGCGCGACGCAGCGCGGCCTGATCCTCGGCGCTCAGCGCGTCCCAGGTGCGGTTGCCGATCAGGGCGGCGGCGACGTTGTAGTTGTGTTGCGTCAGATAATAATGCGGCGCCAGTTCGGCGTGGCCCGTCGCCACCCAGAACGCCATCGCGGTATCGACCAGCGTCACCATCCCGGTGGACAGCGCCGAGGCCGTTTCCGCGGTGTCCAGCGGCACCGCCGTCGCGCCGAGCTGCTGCCAGAGCTGCACCGCGATCGGAATCGGCAGCGAGCGGATGTTCTGGCCCGCAATGCCCGAGATCGAATCGAGCGCATGGACCGAGGCGAGGTTGTTCCAGCCCAGCGGGACGAACCCGACGAACTGGCCGACATCGGCCAGCGCCGCCCGCGTGGGTTCGACCAGCAGCGGGAACATGCAGTTGGCCTGTTCGGTCGATTCGAACACGCCGGGGAACAGCAGCGGCGACAGGTCCGGCTCGATCGCGGCCAGCGCGACGATGCCGCCGGCCCAGATCTCGATCCGGCCGCGCACCGCCTGCGACAGGGTCGCGTCCTGCGCGCCGAGCTGCCCGCCGGGGTAGATCGTGACGCTGAGATCGCCGTTCGAATACTGCGACACGAGATTGGCGTAATTTTCGGCCATGCGATACCAGACCGACCCCTCGGGGACGACCGTGGCGAATTTCAGGTCCTGCTGCGCCAGGGCTTGCCCGGCCGCCAGCGACAGCGCGGCCCCCATGGCGATGCCGGCGATGCTCTGCTTCGTGGTCATTGCTGTCCTCCCTGGTCCACGGGCGAGGCGGCGCACGCCCCGCGTCATACCCTAGGCAGAGGACGAAGCATTGGTCAATAAGATTGTTGACAATCTTCCTTTTGGCAATCTCGCGATGCTACTCCGGGATCGTCACCAATTTGCGCGTGATGGCGGGTCGCGCCGCCCGGTCGTTGTGCCCCTCATGCCGCGTGCTCCAGCCCGGCGGCGATGGCGCTGCGCAGCGCCGCGCGCTGTTTCCCGGTCGCCTCGGCGTGGCGCTCGCGGACATGGCCATAGCCGCGGATGTGTTCGGGCAGGTCCAGCAACGCGGTCAGGTCCGCGTCCCGGGCCGGCGACCATTGCGCCAGCGCCAGGTCGATATCGGCCTGATACTCGGCAAGCAGACGGGACGCGAGCTTTGCCTCGGCGCTGTTGCGGAAGGGGTCCAGCACGGTGCCGCGCAACCCGCGCAAGCGGTTCATCCAGCGGAAGAAGCGCAGCGCCTTGCGGCCTTTGACCGCCCCCTTTACGGGCCTGCCGGTCTTTGGATCGGTGCCGCCATACGGCCAGGCGCCAAAGTAGAAGGTCAGTTCGGGTTCGCCGTCGAAGCTGTCGCGCAGCGCCTGCGCAAAGGTCGGCTTGGCGTAAAGGCGCGCGACCTCCCATTCGTCCTTGACCGCCATCAGCTTGTAGAGGCCGCGCGCCACGGCCATCGCCGCCTGTTCGGGCAGCGACTGGCGGACCTGGGCCACGCGGTCGGCGTAGCGCCGGGCATAGGCCGCGTCCTTGTATTCGGTCAGTTCGGCCACGCGGCGCGCGACGACCTCGTCCAGGGTCAGCACCCGCCGCGCCGTCAGATCGGCGGGGGCATCGCCGCCGGCGAGACGCCGCGCGCCCTCGGGGTCGGCAAAGGCCAGCCGCCCCAGGTCAAAGGCCTGCCGATTCGCCGCGACCGACACGCCGTTCAGGTCGATCGCCCGGTGGATCGCGGCCAGCGACAGCGGGATTCCCCCCTGCTGCCAGGCCGCGCCCAGAAGCAGCATGTTGGCGAACAGCCGGTCCCCCATCACCCGTTCCGCCAGGTCCTGCGCATCGAGCGCCCGCGCATTGCCATCCAGAATGCCGGTCAGGCGTTCGATCTGGTCCGCGCCGGACAGCAGCCAATCCGGGTTCCTGGCGAAATCCGAGGTCGGCACCACGGTCGTATCGACCACCGCCAGCGATTTGCCCGGGGTCAGCCTGGACAGCGCCTCGTCCCCGGCGGCGACGATCAGGTCGCAGCCGATCAGGGCGTTCGCCTCGCCGACCGCGATGCGTGTGGCGCGCATCTGGTCCGTGCTGGCCGCGAACTTGATATGCGAATGCACCGCGCCGTATTTCTGCGCCAGCCCGGTGATGTCCAGGTTCGATGCGAAATAGCCGTCGGCATGGGCGGCGACCGCCAGCGTCTGGCCCAGCGTCACCACCCCCGCGCCCCCGATGCCGGACACCAGCACCGACCACGAACCATCGACTTCCGGCAGAACCGGCGCGGGCAGATGCGAGACATCAACCGCCACCGCGCCCCGCACCGCCTTGCGCGGCGCGGCGCCGCTGAGCGTGACAAAGGACGGGCAGAACCCCTCGACGCATGAGAAATCCTTGTTGCACGAGGATTGGTTGATCTTGCGCTTGCGGCCGAACTCGGTTTCCAGCGGTTCGATCGCCATGCAAGCCGAGACGGTCGAACAATCGCCACAGCCTTCGCAGACTTCGGGATTGATGAACACGCGCTTGTCGGGATCGACCCATTTGCCGCGCTTTCTGAGCCGCCGCCGTTCGGTCGCACAGGGCTGGTCATACAAGATGACGGTAACGCCCGGCACCGTGCGCATGTCCCGTTGCACCGTCTCCATTTCGGTGCGCGGGTGCAGGGTGGCGCCGGCGCCCAGGGACGCGCCCGCGTATTTTTCGGGCTCGTCGGTGACCAGTGCGATTCGCGCGACCCCTTCGGCGCGCAATTGCGCGATCATCTTCAGCGGGCTGAGGTCCCCGTCATGCGGCTGCCCGCCGGTCATCGACACGAAACCGTTGTGCAACAGCTTGTAGGTGATCGTCGCCTTGGCGGCGACGGCGGCGCGGATCGCCATCAGGCCTGAATGGAAATAGGTCCCGTCGCCCATGTTGGCAAAGACGTGCTGTTCGTCGGTGAACGGAAACTGGCCCAGCCACATCACCCCCTCGCCGCCCATCTGGCTGACCGAATTGGTCCTTGCCGGATCGCGCAGCATCGCCATCGTGTGGCAACCGATCCCGGCCAGCGCCCGGCTGCCGTCGATCACCTGGGTCGAGCGGCCGTGCGGGCAGCCTGCGCAGAACGACGGCATCCGCACCGCGCCGCGCCCCAACGCGGGCGGCGCGGCCGGCGCGTTGGGCAGGGACAGACCGCAGGCGGGCTCGGTTTCGGTGGCGACGCGCACCAGCACCCGGGTGATCTGGCCAGGGTCGATCTCGCCGTAGCCGGGAAAGGCGTTGCTGTCGGGTCCCGCCGCCAGCGCCTGACCGTCAAAGCTTTTGCCGACGATGCGCGGCGCGGCGTCCGAACCGTAGAGCGCGTTGCGGATCTGGTCCTCCAGCAGGGGGCGCTTTTCCTCGATCACCAGGATCGTTTCCAGCCCCCGGGCAAAGTCACGGATCGCCAGCGGGTCCATCGGCCAGACCATGCCGACCTTGAGCAGGCGCACGGGCAGATCGCCGATCCTGCCGTTTCGGTATTGCAGTCCGGCCAGCGCCTGGTGCAGGTCCTGCCAGGCCTTTCCGGCGGCGACGATGCCGATGCGCGCGTCCGCGGCCCCCTCGACCCGGTTCAGTCCGTTGGCGCGGGCATAATCCAGTGACTTGCGCAGCTTCACCTCCCACAGCAGGCGCTCTTGCTCGGGGATCGGGGTGAAGGGCTTGATCGTGGTATCGGGACCCGTCGCCGGGGGCATGACGATTGCCGGGCTGTCCGGACCGACCTGCACCGAACCGCCGCCCTCGACCACATCGGTCACCAGTTTCATGCCCACCAGCGAGCCGCTGTAACGGCTCATCGCGATGCCGTGCAGGCCCATGTCCAGCACGTCCTGGGCGTGGGCCGGCGCCAGCAGAGGCGCCCCCAACGAGGCAAAGTTGAGGTCCGAATAGCACGCCAGCGTCGAGGATTTCGCGCCGTGATCGTCGCCCACCAGCAACAGGGTGCCGCCCCTGGCGTTGGTGCCGGCCAGGTTGGCGTGGCGCAACGAATCCATGGACCGGTCCATGCCGGGCGCCTTGCCATACCAGATGGAAAACACGCCATCGACCCGGGCGCCGGGGAACAGGCCGACCTGTTGCGCGCCCCAGGTCGCGGTTGCCGCCAGGTCCTCGTTCAGGCCGGGCTGGAAATGGATGTTGTGCGCCTTGAGCTGGGCCTCGGCCTGCCACAGCGCCATGTCATAGGTGCCGACGGGCGACCCGCGATAGCCCGAGATATAGCCCCCCGTGTTCAGACCCGCCGCCGCGTCGCGCAGACGCTGCTGGATCGGCAGGCGCACCAGTGCCTGCATTCCGGTCATGTAGACCCAGCCTTCTTTTTGCTCCAGGCGATCCGCGAGCGTCATGTCAAGTCGTTGCGCGGGCACGGGGCGGGTCATTGGGGGCTCCTTGGACGGACTGTCGGGCCAAAAGGTCGGCGCGACCCCACGAACGCCAAACCCGCGGCCGCCGCACGACCCGAGAGTTCGGCCAGGCGGCATGGGGGCGGTTCGACGGCGCATCGGGTCACGGCGACCTCCGTTTCGGGACGGTGCCGTCCCGGCGCGCGTTCGGCACCGGACCGGCGAGTGCGGATATGTCCCTTCCGCAATAGCAGCGCAGGCGACGGGCAGGCAACGGCGCTGAGGACAACCCGGCCCGCCGACGTGACGTCACGACAGGGTTGAACCACCCCGCGGCAGGTCATGGATTTCGTGACGACGCGAGCGTTCGCGGCCCGGCGGGGCGACGGATCGGCACCTCTCGCGCCCTTGCCGCCGGGCCCCGCGGTTGCGCCCTACATCGTCGAGGGCAGGAACAGCACCAGCGCCGGAAAGGCCACCAGCAGGATCAGCCGCAGGATATCGGTCACCACAAAGGGCAGCACGCCCTTGAAGATCGTCGTCAGGGGGACCTCTTTCGCGATCATGTTGATGACGAAGACGTTGATCCCGACGGGCGGCGTGATCATGCCCAGTTCCGCCACCATGACGATGATGACCCCAAACCAGACCGCGTCAAATCCCAGTTGCATGACCACGGGAAAGACGATCGGCACCAGCAGCAGGATCATCGCCATCGTGTCCAGGATGCAGCCCGCCAGGATAAAGGCGATCAGGATCAACGCCAGCGTGCCATGCGCCGACAGATCCAGCCCGACCAGCCATTCGGTCAGCTTTTGCGGTGAGCGGGTGATGGCCAGGAAATAGCCGAACAGCACCGCACCAATCAGCACCGAGAACACCGATACCGAGGTGCGCAGCGATTCCACCAGGCAGGCCATGATCTTTGGCCCGTCCAGTTGGCCGCGGATCAGGCCGATGAGCAGCGTCGCGCCCGCGCCGATGGCCGAGGCCTCGGTCGGGGTGGCGACGCCCAGATAGATCGACCCGATGACCGCCGCGAACAGCAGCGCCACCGCCCAGATGCCCGAAAGCGCGCGCAGGCCCTCGGACAGGGAAAAGGGCTGCCCGGGCGGCAGACCGCGGCGATGCGCGATCAGCACGGTGCCCATGTAGAGCGCCACCGCCAGGATGCCCGGAATGATCCCGGCGATGAACAGTTTGCTGACATCGGTTTCGGTGATGTAGGCATAGACCACCATCACCACCGACGGCGGGATCATGATCCCCAGCGTGCCGCCCGCCGCGATCACGCCGGTCGCGGTTTCCTCGCGGTAGCCAAAGCGGCGCATCTCGGGCAGGGCGATGCGGGTCATGGTGGCGGCCGTCGCCACCGATGAGCCGCAGATCGCCGCAAAACCGGCGCAGGCGGCGATGGTGGACATCGCCACACCGCCCCGGAACGCACCGAACCATGCGTTGGCGGCGCGGAACATCTCGCGGCTCATACCCGAATTCGTGGCGAACGAGCCCATCAGGATGAAGAACACCACCAGCGACAGGTTGAAATCGGTCAGCACCCGGATGGGCGAGGTCGCCAGCAGGTTCAGCGCGGGCGTCATGCCCCGGATCGCGCCATAGCCGAAGACCCCCACCAGCCCCAGCGCGACGCCGATCGGCACGCGCAGCAGCAGCATGGCGAACAGGGCCACAAAGCCCGAGACGGCGATCAGATCAGCGTAGGCCACGCTTTGCCTCGTCCAGTTCCTGGTTGTCGGCCGATGCGACGATTTCGGCCCCGGTCAGAATGCGCAGCAGCTTGGCGCCGATGGTCACGCAACTGGCGGCCAGCCCCGCCCAGATCAGTGCCAGGAAGGGCCACAGCGGCAGGCGCAGATCAAAGGTGGTCTCGCCCGAGGCGCGCGCCGACAGCACGCGGCCCCAGGTCTTCCACACCAGCAGAATCGCAAAGAACAGGAGCGCGGCCCAGGCCAGCGCGTCCACCGCGCGCCGCATGCGCGGGCCCAGGGCCTCGGCCACCAGATCGACCTGGATATGCCCGCCCTTCAACCCGATCACCGCAAAACCCCAGGCCAGACAGGCGCCCAGCGCCAGGCGCGAAATGTCGAAACTGTCGGGCACCGGGCTGGCGAACAGGTAGCGCCCCAAGGTCGAGACGACGACCAGCACCGTCACCGACCCCAGCAGGATCGCCGCGACCCATTCGACGCCACGGCAGAACAAATCGAAGTAGCGGGACATACGTTCCCCCCGGGCGTGATGGACCCCGGCCCGTGTGGTCGGACCGGGGCGCGGGTCGCTCACTCGTAGGCGCCGCCGGCGGCCCGCAGGCGCGCTTGCAGATCGGCCAGCGCCCCCTCGGGGTCGGCCAGCCCGGCGGCGCGGGCGTTGTCGGCCCATTCCGCGCGCACCTGATCGGCGACCGCCATCCACGCCGCCAGTTGTTCGGCGTTCGGCGTGTCGAAGGTCTGCGCCGGGTCCTGTTTCATGCGCTCATAGGCGGCGACATCGACATGATCCCAGCCGGTCGCGATGCGTTCGGCCCAGTCCGGCGTGCAGTGATCGTCGATCACCGCACGGTTTTCCGGCGAGAGCGCGTCATAGCTGGCCTGGTTGACGGCATAGACGAACGCCACGCTGTAGAGCGGCAGGTCCAGGTGATGGGTCACCACGTCCTCGACCCCGAACAGGCGCAGGCTGTCCCACGGCGACACTGTCGCATCGGCCCCGCCCGACGACAGGATCGCGCGCATTTCCGGCGCCGGAACCTGCACGGGGCTTGCCCCCATCAGGCTGATCATGCGGGCGATGGTGGCCTGCGGAGGACGGATGTTCATGCCGGCGAAATCCGACGGCGCAGCGACCGGCCCGCGCGTGGCATGCAACGTGCCCGGGTGGTGCAGGTGCACCATGCAGAAATGCACATCGGGCATCTCTTGCGCGGCGTATTGCGCATACCATTCATCCAGCGCGCGGCTGGCGCCGGTGGCGTTCGATGCCAGGAACGGCAACTCGGCGGCGGCGATGATCGGAAACCGGCCGGCCTGGTAGCCCGGGTTCACAAAGCCGATATCGACGACCCCGTCGCGGGCCATGTCATAGTGATCGGCGGCGGCGCCCAACTGCTGGGCAGGGTAGATGTCGATCTGGATGCGGCCGTTCGAGGCCTCGTTGATCGACCGGGCCCAGGGCTCGAACCCCGAGACCTGCACCTCGGACTGCGGCGGCACCCAATGCGAGAAGGCCCAGGTGACCTCTTGCGCGGACGCGGCGGTGATGGCGCTGGCGGCGACCGAAAGCGCAAGCGCGCTGCCGGCCGTCCAGTGAACGGCTTTCATGGTCTTCCCTCCCTGACAAGGCGCGCGGCCTCTGGCCCGCGCCAGGCCGCGCCGTCACCACGACGGGCGGCCGTATCCGGCGATGCTACAGGCGCCGGAAATTGCTGATGACCCGGTCCAGCATGGCGCGTAGCTGCGCGATCTCGGCCTCGGTGAAGCCGTCCAGTGTCTGCTGTTCGACGGCATTCGCGCGCGCGCTCAGATCCGCGACGATCTCTTCGCCCAGGGGGGTCACCCAGACCGCGTTGGCGCGCCGGTCGCCATCGACGGCGCGCCGTTCCAGCACGCCGTTGCGTTCCATCCGGTCCAGGATCGGCACCAGGCTGGAACGTTGCAGGCCCACGGCCTCGGCCAGGCGGTGCTGCGGTTGGCCCGGGTTCTGGCAGATGATCGACAACAGTCCCAGATACCGCGCCGCGCCGCCATGATCCGGCGTCGTCGCCTCAAAGGATTTGTAGGCCAGGATCTGCGCCATCCGCAGACGGAAGTTGATGCTGTCCGCCAGCGCCGGCTGCAAGGCCAGCGGCAGATCGGCGTCGGTGTCTTCGGTCACGGGGGCGGCGGCGCCTTGCATATGTCGTCCTCGAACTGGTCAACGTCTTATTGATTGATGTCGAACAATTCGATAACACTCTGTTTGATGCCTGTCCAGTCCGTCGTTGTCCAGCATGGGAGCGAAACACATGAGCGATCCGACCTTGGCCTATTGGCCCGCCGACACGGACGGCCCCGAATTGTGGGACATCACGCTGGGCGATCTGCTGGATCGCCAGGCGCAGGCCCTGCCCCACCGGCTGGCGGTGGTGGTGGATGAACAAGGCGGCGCGGTCTCGACCCGCTGGACCTATGCTGAACTCAAGTCCGACGCCGACGCGCTGGCCCGCGGCTTGATCGACTGGGGAATCGGCGCCGGCGACCGCGTGGCCGTCATGGCGCAGAATTGCCCGGCCTGGGTGCTGCTGGAATATGCGCTGGCCAAGGTGGGCGCGGTTCTGGTCACGGTGAATCCGGCGCTGAAACCGGCCGAGCTGGCCTATCTGCTGGACCAGGGGCAAGTCGCGGCGCTGGTCTTCGCCCCAGGCTTCCGGGGCAGCGACATTGCCGGCGACCTGCGCGCGCTCTTACCGGACCTCGCCAGCGTGTCCGAGGGGATGCGCCCGTCTGGCGGCCCCTTTCCCGCCCTGCGCCGGCTGGCGGTGATCGGTGCGGGCGCGCCCTTTGCGCGGCGATTCGACGACATTCTGGCCACCGGGCGCGGGCTGGACGATTCGGCGCGGGCGGCACGCCAGGCGGCGGTGCGCGCGCTCGACGTGGCGCAGATCCAGTATACCAGCGGCACCACGGGCAAGCCCAAAGGCGCGATGCTGACCCATCATTCGACCGTCAACAATGCCCGGCTGATGGCCGATCGCGGGGGCTATCTGCCCCAGGACATCCTGCTGTCGGCGATGCCGCTGTTTCACACCGCCGGCTGCGTTTGCAACGTGATGGCGATGGCGGCGTGCGGTGGCACGCTGGTGACGATGGACAGTTTCGACCCGGCACGCATGTTGGCGCTGTGGGCCGAGTTCGCCCCCTCGCTGATCAACGCGGTGCCGACAATGATGGTGCGGATGCTCGAACATCCCGACTATGGGCCGCAAGCGTCGCGCAGACTGCGGCGTATCATCACCGGGGGAACCTCGATCCCGCCCAGCCTGATGCTGAAGCTGCGCGAGGCGACGGGCGGTGAGCCGCTGATCATCATGGGCATGACCGAATGCAGCCCGATCATCACCCAGACGCGTGACAGCGACCCGCTGGAAACCCGCGTTTCGACCGCCGGCGTGCCCTTGCCCCACACCGAAATCCGCATCGCCGATGTCGAGAGCGGCCAGACCCTCGCGTTCGGCGCCTCGGGCGAGTTGTGCATCCGCGGCTATCTGGTGATGAAGGGCTATTTCGACATGCCCGAAAAGACCGCCGAGACGATCGACGCCGAGGGCTGGCTGCACTCGGGCGATCTGGCGGTGCTGGACGCAACCGGCCATCTGCGCATCGTGGGGCGGTTGAAGGACATGATCATCCGGGGCGGCGAGAACGTCTATCCCGTCGAGATCGAGGATTGCCTGCTGAGCCACCCCAACGTCAGCCAGGCGCAGGTCGTCGGCGTGCCCGACCCCGACCTTGGCGAGGAAAGCTACGCGGTCGTGGTGCTGATCGAGGGCGCGCAGGCCACTCCAGCCGCGTTGCAGGCGCATTGCCGGTCCCGTATGGCCCGCCACAAGATGCCGAAATATGTGGAAATCGTGAAGGAGCTGCCGATGACGGCGAACGGAAAGGTCCAGAAATTCGCCCTGCGCGAGGCCGCCGTCGCCGCCCTGCGCGACGGCCGGGTCAAGGCGGTCCGCGCATGAGCCCTCCGCTGCTGTTCACCCGCGACGGGGCGGTCGCGGTCCTGACCCTGAACCGCCCCGAGGCCCGCAATGCCCTCAGCCCCGAGCTTGCCTGCCGGCTGGCCGATGCCATGGACGAGATCGCCGCCGATGACGCGATCCGCGCCGTCGTGCTGACCGGCGCCGGCGACAAGGCGTTCTGCGCCGGGGGCGACCTGGCGCTGTCGCTGCCGCTGCTGTCGGGCGCGCGCCAGCCGCAGGACGAATGGGACCGCCGCTTTCTGGCCGACGACGGCGTGAACGCGCGCATCGCGCAGCGGGGCTTCGATCTGCCCAAGCCGGTGATCGCCGCGGTGAACGGCGCCTGCATGGCTGGCGGCATGGAGACGCTTCTGGGCACCGATATCCGGATCGCGGTGCCGCACGCGACGTTTGCCCTGCCCGAGGCCGTGCGCGGCGTGATCCCCTTTGCCGGCGCGCTGGTCCGCCTGCCGCGACAGATCCCCTATGCGCTGGCGATGGAGATGATGCTGACCGGCACCGCCATCGACGCCCCGACGGCGCTGAACGCGGGCCTGATCGGGCGCATCGTCGAACCCGGCGCGCTGATGGAGACCGCCATGGCCATGGCGCGCAAGGTCGCCGCCAATGCCCCGGTCGCCGTGCAGCAGATCAAGCGCACCGTGATCGCCGCCAGCGGCGTCACCCTGGCCGAGGGCTACGAGATGGAGGACCGCGCCAAGCGGGTCGTCATGTCCACCGAAGACGCCCGCGAGGGGCCGCGCGCGTTCATGGAAAAGCGCCCCGCGGTCTACCGGGGGTGCTGATGCTGGCGGGAAAGGTGGCGGTGGTGACGGGCGCGGGTCTGGGCATCGGGCGGGCCAGCGCGCTGGCGTTGGCACGCGCCGGCGCCGCGGTCGTGGTGAACGATATCGACGGCGACCTCGCCCAGGCGGCGGTCGCCGAGATCCGCGCGCAGGGCGGCCGGGCGGTCGCCGTCGCCGCCGCGATCGGCGTGGACGGCTCGGCCGAGGCCTGTGTCGGCGCCGCGATCGAATCGTTCGGCCGGCTGGACGCGCTGTTCGCCTGCGCCGGGGTCCTGCGCGATTCCGTGCTGTGGAAGACCGAGGATGCGGCCTTTGACCTGGTGGTCGGAACGCATCTGCGCGGAAGCTTCCAGTGTGCCCGCGCCGCCGCGCGGCAGTTTCGCGCCCAGGGCGGGGGCGGCAGCCTGATCCTGACCGCCTCGCCCGCCGGGCAGCAGGGGAACTTCGGCCAGGGCGCCTATGCCGCTGCCAAGGCCGGGATCGTCGGAATGATGCGCAGCTGGTCGCTGGAACTGGCGCGCGACGGGGTCGGGGTCAATGCCATCGTGCCGACCGCGTTGACGCGCATGACGGCGACGATCCCGGCGCTGGCGCCCCATGTCGCGGCGCTGGAGCGCGGCGAGCCCCTGCCGCGCGCACTGCGCGAAAAGGGAATCGGCACGCCCGGGGACGTGGCGCCGCTGGTGGTCTTTCTGGCCTCGGACGCGGCGCGGGGCCTGACGGGTCAGGCGCTGGGCATCGGCGGTGACCGCCTGTCACTGTGGACCCACCCCACCGAGACCGACATCCGCCTTTCCCCCGCCGGATGGAGCGCCGAGGGAATCGCCCGCGCGTTGCAGGACCGGCCCATGGACTGGCAGCCGGTCGGCGTGCCGCTGGATTTCGGCTGAGCCGCGCGTCACGCCGCGCCATAGCCCGGTCCGCATTGAGTGCGGCCTGAAACGTCGGCCCGGCCTGCACCCGGGCGCGGCACGGATCTCTCTGGCAAGGGCCGGGTCGGGGCCTGCAACCAGACAGGCGGCGCGCCCCTGACCGTTCTGGCAAGGGCGAATTGGTCTGTTCACCATGCAGCATTCGCCGCCCGGAACTCACCGGGAAATGGGGCGCAATCCCATGGATTTCATTCATGAAATTCCTGCCGCCCGCCCGGATGCCGCCAACCGGACCCCCCGGATCGAGAAATTTCTTGGCAGCGGCTTTTCGTTAGCTATATATTAATTTATTCGCTACTGCCAAATTCTACACCCCGGGGCTCCGGGCGTAAGGGAGGGAACATGCAAGGGATCGAGGGATCGGTAGCGGTCGTCACCGGTGCCGCACAGGGCAACGGCAAGGCCATCGCCATCGGGCTGGCGCGCGCGGGTGCCCGGGTCGCGGTCTGCGACATCCAGCGCGACGCCGTCAACGCAACCGCCGCCGAAATCGGACCTCTGGCCAGCGCCTTCGTGCTGGACGTGACCCGCCGTGACACCTGTGCCGAGGTCGCGCGGCACGTGCGGCAGACCTTCGGCGCGCCGACCGACATCCTGGTCAACAACGCCGGCATCATCCGCCGCACCGCCCCCGACACCGACAGCTTCGACGCCGACTGGGATGCGGTCCTGGCCGTCAACGCCACCGGGACGATGAACATGGTGCGCGCGTTTCTGGACCAACTGAAACAGACCCGCGGGCGCATCGTGAACCTGGGTTCGATCATGTCCGTCGCGGCCAACCCCGGGCTGGTCGCCTACGCGGCCTCGAAAGGGGCGGTGCTGCAAATGACGCGGGCGCTGGCGCACGATCTGGCGCCCGACGGGATTCGTGTGAACGCGATCGCCCCGGGCGTCATCGAAACGCCGATGACAGTCGCCACGCGCGAAAACCCCGAGGCCATCGGCCGCTTCATGGCCCACACGCCGATGCGCCGCACCGGAAAACCCGAGGAACTGGTCGGCCCGGTTCTGTTCCTGGCCTCGGATATGTCGAGCTATGTGACCGGCGCCCTGGTGCCCGTCGATGGCGGCTACCTGTCCGCATGACGGAGACAGTCATGAAACGTGAATATGTAGACGTGCTGGTGGTGGGTTCGGGCGCCGGCGGGCTGGCCACGGCGGTCGCCGCGGCGCATCGCGGCCTGACGGTCATCGTGGCCGAAAAGGAACCCGTGTTCGGCGGCACGACCGCGCGCTCTGGGGGCTGGATGTGGATCCCGAACAACGGCCCGGCGGTCCGGGCGGGCATCCAGGACAGCGTGGACAAGGCGCGCACCTATCTGAAGCACGAGACCGGCGAGCACTACGATTCCGCCCGCGTCGAGGCCTTTCTGGAGGCTGGCCCCAGGGCGGTCGATTTCTTCGAGAAGCACACCGCGCTGCAATTCGATCTGGGCCCGACCTTTGCCGATTACCACCCCACCGCCCCAGGCGGGATGGATGCCGGGCGCTCGATCGTCGCCCGACCCTTTGACGGGCGCGAACTGGGCCCCGAGATCAAGCGCCTGCGCCCGCCCCTGCGCGAGATCACCGTGCTGGGCATGATGATCGGCTCGGGCAAGGAGTTGCTGCACTTCTTCAACGTGACGCGCTCTCTGGTGTCGATGGTCTTTGTCACCGGCCTGGTGGCGCGCTTCGCCCGCGACATGCTGTTCCATGGCCGCGCCATGCGGTTGATGAACGGCAACGCGCTGGTGGCACGGCTGGCGCGGTCGGCCTTTGACAAAGGCGTGCCGATCTGGACCTCCTCCCCCGTCCGGTCACTGCTGCGCGACGACCGGGGCGCGGTGACGGGCGCCATCGTCAACCGCCCCGACGGCCCGGTCGAGATCCATACCCGCAAGGGCGTGGTGCTGGCCGCCGGCGGCTTTCCGCAGGACGCCGTCCGCCGCAAGGCGCTGATGCCGCACGCCCCCAGCGGGCACGAGCACGTCAGCCCCGCCCCGCCCGGCAACACCGGCGACGGGCTGAGGCTGGGGGAATCGGCCGGGGGCGTGGTCGATACCTCGTTGCCGCATTCCGCCGCCTGGGTGCCGATCTCGCGCCCGCCCAACGGCGACGGCACGCTGGGCACCTTCCCGCATTTCGTGGACCGCTCGAAACCCGGGGTGATCGCCATCACGCGCTCGGGCCGGCGGTTCGTGAACGAGGCGCAGAGCTATCACGACTTCTGCCAGGCGATGGTCCGGCGCTGCCAGGACGAGGGCGGACCGAACGCCGAGAACGCGGCCTGGTTCGTGGCCGATCACCGGGCCTTCCGGCGCTATGGGCTGGGCTATGCGAAACCCTCGCCCGTGCCCTACAAGCACCTCATCCGGCAGGGCTATCTGATCCGCGGCCGCACCCCGGCCGAACTGGCCACCCGGATCGGCGCCGACCCGCAGGAATTCGAACGCACGATCCGCCGGTTCAACCAGGATGCGGCGCGCGGCGAAGACCCCGAATTCGGCAAGGGCTCGACCGCCTACAACCGCTCGCTGGGCGATCCCGATCACAAACCGAACCCCTGCGTCGCGCCGCTCGACACCGGGCCCTATTACGCGGTCCGCGTTCACGTGGGCGACCTGGGAACCTTCGCCGGGCTCAAGACCAACGAATACGCCGAGGTTCTCGACGATTCGGGCAAGCCGGTCGGCGGTCTCTATTCCGCCGGGAACGACGCCGCCTCGATCATGGGGGGGAACTATCCCGGAGGCGGCATCACCCTGGGGCCGGCGATCACCTTCGGCTATATCGCCGCGCGGCGCATGGCGGGGGCGAACGACTGACCAGCCGGCCCGTGGCGCCCTGTGTGAACCTTTTCAGTCCTGACCAGAGGTGGACGTCAAGGGGTTGCATGGGATTGTGCCCAGAGTTTGTCGGGTTTGATGGGGAGGTTGCGGATCCGGTGTCCGGTTGCGGCGTGGATGGCGTTGGCGATGGCGGGGAGGGGTGGGGTGATGCCGGTTTCGCCGACGCCGCGGACGCCGTAGGGGTGGCCTGGGTTGGGGACCTCGACGATCACGGTGTCGATCATCGGCAGGTCCGAGGCCACCGGCACGCGGTAGTCCAGGAACACCGGGTTCTGCAGCCGGCCGTCGGGCCCGTAGACGTATTCCTCGTTCAGCGCCCAGCCGATGCCCTGCGCGGCGCCGCCCTGATACTGCCCTTCCACATAGGACGGGTGGATCGCGCGGCCCGCGTCCTGCACCACCAGGTAGCGCAGGATCGTCGTGCGGCCGGTCTCGGGGTCGACCTCGACATCCACCACATGCGTGCCGAAGGACGCGCCCACGCCCTCGGGCGTGGCCTCGTGGTGGCCCGAGATCGGACCCCCCGTCTTGCCCATGCTCGCGCCGATCTCGGCGATGGTCATCGGCGCGAACCGGCCCGCGTTCTCGCCCGCCGGATGCGCCGCGCCGTCCGCCCAGCTCACCGCCTCGGGGTCGATGCCCCAGGCCGCGGCCGCGCGCCGGCACATCTCGTCGATCGCCTGGCCCGTCGCCACCACCGCCGCCTTGCCGCTGGCGAAGGTCGCGCGCGAGCCGTGCGTCGGCTCGTTCACCCCCAGCGCGCCGGTCTCCACCACGTTCACGCGCACGTCCTCGTAGGGGATGCCCAGCGTTTCCGCCACCATCAGCCCGATCGACGCCCGCGAGCCGCCGATGTCCGGCGTGCCCACCGACACCTGCGCCGTCCCGTCCTCGCCGATCGCCATCGACACCGAGGTCTCGCCGCCGTGGTTGAACCAGTAGCCGGTGGCGATCCCGCGCCCCTGGTTCGGACCCAGCGGGATCCGCAGGTTCGGATGCGCCCGCGTCGCCTCGAGCACCTCGACCAGGCCGATCGAGGCGAAGGTCGGCCCGTAGCTGGCCTTGTCCCCCTCGCGGACCGCGTTCGTCAGGCGCACCGCCAGCGGGTCCAGGCCCAGCTCGCGCGCCATCTCGTCCAGCAGGCTTTCCACCGCGAACGCCCCCATCGGCGACCCCGGCGCCCGGTAGGCCGCGCATTTCGGACGGTTCGCCAGGACGTCATAGCCCAGGTGCTGGATCGCCGGGATGCGGTAGGGCGCAAAGCAGCAGAACAGCGCCATGTCCACCGGCGCCCCGGGGAACGCCCCGCCCTGCATCCGGAACTCGGCCCGCGCCGCCGTCAGCCGGCCGTCCGCCATCATCCCCAGCGTCACGTCCATCGACGCCGACGCCGTCGGACCCGTCGCCCGCAGCACCTCGGCCCGGCTCATCACCAGCTTCACCGGCCGCCCCCCCGCCTTGCGGCTCAGCGCCAGCGCCAGCGGCTCCATGAAGATCGTCGTCTTGCCCCCGAACCCGCCGCCGATCTCGGACGGCGTCACCCGAAGCTGCGCCGCGTCCAGGCCCAGAACCCCCGCGCACATCTGCCGGATGTACCACTGGCCCTGCGTGCAGACCCACATCTCGCCCTTGCCGTCCGCGCCCAGCTGCGCCACGCAGGCGTGCGGCTCGATATAGCCCTGGTGCGTCGCCTCGGTCGTGTAGCGCGCCGTGCGCACCAGGTCCGCCGACGCCAGACCCGCCGCCACGTCGCCATGGCCGAAGTCGATCACCCGCACCACGTTCGGATGCAGACCCTCGGGCACCGAATGGTCCGCCGCCCCCGCCCGGATCACCGGCGCCCCCTCGGCCATCGCCGCGTCCACATCGGTCACATGCGGCAGCACCTCGTAGGTCACCTCGATCCGCTTCGCCGCGTCCTGCGCCAGCAAGGCCGAGGTCGCCGCAACCGCCGCAACCGCGTGCCCGTCATAGAGCGCCCGCTCGCCCGCGATCGTGTTCTCCTGCAGGTTCCACGTCTCGCCCGTCAGACCCTCGGGAAAGTCGGCCCGCGTCACCACCGCCTTCACCCCCGCCATCGCCAGCGCCTTCGACGCGTCGATGCGCACGATCCGCGCATGCGCGTGCGGCGAGCGCACCACCGCCGCGTGCAGCATGTTCGAGGCCGCGTAATCCGCCCCGTAGCGCGCCCGCCCCGTCACCTTGTCCAGGCCGTCGGGACGGTCCGGGCGGGTGCCGACATACTTGAAGCTGGTCTTCCGCTCGTCCTTCGGCATCACGCGCCCCCCCTGAGGTCCGCCGCCGCGGCCTGAACCGCGCGCACGATCTTGTCATAGCCCGTGCAGCGGCACAGGTTCCCCGCCAGCCAGTAGCGGATCTCGGTCTCGCTGGGGTCCGGGCTCTGCTCCAGCAGCGCCTTCGCCGCCACCAGGATCCCAGGCGTGCAGAAGCCGCATTGCAGCGCCGCGTGTTCGATGAACCGCCGCTGCAACGGGTGCAGCGCGCCGTCCGCCCCCGCCATCCCCTCGATCGTCTCGATGCTGCGGCCCTGCGCCTCGACCCCCAGCACCAGGCAGGACGACACCAGCACCCCGTCCAGACGCACCGAGCACGCCCCGCAATCGCCCGTGCCGCAGCCCTCCTTCGAGCCCGTCAGCCCCAGGTGGTCGCGCAGGCAGTCCAGCAGCGTCTCGCGCGGGTCCGCCAGAAACTCGACCGCGTCGCCGTTGACCGTCGCCGTCACATGGATCTTGCTCATTGCGCGGCTCCTTTCGCGCGGTTTCCTTTCGCGCGGTTGTAGGCGCTCTGGGCGACCCGGCGCGCCAGGACCCCCGCCACATGGGTGCGGAACGCCGCCGTGCCGCGCTTGTCGCTGATCGGTCTCGCCGCCGCCCGCGCCGCCGCCGCCAGCGCCTCGAGCGCCGCCGCGTCCAGCCGGCTGCCGACGATCGCCCGCGCCGCCGCCTCGACCAGAAGAACCGTCGGGGCCACCGCCCCCAGCGCCACCCGCGCCTCGGCGATCGTGTCCCCGTCCAGCCGCAGGTTCACCGCGCAGCCGACAACCGCGATGTCCATCTCCGTGCGCGGAATGAACCGCTGATAGGCGTCCGCCGCCGACGCCCCGCGCGGCGGCAGATGCAGCGCCGCGATCACCTCGCCCCGCGCCAGCGTGGTCCGCCCCGGGCCCGCGGGGATCGACGAAACCGCGACAACCCGCCGACCCGAGGGGCCGACCACCGTCGCCGTCGCACCCGCCGCGATCAGGCCCGGAACCCCGTCCGCCGCCGGAGACCCGTTGCACAGGTTCCCGACCAGCGTCGCCCGGCCCTGAACCTGCGTCGAACCCACCAGCGTCATCCCCTCGACAACACCAGGCCACGACGCCGAAAGCGCCGCATGCGCCCCGAGACGCGCCCCCGACACCGCGCAACCGATCGTCCAGCCCTCGGCCGAGGACCCAACGATATCCCCAGACCCCGCGATCCGCTTCAGGTCGATCACGTCATCCGGACAAACCGAACCCGAACGAAGCTGAACAAGAACATCCGTCCCCCCACCCAGAAAACGCGTCAAACCACTCAAACCAGACGCCAAAACCGACGCTTCCTCAAACGATACCGGACTGTGATAACGCATCGTCCCTCCTCAGAATGTGGCCCCCTTTGGCGTGTTTCGCGTCTGGGGGAGGGTTGCGGGTCGGCCGGTGGGGGCCGGGTTCAGCCTTGCAGGTCGGCCCACATCTGGCGGTCGCGTTCGGCGGTCCAGATGCGGGGGGTGTCGATGCCGCGGGCCTCGTCATAGGCCCGCGCGACGTTGAACGGCAGGCAGTGCTCGTAGATCGCGTAATCCGCGAACTTGGGGTCGCAGGCCGCGCGCACCGCGTCCCACGCGTCCTTCAGCGAGCCGCCGCGCGCCACCACCCGTTCGACCGGCTTGTAGGTCGAGCGCACGAAATCCGCCGTGTTGGCGATCGCCTTGGCGACCATCGCCTCGCCCACCAGCGCGTCGCCCCGGCCCGGCGCGATCGCCCGCGGTTCGAACGCCGCGATGTTGCCCAGCGTCTCTTGCCAGTCGTGGAAATGCCCGTCGCCGCAGTAGCAGGCCGAGTGGTATTCGACGATGTCGCCGGTGAACATCACCTCCTGATCGGGCACCCAGATCACCGCGTCGCCGGCGGTATGCGCCCGGCCCAGCGTCAGGATCTCGACCCGGCGCTTGCCCAGATAGACCGTCATCTGCTCGCTGAACGTGGTCGTCGGGCGGGTCAGGCCGGGGATCTCCTCGTGGCCCTGGAACAGCCGCGGAAACCGGCCGAACTCGCTGTCCCAATCCTCTTGCCCGCGCTCCTCGACCTGCGCCGCGGCGACGTTCGACATGATGATCTCGCGCGCGCCATACGCCGAGGCCCCCAGCACCCGCACCGCGTGGTAATGCGTCAACACAACGTGCGAGATCGGCTTGTCGGTCACCGAACGCACGCAGTCGATCACCTTGCGCGCAAGCCGAGGCGTCGCCTGAGCCTCGACGATCATCACCGACTCGTCGCCGATGATCACGCCCGTGTTCGGGTCCCCCTCGGCCGTGAAGGCGTAAAGACCCTCACCGACCTCGGTGAAACTGATCCTCTTCTCCGTCATGTCGCCTTGCGACGCGAAAGCCTTGCTCATGCGCGTGTCTCCTGAATCGTGATCGCGGCAGGGGTGCCGCGCGGGGCCGGCCGCGCCCGGCGCCCGGATCTGGGTCAGATGTAGGCCGGGGTCGCGGAAAGTCGAGCGGCCGCCCGGCACCGCGATCCCGGGAGCCGCGCGACGGATCGCGCGGTCCGGTCGATACGGGGCGGTTCCGGTTCGGATCGTCCCTATGGTTCACCCCACCACCGCGTCGCACGAGCGGCGCGCGCGGGGTCGATGGGCTGCACGGATGCCCGGGCGGCGTGCCGGCGCGTTTCGACGTCGGCAACGTCGTTTTTCAATGTATAACTATTTTGTTAATGTCAAAGACCGATTGTTGTGATCGCGCGCCCTGGCAGCCCGCGGGGCCCGCCCAAAGCCCCGGTCCGGGGGGCCAATTGCGCGTGCCGCGGACGATAGACGCAGCGGAAAGTGGCGCGCCCGGCCTGGGGCGACCGACAGCGGGGCATGGCGTCCGGGGTATGGGCCACAGGGGCGATCCACGGCAATTGCGAACCCCTAAGCCATTGATGAACGATGATTGGCGATTGTTCGACAGCCGCAAGACGCGATAGGATGCGCGCATGGCCCCGGGGACATCAGGACAGCACTATGGCAGGTGGCGCGCGCGGAATTCAGTCGATCGAGATCAGCGGCCGGATCCTGAAAGCCCTGGTGGCCGCCGCGTCCCCGATGATGCTGAAGGACCTGGCGCAGGCCGCCGACCTGGCCCCCGCGCAATGTCACGCCTATCTGACAAGCTTGCGCCATGTCGGACTGGTGCATCAGGAATCCAACAGCGGGCTCTACAGCATGGGCCCCTTTGCCATGCGACTGGGGATCGGTTGGCTGCGCAGCGCGCCGCTGGCCTCTACCGCGATCCGCGCCACCCGCGCGCTGACGCAGGACATGGGGATCATGTCTCTGATCGCGGTGTGGTGCGAACACGGGCCGGCGATCGTTCACATCAACACGGGCATTGCGCCGCTGGCCCTGAACCTGCGGCAGGGCACGCTGTATTCCGTCACCGGCACCGCCACCGGCCGGGTGTTCGCCGCCTTTGATCCACGCCCAGAGGTCGCGCAGCAGATCGCGGTCAACCTGGGCGCCGATGGCGACAGCCGGGCGCTGGGTTCGCATATGACCCGCGACGGCTTCGAGGCCCAGGTCGCGACCGCCCGGCGCTGCGGTTATGCCACGGCCCGGGGCGCACCGATCCCCGACATCAACGCCGTCTCGGTGCCGGTCCGCGAGCCGGACGGCACCTTTGCCATGGCAATTTCGCTGATCGGGCGGGCTGCGGAATTGTCGGTCGAGGACGGCTCGCCCGGGGTCCGCGCCTTGCTGGACACTGCCGCCGCCATCACCCGCGCCGTATCGATAGAGAGCGGCGCGCAGGCCCGCGCGGGGTAAGCCGCCCCCCCCTCATGCGACCGCCCACCGACCGCCCGGAGCCCCCATGCCCCCCTCATCCCGAAAAGCCGCCAGCGACAAGCCCAGGCCCGAAGCCCGAACCGAAGCCCGACCCGAGGCGCGCGGCGTGCAATCCATCGAGCTGGGCGCGCGCCTGCTCAAGGCCCTGGTGGACGAGGGCGAGGCCACCATGTTGAAGGATCTGGCCCGGATCGCCGGGTTCGCGCCGGCCCAGGCGCACGCCTATCTGGTCAGCTACCGCAAGATCGGACTGGTCGAACAGGACCCGACGACGGGGCGGTATCTTCTGGGCCGGTTCGCGATGGACGTGGGCATCACCCGGATGCAGACCAACGACCCGATGCGGCTGGCGCGGGACGCGGCGCTGGCGCTGTCCGAGGAAACCGGCCTGATCGTGGCGCTGGTGGTCTGGGGCTCGTTCGGGCCGACGGTCGTGCTGGTGCAGGAAAGTGGCAGCCAGATCAACATGAACACACGCCCCGGCACGGTCTATTCGATGTCCGGCACCGCCAGCGGGCGGCTGTTCTCGGCCTTTCTGCCGCCGATGGTCGCCAAGGAAGCGATCCGCGCCGAGCGGCGCGAGAATGGCCAGACGGGGCGCGTCGGCACGCATCGTTTCCTGTCCAAGGCCGAGTTGGAGACGATCCGCCAGGACGGCTATGCCACGATCGAAAACCCGCCCGTGCCCGGGGTGAACGCGATCGCGGCGCCGGTGTTCGACCATGCCGGACAATTGTCGATGGCGCTGACCATCATCGGCGAAGATCGGGTGATGGCGGAAAAGGCGCAGTCCGAATTCCTGCCGGCCCTGCTGGCGACCGCCCGCACCCTGTCCGAGGATCTGGGCTACTCGGGCCTGCGCGAGGTCGTCGCGGTCGGGGACTGACCCCGGCGGGACCCGGACGATCCGTCACGGCCCGGCAAGGTTGGGCGCGGGGGGCGCCTAACGGAATGCGGCCGGCAGCGACAGAACGAGCTGCGGCAGCATCACCACCAGGATCAGCGCGACGATCTGGATCAGCACGAAGGGGATGATGCCGCGATAGATCGTGCTGATCGGGATCGAGCTGTCCACGCCGCGCAGGTAGAACAGCGCGTAGCCAAAGGGCGGCGTCAGGAAACTGGTTTGCAAATTGACCGCCAGGGCGATCGCGAACCACAGCGTGATGTCGCTGGCGGGCAGGCCAAAATCCAGATGGGCGACAATCGGCGCGACGATCGGGATGACGACCAGGGTGATCTCGACCCAATCCAGGAAGAACCCCAGGATGAAGATCAGCCCCATGATCGCGCCCAGCGTCAGGTAGGGGCTGGCGTCCTCGAAGGTAAAGAGATCGGCCACCATCGTGTCACCGCCCAGGCGGCGGAATACCAGGCTGAACACCGTCGCCCCGAACATGACGAAGGCGATCATCGCCGTGGTCTTTGTCGTTTCGTGCACCGACCGGCGCAGCGTCTCGAACGACAGCTTGCCCGAGACCGCCGCCAGCAGCGTCGCCCCCAGCGCCCCGATGGCCGCGGATTCCGTCGGCGTCGCCACGCCGGCGATGATCGTGCCCAGCACCGACAGGATCAGCAGCATCGGCGCCACCAGATCGCGCAGCAGCGTCAGCAGGCTGCGCATCAGCGGCACCGGCGTCGGGCGGGCGGGGGGCGGCATCCGGTGCGGCGCCATGATCGCCACCACGACGATATAGGCGAAGTAGAGCCCGGCCAGGATCAGCCCGGGCCAGATCGCGCCGACGAACAGGTCCCCGATCGGCACGCGCAACTGGTCGCCCAGAATGATCAGCATGATCGACGGCGGGATCAGGATCCCCAGCGTCCCCGAGGCCGCGACGATCCCGGTGGCCAGCCGCATGTCGTAACCCGCGCTTTTCATCGCCGGCAGCGACATCATGCCCATCAGCACGACCGAGGCACCGATGATCCCGGTCGAGGCCGCCATGACCACGCCGATGATCGCCACGGCAAAGGCATAGCCCCCCGGCAACCGACCGGCCAGCGCGGCAAGCGAGCGCATCAGACGCTCGGCGATGCCCGAACTCTCCAGCATCAGCCCCATGAAGACGAACAGCGGGATCGCCGCCAGCAGCCAGTTGGCCAGCGTCCCCGAATAGATGCGCTGCACCCCCATCGACAGGAAGATCATCGGCACGTCGGCCAGCACCGCGAAACCGATGCCGACACCGGCCAGCACGAAGGCCACCGGGTAGCCGCTGAACAACAGCGCGACCAGCGCCAGCAGCATCAGGATCGGCCAGAAGAAATCAGCGAGCATCGTCGCCCTCCGCGCGCCCTTTGGCGGGCCGGAACAGGCCCAGCGCGGTTTCGATCGCGTGCAGCACCGCGCCGGCGCCCAGCAGGAAGAACGATGCCGGCAGCGCCCCCTTGATAAGCCAGTGGGCGGTCAGACCACCCTGGTTCGACCCCTCGCCCGTGCTCCAGGCGACGGCGGCGAACCGGGCGCCATACCAGACGACCAGCACACAAAGCGGCAGCAACAGGAACAGGTCGCCGAACAGCGCCACCCAGGCGCGGGTGCGCGGGCGCATGTTGGCGGCCAGGAAATCGACGGTGACGTGGCGATCCTCGAAAAAGGTCCAGACACCGCCGAAAAGGACGATCAGCGCAAAGGCATACCACTGGAAATCGACCAGACTGTTGACCGTCAGGGCAGAGCCCAGGATCGGCACGCGCCCGTTCCAGTCGATCAGGGTGGACCAACCCATATGCGCCGCGACAACCGCCAGGATGATGCTCAGCACCAAAGGCACGATCAGCCAGGACAGCACCTTGCCCGGCAGGCACAGCACCCTGCGGCCGAGGGATTGCTTGGGTTGCATCGTCTCGCCCTCCGATGCGGCGTGGCACGGCGGCGGGCGCGATCACGCCCGCCGACAGAGCGGCCCGCTCAGTTGCGCGGGATCGCCTGCAGGGTCGACCACTCGCCCACGGTCGCCATGTAGCTGCGCAGCGATTGCAGCGCCTCGGCGAACAGCGGGTCGTTCTGCGCCTGCTCGTCCAGCACCGCGTCCGCGTTCTCGCGCAGGGCGGCCAGCACGGCATCGGGGAAGCGGCGGATCTCGGTTCCGGCGGCCCGGATTTCGGCGATCGCGGCGGCCTGCGAATTGATCTGGTCGGCCAGGTTGTAGGTGATGTTGGCGCGGCAGGCGTCCAGCATGATCTGCTGGGTCTGCTCACCCATCGCGTTCCACACATCGTTGTTGACGATGATCGAATCCCACGACGAGGGCTGGTGCCAGCCGGGGAAGTAGTAATACCGCGACACCCGCTGGAACCCCATCCCGACATCGAGCGACGGCGCCGAGAATTCGGCCGCGTCGATCCGGCCGGTTTCCAGGCTCAGGTAGATTTCGCCTGCGGGAACGGTCTGGGTGTTGGCCCCCATGCGGGCCAGCGTCAGACCGCCAAGCCCGGCGATGCGCATGTTCAGACCGTTGAAATCCTCGGGCGTGTTGATCTCGCGGTTGAACCAGCCGCCGCCTTCGGAAATGACCAGATGGCACGGCAGGAAATGCACGTTGAAGGGATCATAGGCGCGTTGGATGATCTCCATCCCGCCGCCGTAGAACATCCACCCCAGCGTGGTGTCGGGGTCGGGACCAAAGGGCATCGAGCCGACGATGTTGGCGACCGGGATCTGCTGCGCCCAATAGCCGCTCCAGTCAAAGCCCATATCCAGCGCGCCGGAACTGACGGCGCCGAACACCTCGAACCCGGGGACGAAATCGCCTGCGCCGTGGACCTCGATCTGGACCTCGCCGCCGGTCATTTCATTGACCAGCGCGGCAAAATGCTGCGGGCTGGGCCCGATGGACGGAACGGTCAGGCCAAAGGTGCTTTGCAACGTATAGGTGCCGGCCGAGGCCATGCTGGTCGACAGCAGCAGCGCGGCGGCGGCCGTGGAAAACTTGGTCATGCTGGATCTCCTCCCTCTCCGCGGGCAGCGGAAACAGGTTCTGACGTGCCGCTGGCAGCGCCCCGTTGCCCAAAGAAAGGTTAGCGATTAGCGAATTCGATAGCAATGGTATAATTATACCGCCTCAGGGTTTTGACAGGATATCGAGACCGGAATACCCCCGGCCAGCCGCCCCGGGGGCAACGGAAACCTGAACGCGATCATCGGCTTGATGTGGCCATGCCGCCACAAACCCGGAACCGCGCGCCGGGATCGTCGCCTCGTTCGGCAGGGGGCCGCCCCCGGGGTGCGCCGGCGTCAGGCGCTGTAGTCCGCGTCGGTCACCTTCTCCATCCAGGTGACGCTGACACCGTCGATCGCCTCGTGGATGGCATAATGGCTCATGGCGGTATCGGCGCTGGCGCCGTGCCAGTGCTTTTCCCCGGCCGGGAACCAGACCACGTCGCCGGCGCTGACCTCTTCGATCGGGCCGCCCTCGCGCTGCACCCGGCCGCGACCAAAGGTGATGAGCAGCGACTGTCCGGCCGGGTGGCTGTGCCAGGCCGTGCGCGCGCCCGGTTCGAAGGTGACATGCGCCCCGGCGACCCGGCCGGGGGCCTCGGCCTGGAACACGGGATCGATGCGTACGCGGCCGGTGAACCAGGCCTCGGGGGCCTCGGCGGACGGGTTCGTTCCTGCTCGGGTGATCTTCATGGTGCGTCTCCTTTGGGGATTTGACGGTCCCTGTATAGGGCGCCCTGCCCCGCCTGGACCAGAGACCGTTTCGACCCTGAGGGAGGGGGGCCAAGGCGACGACATGGCGGGACCCCGGGCTTCTTACGAAAGCGTAAGGGCGCGGACAGGCGATCCACGGCCCGCCCCCCCATGTGTGGATGGCAGGCGATTGGCCCTGCTGACGAAAGGAAAACCGATGCTTCGCAAAACCGTGATCCTCGTTCCGGCGGCGCTACTGGGGGTGCTGCCCCTGGCGGCCGCCGCCGAACGTCTCGGTCCTGCCGAACTGGCCCTGTTCCAGGGCGCCACGCTGAGCGCGCAACAGGCCGGCAATGCCGCACTTCAGACCCATGCCGGCGCGCTGGCTTCGATCGTGTTCGGCGACGAGGACGGCCGCGCCGCCTATGAGGCGGTGGTGGTCGGCACCGACGGGCAGCCCTGGACCGTCAAGATCGACGCCGCGACCGGCGAGGTCTTCGTCTCGGCGTTGAGTTCGGATATGCAGGACCATGCGGACAACGCGCAGGCCCTGGACGACCACGGCGCGGACGGCGAAACCGACGACGACTGATCGCGGCGGCACGCCCCGCCCCGCGCCGACCAAGAACCCGGCCGCGCCGCGCGGCCGGGTCGATGAACGGGAAAGATGACGGCAGATGAAGATCCTGATCGCCGAAGACGATACCGAAACGGCCGCCTATGTGGTCAAGGGCCTGACCGGCGAGGGGCACGTCGCCGATCACCTGACCGACGGCAAGGACGCCCTGTCCCAGGCCATGAGCGGCGACTACGACCTTCTGATCCTGGACCGGATGATGCCGGGGCTGGACGGTCTGTCGGTGCTGAAATCCCTGCGCGCGGCAAAGATCGAAACACCGGTTATCCTGCTGACGGCGATGGGCGCGGTTGACGACCGGGTGGCGGGATTGCGCGGCGGCGCCGACGACTATGTCGTCAAGCCTTTCGCCTTTGTCGAACTGCTGGCCCGCATCGACACGATCCTGCGCCGCCCCGCGCTGCGCGACGAGGTGCTGGAACTGGTGATCGGCGACTTGCGGCTGGATCTGCTGAAACGCGAAGTGACCCGCGACGGCCACCGGATCGACCTGCAACCGCGCGAATTCCTGCTGCTGAAGCATTTCATGGAACGCCCCGGCCGGGTTCAGACCCGCACGGTGCTGCTGGAATCGGTCTGGGGCCTGCATTTCGACCCCAAGACCAGCGTGGTCGAGACCCATATCAGCCGGTTGCGCAACAAGATCGACAAACCTTTCGACAAGGCGCATCTGGTTACGTTGCACGGCGTCGGCTACGTTTTGCAGCCATGAAGCAGCCCCTGTCCTGGTCGATGCGCTTCGCGCTGGCGCTGGCGGCGGTGTTCGTCATCGGCACGCTGTGCGCGGGTGGGCTGTCGTATGTCTTTCTGTCCAAGGAGATGACGCTGCGCCTGGCAGCCGATGTGCGCACCAGCGCCGAAAGCCTGGCGCGGATCGCCGAAAGCGGCGGCCGTCGCGACCTGATCGAACAGGTCGTGGCCGAGGCGCGCGCCAACAGCGACGGCTCCAGCCTGTTCGCCTTCATCGACGCCCGCACGGGCGAGACGATCGGCGCGCAGCGGCTGTCCACGCCGTTCGAAGGCCCCCGCCGCCTGATCGCCGGGCGGGACATTCCCCGGCCGGCGAATGCGGGGCCGGACGCGTCGGACGCCTATCAGGCCTTTGGCATCCGCACCCCGCTGGGCTGGGTCATCGCCGCCCGCGACGAGGCCTGGGTCGCGGAAAGCGGTGAAATCCTGGCGCAGACGACCGCCTGGTCGCTGGCCTTTGCCTCGTTGCTGTCCTTTGGCCTGGCGCTGGCCATCGCGCGGCGCACCGAACAGCGCATCGAACGCATGAAGCACGCCCTGCGGGCCGTCGGGCAGGGGCAATGGAACCGGCGCATCGCCGACACCGGCAGCGACGATCTGGCCGAATTGTCCGCAAGCGTGGACCACATGCTGGACCGGCTGGAAGCGGGGGTCGATTCGATCCGGCGCGTTTCGACCGACGTGGCGCACGACCTGCGCGCGCCGCTCGCGCGCCTGCGGATGCGGCTTGAACCCCAGGTGCTGTCCGGTGACCTGCCGGCCCACGCCCGCCACGAGATCGGCTCGGCGCTGGTCGATATCGACGCGATCTCGACCAGTTTCGACGCGATCCTGCGGCTGGCGCGGTTGCAGTCGGGAACCGTGGAACGCCGCCGCGATCCGGTGGACCTGACGGCGCTAGCGCATTCGGTGCAGGATTTCCTTGCCCCGTCGGCTGAGGAAGCCGGGCACGCGCTGCGCATCGAATGCCCGCCGACGCCGGTTCTGGTCATCGGCGACGAAGACCTGCTGACGCAGGCGCTGACCAATCTGGTTGCCAACGCGGTGGGCCACTGCGCCGCGCCCGTCGCGATCACCATCGGGGTGGCGCTGCGGAACGGCGCGCCCGTCCTGTCGGTCAGCGACACCGGCCCCGGCATCCCCGAGGCTGACCGCCAGCGCGTCCTGGACCGGTTCGTGCGCCTGGATGCCAGCCGCACCGTGCCCGGCACCGGGCTGGGCCTGAGCCTGGTCGCGGCCATCGCCGCGCTGCACGGCGCGCGGCTGTCCTTGGACGACAACGCCCCGGGGCTGGTGGTTTCGATGCGTTTTCCGGGCCCGGCCAGCGATCTTACGAAAGCGTAAGAAGCGCGTCATAGGATCCGCCGTTGCGGCTGTCATCACCGACCGCACGGGCACCCGACCGGGGCCCGACGCGATGATGACAGGACCCTTTCCATGACTTCCACCCTCCACAATCTTCTGCTGTCGGCGGCCTTGATCGCCGTCCCGGCCGGCGGTTTCGCGCTGGCCCGGATGACCCTCGAGCCGGCGCCGCAAGCCACCGCCAGCGCACCGCCAGCGCAAGGGCTCGGCGACCTGTCGGCCTACAGGACCATCGTGCACGATACGCAAGCCATCGTGCGCCGCGGCGATCTGAGCGCGGCCGAGAATCGGATCACCGATCTGGAAACACTGTGGGACCAGAACGCCGGCGCCCTGAGGCCGGCCGATCCCGGCGCCTGGGGCGCGATCGACAGCGCCGCGGACGGCGTGTTTTCGGCGCTGCGCGCGCAAGCCCCCGACCGCGCCCGCGTCGAGGCCGCGCTGGCAAGCCTGGCCGCAACGCTGGATGCGCCGGCGCAGGCCGCCGCCGCGGGGCCGGTTCGCCTGGTCTCGGGCGTCGCCGTGACGGACGAGACCGGCCATGCGCTGCCCTGTGAGGCGATGATCGGGCAGCTTCGTGATGCGATCGGCACCACCACGCCCAGCCCCCAGGTCGCCGACCTGCTGAGGCGCGCGCTGGAACGCTGCAACGCCGACGATGACACCCATGCCGACGCGCTGTCCGCGCAGGCCATCGCTCAGATCCGAGGATGAAACGACCATGACCGACGCCACCTTTTCGCACACCGATCCCGCCGCCGCCGCCGTCAACCGCGTTCCGCAGGCGACCCCCGGGTTCTGGCTGATCAAGCTGACCGCCGTGACCATGGGCGAAACCGCCGCCGATTTCCTGGCGGTGAACCTGGGGCTGGGGCTGGGCGCGACCACGGTCCTGATGACCGCCGTCCTGGCCGCCGCGATGGTCTGGCAGTTCCGGCAGCGGGCCTATGTCCCGCTCGCCTATTGGACGGCCGTCGTGCTGATCTCGGTGGTCGGCACGCTGATCACCGACAACATGACCGACGCCCTGGGCATTCCGCTGCTCTATTCGACCATCGGCTTCACCCTGGCGCTGGCCGCGACCTTTGCGCTGTGGTTCGCGTCCGAGCGCACGCTGTCGATCCACGAGGTCTTCACCTTTCGGCGCGAGGCTTTCTACTGGCTGGCGATCCTGTTCACCTTTGCCCTGGGCACCGCGGTCGGCGACCTGATATCCGAGGCCTTCGGCGTCGGCTTCGCCGGCACCGGCACGCTGTTCGGGTTGATCATCGCCTCGCTGGCGCTGGGCTATTTCGCGCTGGGACTCGATGCGATGTGGGCCTTCTGGCTGTGCTACATCTTCACCCGCCCGCTTGGCGCGTCGATCGGTGACTTCCTGTCGCAACCGGCCGAATTCGGCGGGATGGGGCTGGGCACCACCGTGACCAGCCTGGTGTTCCTGGCGATCATCGGCGCAACCGTCGTCACGATGAGCCGCAGGGCCTGACCGGCGCCGGCCTGGCGGCGCTTACAGGTCGTCCGACCGCAGGATGTTGTCGGGCTGCGCCGCCAGGAACGTGACCAGCAGGCTTTTCAGCGCGCGGCTTTGTTCGGGCGTCAGCGCGGTCATCATCTGCGCTTCGTTGACCTTGGCCTGATGCGCCAGGTCCTGCACCAGCGCGCGGCCTTCGGGCGTCAGGTAGACCCGCACCCGGCGCCGGTCGCGCGGGTCGTTGCGGCGTTCCAGAAGGCCGCGTTCCTCCATCCGTTCGACGACGCGCGTCATCGCGGATTGTTCGCTCAGCGCCTGCGCCGCCAGCCGGGTGACCATCAACCCGTCGCAATCGTGCAGACAGGCCAGAACCCGCCATTCCGGCACCCGCAAACCATGCGCGCGGACCTGCGCGTGAAACCCGGCCGAGGCCGTCGTGCTGGCCATCGCCAACAGAAAGGGCAGGTAGTCGGACAGAAAGCGCGACGGGCTCTCGTCGGACTGGGGTTCGCCGCTTTCATGAAAAATCATATTTCGAAGTCCAAAATATTTGTTGACGGAGAATATATGATATTTCATGCTTTCGGTGAGCAACAGGGAGAATCGCCTCGTGACCCAGCTGACTCTCACGGTAATCGCGGTGCGTCAGGCCGCCGAGCGGGTGCGCGAGATCGTTCTGGCCGCGGCCGATGGCGGGGTTTTGCCGGCCTTTGCGGCCGGGGCCCATATCGCGGTGTCTCTGCCCGGCCGGGCAGAGACCCGGGAGTATTCCCTGATCGACTTTGACGGCCCCAAAGCCGCGCCCCGCGCCTATTGCCTGGGCGTGCTGCTGGACCCCGAGAGCCGGGGCGGGTCGCGCTACATGCATGATCTGGCGACGGGCGACACGGTGCTGGCCAGCGCGCCCCGGAACGACTTTGCGCTGCACGAGGGGCCGGAACCCGCGCTGCTGATCGCAGGCGGGATCGGCGTGACGCCGTTGATCACCATGGCGGGACATCTGAAATCCGCGGGCCGGCCCTATGCGCTGCTTTACGCCGGGCGCACCGACCGGGCGATGGCCTTTGCCGACCGCCTCGCCGATACGCACGGTCCCGCCCTGCGCCTGCACCACGACGACCAGGCCGGCGGCCCCCTGGACCTGCATGCGGCGCTGACCGACGCCGGGCCCGGCACCCATCTCTACGTCTGCGGGCCGCGCCCGATGATCGAGGCCGCGCGCGAGATCGCAGCCGCCGCCGGCCTGCCCCACGCCCGCGTGCATTTCGAGCTGTTCGAGGCCGCCGCGCCGCAGGCCGGCGACCAACCCTTCGAGGTCGAGCTGGCCTCGACCGGGCAGATCTTCACGATCCCGCCCGGCCGCTCGATCATCGCGGTGCTGGAAGAGGCCGGCGTGGACCTGATGTATGACTGCCAGCGCGGCGATTGCGGCATCTGCCAGACCGCCGTTCTGGAGGGGGTTCCCGATCATCGCGACGTGGTGCTGACCGACGCCGAGCGCGCCGCCGGCAAGCTGATGCACATCTGCGTAAGCCGGGCGAAATCGCCCAGGCTCAAGCTCGATCTGTAACCAAGGCGGAGGACATACGATGCGCTATCCCGAAACCCGAGAGGCGATGGCCGCTCTTGTGCAACCCCGCCAGGTGCACCGCGATCTCTACATCAACCCGCAGGTCTACGCGCTCGAGGTGAAGCACCTCTTTTCGAACACCTGGTTGTTCGTCGGGCACGAAAGCCAGGTTCCGAACAAGGGCGACTATTACACGACGCAACTGGCCGACCAGCCGGTCATCATGGTGCGCCACAGCGACGACCAGGTTCATGTGCTCTACAACCGTTGCCCGCACAAGGGCACCAAGATCGTCATCGACCGCAGCGGCAACACCGGCAAGTTCTTTCGCTGCCCCTATCACGCCTGGTCGTTCAAGACCGATGGCTGCCTGCTGGCGATCCCGCTGAAAAAGGGCTACGACGGCACCGGCCTGGACCAGAGCGAAGCGGCCCACGGCATGACGGCGGTCGGCGCGGTGCACAATTACCGCGGCTTCGTCTTTGCCCGCATGGCGCCCCAAGGCATAGACTTCGAAACCTATTTCGGCGGCTCGCTGTCGTCCTTCGACAACATGATCGACCGCTCGCCCGCGGGCCGGCTGGTCGTCGCCGGTGCCCCGCTGCGCTATCTGCACAAATGCAACTGGAAAATGCTGGTCGAGAACCAGACCGACACCTGCCACCCGATGGTCGCGCACGAATCCAGCGCCGGCACGGCGGTGAAGATCTGGGAAAGCATGGAAAAACCCGCGGGAATGAAGACGCCCCCGGCGATGGAGATCGTCGCGCCCTTCGTCTCGCCCTACGAGTTTTTCGAAAACATGGGCATCCGCACATGGCCGAATGGACACGGCCACACGGGGGTGCATCATTCGATCCATTCGGACTATTCCGAAATCCCGGGTTACCTGGAGCAGATGACCGCCGCCTATGGCGAGGACCGCGCCCGCGCGATCCTGGGCGAGAACCGTCACAACACGGTCTTTTTCCCGACGATCATGATCAAGGGCCCGATCCAGCAATTGCGGAACTTCATCCCGCTGGCCGCCGACCGCACGCTGGTCGAAAGCTGGATCTACCGCCTGGTTGACGCCCCCGAGGACCTGGTCGCGCGCACGGCGATGTATAACCGGATGATCAACGCGCCCACCTCGATGGTGGGGCACGACGATCTGGAAATGTACGAGCGTGCGCAGGAAGGCTTGCAGGTGCAGGCCGCCGAATGGGTGAACGTGCAGCGCCTGTATGAGGACGGCGAGGATTTCACCCAGGAGGCGGTGCTGAACGGCACCACCGAACGCCAGATGCGCAACCAGTTCCATGCCTGGGTCAAGTTCATGACCGCCACCCTGCCCAGCGAAGCCGAGGCCACCCAATGACCCCCGCCATCACCCGCGACGATCTGATCGACTTTGTTCATGCCGAAGCCCGGATGCTGGACGAGGGCCGCTTCGACGACTGGCTGGCGCTGTGGATGGCCGACGGCATGTATTGGATGCCGCTGGACTGGAACCAGCAGGACCCGATCGGCGAAACCTCGCTGCTGTGGGAGGACCAGTTCATGCTGCGCCTGCGCATCGAGCGTCTGAACGGCGCGCGCACCTTCAGCCAGAAGCCGAAAAGCCGCTGCCTGCATGTGTTGAACCGCCCGGATTGCGATCTCATCGACAACGCGGCCGGTCGCTACACCGTGGTGACCCGCATGACCTATGTCGAAACCCGGCTGGACGACCAGTTCCTGCTGGCGATCACCGCCCGACACGATCTGCGCTGGCACGACGGGGCGCTGAAGATCGCCCAAAAGCGCGTGGACCTTCTCAATTGCGACGCCGCCTTCGGCAATATCCAGTTGCTTCCCTGACCATGCGCCCGATCACCGCCGCCACCGTCCACGACGCCTTCGGCCAGGCCGCCCTGCGCTGGCCCGACCGGCCCTTTCTGGCCACCCTGCCCGAAACCGCAAAGGTCTACG
The DNA here is from genome assembly GCA_020637515.1 of Rhodobacter sp. Classification (NCBI taxonomy): domain Bacteria; kingdom Pseudomonadati; phylum Pseudomonadota; class Alphaproteobacteria; order Rhodobacterales; genus Rhodobacter; species Rhodobacter sp. The sequence goes on along the minus strand of JACKKG010000001.1, from coordinate 1,058,329 downwards.
GCATCGCACCCGGCGAAATGACCTATGGCGCCGCTCAGGACGAGGTGGCGCGCCTAAGAACCGCGCTGGCCGCGGCTGGGCTGGGGCCGGGGCACCGGCTGATGCTGCTGCTCGAGAACCGTCCCGCGTTCTTTCTGTGGTGGCTGGCGGCGAACGGGCTGGGGGCGTCGGTCGTTCCGGTCAACCCGGATCTGCGCGCGGCGGAACTGGACTACATGATCGGCCATGTCACGCCCGCGCTGGCGCTGGCGATCCCATCGCGCGTGGCAGACCTGCGCGGCGCGGCGCAAGCCGCCGGCGTGGCGATGCCGGTCGCCGAACCGGGGGCGCCGCTGCCGCGCGTGACCGCCGCCCCGGTGTTCGACGGCGACGAGGCGGCGGTGCTCTACACCTCGGGGTCCACGGGCCGGCCCAAGGGCTGCGTCCTGGGCAACGATTATTTCATTCGCTCGGGCAACTGGTATCTGACCGAGGGCGGGCTCTGCGCGCTGGCCGATGGCGACCGGATGATTACTCCGCTGCCGATCTTCCACATGAACGCGATGGCCTGTTCCTTCATGGCGATGATCGGCGCGGGCGGCTGCCTGATCGCGCTGGACCGGTTCCACCCGCGCACATGGTGGCAATCGGTGCGCGCCGCACGGGCCACCTGCCTGCATTACCTGGGCGTCATGCCCTCGATGCTGATGGGCCTGCCCGCCAGCGACGACGATCGCGCGCCGGACGTTCGCTTCGGTTTCGGCGCCGGGATCGACCCCAAGCTGCACGCCGCGTTTGAATCGCGCTTTGGTTTTCCTTTGGTCGAGGCCTGGGCAATGACCGAAACCGGCGGTGGAAACGCCATCGCCGCCAGCCAGCCGCCGCGCCGGGTGGGCGAAAGCTGCCTGGGCCGCCCCGGGCCCGGGGTGGAAATCCGGGTGCTGGGCGACGACGGCGCGCCGGCCGCCCCGGGCGAGCCCGGCGAGCTGTTGATCCGCGCCGCCGGCGACGATCCCCGCGCGGGCTTCTTTCGCGAATACTACCGCGACCCGCAAGCCACGGCCGAGGCTTGGGCCGGCGGCTGGTTCCACACCGGCGATCTGGTCCGGCTCGACGCCGACGGCTCCATGGTCTTTGTCGATCGCAAGAAGAACGTGATCCGCCGCTCGGGCGAGAATATCGCCGCGGTCGAGGTCGAATCGGTCCTGGCACGCCACCCGGCGGTGCGCGCGGCCGCGGTGGCGCCGGTTCCCGACGCGCTGCGCGGCGACGAGGTTTTCGCCTGCCTGGTCGCCGACGCCCCGTCGCCCGACCTGGCAACCCAGATCGCCACCTGGGCGCTGGGGCAGATGGCCTATTACAAGGTGCCCGGCCACATCGCCTTTGTGGACAGCCTGCCGCTGACCGCCACCAACAAGGTGCAGCGCGCCACCTTGAAGACGCTGGCCGCAAGCCTGGTGGGCGCGCCCGGCACGGTGGACACCACCGCGCTGAAGCGCCGGCAGGTGCCGTGATGGCGCGCGCGCGGGCAAGGATCGAGGAGGACGCATGACCGACTATACCGCCGTCATCACCGGGGGAAACAAGGGCATCGGCGCCGATCTGGCGCGCGCGATGCTGGATCGCGGCTGGCGGGTGGTGTCGATCGCCCGGCACACCGCCGACGACGCCCCCGCCGCGCTGGAACAGGTCAGCGCCGATCTTCTGGACCCGCAGGCCACCGCCCGGGTCGCCACCGAAATCGCCGCGCGTCATCAGGTGACGCATTTCGTCCACAACGCCGGCATCATCTTGCCGAACCTGATCGACGAGGCCCGCCCCGAGGATCTGCAAGCCCTGACCCAGTTGCACCTGGGCGCTGCACTGACGCTGACCCAGGCTTTCCTGCCCGCGATGCGCGCCCGCCACTTTGGACGCATCCTGCTGAATGCCTCGCGGGCGGCGCTTGGGGCCAGGACCCGCACCGCCTATTCCGCGTCCAAGGCGGGGATGATCGGCATGGCCCGCACCTGGGCGCTGGAACTGGCCGGTGACGGCATCACCGTGAACGTGGTCGCGCCCGGCCCCGTGCTGACCGACAATTTCTGGGGCATCGTTCCCAAGGGCAGCGACGCCGAGGCCGACCTGGCCGCGCGTCTTCCGGTCGGACGCCTGGGGACGCCCGCCGACATCACCCGCGCCTTTCTGTTCTTCGCCGACCCCGAGGCCGGCTTCGTCACCGGGCAGACGCTCTATGTCTGCGGCGGGGCCAGTATCGGCGGCGTGCCGATCTGACCCGGCCTGTCCAGCCCCCGACGCGCAACCGAAAACGCCAAAAGGCGACCGTTCACGACAACCAACACAAAAAGGGAGATTGCCCATGTTCCTCGACAGAAACCTCCGCCCGCTGATGGTCGGGATCACCGCACTGGCGCTGGCCGGCACGGCGCAGGCCGAAACCGTTCTGACCTTCAACTGGTGGGTGCCGCCCACGCACCTGACCCGCACCGAGATCATGAACCCCTGGGCGCAGGCGGTGTCCGATGCCACCGACGGCGAGGTGCGCATCGAATTCACCGCGACATCGCTGGCCCCGCCGCCGCGCCAACAGGAACTGATCGACGATGGCGTGGTGGATCTGGTGATGGGCGTGCATGGCTACACGCCGGACCGGTTTGTCAACGCGGGCGTGATGGAACTGCCCTTCATGACCACCACGGGCGAGCAGGCCTCGATCGCCTATTGGCGCGCCTATGAGCGTTTCTTCGCAGCCTCGCATGAACATGGCGACGCGCGCGTTCTGGCCTATTTCACGCACAGCCCGGGCACGCTGATGACCCGCGAGCGGGTGGTCGATTCCATCGACGATTTCCAGGGGTTGCTGACCCGGGGCGGCGGCGGCACGCAGGACCGCGTGCTGGAACTGCTGGGCGCGTCGGTCGTGTCCTCGCCCGCGCCGACCACCTATGAATTGCTGGCGAACGGGGTGGTCGATGCCACGCTGATGACGCCCGACGGCTACACCTCGTTCAACCTGAAGGACCTGGTGCAGACCCAGACGCTGGTGCCGGGCGGCCTGTTCAACACCTCGTTCTTCGTGCTGATGAGCCAGGACGCCTATGACCGCATCCCCGAACAATACCGCGCCGCCTTCGACGCACTGACCGGCGAGTATCTGTCGGCCCTGGGCGGGCGCGGGTTCGACACGGTGTCGGACAGCGGGCTGGCGCAGATGCGGGCGGACGGCCGCACGGTGGTCACCGCCGACGACGCCTTTGTGGCCGACCTGCGCGACCGGCTGGCGCCGCTGGAAACCGCCTGGATCGAACGCGAGCAGGCCGAACGCGGCATCGACGGCCACGCGGTGATCGACTTTCTGCGCCAGCAGATGGCCGATCTGGCGTCGCAATAGGGCACCCGGACCATGGTGCGAGATCCCATCCCCCCCGGTGAACCGCCGGGGGGCCCCGCCCCCGGCGCCGAGGATGACGGCCCCGGCGCGCCCTCGGGCCTGATCGAGGACAAGCCCTGGATGATCCGCCTGGAGCGCGCCTATGCGGTGATCCCGGCGGCGATCCTGTTCGCGATGATGCTGCTGACCGTCGTCAGCGTCTTTCTGCGCTATGTGATGCACGCGCCGATCTCGGGCGCGTTCGAGGTGATGTCCTACATGATGGGCCTGCTGGTCTTTACCGCGTTGATCCTGGTCGCGGCGCGGTCGGACCATGTGCGGATCAGCCTGCTGGACAGCGTCCTGCCGGTCTGGATGCGGCGAAGCCGGGCGGTGTTGGTGAACCTGATGCTGGCGGCGGTATCGGGCGGGCTGGGATGGCGTCTGTGGCGCTTTGGCGTGCGACTGGACGACTGGGGCGAACGAACCCAGATCTACCGCCTGCCCACCGGCCTGCTGGCGCGGATCATGGCGGTTTCCATGCTGATCTGCGCCCTGCTGTTCGTGCTGATGGCCGTCAAGGTCATCGTCCAACGTTCTGCCCTCAATCGGATAGAAACCTGATGACCGCCGGAGCAATCGTCCTGCTGGCGCTGATGGGCCTGCTGATCGCCGGGATACCGATCGCCTTTGCCCTTGGCCTGATCGGCTATCTCGGCATTCTCGGCCTGCGCAACATGAATGCCGCCAATTCGGTGCTGGTGACGCAGATTTTCGATCTGGCCCAGACCCACACCTTTACCGTGCTGCCGCTGTTCATCCTGATGGGCAACCTGATCGCGCGGGCGCGGATCAGCCACGATCTCTATGCCGCCTCGAACGCCTTTCTGGGGCATTACCGGGGCGGGCTGGCGATGGCCACCATCGCCGCGTGCGGGGGGTTCTCGGCGGTGTCGGGCTCCAGCATGGCCACGGCATCGACCATGGCGCGCGTGGCAATGCCGCCGATGCGCGCGCATGGCTATTCCGACGCGCTGGCGGCGGGGTCGATCTGCGCCGGGGGCACGTTGGGCATCCTGATTCCGCCCTCGGTGGTGTTGCTGATCTATGGCATCCTCACCTCGACCAACATCGGCCAGTTGTTCATCGCCGGGATCATCCCCGGAACGCTGGGGGTGCTGGGCTACATGGCGGCGATCGCCGTCGTCACCCGCCTGAACCCCGAGGCCGGGCCTGCCGGACCCCGCGCCGCCTGGCCCGAGAGGTTGCGCCTGATGCGCGGCGTCTGGCCCATCGTGGCGCTGTTCGGGCTGGTGCTGGGCGGCATCTATCTGGGCGTCTTCACCCCCACCGAGGCCGCCGGGATCGGCGCCGCGGGGGCGTTCGTCTTTGTGCTGTTCCGCGGCACGCTGACCCTGCGCGCGTTGATCGACATCTTTGCCGAATCGGCGCGCACCTCGGCGATGATGATCGCCCTGCTGTTCGGCGCCACCTTGTTCAACAACTACCTGGACATGCTGGGTTTTGCCCGCGACCTGGCGAGCTGGCTCGAGACCGTGAACCTGACCCCGATGCAGGCGCTTCTGGTGATGATGGGCATCTATCTGGTTCTGGGCCTGTTCCTGGAAAGCCTGTCGATGATGCTGCTGACGATCCCGATCTTCTTTCCGGTGGTGCAGATCCTGGGCATCGATCCCGTCTGGTTCGGCATTCTGGTGGTGGTGGCGATCGAGATCAGCCTGATCACGCCCCCGGTCGGGCTGAATGTGTTCATCCTGAAGATCATGGTGCGCAACATCACGCTGGCGACGATTTTTCGCGGGATCGTGCCGTTCTTTGTGGCCGATCTGATCCGGTTGGGGCTGCTGCTGGCCTTTCCGACGCTGGTTCTGGTGCTGCCGCGCCTGATGTGAGGCCGCTCTGCCGGGGGGGCCGGCGGGCGGTGCCCCCCTTGACCCCGGACGCCCGGCCGGTGTCTGGTGGGCTCATGGTTCGCCGTTTCGTTCTGATGACCCTCGTGGCGGTGGCGCTGCCCGGGCTGGCGGGTGCGCAGCGCCTGCCGGGCGCGCGCAGCCTGTCCGATACGCCCTGGGGCTATGGCATCGTTTCCGGCCCAGCGCGCGCCGGGGCGCAGGCGCAACGGTTCGAACTGCGCGCGGGGGATTGCGCCGCCAACACCGGCGGCGACGACTGCGCGCGCGACCGCGAACGCACCGAATTTCGCCCCGATTTCGAATGGCCCCCGGGGCAGACCGTGTGGATCGGCCTGTCGATCCTGCTGCCCGCCGGTTTTCCCGTGTCCGACCGGGTCAACACCACGCTCGTTCAGATCCACCAGCGCGGCGGGCCCGAACGGCGCGCGGGCGGGCGCGTGTCGCATCCGCCGGTGATGCAGATCGAGGCGAGGGGCGACTGGTTGAGCGTGACGGTGCATGTGCCCGACGCGCCGAACATCCACCACAGGCTGATGCGGCTGGAGTCGATGCGCGGCGGCTGGCACGATCTGGCAATCGGCTTCGACAGCCGCGAACCCCGGTTGTCGATCTGGATCGACGGGCAGGAACGCGCCGACATCGCCGCCTGGGACGCCCCGTTGCCCGAGGTCTACTATCTGAAATACGGCCTGTATCGCAGCTTTGTCAGCCGGCACGGTGGACCGATGGCAACGCAGATCGCCTGGTTCGACGAGGTTCGCCTGGGCCCCTCGCGTGCTGCGGTCGCGGTCGATCCGAGCGATCCGGTCGATTGACCCTCAGGTCATGTAGTGATCGCGGCAGAACAGCTTGTCCGAGATCGCGGCAAGCGCCGGCGACATGCGCTGCGACAGAACCAGATCGCAATCCGCGGTGAACCGCTCGAAGGCGGGGCTGCCCTCGGGGCCGTCGAAGGTTTCGATACGGGTGCCGGTGCTGGCGATCCGTTTCGTCAACTCGGCGAGGGTGTCGAATTCCGCCGGGCCACCGGGCCGATAGACGCCGATGCGGGCGGCGCCGCGCGCCGCGACCTTGGCGACCAGAACGTCCATGCGCGCCGCGTTGGCCTCGGCCAGGCGCGGCAGGACCCGCGCGCCCGAGGCCTTGCCGAACGTGTCGGTCAGGTGTTCGGTGCTGCGCGGCAGACGCTGGCCACCGAACCCGAAACAGGGGTTGTTCGCCCCGCCGCCGATGCGCGGGTCCAGGCACACGCCGTCGATCACCTGCCGGGCGTCCAGATCGTGCATCATGGCGTAGCTGTCCAGTTCGTTGAAATAGGCCACGCGCGCCGCCAGATAGGCCTGCGAGAAATGCTTGACGGCCTCGGCCTCGGCCTCGCCGATGCAGCGCACGGGCACGTCGGACAGCGCCGCGTCGCGCAGCACGGTGGCGATCGCCCGGCCGGCCTCGCCGCGCGCGCCGACCACGATCTGCGCGGGGTGCAAAGTGTCGGTCAGGGCGTGGCTCTCGCGGCGGAACTCGGGCGCATAGAACAGCGCCTCGGCGTTCAGCCGGGCGCGGATCCGGCACGTGTGGCCGACCGGAACGGCAGAGCGGATGACGACCGGCACGCCCGGACACTGCGCGACGGCGGCGGCGATGGCCGCGTCCAGCTCGGCGGTCAGAAAACCGCCGGTCTGCGGGCAATGCGGCAGGGGCGAGGCGATCAGCACCATCTCGGCGTCGCGCAAGGCCTCGGCCGGGTTGACAGTGGCACGCAGGTCCAGCGGCCACCGCTTCAGATAATCGGCCAGGCCCGGGTCCTCGAACGGATAGGCGCCGGCGTTGATCGCCGCGACCCGGTCGGCCAGAGGGCCGGTCATCACCACCGAATGGGTGCGCGCCAGGGCAAGGGCATCACTGAGCGCGATACTGCCGAGGCCGAAGATTGCGATGCGCATGGGGACAGTCCTTTGCGTTTGCGGTGGGGCGGTTGTCAGTTCTGGCCGAACAGATCGCGGGTAAAGACCTTGGGCCCGAAGGGGACCAGATCGGGGGTCATGCGGTTGGCGATGATGACGTCGCAGGCGTCGCCAAAGGACCGCAGGTCGCGTTCGACACGGTGGCCCAGCGCGGTATCCTCGGTCCAGGCGGGTTCATAGACGACCATCTCGACCCCGGCGTCATCCAGCAGCGCGATGATGTCCTGCACCGCGCTCTGGCGGAAGTTGTCGGACCCCTGTTTCATCACCAGCCGGTGCACCCCGACCCGGCGCGGCTGGCGGGCCAGGATCGCCCGCGCCAGCGCAGCCTTTCGGGCATCGTTGCCTTCGACGATGGCGCGCATCATCTGTTGCGGAACGCTGCCGAAATTGGCCAGCAGCTGCTTCGAATCCTTGGGCAGGCAATAGCCGCCATAGCCGAACGAGGGGTTGTTGTAATGGTCGCCCACGCGCGGATCGGCGCACAGGGTTTCGATCATCTCGCGCGCATCCAGACCGTCGGCCATGGCGATCGTGTCCAGTTCGTTGAAGAAGGTCACGCGCAGCGCCAGATAGGTGTTGGCAAACAGCTTGATCGCTTCGGCCTCGGTCGAATGGGTCAGCAGGACGGGCACGTCGGTCTTGATCGCGGCGGCGCGGAACATCTCGGCGATGCGTTCGCCGCGCGCGCTGACCTCGCCCACGACGATGCGCGAGGGGTGGAGGTTGTCGTAAAGCGCGCGGCCTTCGCGCAGGAACTCGGGCGAAAACAGGATGTTCGCGCAGCCGGTGCGGGCCTTCAGGCTGGCGACATACCCCACCGGAACAGTCGATTTGATGACCATCAGGGCGTCGGGGTTGATCGCGGTGACGGCGGCGATCACCGATTCGATGCTGGAGGTGTCGAAGGCGTGCGTCTCGGCGTCGTAGTTGGTCGGCGTGGCGATGATGACGATTTCGGCCCCGGCATAGGCGGTGTGCGGATCGACCGTGGCGCGCAGGTTCAGCGCCCCGCTGGCCAGATAGTCCGAACACTCCGCATCGACGATCGGCGAGCGCCCGGCGTTCACGTCCGCGACCCGGGCGGCGGTGATGTCGATGGCCGTGACCTCGTGCTGGCGCGACAGCAGGATCGCGTTCGAGAGGCCGACGTAGCCCAGTCCTGCAACGGTGATCTTCATGATCCGCTCTCCTGTGCCTGTCACATCGCCATGGCGCGCAGCGCCGGGGTCAGGGCGTTGAACTGTTGCGCCGGGTCCATCGTGGCCCCGACCGCCCCGAGGACCACCGAGTCCCCGGCTTGCAGCATCAGCTGGCCACCCAGCGCAGGGTCCAGCGCCGCGCCGGCATCGAGGGTCAGCGCCTGGACGCGCCCACCGGGGGCGGCGCGCAGCACATAGACCCCCTGCCCCGGGGCGGCCGGGCCGCCCGTGCCGACGACCTGCGCCAGGCTGACCGGCGCGGCGCCCAGTGCGATCGTCCGGGGCGGCATGTCAGCGTGATAAAGCTGCACCGCACGCGCCGGCGCGGGTTCGGCGCTGCGGGCGGCCCATCCGCCCACGCGCAACACGTCGCCATCTTGCAGAACCGGCGTCGGCAGGCCCTGGGTCATGAAACCGCGCATGTCCACGCGCTGTTCGGCGCCGTTGCGGATGAGGGTCACGGCCGCGTTCTCGCGTCCCTGCGCGAAACCGCCGGCGGCGTTGATGGCGTCGATCACGGTCAGGGGCGTGGTGGTCAGCGACTGGCGGCTGGGCCGCGCGACATCCCCCACGACGGCGACATGGCGCGCGTTGAACCCGGTCACCCGCACATCGACCTGCGGCCGGGCGATGTAGCGCGTCAGGCGCTGCGCGATCTCGGCCCGCAGGGCAGGCACGGTCTGGTCGTTGGCCGGCACGCGGCCCAGAAAGGGCAACTGGATCATGCCGTCGGCCTCGACCAGATAGCCCGCATCGGTGCCGCCGGGCACGGTCATTTCGGGCTCGTCCACGACGAAAAGCTGCACGACATCGCCGATGCCCAGCCGATAGCTCCACCCTGCGGCGGCCCCGGCCGGCATGGCATACTGGCCGACATTGGCGGGGGTGATGGCGATCATCTCGACCGGGCGCGCGCCGTCGATCGGGCGGGCGGTGTAACCGGGCGCGCTGCTCAGCATGGTCGCCGGCTCGTGCCGGACGCCGCCGCAGGCCGACAGGGCAACGGCCGAGGCCAGCAACAGCAGGGCCGGACGGCGCAGGCTGCGGGTCGGTTTCATGGCGAGAGCCTCGGGGAAACGGTCAGTAACCATTGATGATCTCCGCGGCGATGTCTTCGACACCCAGGTCGAAACGGGCCGAGTTGGAGTTGACATTCGAGATGATGAGAACGATCGACACGAAGGCGACGACCGAGGCCAGCAGCATCACTTTCGAGTCGCTGCGGGGCCGGGCGGCAAGGGCGTTGGCGTCGGCCTGCCCGCTGCCGGTGTTCTGACGGGTCCATTTCTGGACGTTCGGATTGTGCGAAACGAAGATCTTGATCGCCGCGCCGCCAATCTGTCCATAGTAGGTCAGCAGCGGAAAGATCGGATGCCAGCGTTTCGCGATCAAGCCGACCAGGCCGGAATGCACCGTGCGCGTCAGCGAGACCCACAGCAGATAGACCAGCAGGAATGACGGGTCGTGCAGGATCGCGGCGGCGCCGAAAAAGACCAGCCCGAACAGGGGCGTCCACATCGACGCCTTCTGGTCCATCAGCGCCAGCCAGGTGAACACGCCCAGCCGGCGCGGGCCCAGTTTCAGCGCCTTGAAGCCGCCGCGCGTCATGTTGCCGAACCAGCGCCGTTGCAGGCCGAAGGTGTCGCGCACAAAGCCTTTGCCGGGCAGGGATTCCAGGCAATAGATCACCACGTCCGGCACATAGGTGACGTCCCAACCCTGTTCCACGACCCAGCGCCAGGTCGATTTGTCGTCGCCGGTCAGCATGACGATCCGGCCCAGCCGGGGGTGATGGATCACGTCCTCGAGCAGGTTCGCGGCAAAGTTCGGGTCGGTGACGATCTGGCTGCGGAACATCGACCAGCGGCCGGTCAGCACAAGGACCCGGTTGCTCAGCGCCATCGACGACATGTAGACCTGCCGTTGCGCCATGCGCAGGCGATACCATTCGCGCGCCAGCGTGCTGCCGGATACCAGCGGCGTGTTGTCCAGCGTCAGCGCGCCGACACGCGGCTGGTGCAACAGGATCGGCGCGGTGGCGCGAATCGTGCCGGGGCGCACCAGCGTGTCGCCGTCCATCAAGATCGCCGGGCAGTCGGTCGGCACGCCCAGATCGCGCAGACGGGCCAGCGCATCGGCCATCGCAGACCGCTTTCCCGTCCCGTCCTGCAAGGTGAACGCAAGCCGGATGTATTCGGTGCCCGGGATCGAGCCATGCACATGCGCGATCAGCGCCATGTCCGCGCGCGAGGACACCGCGGCGACGACGGTGCCGTGCCCGCTGTAGTCCAGGATATCGCGAAACAGGTTGCCATAGACGGCGGCGTTCATTTCGTCGCCCATCTTCCAGCTCAGGCAGACCACGGCGACGTGGCGGCCTTGGGCGGGGGCAAAGGCCTCGGCGTCGCGGCGGACGGCGGGAAACACCGAGCGGGTATAGCTCCAGGCGCGCAGCAGGTGAAACCCGCCCCACATCCAGCGCCAGGTGCCGATCAGCCCCATCGAGGCCATGAACGCGGCGTCCCCCGGGGTCAGCACGCGGCTGGGCACCAGGTCGAACAGCAGCACGATCAGGCAAGCCCAGAGCACGCCCGAGATGACATAGCTCGACGTCGGCGAATATTTCAGATGCGGGGCGGCAGCGGCCATCACACACCCACCGTCGCGCGCAACGAGGCCCAAAGGCCGCTGGTGATGACCTGCACATCGGCCACCATGCCGACCGGCGCGTGCAGCGGGCGGTCGGGGGTGATCTCGACCCTTGCATAGCGGTCGGCGGCAAAGACGTTGTCCTGAAGCCCGGTGTAGCCGGGCCAATGCGCGCTGTAGGTCAGGCGCGCGACATGGCCGGTCACGCTGGTGCCATCGGCCAGGCGCACGCTGGCGGAATCGCCGATCGAAACGCCGCGCGCGGTCTCGCCCAGGATCAGGGCGTGAATCGTCGGCGACTCGCTACCGACCAGCACGGCAACGGTATCCGCGGGCGCGGCCCATTCGCCAGGCCGGCGCGCGATCTCCTGCACCGTGCAATCGCAAGGCGACAGGATCGGCATGCCCAGCGCCTGGTCGGCACCGGTCCCCCCCATGGCCGCCAGTTCCGCATCCAGCGCGGCGATCCGCAGATCCACCGTCTCCAGCGTCGGCGTGGTGCCGCGCAGGTCGCCCTGGGTGATGCCCATGGGCGTCAGCACGGCGGCTTGCGCCAACGCATCGAGACGCGAGCGCGCGTCGAGAACCGCGGACTGGGCCTGCAACACCGCCGCCTCTTGCGCGGCGCGTTCGCGCTGACGCGCGGCCGTGGGCAGACCGCTGGCGCGCATCGACGCCAGTGTCGCGCGTTCGATGCCCAGGCGGCGCTCGGCCAGTTGCACGGATTCGGTCAGGCGCGCGCGGTCGGCGTCGAGCCCCTGCATCGCAACGGTCGAAAGCTGGGCCATGGCGTTGCGGCGCGAACCCAGTTCGGCGCGCTCGGATTCCAGCGCGCGGCGGCGGTCGGCCAGCCCCTCGGCGCGCGGATCGCCGCCCGAGGGCTGGACATAGCCCAGCACGTCGCCCACCGCGAGGCGCTGGCCGGGCGCCACGGTGATCTGCGACAGCGTCCCCGCCACCGGCACCGAGATCGCCGTGGCCGAGGCGGTAACCGCCCCGTAGCGGGCCTTGACCGTTGCCAGGTGATTGTAGGTCACGGCCCCGGCGGCGGCCAGCGCCAGCCCGGCCAGGGACAGCTGGAACCCGGTGCGGAAATTGCGCATCCGCGTGCCGGTCTGCACCCGCGCGACGCGGGTCTGTTCCGTTTCGTTCAGCAGTTGCGTCAGGCTCATCGCCTTGTGCGCGACGACGTGATCGACGATGCGGTGCAGGACTTCCGCTTGCGCACGATCGAGATCGACGAACACATAGCTGGTCTGTTGCGGCCCGTCGTTGCCGTCCGCACGCGCCTGAACGCGCATCTCGATCCGTGTCGCCCCGCTGCCGATCAGCACCGTCAGGTCGAACACACGGCCGACGCCTGGCGCCAGAACGCGCGGGATCGGCGCCTCGAGGGTGAAGCCGTGCACGCTCCAATGCGTGGTGCGCATCTCGACGCCTTGCCAGACGATCGACATCGGTTCGACCACGCGCACCGGGTCCTGAGCCACATGCGGCAAGGGCAAGGGCGCAAGTTCCGGGATCACGATCTGCGGCGGGCGACGGCTGGTCTGCGCGCTCGACACATGACCCTGGTCGAATTCGGTGCCATTCATGTCAAACTCTCCACCCGATCCAGAAACGATGCACAGACGATTTGTTCCATTTCCCGATCAATGTCGGTCCAATGCGGTGGAATTATGGCGTATTCGCAACAATTTCGGGCGCGCCGGCCGGGATTGTCCCCGCTCTGTAAACACCGTCGTGGGACCGCCAGGCCGCGGTCCATTCCTGCGCCAACGCCCCGGGCGGCGACGTGTCACAAGCGATTGCCGTATTCGTCCGGATCGCGGCACAGCGCGCCAGGTTCGGGGCCGGTCACGCCGGCAGGGATGACCGACGCGCCCCCGTCGCGGGGGGCGTGTGTTCAGAGTTCCAGCGCCGCCAGCACCGCCGCGCGGGTCATTTCCGGCCCCGTCAGCGCAAAGGTGAAGCCGCCGACATCCAGCGCCAGAACCCGGTCGGCAACCGCAAGGATCATCGACACGTTCTGTTCGAGCAGCAGCACCGCCCCGCCGGCCTGACGGCGCGCGAGGATCAGCGCCTGCATGCGGTCGATGGCCTCGGGTTGCACCCCTTCCGAGGGCTCGTCCAGGATCAGCGCGCGGCCCGGCATCAAGAGCGCCCGCGCGAACCCGAGGATCTTTCGCTCGCCCCCCGACATCGACCCGGCCCGCTGCTCCAACCGGTCCCCGAGGCGCGGAAACCGTTCGATCATGGCGGCAATCGCATCCGCATCGGCCCCGCTCAGCACCAGGTTTTCGCGCACGCTCAGCCCGTCAAAGACCATGCCGGTCTGCGGCATCGACACGATCCCGGCCCGCGCCCGCGCCCAGCCGTTCATCGCCTCCAGCGGTCGCGCGCCCAGACGGATCGTGCCGCCGGCCAGCGGCAAGGCGCCAGCGATGAGCCGCGCGAGCGTGGTCTTGCCGGTGCCGTTTCGGCCGACGATGGCCACCACCTCGCCCGCGCGCACATCGAGCGAGAGCGCGCGATGGATCATGGTGTCGCCATATCCACCGCTTGCGGAGTCCAGTTGCAGGCTCATTTGTGACCTCCGGCATAGACTGCGGCCACCTGCGGATCGGCGCGGATCTCGGACAGCGCCCCCTGCGCCAGAACGCGCCCCTGGTGCAGAACCGCGACCTCGGTTGCCAGGGATTCGACCAGCGCCATGTCGTGTTCGATGACGATCGCGCAGGCGCCCGTGCGGGCCTGCCAGGCGCGGATCAACCGGACCATGACCTGCGTTTCCGCCGGCGACATCCCGGCCGCCGGTTCGTCCAGCAGCACCAGCCGCGGGTCGGCGGCCAGTGTCAGCGCCAGTTCCAGCATCTGCCGGTGCCCCTGGGGCAGATGCTCGGCCCGTTTGCCGGGCTCGGCCGTCAAGGGCACCCCGGGATCGGCCAGCAACGCATCCAGACCGTCGTCACGCCAGCGCAGCGGGGCCCGGCGCAGCGCGTCGCTGGGACGCATCCGCCCGGCCAGCAGCGCCAGGCGCAGGGTCTCGTCCACGGTCAGGCCGGCAAAGACCGTCGGCACCTGCATCTTGCGCGCGATGCCCAGCCGCAGCATCTGGTGCGGGGCGCGCCCGTTCAGCGCATGACCGCCCAGCGCCATGCGCCCCTGCCGGATCGGCATCCGCCCGGTGATGGCATTCAGCATCGTCGTCTTGCCCGCGCCATTGGGGCCGATCACGCACAGCACCCCCGCCGCCGGGGCCGCAAGCGACAGACCGTCGAGGATCCGCACGCCGCCCGCGTCCAGGCCGACAGCCTCGAGCCGAAGCTCACCGCCAGGCGGCGGCGCAACGCGCACCGGCGGCGCGGGAAGCGGGGACACGGGCTTTGAGCGCGACACCGGCCGCAGGCGGCGCCACAGCCGCGCGACCAGGTCCATCGCGCCGCCCGGCAGCAACAGCACGACCAGCAGGAAAATGGCGGCGACGGCGACCTCCCACCAGGCCACGCTGTCGCGCAGCATGGCTGTGGCCCAGCCGATCGCGACCGCCCCCAGCAGCGGCTCCAACGGCGACACCCTTCCCCCGACCGCCGCCCAGATCACCAGCTCGGTGGACAGCGCAAAGCCAATGGACTGCGGCGTGACGATGCCCTGGTGGCTGGCGAACAGGGCCCCCGCCAACGCCGTGACAAAGGCCGAGACCGCAAAGGCCCAGCCCTTGACCCGGTGCGGGGCAAAGCCCAGCAGCTCCAGCCGCCCCTCGTCCGCCACCAGCGCGCGCAGGATCAAACCCGCGGGCCGGCGTTCGATCAGCATCAGGCCAGCGGTCACCAGCACCACCAGCGCGACGACGACATAGTAGAAGGCGCCGAACGGGTCGATGCCGGCCAGCGGCGGAACACCCGACAGGCCGTTGAACCCCCCGGTCAGGGCGGGCGTGGTCTCGGCGATCTGGCCGGCGATCAGCACCAGCGCCAGCGTAACCAGCGAGAACCCGGGGCCCGACCCGATCCGCCCGCGAAACAGCAGCACCGCCAGCCCATAGGCCAGCGCCGCGCAGGCCAGGGCGACGGCCAGCATCGCCAGCAGATTGACCGCCAGCGCGCCTTCGGTCGCCCGCAGAACGGTCGCCGCGCCATAGGCCCCCAGGCCAAAGAACAGCGCATTGCCCAGCGGCAGGAACCCGCCGCGCCCCCAGGCAAAGCCGACGCCCTGCGCCGCGACGCCATAGATCAGGAACAGTCCGATCTGCCAGGCCAGGAAACTGCCCCCCAGCAGCGGCACCAGCAGCAAACCCGCCAACAGGGCCAGATTAACGCCCAGGATAGAGCCCATCGGGACGCCTCCACAGAAAGAGGATGGCCAGCACCAGAACGCCCAGATACCCGGCCGTCTGGGTGAAGACGGCGCTCAGCCCCGATTGCAGCCCGCCGATCACCGAGGCCCCCAGGCCCAACCCCTCGAGGGTGCCCAGACCGCCAACGATCAGCGCAAAGAACGAACGGATCAGCGCGTCCAGCCCCATGCCAGGCGCGACGCTGAGGGTGGGTGCCAGCAGCAATCCGGCCAGCCCCGCCATCAGGCAGCCCGCCACAAAGGCCACCGCCGACAGGCGGGCCGTGTCGATGCCGGCCGCCTGGGCCAGCGCGGGATTGTCCACCATCGCCCGCAACCGCAGGCCGGTGGCGCTGCGCCGATACCACAGCCACAGGCCCAGCAGCCCGGCCAGGACCAGCGCCATAACGGCCAGCCGATAGGTGGGATACCCCACCGTGCCCAGCCGCGTGACCCCGTCGAGAGGCGCCGCGACGTTGCGGAACTGCCGGCCAAAGGCCAGCTCGGCCCCCTTGCGCAGCAGGATCGACAGCGCCCAGGTCGCCAGCAGGCTGTCAAACATGCGGGCATAGAGATGGCGCACCACCAGCCGTTCGACCAGCCAGGCGATGGCGCCGACCAGCACCAGGCAGATCGGCACCGCCGCCAGCGCCGGTAGCCCCCATTGCGCGGCCAGCACCGGCGCATAGGCGCCCAGCATCACGAACTCACCATGCGCCATGTTCATGATCCTGAGCAGCCCGAACACCAGCGCCAGCCCCAGCGCGGTCAGCGCCAGGGCGGCGATCTGCCAAGTCGCGTTCAGCAAGAACAGGACCAGCGTGTCCATGTCACTCGCAGCTCACGCCGGCGGGCACGGTGTCGAACCGGGCGACAGTGGCGAACTGCCCGGACGATCCGTCGGCCAGGTAGATCGTCTGCGCGACATGGTTGTGATCGAGCCGGGCGTTTCCGCGCGGCGAACTGTAGCGCACGCCGTCCGCCACGGCCGCGACCGCGCCGGGCTCGAGCGAGCCGGCCGCATTGCCCAGCGCCGCCATCAGCATCAACCCGTCATAGAGCGATTCCCCCAGCCCGTTGGGTTGCGCGGCCTCGGCGCCGAACCGGCTGTGCAGCCGCGCGTCGAAGCTGCGCGCGGCCTCGCTGTCGATGCTGGCGAAAAAGCCCATCGACGCGAACAGCCGGTGCGCGTTCGCGGCGCCGATCCCGGCGAGGGTGTTTTCCTCGATCAGGGTGCCCAGCCTGAGCGCCTGGCCATCCAGGCCAAAGGCGGCATAGGCGATGTTGAACGCCACGGAATCGCCGCCCACCAGCGTGACCAACACCGCGTCCGCACCCGAGGCCCGGATTCGCGCCAGCGAGGCGTCGAAATCGGACGAACCCAGGGGAACGTATTCCTCGCCGACCACGGCGCCACCCGAGGCGGCGATGATGTCCTGCGCCGCCGCGTTGGTGTCGCGCGGCCAGTTGTAATCGTTGCCGATCAGATACCAGCGATGCGCTGCCTCGTGCTCGGCCAGCCAGGGGATCACGGGCGCCAGTTGCTGGGCCGGGGTTTCGCCGGTGACATAGGTGTCGGGCGCGCATTCGCCGCCTTCGTAGACGGCGCTGTAGACATAGGGAACCTGACCGCGCAACTGGCTGACGATCGCCGCGCGCACGGCGCTGTCATGCATCCCGACAAAGCCCTGCACGCCCTCGGCGCGCCACAGCCGCTGCACCGATTGCACGGCCTGCGCGGGCGGCACGCCGACATCGGCGAACAGCAGCGTGACGGGTTCGCCCGCGATGCCGCCGGTGGCGTTGATGTCCTCGGCCGCAAGCTGCGCCGCCTGCCGCGACGAGGGGCCGAACAGCCCCGCCGGCCCGCTGTCGGGCACCAGCACGCCCAGCCGCACCTCGGCCGGGGCCGACCCCGCGAAACCCGTTGCCAGAATTGTCGCGATCACAAAGCGTTTCATGGTCTTCTCCCTGTCTGGTTGTTTGTTGGTGTCAGTCGCGCAACAGCGGCTCCAGCGCCGCCGCCACCGCCAGCAGCGCGCGATCGGCGCCCGCCAGCCCCTCGAGTTCCAGCCCGACCGGCAGACCCGCGCCCGGCAGCGGCAGGCTGATCCCCGGCACGCCCATGACCGACCCGTGATCGGTGTTGCGGATGTAGGTGGCAAAGGTCGGAACCTGGGCGCCGTTCAGGGTGACGGTTTCGTCCGCGCCGATCGGACGGGCCGGCAGCGGGGTCGTCGGAAAGAGCGCGCCGTGCAGCCCATGGTCCGCGAACCACGCCGCCCAATGCCGCTGCATCGCCGGGCGGTGGCGATCCATGGCCGCGCGATAGGCGCGCTCGGGCATCGCGCCCTCGCCCATCTGGCTGTCCAGAATGGCGCGCACATCGGCCGAGGCGACGCCGGCCAGCAGCGCGTCGAACGGGACCCCGCGCGCGGCGACATAGGCGGGCAAGGCGCGCATCGTCTCATACAGGACGATCGCGAACGAGGCCGCGGCACCGTCGGCCCACAGATCGGCGGGATCGGTCTCTACCAGCGTGACCCCGGCGGCGGACAGGCGCGACAATGCGGCCTCGCAGCGGGCGGCAACGACGGGGTCCAGCCCCTGCCAAAGGACGCGGCGGGGCACGCCCAGACGGATCGCGCCCGGGGTGGGCGGGGTCAGCGCGGTGTCCGCGCCCGCCATCAGCGCATCGAGCAACGCGACATCTGCCACCCCCTGCCCCATCGGGCCGATGGTGTCGCGGGTGGGCGACAGCGGCACGACCCCGCCCACCGGATAGCGCCCGACGCTGGGGCGAAAGCCGGTGACGCCGCACAGCGCGGCCGGAATCCGGCACGAGCCGCCGGTATCGGTGCCCAGCCCGGCCGGCACGATCCCGGCCGCGATCGCGGCCGCCGTGCCACCGGACGAGCCCCCTGCGATCAGCGCCGGGTCATGCGGATTGCGCACGGGGCCAAAGGCCGCGTTGTTCGACGTGATGCCAAAGGCCAGTTCGTGCAGGTTGGTCTTGCCGGCGACCAGCGCCCCCTGTCCACGCAGCCGGGCCAGCGGCTCGGCGTCGGCGCGCGCCGCGCCGGTCAGCGCCCGCGTGCCGCCCGTGGTCAGCAGATCGGCGGTGTCGATGTTGTCCTTGACGGCCAGCGCCGCACCCTCGAGCCGGCCGGCACGGCCCTGCGCGCGGCGGGCGTCGCTGGCCTCGGCCGCCGCGCGCAACGCCTGGGCGTCCAGGGTGATGAAGGCGTTCAGCGCGGCGTGCCGCGTGGCGGCGTCGAGAACCGCCTCGACATGGTCGCGGGCCCGCAACCGGCCGTCATCCAGCGCACGAAGGGTGTCGATCAGCGAAAGGGGCATCGGTTTCTCCCGTCTTTTGACGGAAGAGTGCGGGTGGACGGGCGCCGCCGCCATCGTCACAAATGATGAATTTCGCGCCGCTCTATCGGGTCACCCGGGCTGCGTGAGGATCGTCACCAACTGCCCGCGTCGCTGCGCCCCGGTCTTTCGAAACACCGAGCCGACATGGGTGCGCAGCGTCGGCTTTGAAATGCACAGCCGCGCGCAGATGTTGTCGTCGGACAGGCCCGTGACCAACATGTCGGCGACCTCGGCCTCGCGCTGGGTCAATCCCCACAGG
Organism: Rhodobacter sp.; assembly: GCA_020637515.1. NCBI lineage: Bacteria > Pseudomonadati > Pseudomonadota > Alphaproteobacteria > Rhodobacterales > Rhodobacter > Rhodobacter sp. The sequence continues at coordinate 1,039,262 of JACKKG010000001.1, read as the reverse complement.
TCCGGCCGCTGCGCAAAGCGCATCGCCGCGCCGCCCTGCGTCAGGCGGTTGGCGCGGATCAGCGCGTTCACCAGGCTGGGGCCGATCGCATCGACCAGAAACGCATCGCGCTGGCTGAAGTCCTCCTTGCCCTGGGCGCGCCAGATCCGCAGGTCGCCGATATTCGCGCCGCGATCCCAGGCGAAATAATTCATCCCGAAATAGAGCCCGTCGCGGAACAGGAAATCGTTGAAGAATTCCGTCCGGCGCAGGCGGTCATGGGCCATGACGGCGCTGACGGGTGTTGCCGCGCGTCGCCGTTGCAGGGTGTGGGTGATGGGATCGTGGAACTGGTAATAGGCTTCGTATCGGGCCAGGTTTTCGGGGTTCATGTTCAACGAGACCCCGGCGACGAATTTCGCCTGATCGTCGTCCCAGACATACGAGGCGAAGAAATCGGCATCCAGCAGGTCCAGCAGCAGGCGACCGACGCGCGTGCGCACCTCGTCATGCGCGAATTCGCCCGAAAGCTCGCGCATGATGGCAAAGACCAGATCGGCCTCGTCATGGGTCAGGTGCATCGCGACCCTCTCGGCTGGCGGCGCCCCTCACGCGGCGCCCGGCGCTGGGTCGCCAGCATAGGTCACGCCCGCCGAAAAACGCAACAGGTGCGAAAACCGGCGCGGTCGGCGCGCGTTGACACGCAGGTCGCGCCGCTTTATGAAAGTGACGTCAGTTTTATTTCAGGCCAAGCCATGCCCCCCGCCCTGGCCCGTCCGGCGCCCGACATCCCGCCGCTGTCCTTTCCCCGCCACCTTGCGCAGGCCAGCGCGGGACGACCAAAGGGCGACCGGACCCGTGCACAGTTGCAGATTGCCGCCTGCGCCATCCTGCAAGGCGACGGGCCCCAAGGGTTGACGGTTGCCAGCATCTGCCAGGAGGCCGGCGTTTCGAACGGCACCTTCTACATCTACTTTCCCGACCGCCACGTCCTGCTCGACAGTCTGCTGGCGGATTTCGTGACCTTTCTTCAGCACGCGATGCGGGCCGCCGATCGTGGCACCGGCGACGCCGCGCGGGCGGCGACCCGCGCCTACTTCGACATGTTCGAACAGAACCGCGGCCTGATGCGGTGCCTGATCCTGCCGCTCGACGGGTTCCCCGAGGCGCAGGCGGCATTCCAGCGGCTCAATCGCGAATGGATCGAGATCGTCGTCACCGCGGTCGAACGCCGCCAGCGCCGCGACGAGACCGCGCCGGCCATCCCCCGGGCGGAACTGCTGCGCCGGGCCTATGCGCTGGGCGGCATGGTGGATCAGTATCTGTCCAACCTGTTCTTTTCGCAGGACCCGGGGCTGATCGAGATTTCGCAGGACCGCGAGGCGGTTCTTGAAACGCTTTCCCTGATCTGGGACCGAGGGATGTCACGATGAGCACTTTGAAAGACGGCGAAAAATGCCCGCCGGACGATCTGCAAGCCCATATTCAGGGGCTGTGGCAGGCCCAAAGGGCGCATGTCGCAACGGCGTCGCCCTTTTACCGCGCGCTTTGGCAAGGGCGCACGCCGCCTCGCGATCTGCGCGACCTGCCCGATCTGCCGCTGTCCGACAAGGCGCAGTTGCGCCTGTCGCAGGCGGCCCATCCGCCCTTTGGCGACTATCTGGCCGCGCCGCGCGCCCTGGCCAACCGCCTGCACCGGACCTCGGGGACGACCGGACAGGCGATGAACCTGGCGCTGTCTGCCCGAGACGCCCGCATCACCCAGGAGGTCGGCGGGCGTTGTCACCGCTCCGCGGGCCTGACCGCCGAACACACGGTGGTGCATTGCCTCAACTATCAGATGTGGATGGGCGGGTTGACCGACCACATGACGCTCGAGGAAACCGGCGCGCTGGTGGTGCCGTTCGGGGTGGGCGCGACCGACCTGCTGATCCGCACCATCGTCGAGGTCGGGATCACCGCCATATCCTGCACGCCGTCTTATCCGGCGGTCCTGGAACAGGTGATCGCCGACCGGTTTCCAGGCCTCGCTCCGCGCGACCTGGGGCTGAAGCTGGGGCTGTTCGGGGGCGAGGCCGGGCTGGACGACCCCGCCCTGCGCGCGCGCCTGCGCGACACCTGGGGGATGGAGCCGCGCAACGCGAATTACGGCGTTTCGGACGTGTTCTCGAACTTTGGCGCCGAGTGCCCGCATGATTCGCGGCTGCACTTCATGGCCGCGGATGTGCTGTATCCCGAACTGATCGACCCTGAAACCGGCAGCCCGGTCACCGTCGAACCCGGGGCACGGGGCGAATTGGTCCTGACCCATCTGGTGCGGGACTGTCAGCCCCTGGTGCGGTTCCGCACCGGGGACATCATCGCCATCGGCGACACCGGCCCCTGCGCCTGCGGCTGCACCGGGTTCCGCTTTTCGGTGATCGGGCGGTCGGACGACATGGTGGTGGTGCGCGGGCTGAACATGTTCCCGACGATGGTTGCCGCCGTTCTCAACGAAATCCCCGAATTGTCCGGCGATTACCGCATCACGCTGGAAACGCCGCCGCCCTATGACAGCTTGCCGGTCCAGGCCGAACTGGCCCCCGGCGTCGATGCCTCGCCCGAACTGGCGCGACGGGTCGAAGGGGCGATCAAGGCGCGACTGGGCGCAAGCGCAAGGGTCGTCTTGTGCCCGGCCAACAGCTTTCCGCGCACCGAGGGCAAGACCAAGCGCGTCATCAGGAGCCTACCATGACAGATTTTCGCTATGACACCGTGTCCAGCACGCCGGGCCCCGAGGGCGTCCGCATCATTGCCCTGAACCGGCCCGAAAGCCTGAACGCCATGAACCGCGCGCTGATCGACGATGTGGCGCGCGCCTTTGACGACGCCAACGCCGATCCGGCGACGCGGGCCATCGTCTTTACCGGCACGGGCAAGGCCTTTTGCGCGGGCGACGACCGCAAGGCCCATGTCCACCCCGAGACCGAGGAAGAGGCGCGCGCCATGGTCCTCGCCATCCAGCGCGCGACCCATGCCATCACGCTGGGCGCCAAGCCGGTCGTCGGGGCGATCAACGGCTGGGCCGTCGGCGGGGGCTTCGAATGGGCGATCAACTGCGACTTTCCGATCTGGGCGGACAGTGCGCGCGGGTTCTTTCCCGAGGTGTCGCTCAACCTGTTCGTGACGGGGGCTGTCACCACCTTGCTGCCGGCGTTGGTCGGGCTGAACAAGGCGCGCGAGATGCTGATGTTCGGCGACCGCTATTCGGCGCGCGAACTGGCCGAGATCGGCCTGGCGTGGAAGGTCGTCCCCGACGATGACCTCATGGCGACGGCGACCGAAACGGCGGTGCGTCTGGCGGCGCTTCCGGTGCTGTCGGTCCGGGCGATGAAACGGGTTCTGAACCACGCCGCCGTGCCCGATCTTCACCGCGCCCTTCAACTGGAAACCGACGCGACCGTCGCCGGGTTCCTCGACCCCGAAACGACGCGCCGGCTCAAGGCGTTCTGACCGCATTTGCCGGGCCGTCGCGGCCGCAGCCGGTCGGTTCGCGCCGTGCCATTGTCAACAACGTCCCGCACAATCCAGCGGAAGAATTCAGAGAACCCCTTTAACCCGGCGTCACTTCGTGAAATCACGCCGTTATTGTTGGCAACGAATCCGTTCTCCCGCAGGTTCCCGGCATCGCCAGGGGGGGATCCGATGGCCATTGTCAACAACAGCGCCCGCAGGGACGGCGACGGGCGGACCCGCGCCGCGACCATCGCCGACATCCTCAGGCACGAGATCCACGAGGGCATCCTGCGCCCCGGGGTCAAGCTGAACGAAGAGGTGCTGGCGGAACGGTTCGGCGTTTCCCGGGGCCCGGTGCGCGAGGCCCTGGGGCTTCTGGCGCGCGACGACATGGTCCGCATCACCCCTCATATCGGTGCCTTCGTGACCGAGCTGTCGGTCGAAGAGGTTGCCGATCTCTACGATGTGCGCACCGCGCTCTTTTCGATGGCGGTGCGACTCTTTGCCCGCCGCTACGCTGAGGGACAGTTGACCCCGGCGGAATTCGCCGAGACGCACGCGGTTCTGGATGCCTTCGAATCCAGCGCCGAGGCCAACGCCGAGGATTTTGCCCGCCGCAGCCGTGCCGTGTCGCAATTCGTCTTTGCCCATTGCGGCAACGCCATGCTGCGCCAGCAGGCCGAGCGCCTGAACCGTCAGTCGATCCTGTATTTCGTGATGGTCACCAAGCGCGACATGGCGCACCGCCGCACCTTCCTCGCGCTTGCGGTGATGCTGCGCCAGGCCCTGATCCTGGGCGACGCCGACCTGGCGGCGAGCCTTGCGCAGAAGATCGGCGACGAGAACAAGCGCGCGACCTACGAGCAGATCGGCCTATTGCAGGCAGCCCCCCATCCTGCCGAAGGAGAATTTTTTCATGGCTGACGCAAGGACCGCCCGGCAGAACGGCCCGCCCCTAAGCTTGTGGATCGGGGGCGCGCTGGGAATTGCCGTTTCGGTGCACGCCGTGTTCATCGCCTGGTATGGACCCTATACCGCGCCGGGCTATATCCGGGCCGGCGTGATGATGGCTTGCGCGGTCATCATGGTGCTGTGGAAGCCCCTTGCGCTCGAAATCGGGCGCGGCGGCGTCACACGGGCGCTGGCCTGGATGCTCGATCTGGCGATGCTGGCCAATTTCGCCTATGCCAGCCTGCTGTTCCTGCGCCAGGTTTCGAACGTCAATCTGCTGATCCTGTCCTACTCGCCGGCCGAGATCGCCACCGCAACCGGCGCGATCCTGACCCTGATCGAACTGACGCGCCGGGCCTTTGGGCCGATCCTGGCGCTGGTCGGCGCGGTCGTGTTGGCCTATGCGCTGTGGGGCGGCGGCCTGCCGGGCTTTTTCAGCCATTCGGGATTTGACCTGGAAACCCTGGTGGGGCCGATCTGGTACGGGTTCCAGGGCGTGTTCGGCTTTGCGACCTCGACCATCATCTCGGTGGTGTTCATCTACATCGTGTTCGGCGCGATGCTTGAGGGCTCGGGCGCGGGCGAGTTGATGATCCGCGTGGCGCTTTGGGCCACGGGACGGTCGCGCGGCGGCGCAGGCCACGCGGCGATCCTGGCGTCGTCGGTGTTCGGCATGTCGTCGGGGTCGGTCGTGGCCAACGTCGTGGGCACGGGCACGGTGACCATCCCGCTCATCAAGCGGCGCGGGTTCTCGCCGGCCTTTGCCGGCGCGCTCGAGGCGGCGGCCTCGTCCGGCGGGCAGATCATGCCGCCCGTGCTGGGCGCCGCGGCGTTCCTGATGGCGCAGCTTGTGGGCCTGTCCTATCAGTCGATTGTCATTGCCTCCACCCTGCCCGCGCTGCTGTTCTACTTCGCGCTCTTCGTCTCGGTCGAGAAAGAGGCGCGCCGGCTGGGCATCGAACCCCTGGCCGACGCCGAGCGCCCCAGGTTGCAGCCGGGCGACGGGTTGAGATCGCTCATGTTCGTGGCCCCGATCGCGGCGATCCTGGTCACCCTGGCGCTGGGCCGCTCGACCGCGATGGCCGGGTTCTGGGCGGTAATCACGACGCTGGTCACGGCGCTGATCCTGAACCCGGCGCTGCGCCAGCAGCCCGGCAAGCTGCTGGTGGCATTGGCGCGCGGCGGCTATGCGGGGGCGCAGGTGATGGTCGCGGTCGGGTCAATCGGCATCCTGGTCGGCGTGTTCGACCTGACGGGACTCGGCCTGCGCTTTGCGATGGCGGTGTCCAGCCTCCAGACCTCGGGCCTGCTGGTGCCGCTGCTGCTGTCGGCGGCCGCCTGTCTGGTGCTGGGGATGGGGATGTCCACCCTGCCCGCCTATCTGATCGAAACACTTTTGCGGGGCCGAGCGATCTGCCCGGGGAACGCGTCGCCCCCACCCGGGGGCGCGGATCGAAACTTCATCTTTATCTGACCCTGACAAGTTAATAGCGGGTCGCCCCCAGCCGATGGACTTATTGGCTTCCACCCTGCTGGCTCTTACGTCACTGTTGTTACGAACAATGTGTTTCGGCACCGCGTTTGACCCCACCACCTGCGCCCAACGGTCACCCCATCAATGGTCCGTCAACCTATTGAGGCGTCAGTGAAATCCTTTTGTTTATTGGGGTCAGCATTCAGCGCCGAAAGGGTTCAAATTTGGAAGCAGATCACAGCCTGATGGATGAGATGTTTCCCGATCTCAAGGTGATCGGCATGCGGGTAGGGCAGGATGATACGGCGGAAAACTATCGCCATACTCTGGATCTGTTCAACCAGGAACCCGACCTCATTGGCATCTAGGCTCAGGACCCATTGATTTCCGCCTGTCGGCATGATTCACCGCCGGAAAAACGAGCGGTGACATGTCTGATCTCTTCTGGCTGAGCGACGCGCAGATGGCGCGTCTGGAGCCCTTCTTTCCCAAGTCCCACGGCAAGCCACGCGTCGATGATCGGCGGGTGCTGAGCGGGATTGTCTTCATCAATCGCAATGGCTTGCGGTGGCGGGATGCGCCGAAGGAATATGGCCCGCACAAGACGCTCTACAACCGTTGGAAGCGGTGGAGCGACAAGGGCATCTTTGCCCGGATAATGGTCGGCCTGGCGGCAGCTCATGGCGAGGAAAAGACCGCGATGATCGATGCGACCTACCTGAAGGCACACCGAACAGCGTCCAGTCTGGGCGTCAAAAAGGGGGGCGTGGACGCCTGATTGGCCGCACCAAGGGCGGTATGAGCACCAAGCTGCACGCCATCTGCGACAGCCTAGGGCGTCCAATCAGCTTCTTCGTCACCGCCGGACAAGTCAGCGACTACATCGGCGCGGCGGCCTTGTTGAGCAGCCTGCCACAGGTCGACTGGCTGCTCGGGGATCGCGGCTATGATGCCGATTGGTTCAGAGATGCGTTGAAAGACAAGGGCATATGCGCCTGCATCCCGGGCCGGAAGCAGCGAAAGAAACCCGTCAAATACGACAAGCGCCGCTACAAACGGCGTAACCGCATCGAGATCATGTTCGGCAGGCTCAAGGACTGGCGGCGTGTGGCAACCCGATACGACCGATGCCCGAAGGTCTTCCTCTCAGCCATCATGCTCGCCTCTATCGTCATCTATTGGCTATGAGTCCTGACCCTAAACGGCCCACAACAGTTATGGCGCTTTCGCGACTGTTCGCAAATGAAGTGCTTGATAAACCGTTTTCATTACAACGTAATTCCGCTGTCAGCATGACAAGCGATCGGGTTGAACGACCGTATGTCAACGGCGGCGTAAAAACCTGCCACTGTGGCGGAGGAAAAGTAGGCCAGCCGCAACTGCCGCGCTTCAAGGCTTACACCAACTACGACAACTATGTCGGCGTCGGGACCTGGACGAAGATCGGCCTCAACATGACCGACACCAACGATCAGGGCGCGTTCGACGCCGCCACCAACCTGTTCACCGCGCCCGCAACTGGCACCTATCTGTTCGGCGCAACGCTGCTCTACAAGGTCAACGCCAGCACCACGGCCCGCATGCGCGGGCGACTGGTGCTGAACGGCGGCACGGAAATCCGGGGATCAATGGGTGAGATCAGCGGCGGCCACGTCTCCCTCGCCACCGCGCTCTGGCTGCAGACCATGGTGCCGCTGAGCGCCGGCGATACAGTCGAGCTGCAGGGGTATTTCCGGGTCGCGGACGGGTATTTCGCGGCCGATCACACGTCCTTCTGGGGCGCCAAGATCGGCTGAGTCGCGCGTGGGCCCAACATGCATTCACAAAGGGCGGGGAGCAGACATGCGGCGATGCCGCGTTGCTCCCGCAGCAATTTTGCGGAGCGGACATTCGAGGGAGCATCAAATCAACGTTCTTACGTGGACACCCTATTTAATCCGGTATTTCAGTCGCCTCTGAACGAACGCGGGCTTAGGCTCAGGACCCATTGATTTCCGCCTGTCGGCATGATTCACCGCCGGAAAAACGAGCGGTGACATGTCTGATCTCTTCTGGCTGAGCGACGCGCAGATGGCGCGTCTGGAGCCCTTCTTTCCCAAGTCCCACGGCAAGCCACGCGTCGATGATCGGCGGGTGCTGAGCGGGATTGTCTTCATCAATCGCAATGGCTTGCGGTGGCGGGATGCGCCGAAGGAATATGGCCCGCACAAGACGCTCTACAACCGTTGGAAGCGGTGGAGCGACAAGGGCATCTTTGCCCGGATAATGGTCGGCCTGGCGGCAGCTCATGGCGAGGAAAAGACCGCGATGATCGATGCGACCTACCTGAAGGCACACCGAACAGCGTCCAGTCTGGGCGTCAAAAAGGGGGGCGTGGACGCCTGATTGGCCGCACCAAGGGCGGTATGAGCACCAAGCTGCACGCCATCTGCGACAGCCTAGGGCGTCCAATCAGCTTCTTCGTCACCGCCGGACAAGTCAGCGACTACATCGGCGCGGCGGCCTTGTTGAGCAGCCTGCCACAGGTCGACTGGCTGCTCGGGGATCGCGGCTATGATGCCGATTGGTTCAGAGATGCGTTGAAAGACAAGGGCATATGCGCCTGCATCCCGGGCCGGAAGCAGCGAAAGAAACCCGTCAAATACGACAAGCGCCGCTACAAACGGCGTAACCGCATCGAGATCATGTTCGGCAGGCTCAAGGACTGGCGGCGTGTGGCAACCCGATACGACCGATGCCCGAAGGTCTTCCTCTCAGCCATCATGCTCGCCTCTATCGTCATCTATTGGCTATGAGTCCTGACCCTAGAGCCTTCCAGAATTTTGACGATGGCATCGTTGATGCGCGGGTTTTCAATCGAACCGCTTTCATAGGTGAATTTTTAGTTGTCGGCCTTGTCGAGTGTGACGTAGAGGATTTGCTCGGCGTCAGGCCAGATACACAGACTTCATGACACTCCCCGTGTACGGGCTCATGGCCATTTGTTTCCGTTTCATCATTGTTGTCCCGCGCCGGTTGATCGCCTAGGCTCGGCCTTGGCCGCGCCGGGGCGCGACCTTCACGTGGCCGCCAGCCGGGAGATCTCATGAGCCCCTCACAGAATGACCAGGAGTCGTCTAGTCCCCTGCTGACCGACGAGAACATCGAACTTGTCGCCGCCAAGCTCCAGGAACTGCGGCTTCGGCTCCTCGACTCGACCCGCCGGAACCCGTTGATCAACATCCGGTTCACCCCAGCCTCCACCTCGTTCATCCGGGTCGTCGATGAACTTCCCGACATCCTGCGTCACAATCTCTCCCTGGGTCGCCAGATGCGACTCTCGGCCCTGCCGGCGCTTGAGGATGAGCTTCCGGACGAGCAGACAGACAGCTTCCGAGACGCGCTCTTCGTGGCCCGTCAGGAAGATCAGGACTACATTGCGGACGTCGAGAGGATCGACCCCGACGGCGCCAAGGCGGAAGAAAAGCTGATGAAGGCCGAGCGGTCTTTGAAGGACCGCCTGCGCGAGGACCTCGGCCTGCCGCCACGCCCGACAAAGGACGCTCCCTCGCTGGCAGAACATGCCCGGCTCCACGGTGTTGAGCCGAGCTACATCCTGCCGCTGCCCGAGGACGAGCATCATGACGGGCGGCACGCAGACGACGACATCCAGACACTGCTTTTGCCGGACCGCCTGCAACGATCAGCAAAGTCGATTCTCGAGAAAGGCCGGTCCTTCGAACGCGAGACCGGGGTCAACGTGCTGCATGCCGCCTTCGGCATCCTCGAATGGAAGAGCCCCGACGAAAACGACCGCTTCGTCTCGCCGCTGTTGCTGCTGGAGATCCGGATCGAACGGAAGCAGTCGCCGCAGGGTGCCGAATTCTACCTGCGTGGTGTCGACCAAGTCATGGTCAACACCAATCTTGCTCTGAAGCTCCTGAACGAGAAGAAGCTCGCGCTGCCGGACTATGAAGGCGGCAGCGTCGAGGACTATTTCGAGACGATCGAGCAGGCGGCGCCCTCGGGCTGGCACTGGAAGGTGCGCCGCGAGGTATGTGTCGGGATTTTCCCGTCCTCGAAGATCGCGATGTACCACGACCTCGACCCGGAGAAACGCCCGGTAGCCGAGGAAGAGACGGTGGTGCGCCTGCTGGCCACAACCGGGGTTGGCGACGGCGCCTACGCAGAGACCTACGGGACAGATGATCCCGAGGTCGCCAGCAAAGTGCCTTACGTGGTGATGGACGCGGACGCCTCGCAGTATTCAGCCCTCGTCGATGTCGCCGACCAGAAGAACCTAGCAATCGAGGGCCCGCCGGGCTCGGGCAAGTCGCAGACCATCGTCAACCTGATCGCGTCGGCCCTCGCCGACGGCAAGAAGGTGCTCTTCGTTGCCGAGAAGCTGACCGCGCTCGATGTGGTGCGCAACCGCCTCGACGCCGCCGGCCTCGGGAACTTCATCCTTCCGCTCCAGGCCGGGCGCGGCACCACGGAGGCCGTCTACGAGAGCATCGAGGCCCGCCTCGAGATGAGCCGGACGCCCGGCCCCGGGCGGCTCAGCTTCAACTCGCGCCAGCGCGCCCTCGAAAGGGATCGCGCTATCCTCCAGGGCTACCTCGACGCGCTGGGGGCAATGCTCGGCTCGACCGGCCTGACGGTGCACCAGGTCATCGGCCATGCCATCGCGACGGCCGAGCTGCGCGAGGCACTGCCGCGGGAGATCCGCAGGCTTCCGATTCCGAACGCCGACGGGATGGGAGCGAACGAGGTCGAGGCCCTGGTCTCCGAGGCGGACGCCTTCGGCACCCGTCTTCGGCGGATCGCGCGGATGCCCGCACTCTGGCGCGCCTCGACCGCGCCGATCACCTCGCACGACATCGCCGAGGACCATGCCGAAGCGGCGCGCGTCATCGCCGAGGCGCTGGAAGGTTTCGAGACAGACATCGCAGGGTCGTCGATTGCCGTCTTCATGACGGCGAACCCCTTCGTGGTCGACATGAAGAAGATCGGCGACCTGCTCTCGTCCGCCGCCCGCGAAGAGGGCCGGGTCGATCCGGATCTGCTCGATACGCTCACCGATCCCGCCGCCCGCCGGGCTGCCCGCGATCTCTGCGGCCAGATCAGCGAAAGACAGACACTCATGGCTCAGCTCGGCCACAGCCTGCGCGATGCCGAGGGCTGGAACATCTCCAAGCGCCTTGCGGCCGCCGCAGAGTTCGCCAAGGCACGGGGCCGTCGTCTCGACCCCGCACAGCACCGCACAAGGCTCGCCGAGATCGAGGAAGCGATCACCGACGGCCGCTCGATCCTCGCCGCCGCTTCCCGGCTGCCGCAGAGCTGGACCTCGATGGGCCGGACCCTCGCGGAAATTCGCGACGGCTCACGGCGGATCGCAGCGCAGTCCGCCGATACCCTCTCCCTCCGCCGCGGCGACCCGATGGTCTCAGTCAATGCCATGGCCGTTGAGATCGAGAGCCAGATCTCCCGCCTCTCCAGCGAGATCGGTCGCATCCGGCAGGCGTTGCCCTCCGCCGGTGGCATCCACAACCCGGGCGAGCTTCGGAATGCCGCGGCCATAATCGACGGCGCCGGCTTCTTCGGGCGCATGGGCTCTGCCTACAAGGCGGCACGCAATACCTACGCGAACATCCTCGGAGGGCGGCGCGAAGACAGCCAGGCAGACATGGCTCGGCGGCTGCGCGAATATGCCGACTGGCTCGACAGTCGCCGCGAGTTCGACGATGGCGGGCGCTACGCAGAGCGCTTCGGGCCGCACTTCCAAGGCTTCAACACCGACATGGCGGCGATCGGCCGGGTGGTAACCTTCCATGCGATCTGCAAGGAGATCGCCGGCTCCAGCGTCGACCTGAAGGCATACCTCGAGACCGGAGAGCTCGGCCCCGTACTGGCCTTCGCCGAACTCGAGGAGATCCCGCCGCTGACCCTCTCCGAGGCCGAGCTGAAGCTCCGCGATCTCGAGGAAATGGCCGAGAAGGAAAAACGCTACATCGTCGAGGCGGAAAGCCACCTCGAGCTCTTCCGCGACAGGGAGAGCCTGCCTCTGGGCGAGATCGAGGAGATCCTGGCCAGGAAGACGGCAGAGGCCGAGCTTGCCCGCAAGATCGAGGAAAGCCCGGCGCGCGGGGCGCTCGGCGCGCGCTTCTCCGGCCTCATGACGCGCACCGACCTGCTCGGCGTCGAGTGCGACCTTGCCGAAGCGATCGACGCCACCGACGACGCCGACCTGGCGCTCGCGGCAATCCGCTCGGGCCGGGTGGGCGAGATGGCCAAGGCGTTCGAGAGCTTCGCCGCGCGCCGAGCCAAACTCGAGACCCAGGTCGGCACCTTCGCCTCCGATCTCGGGCTTCCCGACGACCTTTCGACGCCGATGGCACTGGCCCGGCGCACGGCCGACCTACGAGAGGCCGCGGCCGACCCGCAATCGCTTCTCGACCGGGCGCAACTGAAGCGGGCCGAGGACAGCCTGCGGGGGCAGGGGCTCGGCGAGTTGATCGACTGGGCGGTGGCCGAGGGCGAGGCCATCGACCCGGCGCGCCTCGCGCCGATCGTCCGCGCACTGATCGCGCGCTCGATGGCAGACCTCGCCTACAAGGAATGGGGCCCCGCGCTGCAAGGCTACGACGGTCAGGACTTCGACCGCATCCGCGGTGAGATCCGCTCCAAGGACCGAGAGATGATTGAGCTCTCCCGCGTCGCGGTGGTGCAGGAACTCCTGGAGTCGGCCCGGCCACCGGCCGGCAATAACGTCGGGCGGAAGTCGACCTTCACCGACATGAGTCTGATCTACAACGAGCTCTACAAGAAGAAGCGCCGCATCAGCATCCGCGAGTTGGCGAGCCGCGCCGGCCGCGCCCTCGTCGAGTTGAAGCCCTGCTGGATGATGTCGCCGCTCGCGGTCGCGCAATACCTGCGCCAAGGCATGCGGTTCGACCTCGTGGTGATCGACGAGGCCTCTCAGATGACGCCCGAGAACGCCATCGGCGCGATCAGCCGGGCCGACCAGTCGGTGATCGTCGGCGACACCAAGCAGCTGCCGCCGACGAGCTTCTTCCAGAAGGTGCTCGACGACAGTGACACCGACGAGGACCTCCGCGAGGATAGCGAGAGCATCCTTGACATGGCCAACGTCGCCTTCATGCCAGTGCGTCAGCTGCGCTGGCACTACCGTTCGCGGCACTCGGCGCTGATCCAGTTCTCGAACCAGTGGATGTACAAGGGCGAGCTGACGATCTTCCCCTCCGCGCAGGAGGACCATCCCGATCTCGGGGTTGAGCTCGTCGAAGTGCCTGGCATCTACAAAGGGCGCCGCAACGAGATCGAGGCCCGCGCCATCGTTGCCGCCGCGGTCCATCACATGACCCACCGGCCCGAGCTCTCGCTCGGCATCTGCACGATGAACTCGGACCAGAAGGAACTGATCCTCGAGGAGTTCGAGCGCGAGCGCGACCGCAACCCCAAAGTCCAGGCTTTCGTCGAGAAATGGGAGGAGCAGAACGACGCCCTCGAGGAGTTTTTCGTCAAGAACATCGAGACGATCCAGGGCGACGAGCGGGATGTGATGATGATTTCAACGCTCTATGGCCCGGAGGCGCCCGGAGCCAAGGTGCTCCAGCGTTTCGGCCCCATCAACTCAGCCCATGGCCATCGCCGGCTGAACGTCCTTTTCACCCGCGCGAAGCGGAAGATCGTGACCTTCACCTCGATGAAGCCGACCGACATCCTCGTCGATGGCAACAAGGCTCTTGGCGTGCGGATGTTCCGGGCCTGGCTCGAATACTCGAAGACGGGTCACATCCCAGATGTGGCCGGCCAGCAGGGCGGCACCGAGAGCCCGTTCGAGGACTATGTCGCGGCGCAGATCGAGCGCCTCGGCTGCGAGGTAGTGCCGCAGGTAGGTGTCGCCGGCTTCCGCATCGATCTCGGCCTCCGGCACCCGGACTGGCCCTACGGCTACATCCTGGGCGTCGAATGCGACGGTGCCGCCTACCACAGCTCGAAGTCGAGCCGCGACCGTGACCGGCTGCGTCAAGAGGTGCTCGAGGGTCTCGGCTGGCGGCTGCACCGCATCTGGTCGACCGACTGGTTCCGCAATCCGCGCGCCGAGATCGAGGCTCTGAAAAGAGCAATCGAGGATGCGCTCGCTGACGCCAAGGCCCGCGGTGTGAAGCATTCCGAGCGTCTCGACGCGATGACGCTTTTGACCCGTCTCGCCGAGGACACCAGGTCCAACGTCGAAGAGCCGCCTGCGCAAGCTAGGGCCGAAACCAGGCCTGGGGCCGCCGCTTCTGCGGCGTCAGGGCGGCCGGAACAGGCGAGCCTTTCGTTCGAGCCGCCAGCGGGCAGCGATCTCTTCACTGCAGCGAGCCGAGTTGCCACGGAACCGACCATCGCACTGGGCTCCAAGGTCAAGGTCGAGAGCATGACCGACGGAAAGAAGCTCGCCTTCACCCTCGTCGAGGGCCAGAACGCGCCAGACGACGGCAAGATCGGCCTTCACACCCCGCTCGGCCAAGCCCTGCTCGATGCGCAGGTGGGCGACGAGGTTGAATACCAGGTTGGCTCTCACATCAAGGAAGTGCGGGTGCTCGAGATCCGATGAGCATCGAGGGCGATCACGCCAGGTCGATGGGATGGCGCGGCTTCGGGACGCGGCGGTGCGTGTCTTCCGGCACACTGCGCACGCGCAGCGAATGGCCGCTTTGCTGAAGCTGCACTACGACGTAATGCAGAGTGGCGAATTGCGGGTCTGGGCCGTTTCGCCCGACCGTACTTTTCCCACTCCTCTTCCATTTCCCCTGCCCCCCTGTACACTCTCCCCATGTGCGGACGATACGTCTCCGGAAGCATGACCTGGCAGCAGTATCACGACTGGCTGACCGGAAAGGCTGCGCCCCCGCCACCGGACGAGCCCCGACGGCGGCGCTGGAACATTCCGCCCACCAGCCTGGCGCCCCTTGTTCTGAACGCCGGGGCGGATCGGTCGCTGGAGCTGGCGCGCTGGGGGTTTGTGCCGCATTGGTGGCGCAAAACGCTGGCCGAGGCCCCGCTGGTGTTCAATGCGCGCTCCGAAGAAGCCGCCAGCAAACCCTTCTTTCGCGAGGCCTATCGGTACGGGCATTGCCTGATCCCGGCGCAGGGGTACTATGAATGGCAGGGGCCGAAGGGAGCCAAACGGCCCTTTTTCATCACCACCGAACGCAACGAACCGGGCCTCTGCTTTGCCGGGCTCTGGTCGCGCGTGTCGCTGCAGGATTTCTCAGGCATCACCTTCGCGATCATGACCCGGGCCGCGATGGAACCGATTGCCCATCTTCACGACCGCATGCCGGTCATCCTGGCCTCGACCTTCTATGACGACTGGCTGTCAGGCGCGCCGCTGGTCGAGGCCATGCAGATCGACGCCGCGCAGCTGAGGTCGCATGAGGTTGGCCCGGCGGTGGGGCGGGTCGATGCGGAAGGCCCGGAGCTGATCGAGGCTTTTGAAGGGTAGCTCGCGCGCGGATCGGGGGGTGCGGCCTTTGCCGACGTAGACGGGGAAGCGGACACAGCCCAAAACTGCCCATAACAGCCCCCGACTGTCGGCGATTGCTCGCGGACGCGGTCGAATGCGGTTTTTCGGTCGTGGTGTTGATGTGGCGTTGATGTAACCGCACAAAAGGCCCGTGGTATCCATATACCATCGTCTAAGCGTTTGATATCTTTCAGGATTTTGGTTGCGGGGGCAGGATTTGAACCTGCGGCCTTCAGGTTATGAGCCTGACGAGCTACCGGGCTGCTCCACCCCGCGCCATTTGTTGTCAGTTCGGGTATTGTATTGATCGTCGATAGGGAGAGATTGTCCGTTACTCTTCAAGTTTGGCGGTGACCTACTCTCCCACGTCTTGAGACGCAGTACCATCGGCGTGACGGCCCTTAACGGCCGAGTTCGGGAAGGGATCGGGTGTTTAGCCGTCGCTATGACCACCAAACCAGAGGAGGAACGGACCCATCGGCGGCTTTCGCCACTGTCTTTGTTTCGTGAAGCGTCTACCAGGACAGTCATGCTGTTACTGGATCAGATCAAGCCAATCGGGCCATTAGTACCGGTCAACTGAACGCATTGCTGCGCTTACATCTCCGGCCTATCGACGTGGTGGTCTACCACGGCCCTCAAGGGAGACCTTGTTTTGAAGGGGGCTTCCCGCTTAGATGCCTTCAGCGGTTATCCTGTCCGCTCATAGCTACCCTGCACTGCGGCTGGCGCCACAACAGGTCCACCAGTGGAGCGTTCACCCCGGTCCTCTCGTACTAGGGGCAACTCTTCTCAAGTCTCCTACACCCACGGCAGATAGGGACC
The DNA here is from genome assembly GCA_020637515.1 of Rhodobacter sp. NCBI lineage: Bacteria > Pseudomonadati > Pseudomonadota > Alphaproteobacteria > Rhodobacterales > Rhodobacter > Rhodobacter sp. Next base: position 1,023,024 of record JACKKG010000001.1, on the reverse strand, counting down.
GAACTGTCTCACGACGTTCTAAACCCAGCTCACGTACCTCTTTAAATGGCGAACAGCCATACCCTTGGGACCGACTTCAGCCCCAGGATGAGATGAGCCGACATCGAGGTGCCAAACGATGCCGTCGATATGGACTCTTGGGCATCATCAGCCTGTTATCCCCAGCGTACCTTTTATCCGTTGAGCGATGGCCCTCCCACTTGGGACCACCGGATCACTATGGCCGTCTTTCGACTCTGCTCGACCTGTCAGTCTCGCAGTCAGGCTGGCTTCTGCCATTGCACTCAACGAGCGATTTCCGACCGCTCTGAGCCAACCTTCGCGCGCCTCCGTTACGATTTGGGAGGCGACCGCCCCAGTCAAACTCCCCACCATGCATGGTCCCGGACCCGGATGACGGGCCGCGGTTAGACATCAAGAGTGCGAAGGGTGGTATCTCAAGGGAGGCTCCACGAGAACTGGCGTTCCCGCTTCAAAGCCTACCACCTATCCTGCACATCACAATCCTGATGCCAGTGCGAAGC